>QHYZ01000078.1 GCA_003225295.1 Acidobacteriota bacterium | reverse complement strand
TCTGGCTTCGGACTCCTGACTCCTGACTTCCATATCCCGCAGGGATATCAAGGGCGAAGCCCTTGCCTAGTTTGTACATGCAGCGGCATCCCTGCCTCACTCGTCTCTTGACTCCCGTTTGTCCTCAGCGTGCCGCAGGTCGCGCCCCCTGCATACTCGGTCTAAGGCATGACCGGCAATACCACGTGCGAAGGCATCGCCGGTGAGCAATAAATCCGCTGCGTCGCTGCAGTGAAGTCCGACGCCACTGCCTTGTAAGTGCTGGGCACAAATTTTTGCGGATTCCGGTCGATTAGAGGGAACCACGTGGATTGAATGTGGACCATAATTCGATGCCCTTTTAGAAAAACATGGTCGTGGTCGCGCAAGGGAATGTTCCATACGGTTGGCGCATCCGGCGTGAGCGCGTGCGGCTGCTCAAAGCTTTGCAGATAGCGGCCGCGCCGCACTTCCATGGCGATCGGCAATTCGTATCCATTGAGCGATTGTGCGTACTCGCCGGGCTTGGGTCCCGCTTGGGGGTCCCAACCATTCTTCTGTGCATTCTCCGGATACACGTCGATGAGTTTCACCACAAAATCGCTGTCCGTTCCGGAAGTGGAAGCGAATAGTGCCATGGCTAGCGGTCCGGTAATAGTAATGTCACGATCCAGTGGCGCGCTCACGAAAGACAACACATCCGGCCGGTGATCCACAAAACGCTGATCCGCCACTTCCCAGGTCCGCCAATCCCCCGCTGGATACGTCGGTGAAATCGGCCGCTGCCGGTACGGTACCGGATTGGCGGGATCAGAAACATATTCGCGATACGCCTTGGCCCCTTCCGCTGCGGCCGGCGCGGTGAAGGACAGCGAGCCATCGGCGTGCAAATATAAATTTGTGGCCTGCGCCTCCTTCGGCGGCCAAAGCGCGTAACTATGCCAACTGTTCGAGCCACTCTGGAATGTGGTGGCCTGCCAATTCGGCTTCTCGCCTTTTCCGTGCAGGTAATATCGGAAAAACGGGGCTTCGATGTTTTCGCGGAACTCGCGCGCCGTTTCATGTCCAGCGAAAGGAATCAGGCCGATCCCCTCCCCTTTCGGCCCTTGCCATTGGCCATGAAACCATGGACCGGCAACGATGAAATTGGTGTGATCCGGGTCATGCTCTTCGGCGTGGCGGAAAATCTGCCAGGGTCCCCACGGATCTTCCTGATCCCAGAATCCCGCGACGTTCAGATTCGGAACCGTTGACGCGTGAAGCTGGCGGACCCAGGCTTCCTTCTTCCAGAAATCGTCGTAGTCTGGGTGATCTATCGTGGAATTCCAATAAGGAATTTTGCCGTGAAGATATTTCGCGTTGATATTCGAGAGCGGGCCTAAATCTAGATACCACTGATAGGTGTCGTAGGTCTCAAACTCGAAATGAGTGTTGGAATTCTTGTCGGCCTGTTCCATCACCGCATATTCGAAGTCGTAACTTTCGCGCAGCGCACCATAGCGGTGGTCGTCATCGTTCATCCACTGGTCGACAGGTGAGGCTTGTTCGCTGATGGCCGCGAGCGCCGGGTGCGGGTGTAGCAGCGTCAGCGCCGTAGTCAGCCCATCGTAAGAGACTCCATACATTCCCACCTTGCCACTGTTGTTGGGCACATTCTTCACCAGCCACTCGATGCTGTCGTAGGCGTCTGTCGTCTCATTGGTGGCCTTCGGGTTGCTTAAGTCCACCTGCGAAGTCAGCTCAAATACGCCCTCGGACCTGAATCTCCCGCGCAAATTTTGGATGACGAAGATGTAGCCATCCTGCGCGAGCTCTTGGAGAGACGCGGGCATCTGCTCCGGCGGTTTTTCGGGAACTCCATAGGGCGTGCGCCGAAAGAGAATCGGTAGCGGTCCGTGCTGAGCGACCGGCGTCAAGATTGCGGTTTGGAGCTTCACTCCATCCCGTACGGGGATCATCACCTCGGCAAGCTTGAAAATGGGTTTGCCCGCGAATTCTTGCGCCTGAGTGGGAATCGCCAAACATCCTGTAAGAACGGCAACCAGTACCGATGAGCGCACGGGTCTCCTCCAGTCTTTAACTTTCTCTGTTCTCGGGAGTAACGCCGCGCGAGTATAGCAGCGGTTGCGCCGCTTGTCGCACGCTCCAGTATTGAGCGAGCGGTTTGAACTGGCCGCGATACATGGGAGAATCGCCTTTCCAACATGAACGGCCCCAAGAATTTTCGCCTCTACTTCCTGCTCGCCGCGCTGGGAATCGGCGGCATTGTCCTGCTTCTCCGCGAACATCGCCCATCCTTTCTTCGCCCCGACCTGCATCTGTCCGCCTACGTCACCACGGCGGACGGCAATGTTACCGTTGTCGATCTCGTGAAGCTCAAAGCCGTCGCGCGCATCGCTGTCGGTCCGGGACTCTCCGGGATGCGCGAGCATCCTACTCGCCCTGAGATTTTCGGCCTCAGTAGCACGGGCGGGTACGTTTGGATCCTAGATCCCCGCGCCAATCACTTCACAGGGCAGGTCACTGCCCGCATTGCCGTGGGGCCACTTCCCTACGCGCTTGATTTTTCGCCGGACGGGAACCGCATCTACACGACGGCATCTGGGAACAACACGCTCCTGGCGATTGACGTTAAATCGCGGGCCGTGGTGGGGCGCGCCATGACCGGGCGCGAACCCGTGCTGGCGCACGTCACCCCGGATGGCAAGACCGTCCTGGTGGTGAACCGGCGCGACGGCTCTCTTGGCATTCATGACGCACCAACTCTCACGCTGCGCGGGAGTGTTTCCGTGGTGCCGCAACCCGAAGACGTCGCCGTGCTGCCAGACGGTTCCCTGGCGTTCGTCCTGAGCCGATCCGAGCGCCGCATCTCGGTGGTGGACCTGCGCCGCGGCGTTCTGGTCACCCATCTCGAACTGGCCGGCAAGCCCACGGACATGCTGCTCAAGCCCGATGGCGGCGAACTCTACGTGATTTCACCGGAGGCTCACGGGCTCCAGGCCATCACCCCCTGGACGCACGAGGTGGGCGACTACATGGTCCTCGGGTCGACGCCCACTCGCGGCGTCCTGAGCAGCGATGCAAGCCTGCTGTATGTTTCGGACACCGCTGGGGACCGGGTCACCCCTGTCGATATTTTCAATCGTCGCATCATTCGCGATCCCGGAAAAGGATTCCCTGTTCCCGCCGGCGATTCTCCGACGGCGTTGCGCTTCGATCCCGCGGAAAACTTGCTGCTGGTGGTGAGCCAGGGCTCGGGCGACCTGGCGGTCATCCGTGTGCGCACCAATTTTCTGCTGACGATGATCCCCGTCGGCGATCATCCACAGGATCTTGCGGTTAAACTATTTTAGCGGAGTGCTCAAAAAAAGCCGATTCCGGACGATCGGTGGTAATCCGATGAGTTTCCATCGGACTGAAAACACTACCCTTCCTAGCAGCGACACCGGTGTGGCTGGGCCAGAAAACGCGCCTACGGCTCCGGCGGCCAGGCGGAATTCTCTTCGCCAAGGTTCACGTCCAGGAATCCCTCGGCGGGCAGCACATCCACGGGCAATCCCGCGTGCCACAGCGCAACCCCGAGCCTCAGCTTGCTCTGACCTTTGAAGTTGATCAGGTCCTTGTGGATGGCCACTTCCAGAACCCGCTCAAAGGCAGCTTCCGCGACAAGTTTCGGATTCAGCAAGCATACCAGGTCCTTTTCGACGGCAAACCCTTGGACGTGGCCGCGCTCCAGATTCACGACCAGGGTAACTTCTTCCTCGCCGCCGATGGTGATGCGAAACTCCGGGTGTTCCAGCTCTAGAAGCGCCTCCGAGAAGGGATCGATGCGCACGCAGAAGCGGCCTTCCTCGAATCCGTAGCGCAGTTCGTGCAGATAGAAGACGCGTCCGTGCATCGACCCGCCGCGCCGTTCCGGTGAATACAATCCTGCCCCCAGCCATTCGAAATACGACGTGTCTCTTCCGTCGACCGTGACGTTTAGCAAACCCGTTGGCGCGAGTTGCAGCGCGTGCTCCGGCCTGCGCTTGATGGGCTTGGCCAATTCCTCCGGCGCCACCTGCCCCAGAGCCAGGTAAATGGCCGTCAGGTGTTTTCGATAAAGTGCATCGAATTCCGCGTCGTTCGCGGTGCTATGCTCGGGGCCGAACCACCAGCACCAGTCACTCCCTTCCGCGGCCAGGAGCGATTCGCGCGCTTCCTTCAGGGCGGTTTCGGTTGGGGCGTCGGCTCTTCCCTGTTTACGCGCTTCGAATGCGCGGGCGTAGGCTTCGCGCGCATCCCACAATAATTCCCACGCGGCGACGTCTTCGGCGTGGCCGATCCACACGTCGAAATTTGCATTGATCCAGGACGCGGGGAAAATTCCGGTGATGGTTGGAATTTCGCCGGCGGCGGCAATGGCTTCGCTCGCGGTTAGCGCGCGGAAATCCTGATCGGCTTGGATGCGTCCGTAAAACTCGCACAGGAACGCGCGACCGTTCCCCGGGTAGTATTCCCAGGCATTTTCGCCATCGAGGAAAAGACAAATCGTGAGGGGCTGATCGCCCGGTACGGTTTCTCCGAGATGACGCATTCGACTGTGGAGATCCGCCGCGGCGGTTTTCGCGTCCATGCCACTGTAAACGAAGCCGACAAGGTCGGACAGATGGTGATCGCGAAACAAACCCACAATGCTATTTCCTCCCAGTTGCACGCGCCAGGATTTGTAGAGGCGCTCGGCATTGGCCGGAACGCCATTTCCGTCGCGGAGGAAGGCGACGTTGAGCGTGCGGCCAAGGACACCCTCATCTGTTCCGAACCACTGAAATCCTTCTTCCGCGGCAATGGTCAGCGCCATGTCCGATACCGAGCCTTCCGAAGGCCACACCCCCGCGGGCTTCACGCCAAAAACTCTTTCGTGATACTCGCGGGCAAGCCGCAATTGTTCGCGCGCATCTTCCGGACGCCGGTAAGCGCGGCGCGGAAGAGGCGTCCCCGGGTTGGCCACGCGGGCAATATCGGAATCGCAGATCAGCGGTAGGATGGGGTGATAGAACGGAGTCGTGCTGATCTCGATCTGGCCGCGCTGCGCTGCGTCTCGATAAACCGGGAGCACCAGGCCGAGGAACTCGAGCTGTACTTTCCGCAGCGCGGACTTGTCCGCTTCGGTGTAGTCCTTCCCTTTGGTGGCCAGACGGCTGACGACATCATCTGTTTGGAACCAGGACTCCTCCATCCATGCCAACTGCGAGAGCAGTTGCAGGTCGCGCCAATCGCGCGTGGTGAAAGAGACCAGCGCCCGAGCGCCACCGGCGGGACGCGACCATTCGAATAATTCGACGAACCGCGGCCAACGCGACATCAGCCGTTCCTGATTCACTTGAAACGCGCGCGCAATGATTTCCGCCTTATCCTCGCGGGTTAATTCCTCCGCATTTTTGAATGCCAGCGAAAACCACGGCTCATTGAAACGGCCGTTGGCGTACTCCTCAAGTTGCATGCCGAGGGAAGGCACGACGTTGAAGGTGGCATGGAAGTTGGGAAATCCGCGGAGCACGTCGACCATTCCCCAGTAATCTTTCAGGGCGTGCAGGCGCGTCCAGGGGAGGACATAGCGTCCGCTTTCAGGGTCGCGGTACTGCGGCTGATGCATGTGCCACAAGACAACCAGATGAACCCGCTTCATTGCTCGTGTCTCTCCCGTGCTAGATCCGTGACCGGAGGGTGTCCGGCTGACAGTCGAAGGTCGAAGCGGCGGTTCAGGCCCGATTCGATAGACTAGAGCCCGCCAATGCTGTCTTAGAAAAAACCCCTGTAAGAAAAACTATCATGTATTCGACAGTAAGAGAAACGGGGCCGAGCTTTGAGCGGCGGGCTGACGCGGTGCCGATGAGCGAGATTTGTCTGTGGCGCGAGGAATTCAGAACCAGGACAAAATTTTTCCCGTCAGCGGCAATGGGTCTTTACCGCTATGAAAATGAGTTTGGTATTCTCAGGATGTTTCTCTGGGAGCCGCCTTGTTTTCATGCCAGGCGATGGTGTGCCAAAGACGCAGGAAGTCTCCTGTGAAAGAAGGCCCTAAGTTGCTGATTCGGCAAGACCGAGACCCGGGCTATTTTCATCCTTGCTTGTCGCCCTCTCCTGAGGGCCATGACTTACTGATACCGCAGTGCAACCAATGGATCCACGCTCGCGGCGCGGCGCGCTGGAACCCAGCAGGACAGCAGCCCGGTTATAATAAGCAGGGCGGGAACACACGTGAGAGTCCATGGGTCGTATGGAGACACTCCCCAAAGCTGCGTCCCCATGACTCGCCCCAGCGCCAGGCTGGCGAGCAGCCCAAGTGCCACACCGATGGCCACCAATCGCAGCCCCGTTCGCACCACTAACCTAACGACATCCCTGCCTTCCGCTCCCAGCGCCATACGTATCCCGATCTCGTGCGTTCTGCGCGCCGTCGTATAGGCCAGCACGCTGTACACGCCAAGCGTTACCAGCACCAGGCCAATTGAGCTGAAGATGGTCATGAGCATGAACCCGAATCGCGGTCCCGCGTAAGAAAACTGACTGATGTACCCCTCGAGTGTCCCGGTCAGGGTCAGGGCTACGTTCCGATCCGTGGCCCAGATCTCTTGCTGAACCGCGTTCATCATCGCCATCGGATCTTTCGCCGTCCGCACCAGAATTCCGCGGAACGCCGAACCTGTCACCGTATACGGTATCCAAATCTCGGGCTCGACTGGATCTTGCAAGCCACGGTTCTTTGCGTCCGCCACGAGTCCGATGATTTCAAACATGGGCTCTTTCACGGGATCTTCAAAATTCGCAAGTTGCGCGATTCTTACCTGCTTCCCGATTGGATTTTCATTCGCCAAGTATTTTTTCACAAACGTCTGGTTCACAATCGCGAGCTTGCGCGCTCCGCTCACTTCCGCTTCCGTGAAACTCCGTCCGTCCACAAACTGGATTTTCAGCACTGGGAAATATCCCTCGCTGACCAGCTGAAACATGGCGTTCCATTTTTCCCCGTGCGTCTTGCCGGGAATCTCGATGTCGCTCGGAATGCCACCGTATGGCGGCAGCGTGCTCGTTTCTGTAGCTTCCAGGACACCGGGCAATGCTTTCAGCCGCTGCAACAGCGGCCGGTAGAATCCCGCCACCTGATCGGCCGTCTTATACCTGTCCACTGGCAGCGGAAGCCTCGCCACCAGAACATGATCCGGTTGCAACCCGAGGTGCACCTCGCGAAGCGCCACAAAGCTGCGCATTAGCAATCCGGCCCCTACCAGCAACGTCAGTGAAAGGCCCACTTCCAGCACCACAACCGCATCGCGAAGTCTTCCTTGGCGGAATCCCCCGCTAATGCCTTTGCCGCTATCCTGCAACGGTTCGTTCAAATCCTTGCGTGCCGCCTCCAGCGCGGGCACCAGACCAAACACCAACGCGGTTAGCATCGCTACACCCAGCGTAAACGCCAGCACCGGTGTATTCAGCCGAATTACCGCTTCTGCCGGGATGATATTTTGCGGCATCAGCGCCACCAGGGACTTCAACCCTCCCCATGCCAGGAGAGTTCCCACCGCCGCCCCGCCGGTCGCCAGAATCAGGCTCTCCACCAGAAGCTGTCGGATCAGTCTCCAGCGGTTCGCGCCTAGCGCCGACCGGATCGCAAACTCCTTCTCCCGTGTAGTCGCTCTTGCCAGCAGAAGATTCGCCACGTTTCCGCACCCGATGAGCAGTAGCAGCCCCACCGCCGCCAATACGATGAAAAGCGTGGTCTTGAATCGCCCCACCACCAGGTTCGTCAACGACTCCAACTGTACGGTGAAATGCTTCGGATAGTCCTTCGAATATACCTTCGCCAGCCGGTTGGCCACTACCGCAAGGTCCGCTTCCGCCTCCTTCATGGAAACGCCCGGCTTCAGATGTCCGAGCAGGAACCAAAACTGCGGGAACGCCCCGGCCACAGCGGTGGTTGCTACGGCCCGGTCCGGCTTCTTGGGTATCCACAGGTCGGCGTTGCCCCATCCAAATCGCGGGGGCATGATTCCAATCAACGTTCTCGATACTCCATTCAGCACAAACGTCTTGTTCACAATGCCCGGATCGGCCCCGAAGTTTTTCACCCAAGTCTTATAGCGCAGCACGAACACTGGCGGAGCTCCCTGCTCGTAGTCCGCAGGCTGCATCACCCGCCCCAGCAGCGCGGGCATCCCCAAAAACTCAAAGGTCCCCGGCGTCACGTAGTTCCCGTCGAACCGCAGCGTCCCTTCTCCCGAACGATACAGCACGTCCGTGTTGTCGTTGGCAATCACCCGGTCAAAAACATGATTCTGCTCTACATAATCTATAAATTCCGGCCCGCTGAACCCCGCTCGCCCGCCGGGCTCGGTCCGCTCCGCGTCGTGGATCTGTACGGACATGAATCGCTGTGCATCCGGATAGGGAAACGGCTCCATCAGGATATTGTCAATCACGCTGAAAATCGCCGTGGAAGCACCAATTCCGAGGGCCAGTGTAATGATCGCCACCACCGCAAATCCCGGCGCCTTCCGAAGGTTCCTCAGCGCGTAGCGGATATCCTGCCCCAGCGTTCCCATAGTTGTCCCCCAGCTCGGGGCCCGTACGCCCCGCTCTTGCACGGCGGGTCATTAGACCCGTTCATGGTGCGCTTGCAAGTCATGTACGCATTCTTCCGTAGCTTAGTTCGACGCTGCCCTAGCCAATAAGTTGCTTTGGATTCCGGTCCGGGCGCAATTTGTGCAAGGCGTGCGATGAACCGGCAATTGGTTGGCATGCTTTTGCCAAGCGCTTGAGAAGTTATTTAGATGAAATCCACTCCCAAGTTACCCGGAGAGGTGCGATCCCACGATGCATCGTAGGAAAACGCCGGGACGGAAAAGGAGGTTCAAACCCGGCGTTTACAAAGTTTCTGCCTGGGGCTTGTGGGGCAGATTCGGGGTGATGCCAAACTGTTTAGAGCCCCAGTCGCCTAGGTCTTCGAGGAGCGGGATCAATGTTTGGCCGGAAGGGCTGAGGGAGTAAGTGACCTTGGGCGGCGAGGAGCGCACTACGGTTCGGCTGATGACACCATCCTTTTCCAAATCACGAAGCTGGGCGGCGAGAACCTTTTCGCTGACGCCTCGGAGAAGATTGCGGAGTTCGGCGAAACGCAGCGGCCCAAAAAAAAGACGCCACACTGCCTGGACTTTCCACCGGACAGCCGTGGTGCACCTTCATCGGAGGGCCCCGGGCTTACAAATTTGTGCGTGCTTCACCACACTACAGTGCTGTTATACCATGCCCTTAATGTATGCGGCTCGCAGGAGTTGGCCCGAATTCGGCCGGCCCCCGCGGGCTACACAGAATGGGAGCATGAAAATGATTCTTATTACTGGTGCCAGCGGCAGTGTTGGCAAAGCGGTATTGCAGGAAGCGATCCGGAAGGCGTCCAAAGTTCGCGCCATGTACAGGTCAAAGGAGGAGGCTGCTAAGGCTCCGTCGGGATGCGAGGTCAGGCTGGCGGACTATGCGGACAAGCAGAGTCTCGGCAAGGCTCTGGACGGAGTGACTTCCGTGTTTGTGGTGTGTTCTCCGATTCCTCAACTCGTCGAGTTGGAGAGCAATGTAGTGGATGGGTGTAAGGAATCCGGGGTGAAGCACGTGGTGCTTAATTCGGCGCTCGGAGCAGGAGATTATCCGAAGTCATTTCCGGGCTGGCACCGCAAGGTAGAGGACAAGCTCAAGGCCACAGGAATGAGCTGCACGATCCTGCGGCCAAATGGATTTCTGCAGAACATCGTGGCCTACAACGCCCCCAGCATCCGGTCACAAGGCGCGTTTTTTGCGGCCATGGGAGACGCGAAAGTCAGCTATCTGGACATTGGTGACATTGCCGCTGTCGCCGTCAAAGCGCTTCAGGGAGGCGCGCACTCCGGGAAGACCTATGAGTTGCATGGGCCGGAGGCGATATCGGACCAAGAGCTGGCGAAGCGAATTTCCAGAGTCGCGGGGCGTGCGGTGAATTACGTGGACATTCCCGAATCCGCGCAGCGCGAGGCGATGCTCGGTCTGGGTATGCCGGAGTGGCAGGTGACGGCGCTTCTGGAACTGCAGCAGTATTACAAGCAGGGTGGAGGTGCGAAGACCGATGGCTTGCTAAAGGCCTTGATCGAACGCCAGCCCGTAACCCTTGATCAATATCTGACGGCTAATGCCCGGGAATTTCGAGATCAAGCGGCGTCCGCTTGAGGAGGGAGACGCCGGATGAGTACATCAGCGGAACGATCGGAAGGTACGAATCCCAAGACCGGCATGACTCACCGGGAGCTGAAGGAGTTCATCCGCAATCCTCTTGAGGAATTTGTGAATCGGAAAAACCTGCGCGCCGGTGAGGTGAATTTCGCTGCCGGCTTTGTGGATCACGCTGAGAACTGATAGGGAGAAGCGAGTTTCGGCCGCTGGTCGAAAGCACTAAGAAGACACCCCAGTGAAAAGCTGATCTTGAGAATCCTGGTTCGGGTGTCCGCGCCATAGCAGTTTTGGCTTGTTCATCAGACGGTAGAAGGGGGAGGGGGGCGACCAGCGGAACGCCGTCGCGGGCGTGTTACACTCACCGTTCGCGTCATGCGCATCCTGGACCGGTATATCGTCCGCGAAGTTTTCCGCCACGCATTCCTCGGACTTGTCGTCTTCACCTTTGTCTTTTTCGTGCCACAACTGGTGCGCTTGATGGAGCTCTTTGTGCGCCACAGCGGTTCAGGCGCACAGGTTCTGAAGCTTTTTCTCTGCATATTTCCTGCCGTGTTTGTCTTTACCGTGCCGATGGCCACGCTGATCGGTGTGCTGCTGGGGCTCGGGCGCATGTCGGCGGACAGTGAGATCATCGCGCTAACCGCGCTGGGCATTGGCAGGCGCCGAATTTTGCTTCCGGTTGGTGTGCTGGCGCTCACCGGCGCGGTAGTGACGCTGGCAATGACGGCCTGGCTCGGACCGCTGGCGCTGCGGACGTTTCGTTCGCTGCAAGCCGATCTGATCACTTCGCAGGTTTCCTTTCAGTTACAACCGCGCGTGTTCGACGAACGCTTCCCGCGGCTGGTTCTCTACGTCAACGATGTGTCGGCCAGCGGAACCCAATGGCACGGCGTGTTTCTGGCGGAGACGGGTGGAGAGGGCGGCTCAAGCCTGACGCTGGCGGAGAACGCCATTGTCATTGCCGAACCGAAACAAGGCAAGGTAGAGCTCCATCTGCGCGGCGGCACAACCCACGAATTCTCGCGCCAAGATGCCGACCACTACTCTGTCACGGCGTTCGGCCAGAGCGACCTGCCCATCGAGTTCAGCGGACTGGCAGTTGCCCAACCGCGGCAACTTAACAATCCGGAGCGCTCGATTCGCGAACTTTTGAATGATAACGGCCCCGGTTGGCGCGAGGCCCGCGTGGAACTGCACCGCCGCTTTGCGTTCCCGATTGCCTGCTTTGCTTTTGCGTTGATCGCCGTTCCGCTGGGCGCGCAGCCGCGGCGCGGGGGTCGGGCGGCGGGGGCGTTACTGGCGGTAGTCCTCATTTCTTCTTATTACTTGATGTCCGTCATAGGGGCGGGGCTTGCGCGGCAAGGTACGCTGACGCCGGCCGCGGGAATCTGGATCGCCAACGCCGTTGTCTTCGCCTTGGGGCTGAGGCTCTTGCCCCGCATGGAGCAATTCCGGGGCGAAAACCGGTGGCTCCGCCCGATCATCTATTTGCAATCCAGAAGACGCCTGTTGCGCCGCTGGCGGGCCCAAGCGCGCGCCCGAGCCGTCACGGCCAACGGGGCGAACGGAGAGCGCCTATCACAAGAAATCATGGCGCGGTCCAGCGGTAGTTTCCCGCAATTGTTAGACATCTATGTTTTGAGGCGTTTCTTTTATTATTTTGCGCTGCTGATGGGAGCGTTCGTCTTTCTTTTTGAGACCTTCACCTTCTTCGAGGTACTCGATGACATTGCGCGCCACCGAGTTCCCTTTCTGATTGTGGTGGATTATTTCCGCTACCTTGCTCCCTATCTGCTCTACCAATTGGCACCGTTGGGGGCGCTGGTCGCCGTCCTGGTGACGCTGGGAATCATGAGCAAGAACAATGAAATCGTGGCCATCAAGGCCAGTGGCATCAGTTTGTACCGTCTGGCGGTACCGTTGCTGCTGGCGGGATTGGCCCTGGCCGGAACCATGGTGGTGCTCGACGACACCTATTTGCCCTACGCGAATCAACGACAGGACGCGCTCCATAACCTCATCAAAGGTCGTCCGCCGCAGACTTACACTCACCCGCAACGCTGGATCTTCGGTGAAAACTCAAAAATCTACAATTACGATCTCTTCGACCCCACGCAACGTCTTTTTGGCGGGCTCACCGTGCTCGAAATCGATCCGGCAACTTTTCACGTGCGCCGCCGCATCTTTGCGTCGCGCGCGCGCTGGTCGGAGACGCAAAACGTGTGGATTCTCGAAGGGAGCTGGGTGCGTGATTTTGCGGATGGCACGATTATCCGGTACGAGCGGCTGCCGCCTATCACTTCGCTGCCAGAGCTCACCGAGCCCCCCAGTTACTTCAACCGCGAGGTCCGACAGGCGTTCGAGATGAGTTGGCGAGATTTGAGGAGATATATTGATGGACTGCAGCATGCGGGCTTTGACGTCTCGACTCTGACGGTGCAATGGCACGAAAAGATCGCCTTCCCGCTACTCGCCCCTGTAAGCATGCTCCTGGCAATCCCGTTTGCCTTTCTAGTGGGGACGCGTGGTGCGGTGGGAGGTGTGGCCCTCGGAATAGGATTTGGAATCGTTTATTGGTCGGTGGCCAAACTTCTGGAAGCCATGGGCGGAGTTGGCCAGCTTCCGCCGTTTCTAGCCGGCTGGTCACCGGACATTATTTTCTTTTTCCTGGGGCTGTACTTTTTCTTTAAAATGCCCACGTAGAAATAAAGTCGCCGACGAACAAAACTCCTGGAAATGGCTGCCCGTACCGTACTTCAAGTAATGCTTTAGGTCAATTTCCCGGCTGCCTGCTCCTCGTTTTCTTCGCTCGCTTTTCTTCAACCACTACTTGAGCTGCCGCCAAACGAGCGATGGGCACACGGAACGGTGAAGCGCTGACGTAATCCATGCCGACCTGGTGGCAAAACTTCACGCTGTCCGCATCGCCGCCATGTTCGCCGCAGATGCCGATCTTTAGCTGGGGGCGTGTCTGGCGCCCCTGCTCGATGCCCCAGCGTATTAGCATCCCTACGCCCTTGGTATCGAGCGACTGGAAAGGGTCGGCGGTGAATACCGCGGCCTTCTTTTCGTCCACGTAATCGGCTAGGAAGCGGCCGGCGTCATCACGGGAAAGCCCCATGGTGGTTTGCGTGAGGTCATTGGTCCCGAAGGAGAAGAAGTCCGCCACTTCGGCGATTTCTGCCGCCAGCAAGGCAGCGCGGGGCAACTCAATCATGGTTCCCACGAGGTAATTGAGTTTTGCACCGGACTTCTTGATCAGGTCCTCAGCGACGCGGCGCGTCGCTTGCTCGAGGATGGAGAGTTCCTTGCGGTCCAGAGTGAGCGGATGCATGATCTCCGGTAAAACTTTAACTCCGCCTTTCTGGCATTCCAGGGCCGCCTCGATGATGGCGCGCACTTGCATCTCCAGTATTTCGGGATAGGTGATGGCCAGACGGCAGCCGCGATGGCCGAGCATGGGGTTAGCTTCGTGCAACTGCTCGACGCGGCGCACCACGGTTTGCACATCGATGTTTAGTTCAGCGGCCAGCTCTTCCTGCTTCCCGCGCTCGTGCGGGACGAACTCGTGCAGCGGCGGGTCGATCAAGCGAATGGTGACCGGGAAGCCGTCCATGGCCTGGAAGATACCGACGAAATCGCGGCGCTGAAACGGCAGCAATTTGTCCAGGGCCTTGACGCGAGCTTCTTTGTTGTCGGCCAGGATCATTTCCTGGATGGCGTGCTGCCGTTCGTGGCTTCTTTCCGGCTGTTCGAAATCGGTAAAGAACATGTGCTCCGTGCGGCAGAGCCCAATGCCCTCAGCCCCAAACTCTATGGCTTTGCGGGCGTCCTGCGGGGTATCCACGTTGGTGCGCACCTTGAGGCGACGCGTCTCGTCGGCCCACTTCATGAGCGTTTCGTAGGATTTAGGAAGCTGGGGAACGACCAGAGGCATCGCTTCGGTGTAGACCACACCTTCGCTGCCGTCTAGGGTGATCCAATCCCCTTCCTTCACGACCTTGCCGTTACTGGCCATCGAGAGTGCTGGGTAGTCGATGTCCAGCTTTTCGGCGCCCACCACGCAACATTTGCCCCAGCCGCGGGCGACCACGGCGGCGTGACTGGTCTTGCCACCGGTAGCGGTCAGAATGCCCTGCGCAACGGCCATGCCGCCGACATCCTCGGGGCTGGTTTCACGACGGACCAGGATGACTTTTTCGCCGCGCTCCGCCCACAGTTCCGCTTTCGGGGCGGAGAAGACGACTTTCCCAACGGCTGCGCCGGGGACGGCATTGATGCCGGTGGCCAAGATTTTCGTGGACAGTGATTTCTTGTCGACGGTCGAGTCGATCACGGGATAGAAGAGCCGCTCGATGTCTTCCGGCTTGATGCGCAGAATAGCTTCTTCCTTATGGATGAGTTTTTCCTTGGCCATGTCCACGGCTATGCGAAACGCGGCAGCGGGGGTGCGCTTGCCGGTGCGCGTCTGGAGCATGTAGAGCGTACCGTCTTCCACGGTGAACTCCATGTCCTGCATGTCGCGATAGTGCTTCTCGAGTTTTACTCGAACTCTCTCGAGCTGCGCGTAAACCTTGGGCATGGTCTTTTGCATTTCGCGCAGGGGCATGGGTGTTCGAATGCCGGCCACCACGTCTTCTCCCTGGGCGTTCACCAGGTAGTCGCCGTAGAAGATTTTTTCGCCGGAACTGGGGTCACGCGTGAAACAGACTCCCGTGCCGGAAGTGTCGCCGGTATTTCCGAAAACCATCTGTACCACATTGACGGCGGTGCCGAGGAGGCCAGTGATTTTCTCTACCCGCCGATAGGTGACCGCCTTTTCCGCCATCCAAGACCCGAACACCGCGCCAATCGCTCCCCAGAGCTGGTCGATGGGGTCGTCGGGAAACTCCGTCGCTGATTCCTTGCGGAAGTGGGCTTTGTATTCCGTCACCAATTCTTTCCAGCCGCTGGCGGGCACGGCGGTGTCTTCCTTGACGCCGAGCCGGTCTTTCATGACGCGCAGACGCTGTTCGAGATCCTCCTTCGGCATACCCATGACCACGGTCGAATACATCTGCACAAAGCGCCGGTAGGCGTCATAGGCGAATCGCTCATTCCTGGTGACGGAGGCGAGGCCTTTGACGGAGCGGTCGTTGAGGCCGAGATTGAGAATGGTTTCCATCATGCCCGGCATGGAACGGGCTGAGCCAGAGCGCACACTGACGAGCAGAGGGTTCTGCGGGTCGCCAAGTTTCCTCTTGGTGGTGCGCTCGAGCTTTCTGACGTGATCGCGGACCTGCTTGTTCAACTCCGTAGGATACTTTTTGCCGTTCTTGTAAAAGTAATCGCACGCCTCCGTGGAGATGGTGAATCCGGCAGGCACCGGCAAGCCGATCTTGGTCATCTCGGCGAGACCGGCGCCTTTGCCGCCGAGGAGATCGCGCCAAGTTCCGTCACCTTCCGCTTTGCCGGCACCGAAGGAATAGATCCATTTTCTCACTGTACGCCTCGCTTGTCCTTTTCTAGAGTTGTGGAACTGCTGTTGTCACCGTTCCCGCGCAGCGGCCGGAGAAGATGGTCGGCACGCCGACGGTAAAATACTTCAAGTAACACTTGAGATCGCTAGCGTCTCTCTTCGCCGCCAATTTCAGAAAAATCAGCGACCGTAGTGAACTCACGGAGTAGTTCCGCGAGCAATGCCAGACGGTTCGAGCGAACGGCTTCGTTTTCCGCCATCACCATGACGCCGTCGAAAAATCGATCGACGACTTTTCGAAGTCCGGCAATGGTCTCCAATGCTTCCTGATACTTACCAGCGCGCTTGTGGGTCTGCACTTTTGCGGCGGCTTCGCGTACTGCGGAGTAGAGCGCGCGCTCCGCCCCGTTCTCCAGCAGCGCCGGATTCACCTGCCGGGCATCGCCGGAAGCTATATTGGCCTTTTCAAGAATATTGCGGATGCGTTTGAAAGAGACGGCCAGCGGCTCGAAGTTCTTTGACTTGCGAATGGCTTTCAGCGCGGCCAGGCGCTTCTGGGCGTCCACCAAATCGTCGGCGCCGACACGAAATACGGCATTGACTTCCTCGTAAGCGAAACCATCCCGTTCTCGAAAGACGAACTTGGCGCGGTCGAGAATGAAGTCGAGAATCTGGGTCTCCTGGTCCGGGGCTACGCCGCGCTTGGGCTTGTGCGTGAGAAGCGCTTTTGCGGCGGCGCCGATGGCCAGCGAGAGCGAGATGGGCAACTTCTTCTCCAGAATGATCTTGACGATTCCCAGCGCAGCGCGGCGCAAGGCATAGGGATCGCTCGACCCGGTGGGCACTATGCCCACGGCAAAACAACCCACGACGGAATCGAGTTTGTCCGCGAGCGCGACCGCGCAGCCGGTCAGATTGCGGGGGATAGGGTCTTCCAGCCCTACGGGGCGGTAGTGATCGTAAACAGCGTCGGCGATTTCATCGGATTCGCCCTGGGCACGAGCGTACAGACCGCCGACGATTCCTTGAAGCTCGGTGAACTCGCGAACCATTTCGGTGGCCAGGTCGCACTTGGCGAGCTCCGCGGCGCGGTCGGCTTCCGCGACATGCGCGTGGAGCATGCCCAGGTTGAACCACTGCTCGGTGAACCAGCAAGCGAGGCCGCGGATGCGTTCGACTTTGTCGCGATAGCTGCCGAGCCGCGATTCGTAGGTGACCCGTTCCAGCTTGGGCAAATAGTCGGCCAGCCGACATTTCTGATCCGACTGCCAGAAAAACTGGGCGTCGGCGAAGCGCGCACGAAGGACGCGCTCGTGGCCGGCGCGGATCAGCCCTTTGGAGTCCTTGTCGACATTGATGACGGCCAGAAAGTGCGGAGCTAGCTCGCCGTTCTTCTTTTCCACGGCGAAATACTTCTGGTGGTCGCGCATGACGGTGACCAAGATTTCGTCCGGGAGGCTCAGAAAGGCGGGATCGAAATCGCCCTGGATGACACTGGGATATTCGTTGAGATAGGCCACCAGCATGCGAAGCGAGGCGTCTTCGTGGACGCGGTAGCCTCCCCGCTTGGCGTGGGCTTCCAGCTCCGTGGCGATTTTCTCCTGACGTCGGGCGGGACGAATGACCACGCCATTCTGCTGGAGTTTCTTTTCGTAGTCCGGGAAGTTGCGGACGTGAATGGCGCTTGCGCCGAGGAAGCGGTGGCCGCGCGTGGTGCGGCCGGCAGCGATGCCGGCGACAGAGAGTTTCAGTGGTCGGCCGTCGAGTACGGCGACGATCCAGCGGATGGGACGAATGAACCGTGCACCGTCCAGGCCGGTCCAGGTCATGGAGCGCGGCCAGGCAAGGTCGTGCACAGCGCGGGGCAGAACGGTGACCAGGATTTGTTCAGCGGTTCTGCCGAGCTTGGCCTGTTTGGCGGCAAGGTATTCGCCCTTGGCCGTCTCGACCAGATAAAGATCGCTGACGTGGACACGCTGCTTCTCGGCGAAGCTTTGGGCGGCACGTGTCGGCGCGCCGACAGAATCGTAAGCAACCGATTTCGGCGGACCGGTCACTTCGACCTCGACATCGGGCTGCTTGGCGCGCAGTCCCTGAACCCAGGTGACCAGACGACGAGGCGTGCCGAAGGTTTCGACCGATACACCGTCAAATAGATTCTCGGCGATGAGGAGTTTTTCGATGTTGGTGCGCAGCTCCTGCTCGGCCTTCGGAAGCATCCCGGCGGGGATCTCTTCGCAGCCGACTTCGAAGAGGAGTTCGACGCGTTTCTCTACCGGAGCTGCCTTCATGCCCGCACCTCGCGCTGCGATACGGAGCCGCCCATTTGTACAAGGTAGGCCGCGGCGGTGCGGCAGGCGAGGGTGCGCACGCGGGCCATCAGTGCGGCACGTTCGGTCGTGGAGATCACGCCGCGGGCATCCAGCAGATTGAAAAGATGCGAACACTTGAGGCAATGGTCGTAAGCAGCCAGCAGCGGGTAACGGACGCGGTCCTCCCCTTCTAATCCTTTGAAGCCATCGAGGAGTTCCTTGGCCTGCTTCTCGTGTAATTCGAATTCGGAGCGAATGGCAGACGCATCACTGCGATCAAAGCTGTAGGCGGAGAATTGCTGCTCCTCCCGGAGGCGAATCTGGCCGTAAGTCATGTCCGCGGACCAGCGGAGATCGTAGACACTCTCCGTGCCTTGGAGAAACGCGCCAATGCGCTCAAGTCCGTAGGTAAGCTCGACGGAGATGGGGTCGAGGTCGATGCCGCCGCTCTGTTGGAAGTAGGTGAACTGCGTAATCTCGAGACCGTCGAGCAGCACTTGCCAGCCGATGCCCCACGCGCCCAGGGTCGGGGATTCCCAATTGTCTTCTTCAAAACGAATGTCGTGTTCCTGGAGGTGGATGCCCATGGCCCCCAGACTCTTCAGATAGATGTCCTGCACATCGACCGGAGAGGGCTTGAGGATGACTTGAAATTGGGAATGCTTGTAAAGACGATTGGGGTTCTCGCCGTAACGGCCGTCGGCGGGCCGACGACTGGGTTGCACATATCCGACGCGATAGGCATGCGGGCCGAGCACGCGCAGGAAAGTTTCCGGGTGCATCGTGCCCGCGCCCATTTCCACGTCGTACGGCTGTTGGAGTACGCAGCCTTGCTTCATCCAAAACTGCGACAGTTGCAAAATCAGATCCTGGAAAGTAAGGCCCTGCGGCTTTTTCTCAAGTTTTACTTTAGCTTTCAAGTGGTCTCCAAAAGTTCCCGCGTTTTCAACCGCCGCTCGAGGTGATGCTCGATCCAGCTCAAACCAGCTTCGCGCAGTTCCCCAGCGCCGGTTTCTATGCACCTCTCCAACGTCATCCGATCCAGACGCTCGCCGGCGAAACGCTCGGCAAGACTCCGCGCCTCGGCGTGCAGCGGCTTCATTCCGGCACGCCGGCAGTTCTCGCAAAACAGGCCGGACTGATGTGCGTCGTAAAAGGCCGGTTTCGAGTCGAATGGCGCGCCGCAAGTAACACAGCGGTCAAAGCGCGGCAGCCAACCGCCCAGCCGCACGGTCCAAAAGGCGAAGTAGCTCAATGGCAAATGCCAATCTGCGGTGCGCTCGACTTCGCGGGCGGCCAGCAGAAGCAGACGGAACATGGGCTCGGAGACTTCATGCTCCGGCAGAATAAGCTCCGAGATCTCACTGATCACGGCGAGCCCGGTGCTCAGACCGTAATCGCTCTGAGCTTTGTGAAAGGACTCGAGCAATTCGGCTTGTTGGATGCGCACCAGATCGCGGGTTTCTTTCTCGACGTACCAAATCTGGACGTGAGAAAGAATCTCGAGCGTCGATCCGTAGCGGTTCTTTAAACGCCGGGCGCCGGCCGCCACGCCGCGCACCCGCCCCGACGAACGTCCAAAAAAGCTCACCAGGCGATCTGCTTCGCCCAGGGGAAATGTCTTCAGGATGATGGCTTCCGTTTCCCGCGCAGGCATGAGCAGTCGGCGCGCCGACGCTGCGCCGGACAAACTACCGTACTCCGTCCGAAACGCGCGCACACGCAGAAGTACTGTAATTACCACACGCGCACTCCTCGTGCAATATTGGCGTGGAGAATTTCAGAGAAAACCATGCCGCCTGCCGCGGCCGAAGGGAATAGCGTCCCCTTCCCACCGAACGGCTCACTCCGCGAGGGGCGAGATAAAGACTGTGGACCAAGGCAATTACGGAGAAGAACTTGTTCTGTTAACTAGCGTACTCAGCGCGCCTACATTATCGGACGCAGCAAACCATTCCCCCGCCCTTTCCATTTTCCGCGCGTTTCGCTACTCTGCTGCGGACCTCTCGTCATGTTCATCCCGCTCAAGGACCTCAACCCCTCGCGCACTTATCCCTTTGTCAATGTCACGCTAATCCTCGCCAATATCACGGTGTTTATTTACGAGCTCGGCCTCGAGGCCACCCTCTCGCACCGGGCCTATGAAGCCCTGCTCTTGTCGTACTCCACGGTTCCCGCTCGTTTTCCTGCTTTCCTGTCGGGACAGGCCAGCTTTGAAGTCTCCTGCGCGCCGCTGGTGACCAGCATGTTTCTTCACTACGGATTCCTGCACATCGCCGGAAACATGCTCTTTCTCTGGATCTTCGGCGATAACGTCGAAGACTTTTTCGGGCACATAGCATATCTGTTCTTCTATCTCGTCTGCGGGGTCGGAGCGGGTCTTCTACACGTGCTATTCAATCTGCACTCCAGCATCCCGGCCGTGGGCGCCAGCGGTGCCATATCCGGAGTGATGGGCGCTTACATCTTGCTCCATCCCCGGGCGCGAATTCTTACCCTGGTCTTTATCTTCCCTTTGCCCGTACCCGCCGTAATCTTTCTTGGGTTGTGGTATGTCATGCAGTTTGTATCAGGGATCAATGCACTGGGAGGCGGCGCTTCTGGAGGGGTGGCCTGGTGGGCGCACATTGGAGGGTTCCTGTTAGGGATGCTCTTGACCACGTTGGCTCGGCGACGTTAGAAAGACGCCCCTGTAGTGTGGTTCAAGTATCACTTTAAGTTGAGATTTGGAATTGCAGCGGGGCTGACCTCGTAACAGCTGCGGCCCCGCAGCAAGGGGCAGACTCTCGATCTAATGCTGCTGGGTGAGCGCTTCGACAGATTTGGCCACCAGCCAGTCGCCCATTTCTGCCGTCCTCTTGCTGCCACCCAGGTCGGGCGTCACGCAGTTTTCGCGAAGAGCTGCCCGCACCGCCGTGCGAAGCGCCGCCGCTTCCGATCTCCAACCAAGAAATTCCAGCATCATCGCCGAAGTGAGGACGGAGCCCAACGGGTTGGCGATGCCCTTCCCGGCAATATTGGGCGCGGACCCGTGCACCGGCTCGAAAAGCGAAGTCTTGCCGGGGTGAATGTTCGCTGACGGCGCAAGGCCCAGCCCACCGGCAAGCTGCGCGCCGAGGTCGCTGATGATGTCGCCGAAAAGATTGCAGGTCACGATGACGTCGAACTGGCCGGGCTCGCGGACAATCTCCATCGCCAGGGCGTCGATATACAAGTGGCGTGACTCGATATTCGCATACTCTTGGCGGACTTCTTTAAAAACCCGCTGCCAGAGGTCGTGGGCAAAGGTCATGGCGTTCGATTTGTCGCTCATGCACACGCGCTTCAGCCCATTCTGACGGGCATATTCGAACGCGTAACGGATGATGCGCTCGACGCCTTTGCGGGAATTCACGTCCTCCTGAACGGCGATTTCGTCCGGTGTGCCTTTCTTGAAGAAGCCCCCGACTCCCACATAGAGGCCTTCGGTGTTCTCGCGGAGGACCATCAGGCGGATGTCTTTCTCGGTGCGGTCGCGCAACGGCGTAAGGCGGTCGTGAAGCAATTCGACGGGTCTGGCGTTGATGTAGAGGTCGAGCTTAAAGCGCAAGCCCAGCAAAATGTCGGCCGCATGCTGATTGGAAGGCACGCGCGGGTCGCCCAGCGCGCCGAAGAGGATGGCGTCAAACTCATCGCGCAGCATCTCGACCGCACCAGAAGGCAGAGATATGCCTTCGCGAAGGTATTTGTCCGCGCCCCAGTCGAACTCGACAAATTCAATGGACCGTCTGGCTGGTCTGGTGGCCGCCCGGAGCACCTTCACGGCTTGCGGAGTAACTTCCGCCCCGATGCCGTCGCCGGGAATTACCGCGATGCGGGCTGCCGGACCGCCATTTCGCAAGGGAATGCCGGGCAAGGTCTTGCCTCCTCCACCGTTCGTCATCCACTGGCCCGGGGCTATTCTTCCATCAAAGTGCACCACGCGCCACCACTACCAAGTTCCTAGGGCGACCGACAGTTTACTCGGAGCGTCGGGGGACTCTGTGCATGCCCCCGCGGCTATAACGTAATATGCGGTCGTGGCAAACACGCGCGGATGCAAATGAACCGATGAATCCTCATGCCATCTTCCTGGCTGCGAATCCGGGATTGGCTAGGTTCGGCGAGCCATCGAAGCGAGGGTTCCCCGAGGTCGATGGTTCCCGGAGTGCAACCCGGGCGGCGCGTCCCGAAGGAGCATGCACAACAGGTCGCCGGTCGATATTCGCCAGGAAAGAGGACGCGTGGTAGCCCGACACTACTACGCGAATGGAGGGCCAGGGTTGGGCCAAGCGCGATAAGCAGACTGATCCCCACCGGCGCACCATCGGCTGGTTTGACGCCACATTGTCTCGAAAAACCAAAGCGGCCCGCGCATCGCCGCATGCGCTGAGGAATACTGAGGAGCACAAAAAAAGGAGTTCTTAGTTCAGCTTGGCGAATTCGATACGGGCGGACTTGAGGATCGGAACGCCGGCGTCCGCGTCTTTCCAAAGTGAGAAGAATTCAAGGTAGGAAATTCGCGCCGCGTTCGTCGAGCCGGACAAGGCCCGCGCGCGGCCTTGGCCCAAGTGGGCGAGCGCACCGGACCAGCAGTTGCCTACCACTCCACGGCTATCGGTCAATTTTTGAAATTCCGCGAGGGCTTGTGGTCCCCGCCTCGCTCCGAGATAAGCCTCGGCACGCAGGTAGACCGGGATCATGCAGGAATAGGTCAAGTTTCCGATGAGCTGCCCTCGCTCATAAGGCTTTACCACATCGAGTAGTTCGAGGGCTTTTACGGGTTTCTGGCCGACCATCTCGGCCTGCGCGCGTATGGTGGGCAACCAGGCGGACTGCACAACGGTATTGGACACATTGGCCGCAGCCAGATCGTCTAGCATGGTTTGCACGCGGCGCACGTCACCCAAACGGGTCAAAACAAGAATGGCCAGAATTTGCGCGTCGCGACTTTGCGGTGCGAGCTCGAGAACCTTATCCGCGCCCTTGCGAGCTTCCTCAAAGTTACCGTATACCGCCTCCCGCAACGCGGCAATGCCCTGCCAGATGGCTGCGGGTTCGCTGAGCTGAGAGTTCTCGGCCACCTCCACGGCTCGTCGGGAGAGCGCGCGCGCCTTCTGCACATGTCCCACATACGCTTCCGTGTCGGCCTGCAGAGCCAAGAGGGTATCTTCACCGCCGGATTTGCCGTCGGACCAGGTCATCTCTCGTTCCATAGCGGCGGGCTCACCGCGCAAGAAGGCCAAAGCATAGAGTTCCGCGTGCATAGAAGGATCGTCAAGTTTGCGGGCAAAGGCCAGCTCCACAATGTTCTGCGCTTCTTCCAGGCGCTGCAAGGCGATGTAAGCAGTCGCGAGATTTTCGTACCAGGCAGCGCTGCCGGGGTCGAGGCGGAGCGCTTGTTGAGCGAGAGTGGCGGCCTGCTCGTAGTCTCCAATCAAAAAGTATTCGGAGGAGAGATTGCCCTTGGCAATGTCGTCGCGGGGATAGAGGCGGACCCACTCTTTGTAGCTGGCGATGGCCTTCTGAACGTCGCCCGTTGCCAAGTCGTAGTACAGCGTGGTGATGTGCAAGCGGTCCCGTACGGTCTGGCGATCCGCGGATTCGAAAGCCTGGCGGATATGATCGGCAGCCAGAGCGTTCTGATTGAGGTTGTAGTAGGCGACGGCGAGATTGGAGTGGGCCAGAGCAAATTTGGGGTCTAGCTCGACAGCCTTCTTGAGCGCGGCCACAGCTTCGATGGCGCCTTTCTCGCGCGCCAGCCGGCGTCCTTCGGTGAACGCGGCAAGTGCGTCCAGGGACGCCGTGGTGGCCCGTTCGAGCGGCAAGTCGAATTTTTGCAAGGAATCCGGCTCTTCGCCGAACTTGCCGCGAAGATCGGCTGCCGCCACCCCCAGCGCGTGCAACGCTTCGCCTCTATTTGCGGCGTCACTTTTCGTGCTAATGCCGGAATCGTCGGTCGAGCAACGCCCGGCATCTAACCTTAAGGAATAACCACTGTCAGCTTTGACGATGCTTCCGGTCAAGTAGACCGTGGCACCGAGGCGCTGGCAAAGGCTGGGAGCCAGCTCTTGTAGGAGGAGTGAGTCTGCCGGGCGGCCCATAGACCGTAGCGCTTCACGCACTTTTTCCACGGAAACCAGGTTCAGCGACGGCGACTGGGCCAGGCTGACGCCCAGCGCCTCCCGCAGCGTGCCATCAAAAACGGGATCGCCGGCAGCGTTTGAAAACTCCCCGATCAGAATGCTATCCGTTTCGGACAGTTTCATGCCGCGCTGCGAATACCAATAGAATCCAACGGCCACCGCGGCCAGCAACAGCCCGGCGATAGTGAGCGTGGCTCTCATAAAAACAGACCTCTCTTACCGAAAGCTGACGGCCGCGTCTTGTGGTCGTTCGAGGAGCCTGCTTCCTTGCATGAATGCTGCCGGATGGTCATCGGGAGATCCGGGCTGATTTGAAGTAATAGTATAGGTTGGAGAGAAACCTGGTCAACGACGATGGCAAGCGGTGTTTACGGGGCGGCAATAACTCTAACGACAGATGCACGGCCCGATTCAATCCAATAGACGCCGCCGAGTGCGAGCACTCCACCGAGCATTTGGTTCCACGAGCCCTTTTCTCCCAGCCACAGAATTCCGAGAATGGTGGCGACCACAGGCAGAAGATAAGTGAAGGCGCTTAGTTGCGAGGCTTGCAAATATCGCAGCAACCAGAAGTAAAAGACGTAGGCAACTGCCGAGCTGAAGATGGCCATGTAAAACACAGCGGCCCAGCCGGTCCAGGCGATGGCGCGCCAGTGCTCTGCAGAGCCGAGCGTGTGAGCTCGATACACCGCAACTGGCAGGACAATTAGCGCTCCCGCAACGTGGCTGAAAGCGGTCATGGTGAGGGGGTCGTAGTGCCCTGCCAGTCGTTTACCAAGCACAACGTACATCGCGAAACCGACGGAACCCGTCATGGTGATGCCGTCGCCCAACACCGACGGCGAGTGCACCGAAATCCCGCTTTCCGATGCCAGCACTGCAATGCCGGCGAAGGCAATGGCCATGCCCACTACTTTGCGCCAGGTAGCCATCTCTAACTTGAAAAGCGTGGCGAGGATCAGCGTGTAGATCGGCCCCATGCCAACAATTACCGCGGCATGGCTCACGGAGGTGTACCGCAATCCAACTGTGAAGCAGACCTGGTTCATCATTACGCCGAAAAAGCCCATATAGAGGAAAGTCCAAAGATCGCGGAGGGTAAATTTGCGCTGCCGGCTCTCGGCCGCCTCGGCAAAAGCAGGCAAACGCGAGCAAAACTGGTAGAAAGGGAGCATCACCATGCCAGCGAGCACGACACGGAAGGATGCCAGCGTCGCCGCCGGCAGAGAGCGAAGCCCAATTTTCGCAGCGATGAAGTTAACCGCCCAAATGATGATGACCACACCGATCGATGCGGCAAGGACGGCACGGCTTGGCGCTCGTTCGCTGGAGGTCTCGACACCCACGGCTCAGGCCAGCCGTTCTTTGCGTACGGTAAGTTTGTCAATGCGGTCGAGGCGCGGTTCGAAACCTATGCCGGGGCAAGTCGGCACGCGAATCGTGCCTTGTGGTGACACGGTGACCTCAGGAAGGATGATGTCTTCCTCCCAATAGCGCTTGCTGGCGGCCACATCGCCGGCGAGCGAGAAATTAGGGAGCGTCGAAAGCGCGATATTGTGCGCGCGCCCGATTCCGGATTCGAGCATCCCGCCGCACCAGACGGGAATGCCATGCCGTTGGCAGAGGTCGTGGATGCGCCGCGCCACGGTATGGCCGCCGACACGGCCCAGCTTGATGTTGATGATTTTGCAGGCGCCCAGCTCGATGGCGGCGCGCGCCTGCTCCTCGGTGTGAATGCACTCATCCAGGCAGATCGGGGTGTCCAGCTTTTTCTGCAGTTCGACGTGGCTGTAGAGATCGTCCCAGCCGAGAGGCTGTTCGATCATCATCAGGTAGAAGCCTTCGAGTTGCTTGAGGAGCGCCCAGTCAGCGAGCGTGTAGGCGGAGTTGGCATCGACCATCAGCTTGATGCGCGGAAAATCCTGGCGAAGGCGGCGTACCGGCTCGAGGTCCTTCCCTGGCTTGATTTTGATTTTGATGCGCTGATAACCCGCAGCGAGCTCTTTCTGCACGGCGGCGGCGAGCTCGTCCGGCGAATCTTTGATGCCGATCGAAACACCACAAGCGATCTCCTCACGAACGCCACCGATGAGTTTTGAGAGTGGCAAGCCCTTTTGTTTTGCCTCGGCATCCCACACGGCAGCTTCCAGTGAGGCTTTGGCCATGTTGTGGCCACGGACACGCGCGAGCAAATCCCACACTTCGCCGGCCGTGGCGAACTCCTTTCCGTTGATCATGGGCCAAAGAAAACCGCGAAGAATGAGCCACGCGGTGTCAGCCGTTTCCGGACTGTAGAACGGGGACTCGCCAGCGACACATTCGGCCCAGCCGATGACGCCGTCTACATCTGCCTGCACCAGCAGAATGCGGCGCAGTTCGGTGCGATCCATGCTGGTTTCGAAGGGGGCCACCAGCCTCATCCGTACTTCCTGCAGTGTGACCTCTCGTATTCTCATAACCTCTCGGCAGAGGGAGCTTCCTAAAAGTCGCTCCAGGGAGCAAGCAGATACGCCCGGTTCTCCGGCCCAGGGCGCAAAGCAACTGCTGCGTAGCCCTTGGCAAACCATCTTGTAAACTCTTCCCGCACGCGCGCCTGGACGACGCCAACCTCTCTTGATCCTTCGCGCTGCCAGCGCTCGAGTTCCGCCGGCAATTCGATGACTGCCGGCGCCTCGACAGGATCTTTCACGAGATTCTCGATGGCGGCAACGACGCGTGCAGAATCCAGATGCCATTCAACCAGCAGTCGATCGGTCGCCAATCCGCGATGCAGCGGGCTGGTCGTGACGCCGTACAAGTTGGCATGATATTCCCGGCAGATGGCACCAAGCCGATTCAAATTGAAGTGCCCATTGCGAACTTCCAGAGGATCAAATGTCCATTGGATGAGCCGAATTCCACGGCCCAGGGCTTGGCGGCGCTGAAAAAGTTTTAACATGCGGCCAACGCCGCGGTCGCGGTACTCTCGGTGCACACCGGCCATGTGGGAATGGAGGTAGGCAACGCGGTCACGCAGGCCAACCACCGCGAGCGTGTATCCCACCAGGCGGTCACCATCAAAAGCGCCCAGCACTTCGCCGCCGGTATGCGCGGCCACAACAAACATGGTAGCCGGCTCGACCTCCAAGTCGGCTTCTCCCCAAATCTCGCGCTGGAGCTCGACACAACGATGGAAATCATCGAGGCCCTGACATTCCCGAACGATGATGTCCCGGGTCATGGCTTCGTTGGTGCCCCGCCCATCACCGGCAAGTACGGCTTCCCTTCCGACTTCTTGGTCTGGTCCCAGAATACCTCCATCTGTTCACGCGGAAGGTTCTTGAACTCCCGGCCATCCCTCAGGGCCAGCCTCTCCATGGCGCGGAATCTACGCGAAAATTTCGCGTTGGCTTTCTTGAGGGCGATCTCCGGGTCGATCTTTAAGAATCGCGAGAGGTTGACAGCGGAGAAGAGCAAGTCGCCTACTTCCTCTTCCATTTTCAGATGGTCCTGTTCCTTCACTGCGTTCTTCAATTCTTCGGTTTCTTCCCGCATTTTTTCGAAAACACCGCCGATATCTTCCCAGTCAAAACCGATGCGGGAAGCTCTGCGTGTGAGCTGAAAGCCTTCCAACGTTGCCGGCAAGACGCGGGAAACGCCATCGAGCAAAGAGACTTCCTGGGGGACGCCGGCACCGGTTTTTGACGCCGCTTTTCTGTCGCTAGACCGGCGCTCTTCAGCTTTGATCTGTTCCCAGTTTCTCAACACCTCGACAGAATCTTTCGCCTGTGCCTTCCCGAAAACATGCGGATGCCGCCGGATCATCTTGTCATGAATTTCGCGAATCACCTCGGCCACGGTGAATCGGCCCTCTTCCCTGGCAATCTGCGAATGAAAGACAACCTGCAAGAGAAGATCACCCAGCTCCTCCGCAAACTTGGCGTCATTTCTGCTTTCGAGGGCTTCCAGAACTTCGTAGGCTTCTTCGATGAGGTAGGTTCCGAGCGATTGATGGGTTTGCTCTCTGTCCCACGGACATCCGTTCGGGGCGCGCAGTCTAGCCTGGACGTCGACGAGCTTTTCAAACCACTGGCCCGGCGTTAAGTGTTTCTGTTTCACGGGCTTGCCATTGCGGCGCGGTTTTCTTGTTTTCTGCTTCTGGTGCTTCTGATGTGTAGGCATTGCTTGTTTGACTATTTCTGCCCTGTATCAAGCGTTCCACTTTACGGTGCAACCGCGGCTTTGACAAGCACCGCAGATTCAAAGTGCGTGCCCGAGCGACTCGGGCTGGCAACCCGTGATAAACTGCAGGGGCGACAAATCGCTGAGGAAAGTGCCTTGTCCGATCACAAACAGGAAGAAGCGTTTCGCGTTATCGACCGGCGGCCTTTTACGGCCGAAGGGGAGTTGCGCAAGGAAGTCGTCGAGGAACAGGAGCGGGAAGCCCAGCGGGAGGCGGCCAAGATTCCCGCCGCACCGCCCGAGGCAGCAAAAGCGGCTGCTCCTGCGCCTCCGGTTGAGACACCCAAGCGCGCCCCCGCGTTCGAAAATCTCGTCCGCATGCTCGGGAGCAACGCTGCCATGGTGCTTGGCGCGTATGCCGACCCGCGCACCGGCCAGCCAGCCATCGATCCCGAAGCCGCACGCGAGCTGATCGACATGCTTGACGCTCTGCACGAGAAAACCAAAGGCAATCTCGCGCCCGAAGAAGACAACCTGCTCCTGGACCTGCTGGGCAAACTGAAGATGACCTATCTGGAGATCAATCAGGCGGTTGCCGCCGAGACCGCGAAAGCCAAGGCCAAGGCCCGCTCCTAAGAAACGCCCGGCGGTCTGACCCGACTCCGCGTGAAGATTGGTTCCAACGCTTTCACCATGCCTTCTGCTTCGCTAAAAGTCACAGTTCTCGGCTCTGGCACATCCATGGGCGTTCCCACCCTCGCATGCCCTTGTCGCGTGTGCAAGTCGAACGATCCGCACGATAAACGGCTGCGCCCTTCCCTGCTGATCTCCCGTGGCGGCCAGAACGTGGTGATTGATACCACGCCGGACTTCCGCCAGCAGGCCCTCCGCGTTGGGCTGGAACGCCTGGACGCCATCCTTCTGACGCACGGGCATGCCGACCACATCCTCGGCTTTGACGATATTCGCCCCTTCAACATCCGTCAGCGAGCAGCGCTACCGGTCTATAGCAACGAAGAAACGTTTCGCATCATCCGGCGCATCTTCGCTTACGTTTTCGACGAAAAGCCGACGCTCAGCACCGTACCGAGCGTAACGCTGAACGCCGTCCAGAGTCCGTTTGAACTTCTCGGCACTCCGTTTGTTCCCGTGCCCATGCTCCACGGGGAGATGGAAGTACTGGGTTTCCGGTTTGGGAGAGCCGCCTACCTGACCGACTTCAGCAAGATTCCGGACTCGTCGATGGCACTGCTCGAAGGACTCGACGATCTGGTGCTGGACGCCCTGCGAGATATCCCGCATCCCATGCACCAGACAGTAGAGCAAGCCCTCGCACTCATTCAACGACTCCAGCCGCGCCGCGCGTGGTTCACCCACATCGCGCACGACCTGCCGCACTCCGAGACAAATGAGCGCCTTCGAAGAGAGGGTTACCCGCATGTGCAACTGGCTTACGACGGCCTCGAATTTGAAGTGCAGGCGGACCCTGCCAATGAGGTTTCGCGCGAGTGCGGGGATTCACAAGAATCGCGAGCCGCGCTCGCAGGTGCGAGGTCAACGAGATTGTTAGTCTTGTCGTCCTCCGAGGCCTGGGCGTCTCGCTATGCAACGTTTGGTCACACTGGCGTACTGGCCATCGGCAACTTCGATGGCGTCCATTTGGGCCATCAAGCGATTCTTCGCGCCACCGTCGAGCGCGCCCATGCTCTCAAAGCGGTCGCCACGGCGCTTACCTTTGATCCCTCGCCACGGAAAGTGCTTCGACCGGAGACAGCGCCGCCGCGGCTGTCTACCAACGCGCAGCGCATGGAATGGTTCAACGTGCTCGGCCTAGAAGCCGTTGTGGTGCTCCCATTCACTCTCGATCTCGCGCGGCTCTCCCCTGTGGAATTCGTCGAGCAAATTCTTGTCCGCAACCTGCACGTAAGGGCCGTTCTCGTCGGTGAAAATTTTCGCTTCGGACATATGCAGGCAGGCGACGTGAAGCTGCTCTCCGAGCTAGGCAAGACATTTGGATTCAATGTCGAGATTCTTCCACCGGTCGTCTATCGCGGAGAAGTGGTCTCCAGCACCATCATTCGCCGGGAAGTCGCCCAAGGCGACGTATCCCACGCCGCGCGTCTTCTGGGCCGGCCCTTCGCTCTTACCGGTGAAGTAGTCAGTGGCACAGGGATGGGACGCCGCTTGGCCTTCCCCACCCTGAACCTGGCAGCGGAACAGGACTTGCTTCCTGCCCGGGGCGTGTACATCACGCGCGCGTGTCTTGAAGGGAAGACCTGCAGCCATCGATCGGTCACCAATGTCGGCACGCGCCCAACGTTCAACGGTTCCGAGCTGAGCGTCGAAACGCATTTGCTCGACGCTCGGCTCGAGACCGCACCGCAGCGAATGGAAGTGCGATTTTGGAAGCGCCTTCGCGAAGAGAAGAAATTCAGCGGCCCCGAAGAATTGTGCGCGCACATCGCCCGCGATATCGGGAGCGCCAATAATTTTTTTTCACGACTGCGCCGTTTCCGCGCCATCCGCCAGCCGGTCTGACTCCCCCGAACTCCCGTGCACCGGAGGAGCAGCCTACATCGAACGCAAATCCCAACTACTGCTTCCCGTTTTGAGGTTGGAGTCGAGATGCGGCGGGACCATGCCCATCACGTGTTGAAGCAGCGGCCACAGTGTGACCGCCAGGATCACTGCCGCGGGGAAGAGAAGCCTGGGACGAGCAGATCGTGGAGGTTCAATTTGGAGGTCCATGCCGAATTAGACACCGGACGCTAGTGGGGGTGCCCGAGAAAGGGCTCCTGGCCAGCCGCGTTATTCTTTGGTCTTCTGCAGGCACTCGGCACAATAGCCGCCCACTTCGGTCCGAGACACCGTCACCTTCATGTGGAAGTCTCGCGCAATTTGTTCCTTCAATTGTTCGTACAATCGGCTTTCGAATTCGCGCACTTTGCCGCAACGCAGGCAGGCGACGTGGATGTGATCGCGCGGCCCATGAGTTTCGTAGTAGTGCCGGTCGCCACGGAGATGCAGCAAGTCCAGTTCGTCGATGAGACCTTGCTTCTTGAGCAGATCAATCGTGCGGTAGACGGTAACCAGGTGAACGCCAGAGTCAATTTTCTGCGCTCGCTCGAGAATCTGATCGACGTCCAGATGCTGCTCCGCATCGTCCATCACCTGCAAGATGACGCGGCGCTGACGGGTCATGCGGATGCCACGGGCAGACACAGCCTGCTGAATCTTGCCAGTTGTCTCGGCGGTATTGAGGCGCTCGCCGGTGGAAACCCGGTGCGAGGGTGAAGCAGCCATTGGCAGTTCTCCGCTCGTGCGCGAGCGTCGCGCGTCACGAATGCGTCGGAAGCATGCGCACCACGTCATTGTACATAACGTAAGCGAAGAGGACCAACAAGAAGACGAAGCCGACCTGTACGAAGCGTTCCTTGAAGGCTAGGCTGAAATCGCGACGGCGGATCCCTTCCAGGGTAAGCAAAAGTATGTTCCCGCCATCAAGGATGGGGATGGGCAGGAGGTTCAGGATGCCCAGGTTCACACTGATCAGAACCATCAGCGAAATCACCGCCAGCGGTCCCTTTCGGACGGCTTCGCCAGCGGCGCGCGAAATCCCTACCGCGCCCTGAAGCTGCCTGACAGAAACCCGCCCGCTGAAGAGTTTTCCCACTACTCCGATGGTCTCCTGGATGCGCTCGCCGGTCATTACGAAAGCATCGCGAACGCCATCCGAGAAGGAAACGCGGCGGTAGGAGGTCGGGTCAAGCACGGCCACTCCTACCTGATAAGTGGTTTCGCCGGATTCCGCGATGCCTTGCTGAGGCGACACGTCGGCATGGATCAATTGGCCCTTGCGTTGCACATCAAGTTTTACGGCTTTCCCGTTCGAGCCGCTCACGCGCTCCCTGAACTGTCCCCAATATTCGATGCTCTGCCCATCCACAGCGCGGATGACGTCGCCTTCTTTGAGTCCGGAGCGTTCCGCTGGAGTTCCGGGGGCGACTTCGTCGAGGATCGGCGGAAGCGGGGGATAGCCGAGGATGCGCTCCAGCGTCATTCCCGTGGTCAAAGTCAACTCCACGTTGCGCTTGGTCCCCGCGTTGTCGACTTCCAATTTCAGTGGCTCTCCCGGAGCAGTTTGTTTGAAGGCTTTCTGTGCCTGCTCCCACGTAGGATTTCGGATGCCATTGATGGAAAGGAGTTTGTCTCCCACTTGCAAAGGGCTCGCTTGTCCTACTTTGTCTGCAGGCAACGCCACGACCTGCACGGGCAAATCATAGAAGGACGAGTAAGGCAGCCCCACGGCGACAAACAATGCCGTGAGCAGCAGTATGGGAAAAATCAGATTGACGGCTGGACCGGCAAAGGAAATCAACGCTCGCTGCCAGCGTGGCTTGCTCATCAACTCGTCGGGAGCGCCAGTGGGAGCTACGTCGTTGGAATCAACTTCGGACAAATCTTGTCCGGCCATGCGCACGTAGCCGCCAAACGGCAGCGCGCTCACGCGGTAGTCCGTTGCTCCGCGTTTCCATCCAAACAGCCGCGGTCCGAAGCCGATGGAGAAGACATCCACCCGCACGCCCAAGAAGCGCGCCACGATGAAGTGGCCCCACTCGTGGATCATGATCATCAGGCCCAGCACGAGGGCGACGCCCAGTAACAAATTCATATGCTTTGATTCTCCTTACCTTGTTGACGCCGCACCGGCCTTGACCCCCAGCCGCTGTGTTTCTTCCCTCGCCATTCGACGCGCTTCAGCATCAGCCGTAAGCACGTCCTCCATCTTTTCAAATCTTAAGCGCGGCGTCCGGCCGAGCACTCGCTCAATCACTTCGGGGATACCGAGGAACGGAAGCTGCCGTTCGAGGAACGCTGCCACAGCGATCTCATCCGCAGCATTCAAGGCGCATGGCCATGCGCCTCCTTTCTTCAGCGCTTCTCGCGCCAGACGAAGGCAGGGAAACCGACGCGTCGAAGCCTTCTCAAAATCCAGGCGCTTCAATTTCGGCCAATCCAACGCTAGCTGATTGGATGCCACTCTCTCCGGATAGGTTAACGCATATTGGATGGGCATGCGCATGTCCGTTGGGCCGAGTTGTGCTAAAACGGAACCATCCACGAATTCCACCAGGGAGTGAATTGTGGACTGGGGATGAACCACCACGTCAATTTGGTCCGGGCGCATGCCAAAGAGCCAGCGGGCTTCGATCACTTCGAAACCCTTGTTCATCATCGTGGCCGAATCGATGGTGATGCGATTTCCCATGCGCCAGTTGGGATGGGCCAGGGCTTGTTCAGTGGTGACGTTTGTCAGCATGGCTAGTGGCGTCTTTCGAAACGGACCGCCAGATGCGGTCAGCACCAGCCGCCGCACTTCCCCGCGTGTTCCGCCGCGAAGACATTGATGCACGGCGTTGTGTTCGCTATCTATGGGCAGCAGTTCGCACCCAGTTTTTTTTACCGCAGCCATCACGAGCTCGCCCGCGGCCACAAGAACTTCTTTGTTGGAAAGCGCGACCGTCTTTCCTAGTTTTACCGCTTCGTAGGTCGCTTCCAGGCCGACCACCCCTACCGCGGCGGATACCGCGATGTCCGCTTGGGAATGCGTTCCTACCGCCAACATTCCTTCGCGGCCGTGATGAATCTCAGGCAACTGCGCGATTCCCTTTTCACGCAGCAACCGCGACAACTCATCGGCCCCCCGGGCATCCCCAACGGAGACCACCTCGGGGTGATGCCGCTCGATCTGGCCGATCAGCTCCTCTAGGTTGGCGCCAGCTGCCAGCGCCACAACACCAAACCTGTCGGGCAGAGCTTCCACGACCGACAGGCATTGCCGCCCAATCGATCCGGTCGAGCCCAATATGGATAGCTGTTTCAAGAGTCCTTCGATTCCCTTTTGGAGTGCGGGCGGCTCTCGTACTGAGCGCAGTCCAAGCGTGCCGCCGCTTTCTAGTCATACTGGCTCGCCGCTGGGAAGCCTTCTGACCTCACGACCGAGGCGAGTAGACCAATATCCAATAATACCAGACAACGGGAATGGCGAGGATAAGCGCGTCGATTCGGTCAAGCACGCCCCCATGCCCCGGCAGCAGGCTCCCCGAATCCTTGATCCCCGAGCTGCGCTTGTACGCCGATTCGAGAAGGTCGCCAACTTGCCCCGCTACGTTGCCAACTGCAGCCATCCCCAGCAAATGCGGCAGCGGCACAGTCATGAAGCGCGCAAAAATGACCGCCACGATCAGTGCACCGAGAAAACTCGCGACCGTCCCCTCCCACGTTTTCTTGGGGCTCAGGCGCGGCGCTAACGCGTGTTTGCCGATGGATCGGCCCACGAAATATGCCGCGGTATCCCCCACCCAAGTGATGACCAGGGCGAAGAGCAGTAGAGGCCGGCCTTGCACCCGCAATCCATGAAGACGCAGAGCATACGACAACGGAAAAGCAATGAGGATCAATCCGCTGGCGCTGATCCCAGCCGCGGGTAGCGCTTCGACTAGTGGACGTTTGGTCCACAACGTCAGCACTGCTATGCCAAGTACAAACAAGAAAAGTACGCCCGGTACGGTCGGGAAAATTTCAAAAAGGGAATATGGCTCGCGGTGGATGGTCAGCCCCCGTGGGAGTCCATAGTCTGGCGCGATCGCCGCGCACCACTGCGCATAAATAAGAATCCATGCGCAAGTAACGGTCCAATAGCGGTAGGCGCGATGGCCAATGGCATCGCCCAAGCTGAAATACTCAAACAACGCAATCATCACCACCAGTGCCAAGGCCAGGGCCAGGACTGCCGTTGAGCTCCACAAGGCTAGCCCCACGGCAAACGGAGTCAGCACCGCGGCCGTGGCCACCCGCTTCCAGGTCATAGAGAAGGAATCCCCTGAGCAATCGCTGCCCTCATCTCATCACATTGCGAGAAATAAATCACTCACGAGAAGTAGGACCTACCTGGCCCGGGATAATGCGGAGGTGTCATTCGAAGGCATTTCCTGAGGATGCCCGAACAATTTCATTCTCAAATGTTTCACTCACTTAACGTGTGGATGCCTATTTTGCAGGGAAACCGATTCTAATGACCCGCCGCGCGTGCCGGTTTCTCGGAGGAGGCCTGGCCCTCCCGGATGCCGCCGTACCGGCGCTCGCGCTTCTGAAATTCGAGCAAAGCCTCAAGCAACCGCGCGCGGCTGAAATCCGGCCAGAGCGTTTCGGTGACAAAAATCTCCGCGTAGGCGATCTGCCAAAGCAGAAAATTGCTCACGCGCATCTCGCCGCTGGTGCGGATCAGCAGGTCGGGGTCCGGCAAGCCTTCGGTGTACAAGTGCCGCGAGAGCTGCTCCTCGGTGATCTTGTTGGAAGTCCCGTGGCCGTTGCGTTCGGAAAGAATGGCGTTCATGGCATCAACGATCTCCGCGCGCCCCCCGTAGTTCAGCGCCACGCACAGCACCATACCCTGGTTCCCCGCGGTTTTTTCCATGGCGTCCCGTACATCGTTCTGCACGCCGGCAGGGAGCTCGTCCATGCGCCCGAGGAAGCGCATCCGGATATTGTTCTTCTGAATCAGCGGCATCTCTTTGCGAAGATATTCCCTTAGGAGCGCCATCAGGAAGTCGATCTCCGTCTTAGGCCGTCGCCAGTTTTCCACGGAAAATGCATAAAGCGTCAGGGCTTCGATCTTCAAACGAGCGCAGGTTTCGATGGTCGTGCGCGCCGATTGCGTTCCCGAACGGTGCCCCGCGATTCGCGGAAGGCGCCGCTTCTGCGCCCACCGTCCATTGCCGTCCATGATCACGGCGACGTGCCTCGGCAGCCGCGCCAAGTCCAGCTTCTCGAGCAGGCTCACTTCTTCTGGTGTAACCGGGCCGAGCGAACCAGGTGTGGCGACTTGCAGCGTCTTGGGAGTGGGGCTGTGGGCCACGGTGTCTATGCAGGCTTTCTTGCAAATCCTCTTTACGCCGCAAAGTTAACACACGTTTCGGCAGTCACGCAACGGCATGGTGCCGTGTTTACCATCAGGATGGCGGCGGCAAGCTTTGCTGAAACAGCTCCGTGTAGGTAAGCACTACCGTCAGGGCGATCATGACGATCGCGGTCACCCAAGCGACGATGTTAAAGGTCACCGTGTTGACGTATTCGCCCATCAGGTCGCGCCGGTTTACCAGCAGCAGAATAAAAATCACCACCACGGGGAGCCATATCCCGTTGCCCACCTGCGAGAAGATCAAAATCTTCCACAGCGGCGCATGGGGCAGCAGAACGACGCCGGCTCCGACCACGATCAGAATGGTATAGAGCCAGTAGAAGATGGGGGCCTCTTTGAATTTATGGTCGAGTCCCGCTTCAAAGCCAAGCCCCTCGCAAATCACATGCGCCGTGGAAAGCGGCAAAATGGAGGCGGCGAAGAGCGATGCGTTGAGCAAACCAAAAGCGAATAGCTTGCCGGCGCCTTTGCCGGCAAGCGGAATCAGCGTCTGGGCTGCCTGTGCGGCGTCGGTGATGTCCCGGTGGCCGGAGGCGTAGAGCGTCGCTGCAGTGCAAACGATGATGAAGAAGACGATCACCATGCAGCTTATGCTGCCGAAGAGGACGTCAGCGCGCGCCTGCCGATATTGCCGCGGCCCCACTTTCTTTTCCACAAATCCAGCCTGAAGATAAAAGAATTGCCACGGAGCAATCGTGGTTCCGACGAGTCCCGTCAACATGAGCAGATAGCCCGAATCGAGACGAAGATTCGGAATCACCGTATGTTTCGCGGCGATCAGCCAATCCGGCTTTGCCAGAATGGCGGAAAATACGTAGGACAGATACAGAATGCAAGCGAAGAGGAAGATCACCTCCACCTGGCGGTAAGTTCCTCGAATAACTAACGCCCAAACGACGATGGCGGCGATAGGCACGGCGACATATTTGCTGATCCCAAAAATCTGCATGGATGCTGCCACACCAGCAAACTCCGCCACCACGTTGGCCAAGTCCACAAGAAAGCCCATGACCATTACGAAAAAGGTAGGCCGGAACCCGAATTCCTCGCGAATCAGATCGGATAGTCCTTTCCCGGTCACCACGCCCATCCGCGCGCACATCTCTTCCGTGACGTACAACGCGATGGTCATCGGAATGAGCGACCAGAGCAAAGCGTAGCCGTATTGCGCTCCTGCTTGCGTATAGACGGAAATTCCGCCCGCGTCGTTGTCCACATTGGAGGTGATCAGCCCCGGCCCTATCACCGCCAACAGCAGCGTCAGACGCCTGCGCAGCCCACGGATTTTCTTCTGCAAATCCGTGTCGCCCGCCCTCACGCGATCAAACTTCGACGAAATTGCGTCCCAGTTCATCGTTCGGCTCGAAACCCCTTGCTATTCCTTCACCAGCCTCGACACCACGTCGTCCACGGTGATGGCTCCAATCGGTCGGTTCTCTTTATCAATTACGGTCAGCATCCGCAGGTTGTACTTGTCGAAAAGCTCGAAGACCTCCTTGTCGTCCGCGTCGGGAGGCAGGCTGATTAGGGGCTCGGTCTTCAGTTCGGTCATGCGTTGATCGGCGGCCGCCAGAAGGAGCCGCGCCACAGGGACGGTACCCGAAAACTGCGCCGAACTGTCCAGCAGAACGATGGTGTCCAGTTGGTCAAAGTTCAACTCCTGTCCTCGCATCCACTCCAGAACTTCCTCCCGCGTTGTCCGCTCACCTACAAATGCGAAATCAGGGTTCATCATGCCGCCGGCCGTCGCGGGGTCGAATTCCAGCAATTCGCGAACCTCGTCAGCTTCCTGGCCAGGCATCTCATCCAGAAGCTCTTCGGAAGTTTCCCTGGACAAGTCCGCCAGAAGGTCGGCCGCCGCGTCCGGGGCCATTTCTTCCAGAATATCTGCGGCCTTCTCCGGATCTAGCTTTTCCACAATTTGCGTTGTGAGCCGCTCGTCCAGCTCGGCGAGAACGGCAGCCGCGGTCTCTTCATCCAGCGATGCGATAATCCCTTGCCGCTCCGCTGCGGACAGATCTTCCATGATTTCCGCAAGGTCCGCTGGGTGCAGGTCCTCAAGTTTTTCGTGTGTGATACGCAGCTTCACGCGGCGCATGGGGTCAGGCTCGACGAGGTTCACAAACTCCCAGCGAATGGCGCGCTGAGGCAATTTGCTCTGCAGTTTGCGCACCACCTTGGAAGGCACCACTCCCTGGAGCAGCCGCCGCACGGCTCCCGGGAGCCCCACATCGACTTGCGTCAGACGCAGTTCGACGGTGCCATTGGTGCGGAAGGGGGTCAGGTCGACGTCATTAACACGCACGACTTTCCGCCCGCGGGTATCAATGATCTGTTGATCCAGCAAATCCTTCTGAACCGCCAGCCATGAATCATTCGGCTGATAGAGCTCGAGGGCTCGTTCACTGACACTCAACTCCATCTTCCCCGCTGCTACCGACGCAATCTGGTTGTGTTTGGCGACTAGCGGTTGAAAGTGCCCGCGCGATAGCAGGTAATGCGACACCCGATTGGGTGCTTCCGCGGGCTCGATAAAGAATTCGCGCACACGCCCGACATAATTCCCCGCCGCGTCGTAAGTCTTCGAGCCCATCAATTCTGTCGCGTAGAGATCCATACGTTCTCCCTCCTCGCGCGTCTCGGAGGCTTTCCCGCCCCGCTGAACTCATCCCGGCAACAAAAAACCCGCACACCGAAGAACCTCGGCCGCGGGCAAGTACCTCACACAAATGGACTTACCTTTAGCCGCCTGTGAGCCCTCCCCATCCGACCGCGCGCGCCGTGGCTTGCGCCTCGCGCGATATCGTCTCTACACTCAGCCGATGGACCAACTCCAGGCTCCCCTGCTGCCCGGCCCAACCAGGGCCAGGTTCGACTTCGCTGCCCGCACTCATTGAGAGGAAAATCACTCCGTGGTCTGACCGCTCCGCAGTCACAGTTGCATTGATAAGCCGCGTGCTTCGCCTTGTCAAGAAAAGAATGACTTTAAAAGTGGTTTTTTTGTTCCCAAGTCACTTAGCAGCGTTTCTTGCGGTTCCGAAAGACCATGTGAGTCGGTTGCACGCCTTTCCGGCGGCACTCTTCCATGTACAAGCGGAGATAATTCTTCGAGAGATAGTCGTGCTTCGAAAACCCCAGCTCCGCGGCAGCTCGATCGATCGCCCCGGCGGGCCCCTCCAGTTCCACAAAGGTCCCTATGGGTGTTTCGTCCAGTTCAATCAGAAGACCCAAGGCCCAGGCTTTGGAAACGGGCAGTCGAAAGGTGGTACGGCACTTTTCATAGCGGAACCAGCCGCTCATCCCCAGTCCCTCGAAAATTCTGGTCAGATTTCCACCCTCGGCGACCTCCACCTCAATCTCATCTCGGACCTTGTATGACCCAGAAGATGCGCTTCCTGTCTGTGCACCAGCCGGCAGCACCATGGGCTGCTTGAAGGTCAGCACCACGCGCTGCTGCGGTGCAGTCGTCTTCGGTTTCCCCCGCACTTCTGGCGTCTCCGTGCGAATGCGCAGCAATTGCCCGTGCTTGGCAAGTCCACCTTGCGGGGTATCGAAAATTACATTCTGCTCATGAACTTTGGAGGTTCCCGGGCCGGCGAGGCGAGCTCCGATCCGCTTCAAGGCCCGATGAAACGCCGGCACGTTGCTGATTCGCAGTTTGATTTCAGTCTCTCTGGCCATTGGATTTCTCACGCCCGCCCGAGGCTGCTTTCTCCGGCCGCCGAGTTCCGATAGTATAGCGAACGCGCATGAGTCCGGACGCCAATACCGCGACGCCAGCCCAGGAACCTGCGGCGGGTACAATTCCGAAGCCCCCGGTCGCCCGGCGCGAACCCGTGGAGTATGTTTTGCATGGCGATCGCCGCGTCGACCATTACGCTTGGCTGCGCCACAAAGAAAACCCCGAAGTGATGGCCTATCTGCAGGCGGAAAACTCGTATACCGATGCCATGCTAAAGCCCACCGAGACATTTCAGGAGAAGCTTTATCAGGAGATGCTGGGGCGCATCCTGCAAACCGATCTTTCCGTTCCGTATAGCCTGCGTGGCTATCTCTATTTCACGCGGACCGCAGAGGGAAAGCAGTACCCGTTCCATTGCCGGCGACGCGACGGGGAAGGCTCAGCGGAAGAACTGCTACTCGACCTGAATCTGTTTGCAGAAGGCCATTCTTTTCTTGGATTGGGTTGCTTGGAAGTCAGTGAAGATAATGGCCTGCTCGCTTATTCGACCGATACCACGGGATTCCGCCAATTCACGCTCGAGATGAAAGATCTGCGCACCGGGACCATCTTTCCCGAGCGTGTCGAGCGCGTCACCAGTGTTGCCTGGGCCTCCGACAATCGCACGCTGTTCTACACCGTTGAGGACGAAACCACGAAGCGCTCTCACCGCCTCTACCGGCACGTTCTGGGGGCCACGGAACCGGACCCCTTGCTCTTCGAGGAAATCGACGAGCGGTTTCGAATCGAAATACACCGCACGCGCAGCGGTGCTTTTCTACTTCTCACCATCGCGAGTCATACAGCCAGCGAAGTCCGTTTCTTGCGCGCCGGTCAACCCACCGGAGAATTCCGGCTTATCAGTCCGCGCGAAGACAACCATGAGTATTACGCCGACCACCATGGCGGGCCGGCCCCGAATGCCAATGACGGAGTGTTTTACATTCGCACGAATTCCGGAGGGCGCACCTTCCGCTTGGTGACCGCCCCGGTGAGCGAAGCTGGCCGAGAATCCTGGCGTGAGATCATCCCCCATCGCCCGGACGTCATGCTGGCTGCCGCGGAGGCTTTCCGGAACCACCTCGTGCTTTTTGAACGCGAGGGCGGCCTCCCGCATCTTCGCATCGTGGATTTGACCGCGGTCGCCCCAAATGTTCTTGCGGCATCGCATCGCATCGAGTTCGCCGAGCCCGCCTACAACGCTTCCATCGGGGAAAATCCGGAATTCGACACCTCGCAAGTGCGATTCCAATATGAGTCGCTCGTGACTCCTCGCTCTATCTTTGACTATGACGTATGCACACGCGAGCGACGTCTTCGGAAGCAGCAACCCGTTCTTGGAGGGTACGATCCTGCCCAATACGTTAGCGAGCGTCTGCATGCCGCCGCTCCCGACGGCACGCGCGTCCCTCTTTCCATCGTCCGCCGGCGCGATACGCCCCGCGATGGCTCTGCCCCGCTCCTTCTCTATGGTTACGGCAGCTACGGAATCTCCGTGCCGGTCAATTTCAGCTCGCATCGGCTCAGCTTGCTGGACCGTGGCGTGATCTACGTCGTCGCTCACGTCCGCGGCGGCGGTGAACTTGGAAAGCCGTGGCACGACGTCGGCCGTATGAAACAAAAACGCAATACCTTCACGGACTTCATCGGCGCTGCCGAATACTTGATTGCAGAGCGCTACACGACGCCGGAAAAACTTGTCATTGAAGGCGGCAGCGCCGGAGGCCTGCTCATGGGAGCGGTGGCCAACATGCGCCCCGATCTTTTTCGCATGGTCATCAGTCATGTGCCCTTCGTGGACGTGTTGAACACCATGCTCGACGCATCTCTCCCGCTGACTGTCGCCGAATATGAAGAATGGGGCAATCCGCAAATCGCAGAAGATTATTTCTACATGAAGTCTTGGTGTCCGTACACCAACCTGGAGCGCAAGCCCTACCCGGCGATGTTGGTAAAGACGGGGTTGAACGACAGCCAGGTGATGTACTGGGAGCCGGCAAAATACCTTGCGAAAATGCGCACGTTGAAAACCGATTCGAATCCGTTACTGCTGAAAATCAACATGGGCGCGGGACACGGCGGCGCTTCCGGCCGCTATGACTATTTGCGCGAGATGGCCCTGGATTGTGCTTTCTTCCTGGCGCACCTAGGCGTAAAGGAATGACTATCCACTGACGCGCGACGAATGAGCGAGCCGACGACACCGCTGATGCAGCAGTATCACGCCATCAAGGCGCGCTACCCCCACGCTCTACTGCTCTTCCGCCTTGGCGATTTTTACGAACTCTTCTACGAAGACGCGATCATCGCAGCGCGCGAACTCCAGATCACTCTCACCTCGCGCAACCGAGAAAAGGGCCAGCCTATTCCCATGTGTGGCGTGCCGTACCACGCCGCCGAAGGCTACATTGCGCGTCTGATCCGCGCCGGCTTCAAAATCGCGATCTGCGATCAGATGGAGCAGCCTGGACCGGGCAAGAAACTCGTCCGTCGCGACGTCGTGCGGATCATCACTCCGGGTACCGCCACCGACGGCGCTCTGCTCGACGCCCGGGAAAACAATTTCCTCGCATCTGTCGCCAAACATGCCTCCGGTTCGCCCATCGGCCTCGCTTTCGTCGATCTTTCCACTGGTGAATTTCAGGCTACCGAATTCTCCGGCGCGGATGCTGATGACGCTCTTCGCGACCAACTCCAGCTTCTGCATCCCAGGGAAACCCTCCTTCCCCGGCCGCAACAGTTATTCGAGGGAGCCCCCCTTGAAGGCGTCGGCGGCGTGGAATCACACCTCGAAGACTGGATCTTTCAGCGCGAATATGCCGAGCGCATCCTCCGCGAACAGTTTGATGTCGCCGAACTTACTGGCTTCGGCTTCGATGATCGCCCGCAAGCCCTCTCGGCGGCCGGAGCCATCGTTCATTACCTCCGTGAAAATGCTGCCCGGGGTGACGATGCGGCCAACGGCGACGCTCTCCGACATCTCGACCGTGTCCGTTATTACGAGCTGCGCAACTCTCTGGTGCTCGATCCCGTTTCCGTTCGAAACCTTGAACTTCTCGCACCCATCTTCCTGGAGGAGAGCACTCGTTCCCCTGGTCCTACGACGCTGATCGCTGCTCTCGACGTCACCGTTACCGGCATGGGCGCTCGCCTTTTGCGTTCGTGGCTTCTCCGTCCGCTCATCGATCCCGAAGCCATCGAGGCGCGCCTCGCGGCCGTCACCCACCTTGTTCAGCAAACCGTTGTCCGCGGCGAGATTCGCAAGGAGCTCAAAGGCATCCTCGATCTGGAGCGGCTGACCGGCCGCATCACCCTGGGTCTCGCGGCGCCGCGCGAACTGGTGGCCCTTCGCAAATCGCTCACGCAACTGCCGGTGCTGAAGAATTTCCTTACTCCGCCTCCCGCCGGCGGCAGCGAACTTCTTCGTCACCTCCACGAGGAAATTGACGAGCTCGCCGATGTCCGCGAACGCCTCGAGCGCGCCATCGCCGACGAGCCGCCGGCCCTGGCCACCGATCCCGGAATGATTCGCAGCGGCTACAACCCCGAGCTCGATGAACTTCGCGACCTCAGTCAGCGCAGCAAACAGATCATCGCCGCGATGGAAGAGCGCGAGCGCAAACGCTCGGGCATCGGCTCGCTAAAGATTCGCTACAATCAAATTTTTGGCTATTACATTGAAATCTCAAAACCAAACCTGCATCTGGCCCCGGCGGACTACGAGCGCAAACAGACGCTTGTCAATGCCGAACGTTTTACTTCCACGGAACTAAGAGAATATGAGCGGAAGATCCTTGCCGCGGATGAGCGCATCCTCGAGATTGAGCGTCAACTTTTTATCGATGTGCGTTCTTCGGTGGCCTCCCAGGCGGCGCGATTGCGGCGTACAGCTGCCGCCGTGGCGCAGCTTGATGTGCTGACGTCGTTCGCAAAGTTGGCTGCCGATCGCGGATACTCCCGGCCGGAACTCAGCTCCGCCGGTGAGCTTCTGATCATTGCCGGCCGGCATCCCGTGATCGAGGAACTTCTCCGGCAAAAAGGCGAGCGCTTTGTTCCCAACGACCTTTGCTTTGAGCCCGGTCGTCAGCAACTTCTTCTCATCACCGGTCCGAACATGGGCGGCAAGTCTACCTATCTTCGCCAGTCTGCGCTCATTGTGCTGATGGCCCAGATCGGCTCGTTCGTCCCCGCGCGTCAGGCGAAGCTGCCCATCACCGACCGCATCTTCACGCGCATCGGCGCAAGCGATAATCTCGCGCGTGGCCGCTCCACATTCCTCGTGGAAATGAGCGAAGTCGCGGCCATTCTCAACCATGCCACACCTGCGAGCCTTGTTCTTCTCGATGAAGTCGGCCGCGGCACGGCTACCTTCGATGGTCTGTCCATTGCTTGGGCGGTGGTCGAGCATCTCCAGAAGCACATCCGCGCGCGTACGCTTTTCGCCACGCATTATCACGAACTGACGGAGCTTGCCGACCTTCTCCCGGCGGTGAAGAACGTCCACGTCTCCGCGAAGGAGACGCCCAGCGAGATCATTTTCCTGCGCCGCGTCGAGCCCGGCAGCGCTGATAAAAGCTACGGTATCGAAGTTGCCCGGCTCGCCGGCCTGCCTCACAGCGTGATCAAGCGCGCCCGCGAGGTCTTGAAAAGACATGAGCAGAGCGAGCACGAACTCAGCGAAACCCTTTCTCCAGTCGGCTCCGGCACTGCGCACAAGAACGGCAATCAGGAGGTGCTGTTCACCGCACTCGATCACCAGGTGCTCGAAAAGCTGCGTGGCGCGGACCTCGACCAATTGAAGCCTCTCGACGCTTTGAATCTCCTCGCTGAACTGAAAAAACAAATCTCATGAACGGAAAATCCAAGCTCGTTCTCGGCATGATGTCCGGAACATCCGCGGATGGAATCGACGTTGCGTTGGTGCGCATCTCCGGGGCGCCCCCAAACCTGAACGCCAGACTGCTTGGCCACGCCTCCGTCAAATATCCTCCTGCGCTTCGAAAGGAAATTCTTCGCGTTGCCGAACAGCGCCCCCTCATCGCGGGCGCTCTCAGTCAGTTGAATTTTCGTTTGGGCGAACTCTTTGCAGGGGCCGCTATTGCCGCTTGCCGGCAGTTTCGAGTGGCGCTATCGAAGATCGCCTTAGTCGGAAGTCACGGCCAGACCATCTTCCATCAGGGGCGCCCGATGCCGTATTTCGGTTCGCCAACAGCATCCACGCTTCAAATTGGTGAGCCATCAGTGATCGCCGCGCGCACCGGCATCACCACCGTCGGCGATTTTCGTCCCGCGGACATGGCCCTCCGTGGACAGGGCGCGCCTCTGGTTCCTTACGCAGACTATCTTCTCTACCGCCACGCGAAGCTGGGCCGCATTTCCCTCAACCTCGGAGGCATCGCCAACATAACGGTGCTCCCTCGCGCCGCCAAGCCACAGCAGGTCCTGGCCTTCGATACCGGCCCCGCCAACATGCTCATCGACGCCCTGGTCGCGCATTTCACACAAGGGCGCCGGCGTTTTGACAAGAACGCCCGCCTGGCCATGCAAGGCCGCAGCCTCCCCGCGCTGCTCGACGACCTCCTGGGCGATCCCTATCTGAAGCTGGTACCACCCAAATCCACCGGCCGCGAATACTATGGCCGTGCCTACCTAAAGATGCTCTTCAGTCTCGGCCGCCACTATCGCGCCAGTCCCAATGATCTCATCCGCGCAGCTACAATCTTTACCGCGCTCTCGGTCGTCGATGCCTTAAATCGCTTCGTATTACCCACAACAAAAATTCAGCAACTCATTGTTTCCGGCGGTGGAGCGCACAATCCGTTAATACTCGCCCAACTTGCCGCCGCCCTTCCCGGCATCGAAGTCCTGCCCTCTGGGCGTCTCGGCATTCCCGAAGACGCCAAGGAAGCTTTGGCCTTCGCCCTTCTCGCCTACGAAACACTGCACCGGCGCCCGGCAAACCTGCCGTCCGCAACCGGCGCCCGTGGCCTGGCGATCCTCGGGAAAATCTCCTATGCCCCACCGCGCTAACCGCCTCCTCTCCAAGTTCCATCTCCTGGTTACTTCCTTGCTGCCTTTCCTCATTGTTTCGTTCTGTGTCTCTTCCTGTTCACGCCCAGCTCACCATGACTCTTCCTCGCTCACCTTCCTCATTGAAGCCAGCCCCACCAACCTCGACCCGCGCTTTGCCACCGATTCGCAATCCCAACGCATCGATGGACTCCTCTTTAGTGGCTTGCTGGAGCGCGACAATCAAATGTATTTCCACGGAGATCTTGCCGAATCCTGGTCAACTCCCGACGCCCTCACCTACGTCTTCCATCTTCGCCGCGGTGTTCGCTTCCATGATGGCCGCGCTTACTTCGGCCGACGTCAAAGCAACTTTCGATTTCATCATGAATCCCGCCAACAAGTCCCCGAAACGCGGAGCCCTTCGCCTGGTCACCTCCGTCGAAGCGCCTGACGACGCCACGGTCATCTTTCATTTGAGCCAGCCTTATGCTTCCTTCAGCGTCAACCTCATCCCCTCCGCCATTGGCATCGTTCCCGCGAATGCTAGCGCCGACTTTTCTCGTCACCCCATAGGCTCCGGTCCCTTTCGCTTCCTGCAGCAATCGCAGGACGAAGAAGTTGTCCTGGAGCGCAATCCTGAATACTTCCATGATGCACCGCGGATCGCTAGAGTGCGATTCCGAGTCGTGCCCGACGGCGTCGTCCGTGCCCTCGAACTTCGCAAGGGCTCTGCCGATCTGGAGATGAGTTCCCTTTCTCCGGATATCATTCCCGTCCTTGCGCGCCAGCCTGATCTCGCCGTGAGCGACCGCACTGGCGCGAATTTTTCCTATCTGGGGTTCAACCTCGAAGATGCGGTCTTGTCTCATCGCGAAATTCGCCAAGCTCCTTGCGTTGGCGACCGACCGCGAAGCGCTCATTCGCTATCTCCTCCGTGGCCAGGCGAAGCTGGCTGGGGGCGCTCTGCCCCCGGATCACTGGGCCGCCGAACCGAATGTCGCGCAGTATCCGTACGATCCTGCTCGCGCCGAACAGGTACTCGACGCTGCGGGTTTCCCTCGCAAGCAGGACGGAATCCGCGCGCATCTCACGTTGAAATGCTCGACGGAAGAGCAAGCCCGCCTCATTGGCGCGGCCTTTCAGGAACAATGGCGCCGCGTGGGCATCCAACTTGAACTGCGGCCGCTTGAGCTTGCCACGCTGTTCTCCGACGTTGCCAAGGGAAATTTCCAGATCACCTACCAGCGCTGGGTTGGCGCCAACACCGATCCGGACTTTTTTGAATATGCTTTCTCGTCGAAGCGCTTTCCGCCGGACGGCGCCAATCGCGGGCACTATCACAACGCTCGCGTAGACGCGCTGACGGACCAGATTCGCGTGGAAATGAATCAGGAAAGAAGGAAAGCCTTATGCAGTGAAGTTCAGAAAATTCTGGCGGACGATCTTCCCTATTTGCCCCTGTGGTTCAACGATGTCGTTTCCGTTCACCGCCGCTCGCTCTGCCCCCTCGATCTTCCCTCCACCGGCAACTACAACTTCCTCACGTCTCTTCATCCAAACCACAGCCGCTGATTCGTCGCACGAGTTCAGCCACAAAAATACCTTTTTCCGGGGAAACGCGACACTACTCCAACGCCTTCTCAATCTCTGCCACTGGAATCGCCCCTTCCCTGCCGATTCTCCACGTGTCACCGTTCAATTCCACGATTGTCGAAGCCAACGTACCCCCCGTTTCTCCCGTGTCCAGCACGAGCGGCACGCGCAACCCCAGCTGCTTCATCACCTGTTCCGCGTTCGCGCACGATGGAAACCCGGAAATGTTAGCGCTCGTCCCCGTCACCGGACCTTCAAATTCATCGATCAGGCGCCGCACCACCGTGCTATTCGGCCATCGCAATCCGATGCGGCCTGTGCCTGCGGTCACCTTGAGCGGGATGCGCTGCGCGGCGTTCACCACCAGGGTCAATCCTCCTGGCCAGAACGCCTGGGCGAGCCGCAAGAATTTCCGCGACGCTTCCCGCGCAAGCAGAATGGCTTGTTCGATCGAATTCACAAGGATTGGCAGGGCCCTCGTTTCCGGGCGCCCTTTCACGCGGTAAATTTCATCCACTGCGGCGAGATTGAATGGGTCGGCCGCCAGCCCGTAGAAGGTATCGGTGGGAATCGCAATCACACTTCCGCGGGTCAGAAAATCTGCCGCATACCGCAGCAGGTCCGTCTCCGGAGTTTGCGCGTTTACGTGCAGCAGTTCAGCCGGCAATTTCTTGGCCTTTGGCGCAGTCGTGACGCCACCCTGCAGCGCCCGTCGGCACTGCCCTTATTTGGGCGACGCTACCATACACCTGTTGCGCGCGCAATAAGAGCCTGCTGACAACCAAATCCACCCCATTACGGGCGATATCTTAGGGCCTGCCGAGAGTTAGCCTCGGCAGGTAGAAATTTGTTACCCTCCACGGAGATGGCCACGCCCGGAAAACCCGCTCGTAACGCCGGCCCCAGTGGTGCGCCTGCGCTGCTTACCAGCCGCGACAATCGCTGGCTCAAGGACTTCCGAATAGCTCTGCGTGGCGGAGTGCCCACGGAAGGCGGCTTCGTGGGCGTCGAGGGCGTCAGACTTGTCGAAGAATCTCTGCGTTCCGGTTGCCGCATTCAAGGCGTGCTCTTCAGCGAGTCCGGCGAACGCCATCACCAGCGCCTCTCCTCCATCATCGACCGACCCGAAATGGCCTTTCCGATCCTCCGCACCACGGACCGCCTCTTCGAGGGCCTTGCCGACACCGAACACCCGCAAGGGGTTGCCGCGCTGGTTCATCCTCGGGAGACTTCATTCGATGATTTTGCACGCTCCCCTCTTTCTGTCGGCGCTCCCTTGCTCGTCGTCCTGGCCGGAGTCCAGGATCCCGGTAACGTTGGGGCGATCCTACGCACTGCTGCCGCGTTCGGCGTGACCGGCGCCGCCACGGCGGCTTCCGGCATCAGCGGCACGGCGAACCCTTTCTCGCCGAAAGCTCTGCGCGCCTCCGCTGGCGCCGCTCTGCATCTTCCGATCCTTGCGGGGATTTCGCTTTCGATTCTTCTTGCGCAACTCAAGGTCACGGGTGTGCGCACGCTTGCTTCGAGTGTCCGCGAACCGCGTCGCGGTGATCAGCCTCTGCTGGCTCCGTGGGAAGTCGATTGGTGCCAGCCGGTGGCCCTCCTCGTGGGCAACGAGGGCGCCGGTCTTCCGGAAGAAGTCGAGCGCGGCGCCGACGCGCGCCTCCGCATTCCCATGGCCAGCGGCATCGACTCACTGAATGCCGCCGCCTCGGTAGCAGTTGTTTTTTACGAAGCCGCTCGCCAAAGAAACTCGGCGGCTGCGTCGAGCATCCAAACGTCAGTTCCTTCGCAGCCGTCTAAGACGTCAGACGCTGTGCGGCCACCCAAGGAAACGTGAGCCTCTTCTCAAAACTGCCGCCACCGGCCTCGGAACCCGACGTTCCCGCGGCCCACCAGCCCCTCGCCGAGCGCATGCGTCCGCGTATCCTCGATGAGTTCATCGGCCAGGAAAAACTTCTCGGTCCGGGCAAATCGCTTCGCGTTCAAATCGAAAACGACAATCTCGGCTCCATGCTCTTCTGGGGCCCGCCCGGCTGTGGAAAGACCACCCTCGCGCGCCTCATTGCGCGTCTGACAAGTTCCGAATTCGTTTCTTTCAGCGCCGTTCTTGCTGGCATCAAGGAAATCAAAGAAGTTATGGCCGTGGGTGAGCAAAAATCCCGCTCCGGCCATCGCACCATCGTCTTTGTCGACGAAGTGCACCGCTTCAACAAAGCGCAACAAGACGCTTTTCTCCCTCACGTCGAAGCGGGCCATATCATCTTCATTGGCGCGACCACTGAGAATCCTTCCTTTGAAGTGATTTCACCGCTTCTCTCCCGCACCAAGGTCTACGTCCTCGAGCCACTAACGACCCCGCAGATAGTGGAACTCCTCCGCCGCGCCCTTAATGACAAAGTACGCGGCTTCGGAAACGAATCCATCGTAGCTCCCGACGACATCCTCTTCCGTATTGCCTCGTTTGCCAATGGGGATGCCCGCGCCGCTTACAACACGCTCGAGCTTGCCGCCCGCAGCGCGCAACTGAGTGAAAAAAAGGCGCGTGCCATCACCCCGGAACTCCTCGAAGACGTGTTGCAAAGAAAACTCCTGCGTTACGACAAAGCCGGCGAGGAGCACTTCAACCTGATCTCCGCCCTGCACAAATCCGTCCGCAATTCCGATCCCGACGCGGCGCTCTACTGGCTCGCGCGTATGCTCGAATGCGGCGAAGATCCTCTCTATCTCGCCCGCCGCATGGTCCGCATGGCCAGCGAAGACATCGGCCTTGCCGAACCCGGCGCCCTGGCCGTCACGCTCGCCGCCAAGGACGCCTTCGATTTCCTCGGTCCCCCCGAAGGCCATCTCGCCCTCGCCGAAGCGGCTGTCTATCTTTCGCTCGCGCCGAAATCCAATGCTCTCTACACCGGCTATGGCGCCGTCATCGAAGACGTGCGCAAAACCGAAGCCGATCCCGTCCCCTTGCACCTCCGCAACGCCGTCACTGGCCTCATGAAGAACATCGGCTACGGCGAAGGCTACAAGTACGCGCATAATTTCGATGAAAAAGTCACCGATATGGCCTGCCTGCCCGAGAATCTCGCCGGCCGCACCTATTACAAACCCACCGATCAGGGTTTCGAGCAGCGTTTGCGCCAGCGACTCGACGAAATTCGCAAAATAAAGTCGCCCTCGTCGTCGACCGCTTGAGGTAAGCGTATGAACCGTATGTTGCCGTCACTTGTAAGCGTCATTCTGTGCACTTCAGCCAGCGCCCAAGAGGAGCGTTCAAGGCCGCCAATCACGGGGATCGCTGCCGTGCAGTTTTACTCTACAAATATGAACAGCGCCCGCAGCTTCTACACCCGCGTCATGAGCGGTGAAGGTACGCCCTCGGATGCTTGTCGTTGGTGCGAAAGGTCCTCGATCGGTGGGGAGAGGCCGATGACTACCTTCCCCTTCTTGATGCAGCTAAGCTCCGGCCAAAACTTGGTGCTCGCGACGGCACCCAAGACGCCGCCGTCTAACCTATTTTATGAGATGGTGTTGGCCACGGACGATGTGCAGGCGATGAAGAAATACCTGGCGGCGAAGAAGATCCCAATCCTGAAAATGAGAGATTCCAGCGACGAATACTTCGCAGTAATAGACCCGGAGGGGCATCGCATCGGCTTTAGGCGGCCGACGAACGCCAGCACTCCGCGGGCCTGGTCCAATTTGCGTATCATCCATGTCGGCTTCGTCGTTCGGGACCCTGACGCGGAAGACCGCTTCTATAGAGATATTCTCGGCTTCCACGTCTACTGGCATGGTGGGAGGAAAGACGACGAAACCAGCTGGGTCGACATGCAAGTCCCCGATGGCACCGACTGGATCGAATACATGCTCAACGTTCCCGCCAACGCTGACCATCACACCCTCGGCGTCATGAACCACATGGCTCTCGGAGTCCCGGACATCCACGCGGCGGAAGAGCAACTTCGCAAGAACGGTTGGAGCGGCAACGAACAACCCAAGGTGGGTCGCGACGGCAAATGGCAGCTTAACCTCTACGATCCCGACGACACCCGCGTCGAACTCATGGAATTCACGCCCACGCAGAAGCCCTGCTGCTCCGAATTCACCGGGCCGCACCCCGGACAACATCCATGATCAGCTTTCACCTCGGCCACCTGCGTAGGATAAAATCGTGTGTCGCACCAAACTTTCAAGGGAGTCCCATGAAACCCATCGCATTGGCGCTCGCCGCCACGTTTATCTCCCTTCCGCTCAATGCCCAGGACCAGCCCGCACGACCGCCCATCACCGGCATCGCGCACGTCCGCATCTATTCCGCCGATCTTCGCAAGTCGCTTGAGTTTTACAGCGGAATTCTGGGCATCACACCACGCAACGCGGGCTGCACGGGCATGACGCGCCCGTGTTTCATCGTCAACGACCACCAGCAAATTCAGTTGTCAGAAGTGGCCTCTCCCGCTCCTGCGAACCTGCTCGCCGAAATCGCCTTCGCCACACCCGACATTATCCGGATGCGTAGCTACCTCCTTGCCCACCATGTCGCGGTTGGCCCGTGCCCCCGCCGAACAAATCAGCACGCGCATGCTTCACGCCGGCTTCATCGTCAAGGACCGCGCTGCCGAGGATCGCTTCTACAGGGATCTCCTCGGCTTCCGCATGTACTGGCACGGCGGCTTCAAGGACGCCGGCGACGATTGGTGGGAGATTCAAGTCCCCGACGGCACCGACTGGATCGAATACATGCTGAATATCCCGTCGAAGGCCGACCACAGGGAGCGTGGCATCCAAAATCATTTCTCTTTCGCTGTCGAGCAAATCAAGCCCGCCGTCGCGCTCCTCCGCGCCCACGGCCTCAAAACCACCGCCGAACCCGAAATCGGCCGCGACGGCAAATGGTCCTTGGACATCTACGATCCGGACCTCACCCGCGTCGAATTCATGGAATTCAAGCCCGCGCAGCCCCCGTGCTGCAATCCCTACACGGCGTCACATCCCGTACAATGACGTTGCGCACAAACCATGACCCATCCCTGCTACGCTAACCGCTCGCGCTGGCTCCGTCCTATGGGTTCGTTGCTCTGCATCTTCTTGGGCTGCTGCTCCGTTCCCTCGGCCTTGGTCCAAAATCTCGATAAGCCCCTCCAAACCATCGACGAAGACATCACTTCCTTTGCCTTTGCTCCCGACAACCGCATCGTATATTCCGTTCATCGTAACTTCAAAACCAAGCTCTACGACCTCTCGCACGACGACATCTGGCTCCAGGACACCAGTGGTAAGCGCCGTCGCCTTCTGGAGGGTCAAAAATTCAACCGCGGTAATCAGCCGTTCAGCTACATCGTCGATTCCCTCCGCTGGTCTCCCAACGCTCACCTCATCCTCGCCGGACTCCTCACCACTACCGTCGTGGACGATTCCGGCAAGACTGAAGATTCCTTTATGACCCTCTTGCTCGACGACAGCGGCCACGAAATACGCGTCGCCAAGGGTGACAGCGTCATTCCCGATGCGGCCGATCCTTTCTTTCTTCCCGACAATATCACCATCAATTTCCTCTCCGAAGCCGTAAAGCCTCGTACGCTCTTCTCCTTGAAATCCACCCGGCTTGACAGCGGCCCCGTCAAGTCCTCCTATGAGGGCCGCACCTTCCGCGAGGTCATCCCCATCCCTAGAACGGATTCTGTTGTCGCTGTCGAGCAGGATCACGCCATGACCGGCCCCCATCGTCTTCAGCGCCTCGACCTGTTGAGCGATGATGATAAGGAGTTGGCGACGCTGGATGGCTATGAAGGCGGACTGAGCGTGTCCCCCAGCGGCAAGAGAGTTGCTTACTTCATTGACAAAGAACTTCTCGAGGTTCGCGATCTCACTTCTCTCAATCATGTGGCCCGACTTCGCGTTGGCCTCGGCGTTTTTCGCTGGTCGCCCGACGAATCGCACATCCTCCTCAAACGCGCCCGGGAGAAAAAATCGGGCGATCTCGTCTGGATCGCTCTTCCTACGCTCGCCGCCTCATCAGGGCATGACGCTCCCGTCTCGCAACCGCAGCCCGTTTTCATTCTTCACGGCCTCAGTTTCCGCGATTTCGCCATCTCCCCCGACGGCCGCTTCCTTGCCGTCGTAATTACCGGCAAGCGCAATCTCCTGGTCTTCCCCCTGCCCCGTTGACGCTCCGTTGCTCTTCCCACTCTTCTCTGCGACCGCGGTGTGTCCGGGCAAAATCTTCTTCAGTCTTTTTTCCTATTTCCAAAAGCTAAAAAAGCCCGCGCCATTCCTGCGCAGGGCCTCCATATCCTTCCCAATTGTCCGGCTCTTATTGCTGCAGTTCTCTCGTTCTCCTCCGATGCTCCACCAAAATGCACGCGTCTTCGATCACCACCAGCCCCGCGGATCGGGCCTTTTCCGCAGCCTCCTCGTTCGCAATTCCGAGCTGCATCCAAATGACCTTCGCCCCTACGCGAATGGCACTCTCTACCACCGGCGGTACTTCCTCGGGGCGCCGAAACACGTTCACGATCTCTATTTTCTCCGGCACATCTTCCAGACGTGCGTAACTCTTTTCCCCCAGCACTTCCGTCTCGTTGGGGTTCACCGGGATGATCCGATAGCCTGCAGCCTGCATGTATTCCGTCACCGCATAACTGGGCCGCATCGGATTCGAAGACAATCCGACCACCGCGATGGTCTGGTATTTTTGCAGGAGCTCAAGAACGGCGTCAGCGCTGGCATTAACGCTGCCCGGTAGCAGTACTCTCATCGCGCAGCGAGTTCGCCCTTGCCCGCGCGCTTCAAGATCATCCGCGCCATGGCCGACAAACATTTGTCATTTTCTTCCGCGGTCCCAACCGAAATACGAATCGCATCCGGGAATCCCATCCACCCCAGCGGCCGCACGATCACACCCAGCTGCAGCAGATCATCGCTCAGCGCCTTCGCATCCGGACCCACAGCAATAAAAACAAAGTTCGCCTCACTCGGCACCGGCCGGAATCCCAGCTTCGCCAATCCCTCGCTTAAACGTTTCCGTTCCGCTGCATTCGTCTCGATGCATCGCCTCACATGCTCTTGGTCATCCAGCGCAGCCAGCGCGGCTGCCTGTGCAACACCCGAGGTATTGAACGGCGTTCTCAATTTATTCATCGCCGAAAGCAGTCCCGGCGGTCCGATGGCATAGCCAATACGCAGTCCCGCCAATCCATAAACCTTCGAAAACGTCCGCAGAATCAGAAGATTCTTCCGCTGGTGATGAGCTTCCACCGAATCCCGCAAGCCCATGCTGATCGCATAATGGATATAGGCCTCATCCAGTACCACCAGCACGCCATCCGGAACCGCTGCGAGAAACTCTTCAAACTCTTTGCGCCCAAACGCGCTTCCCGTCGGATTATTAGGATTCGCCAGATAAATCACACCCGTTTTCGGAGTGATGGCATGCGCCATGGCCTTCAAGTCAAACGCAAAATCTCGCTGCGGCACCAGCACCAGCTCGGCCCCGCTCGCGCGAATGGCCACCGAGAACGGCGCGTACGTTCCTTCCGACGTCAGCCCCTGACGCCCTGCTCGCAGGAGCGCCCGCGCCGCAAGATCAATAAGCTCGCTCGACCCCAATCCGATAAAAATCTCTTCCGGCGAAACGCCCCTCCGCTCCGCCAGAGTTTGCCGCAATGCGTGCGTGCCCCCATCCGGATAGCGGTTCGAATCCCCCAGCACCGCACGCGCCGCCACCATGGCCTTCGGCGAAGGCCCCAGCGGGTTCTCATTCGAAGCGAGCTTCACCGCATGAATCTTCAGCTCCCGCTCCACTTCTTCAATGGGTTTTCCCGGAACATACACGGGCAGCCCGCGAAGGTAATCCGGTATGAGGTCTTCAATCGTTTGCGTCACCTTTCTAGTCTACTTCTGCAATTGTTTTGCCGCCAATCCACGTTCACCCGTGGTGGTCATTCGCTCACGGTCAGAGACTCTTCAGTTGCGCCACTTCCCGGACCGTCAGTGCACGATATTTTCCCGGAGGAACATCCAGGACCAGCGGCCCAAGTTGCACGCGCTTAATTTTTTCCACGTTAAATCCCACACGCTGAAACATCCGCCGAATCTGACGATTCCGTCCTTCGCTCAGGATCACCTCATACCAGGGATTCGCGCTGTCCTCCACCAGCCGTAATTTTGCCGGCGAAGTCTTCACCCGCATGCCATCCTCCAGTTCAATTGTGATTCCCGCTCGCAGACGATTGAGCGCCTGCTCGTCCGGCTGTCCGCTAATTTTCACCAGATAGGTCTTTGGCGCGTGCGAACCGGCTTTCATCAACCTCTGCGCCAGCTGGCCGTCATTGGTCATTAGCAGTAAACCTTCGCTGGCATAGTCCAGTCGCCCCACCGGGTACACGCGCTGCGGGCATCTCTTCATCAGTTCCATAACCGTCGGCCGCCCCTCGGGATCGCTGACCGTGGTCACGTAACCCTTAGGCTTGTGCAGCAGGAAATACAGCAGGCGCTCGCGGCTCTTCAACGGTTTTCCATCCACGCAAATTACGTCCCGCTGCGGATCGGCTTTGGTTCCCTGTTCCACCACTACTTTCCCGTTGAGCGTCACCCGCCCGGCCCCAATGATCTCCTCAGCCTTGCGCCGCGACGCGATCCCGCTCGCCGCCATGATTTTCTGTAATCTTTCCAAAGCCATCGTGCGTGGATTCTCCTGCGTGGTTAAATGGTTGGGTGGGGCCCGCCTTCCAAGGCGCGCTGCTCCTGTGGTGCCGGTCTTCCGGCTGGTGCTCTTCTCTCTTCTCGGCGTACTCCGGTTAAATTCCCGCGGTATTATCTTGCCCCTGAGAATCTCTTCGTTTCCTTCACTGCCGAGGTTCGCTTCCGCAATTTTTCCGCTTCCTTTTGCTCGATCAACCGGTATCTGCCCCGCGGTATCCCTTCCACCGTCAGCGGCCCCAAGCCAATGCGCTTCAGCTTCTCCACGGGATGTTTCTCCTTGAACAACGCGCGCCGCAGCTCTTCCTTCTTCGAATCCCGCATCCGCACTTCGTACCAGTAATTTGCTGCGCGACCGCGCGTCGCGTCCGGCTGCCGCACGGTTTGCATCTTCGCGTCAATCTCTTTTCCCAGCCGCTCCAGGTCCGCGAGCGTCAGCATTCCTTTCACCTTGACGTGATAGACCTGTTCCAGGCGGGCCCAATTCTTCAGCATGTCCGCCGCCAAGTCGCCGTCGTTCGTCAAAAACACCAGCCCCGAGGCGGCATATTCCAAATTTCCAACCGGAAACACCCGTTCCGGCAATCCCCGCAAACAATTTCGCAGCGTCTTGCGACCTTCCGGGTCAGCCATTGCCGACACCACTTCCGGCGGCTTGTTCAGCAAGATGTAGACGCGCCGTCCCTCCTTCGTTTCGACCACCCTCCCCGCCGCTTCAATGCGGTCCTTCGTGGCATCCGCCTTCGTCCCCAGCTCCTTGACCACTCGTCCATTCACGCGCACCTGTCCGCTGGCGATGAGCAGCTCCGCATGCCGCCGTGAAGCAATCCCCGCCCGCGCAATAATCTTCTGCAATCTTTCCTGCATGGTTCTTTCTTACGATCGTCTTTCGAAGGGGCACGAGCCATGGTGCCCTTCTTTTCGTGGAGTGCCCTGTCTCTCCGCTGCTTCTCCGGGCGTTCTCTCCCGTTACTTCCTCTTCGCCTCTGCCTTAGATCCTTACTTCTTTACTGCCTTATTTCCTTGACTCCCCGGCCGTCGCGGCTTTCTGCGCCTCTTCGCCCGCCGGCTCCGGCATTCCCTCATTGTTCGCCGCCGTCTGCTCCAACAACTCCTCCCGCGCTTCCATCGCCGCAAGATCCGCAGGGGCGCGACCGGCCCCGCCCGGCTCATTATTCCCGGCGAAAGACCCCTCACTCGTCGCCTCATTCCTCAGCCCTTCCTCGGCTGGGGCAAATCCCTGATCGCTTCCCAGCGCTTCCCTCGCCAGCGCCTCGAACTCCTTCAAACTCGGCAGGTCCTCCAAATCGCTCAATCCAAAGCGCATCAAGAATTCCTTCGACGTCTTGTACAGGATGGGCCGTCCCATTACTTCCTTCCGCCCCGCCGTGGTAATCAGATGTTTGTCCAGCAGCGTGCTGATCACTCCCGAAGTGTTCACGCTGCGAATCTCTGAAATCTCCGGCGAAGTCACCGGCTGCTTGTAAGCAATCACGGCCAGCGTCTCCAGAGCCGGCATCGAGAGCCGCAGCGGCGGCCGCAGACTCTTGATAAACCGTCGCACCACGTCATGCTGCTGCGGCTTGGTATACAGCTTGTAACCTCCCGCCACTCGGCGAACTTCGATCCCTCGCTCTTCCGCGGCATAACTCGCCACCAACTCATCCAGCGACGCCTGCACTGCCAGCTTTTCCTCGCCAAGCGCACGCGCCAATTGATCGATGATAGCTGGCTCGTCCGCCGCATAGATGATCGCTTCTAGGGCCGCTTTTCTCTCTTCGTTAGTCATAGAAACCCCTGAGGTATAGGGAGTAAAGGAAAAACCCGATCTGTCGCCGCGCTTCTCGAATATAGGAGAACTCCCGGACCTTTCATTCTTTACCTCCTTTGCTTTCTATTTGTATTCCTCATCAATCAGCTTGATCCCGCCCGCCTCATCAAACACCAAATCAAACATCTTGTGCTTCCTCACCAAAATATCCCCAAACTGCTTTTCTTGCACCAGCTCCACCGCCTGCAGCTTCACCATCTCGAGCACCGCTAGGAACGCCACGATCATCGCGTGCCGCGAAGGGCACGCCTCAAAAAACTGAATCAAGTTCACCGAATTATCCGCACTTGCCAGAATCTGCGTCCGCAGCGCCGCAATCATCTGCGCCACGGTAAACTCTTCGTGCCGCAACTCGATCCGCGACACTTCCTTCCGCCGCTCCAAAACCTGCTGGAACACCCTCACCAAATCCACCAGCGAAACCACCAATTCGCCCGCGGTCCCCTCGTCGTGGTACAGCGATTTGTCCGGCTTCGACCACACGTTCTCTTCAATTTGTTGCTTCTGATACAAAAGCTGTGCCGCATTCTTGAACTTCTCGTGCTCCACCAAACGCTGCACCAGCTCGGCTCGGGGATCGCCCGCCGCGTCTTCCGGCCCGGCCAACGGGTCCGGTGGCAGTAGCATCTTGCTCTTGATGTAAATCAGCGTCGCTGCCATATAGATAAATTCTGCCGACACATCGACGTCCAGCTCTTCCAGCTTGTGCAAGTATTCCAGGTATTGGGCGGTGATCTTCGAAATCTGTATGTCGTGAATATTCATCTTCTGCTGCTTGATCAAATCCAGCAGCAGGTCGAGCGGCCCCGCATACATCGGTATATTTATTTTGTACGGCGTCGCCATTCTTTCCTTTTCCCGCTGGTCATCCAGAGGCCATCGGATAAGCATGGCCGAAGGATCTCCATGTTGACTGCCATTGAGGTGAAACCCAGCCTCCAGCTTCGGGCCGGCGCAGCTCTTCATTCCTCACCAAGAATCTCCGCCCTCTTCTTTCCCCAACCGAACACAGCCTCCCGCACGCGCCCCATGGTCTTCTGAGCCACCACCCGCGCCTTCTTCCCTCCCGCATCCAAAATCTCCAAAACGCGCTTGGGGTTCTTCTCGTACTCCATCCGCCGCTCCCGCAGGGGCGCAATCCACTCAATCAAATGATCCGCCATCTTCGCCTTGCACTCAATGCAACCGATCCCCGCCGTACGGCAACCCCGCGCGGCCCATTCCAGCGTCTCGCGCGTCGAGAACAGTTTATGCCAGTCATACACCGGACACACGTCCGGATTTCCCGGATCAGTCCGCCTCTTCCGCGCCGGATCCGTGACCATCACCTTCGTCTTCTTCCGTATCTCCTCATCCGTCTCGCTCAAAGTAATGGCATTCCCATAACTCTTCGACATCTTCCGCCCATCGAGCCCTGGGATCCTGGGCGTCTTCGTTAGCAGCACCTCCGGCTCGCGAAGCTTTTCCGAGTAGTGGAAATACTTCTTGCAGGTCTCGAACTTGTTGAAAAAATTCTCTAGGCCCCACTCCAGTGCCGCTGCACGTATCTGCCTTCGCCACGCCTCGTGAAAAAGTTCGACGGGTTCGCCGCCAAGTTTGGGTAGTGCACGCCTAAGGAATGCAATGGCACGCTCATCTTGGTACAAACCGTCCATCTCAATTTCCAGGCCGTAGAAGGCATTAAACCGGCGCACAATTTCGCGCGAAATCTCTACGTGCGAAACCTGATCCTCTCCCACCGGCACATACAGAGCTGCCCCCTCTTTGCTATAGATTACAATGTCCGCGGTCTGCAGCACGGGATACCCCAGGAACCCATAATTGTGCAGATCCTTGTCCGTAACGTTCTCCAGCGCCTCTCGGTAAGTCGGCACCCGCTCCAACCACCCCAGCGGCGTCACCACCGAAAGCAATAAATGCAACTCGGCATGCTCGGGAATCACCGACTGCTGAAAAATCAGGCTTTTCGCCGGATCCAGCCCCGCCGCCAGGTAGTCAATCATGATCTGCAGGGTATTCTCCGCCACCGCCGAGGTATCCGCGTAATCGCTAGTCAGCGCATGCCAATCCGCAATAAAGTAAAAGCACTCATAAGCCGGATCACTCTGCAGCCGCACCCAATTCGCGAGCGCCCCAAAATAATGTCCAATATGCAGCCGCCCGGTGGGCCGCATTCCGCTCAAAACCCTGCTCTTGTTCCCTTCAGCCCCAGTGGCCAATCGCCGCTCCTCTCCTCTGTGGAATGAACTCTCTCCGCTGGCGGTGCCCACGCGCGTAGATTTTTCTTTGTGGTACAGCCATTCTCAGTACTTTCTTGCCTCAGGACAAATAATAACTAGTTCATTATAACTGACTAGATTATTTATGCGCTTCCTCCTCACTGCGCCTTCCCCAGCAACTCCCGCGCGATGATCATCCGCTGCACCTCGCTGGTCCCCTCATAAATCGTGATCACCCGCGCATCTCGGTACATCCGCTCCACATCCGTCTCCCGCGAGTACCCCGCGCTGCCATGCACCTGCACCGCCTTATACACCACGCGGTTTACCATCTCGCTCGCGTAAAGCTTGGCCTTCGAAGCACTCGCGCCCACCCTCGCAGGATGCGCATCCTTCAACCAAGCCGCGTAATGCACCAGCCCCCTGGCCGCCTCAATCTCCGTCTGCATATCTGCAATCATCCACTGGATGGCCTGAAACTCCGAAATATTCTTTCCAAACGCCTTCCGCTGCTTCGCGTACTTCACCGTTTCTTCTAGCGCCCCCTGCGCCAATCCCACCGCCTGCGCGGCAATCCCAATCCGCCCGCCATCCAGCGCGCTCAATGCAATCTTCAGCCCGTGCCCCTCTTCTCCCAGCCGATTCTCGACCGGCACCAGGCAGTCATTTAGCAAAATCTCGACCGAAGGGGACGACCGCTGCCCCATCTTGTCCTCATGCCGGCCGACGCGAAACCCCGCAAACCCCGGCTCAACCAAGAATGCCGAAATGCCCTTGCCGCCGGCATGCGGAGCAGTTTTCGCAAACACCATCAGCACGCCCGCGGCGCTACCGTTGGTCACCCAGGTCTTCGTTCCCGTAAGTTTGTAGCAATCTCCATGGCGCACCGCCCGCGCTTGAATCCCTGCGGCATCCGATCCCGCGGCCGGCTCGGTCAGGCAAAACGCGCCAAGCGTCTCCCCTGTCGCCAGTGGCCGCAAATATTTTTTCTTCTGCGCTTCCGTGCCAAACAGCATCAGCGGCGCCTGCACCGCCGAATTGGTCACCCCCAGCGCCGTGGACATAGCGGTGAACACGCGAGCCACCTCTTCCAGCATCACCACATACGAAACGGTATCGAGCCCCGGCCCGCCCCATTCTTCCGGCACCAGCATCCCGCAACACCCCATCTCGCCAAGTTTCTTGATGGCCTCGACCGGAAATTTCTCCGCTTTCTCCATTTCCTTGACAAACGGACGCACCTCCGCCTCCATGAATTGCCGGACCGTATCCAGTATCAGTTTGTGGTGGTCGTTAAACGAAAAATCCATCGTGTCCGTCGACCGCTATGCAGTCGCGCTGAAAAACGTACGCGGGCGTACAAGAAATGCTAACACACGACACGTTTTCCACGTAGGCGCTGGAGGAAACACTCTAAACTCCTCCCAGAAGCGAGTGATTCTCGCGGATCGCCTGAGGCGCGCTTTCTGGTGTCGCAATCAGATATGCCGATCTGAACACAGGTCTGCAAGCCACAACAAGATGATGCAAAAATAGAGAAAGCCCAAGACTTGGGAGTCTTTTTGCAGGCGGCGCACAAAATGGCATTTCGTATCGATCATCGTCAATCGACCCTGGGTCGAAAGCTCTTTGTTGTGGTTTCTCTCTTCGTCGGCATCGTGCTATTTGTTTTTCTCCTCGGCGCCTTCCGATCCATGATCCTGTCTTCCGTACGGGCCTACACCCAGGGTGAAGATTATTGGTCTAAAGGACAAAAGGAAGCGGTTATCAGTCTGATGCAGTACGCCAGTTCGAGTTCCCAAGCGGACTTCCAAGCCTACTTGAATGCCATTGGGGCGCCCCTGGGAGAAAAATTTGCTCGTATCGAACTTGAAAAACCCGCTCCAGACATGACCATCGTGTATCAGGGGTTTACCAGAGGTCAGATCCATCCTGATGATATCCCCGGGATGGTCCGCTTGTTCCGCTGGTTTCACGACTTCACCTTCATGCGGGTTGCGATCGTTGATTGGACGGCGGGGGATAAAGAGATCGATAATCTCACCGAGCTCGCGGATCGGCTCCATGCGGAGACCTTTTCAGACCAGCCCAATCCACTAACGGTGCGGCGCGTCCTCGAGGAAATCGAAGCCTGCGACTCGCGCCTCACCCTTATCGAGAATCACTTCTCTTCGGCACTGGCGGAGGGTGATCGCTGGATCCGTGATTTGCTCAATTTGCTCACCGTGGGAACCAGCGCCCTTCTGCTAGTCTTGGGCATTGGGACTTCCCGGCACCTGCTCAGCAACGTCCGCCGCTCAGAGGAGAAATATCGCCGCCTTTTCGATTCCGCCAGTGACGCCATCCTGATTGTGGATTACGAGACAGGTGTGGTCCTGGAAGCGAATGCACGGGGCGTCGATCTGTTCGGAATTCCGCCGAAGCGCCTGGCATTCATCCCGGAATCTTCTCTCTTTCCCCCTGGGGAAGGTCAGCACTACGCCAAAATCTTTCGGGCGGGGCTTTCTAGTGGTGAGTCGCACAGCGTTCAACTCAAAATCCGGAGGGCCGACGGGCGTTCCGTTGAAGTTGACGTCAGTGTTCGCCTCATCGAGCTCGATAGTCCGCGCCGGCTTGTCATTCTCGCCGTCTTTCACGATAGCAGTGAACTCAAGCGCCTTAACCGTGCGCTTCTGGCACTCAGCCGCTGCAACCAGGAGCTGGTCCGGGCCGCGAACGAAGCGGAACTCCTCGAACGCGTTTGCCAGATCATCGTCAATACGGGCGGTTACCGCATGACCTGGGTTGGATTCCCCGAGCAGGACAAAACCAAGTCTGTTCGTGTTGCCGCGCAGTTCGGCGATACTGGTGGCTATCTTTCTTCCGCGAATTCGTTTTGGGCCGACAGACCGGAAGACCGCGGTCCCGTCGGAGACGCGATCAGGACCGGCGAGATTTGCATCATTCACAACACCTTGAAGGACTCGCGCTTTGCATGCTGGGCTGGACGAGCCGCGGCGGAGAAGTTTTTATCCGTAATTGCCCTTCCTCTTTCGGATGACCTGGGGGTGATCGGTTGCTTGGCGATTTATTCCGAAGAAGAAGATGTCTTTGACGCTGAAGAAGTGACTCTACTCCGGGAACTGGCCACCAATCTGGCCTACGGCATTTCGACCCTGCGCATCCGTTCCGAACACGAACGCTCCGAGGCGGAAGTCTACTCGCTTGAAGAGCAGCTCCGGCAGGCGCAAAAAATGGAGTCGCTTGGCCGGCTGGCCGGCGGTGTCGCGCACGATTTCAACAATCTCTTGACCGTCATCCGCGGTTACGCTGAGTTGGCCCTTCCAGCCAAACCGGGCGACGACGGTCTGCGCCGCAAACTAACGGAAATCATGAAGGGCTCGGACCGCGCGCAAGCCCTGGTAAGCCAATTGCTGGCTTTCAGCCGTAAGCAGATCCTCAAGCCTGCGGTCCTCGACCTTAACCATGTGGTTATAGAAATATCTAATTTGCTTCCCCGCCTCATTGGGGAGGACATTCACATTGACGTTCGGTCCGGTCAACAACTCCGCAGGATCATGGCCGACCCCAATCAGCTGCAACAAGTGTTGCTGAATCTGGCGGTGAATGCGCGCGACGCGATGCCCGCGGGAGGAACACTATGCTTCCAAACCGAAAATGCAGCCCTGCCGGTCGCCTCGAAATTTGAAAAAATCACCGAAGGTGTTCTGTTGACGGTTAGCGATACCGGAAGCGGCATCCCCCCGGAACTCCTTGCGCGGATTTTTGAGCCGTTCTTCACAACCAAGGAACGTGGCAAAGGAACCGGGCTTGGACTGGCGATGGTTTACGGAACGGTTTCACAGAGCGGCGGACAAATCGAGGTCGATTCGGCGCCGGGCAAAGGCACGACATTCAAGATTTACTTTCCGGCGACAGATGAACTCATTTCTCCTTGCCCGATAGAGAACCGGGTTCTGCCGCGAATACCGGCGTATGGCACCATTCTATTGGTCGAAGACGAGCCCAGCCTGAGGGAACTTATCTCCGATTACCTCGGCATCGCCGGATTTACCATGATCACGGCCGCGAATGGCGCAGACGGGCTCGCCAAAGCCAAATCGCATAAGGGTCCCATTCATCTCGTGATTAGCGATGTCATTATGCCGGTTATGGGGGGGCGAGAGATGGCCGATCAACTGAAGCTCTCTCATCCGGCTACTCCGATTCTATTTATGTCCGGTTATATGGACGATGCCGCCGCTCGGCGCGGCTTTTCCGAACATCGCGACCACTACCTCGAGAAACCATTCGAACTGAACTCCCTGGCCCGCAAAGTCGGCGAAGTTCTCAACTCCAACTCGTAAAATCACCGGCACCTTCCCCCCTGAACAATGCGAGGAAGCCGGCACCAGAAAGTATCGCGCCGGCCAGCTCGCCTCTTGCTACACGGCCGCGCCAAACCCATCTACAGCTTGAACAATTCGCGCATGCGCTTAATCTGCGAGCGGCTCACGGGAATTTCGGTCTGCCTTCTGTCGTTCATTTTCAGCATGTAGGTGGAGTTGAACCACGGCACGACTTCCTTGATGTGGTGAATATTCACGAGGTACGAGCGGTGCGGCCTCCAAAAGGATTCCGAATCCAGCGCTCCATTCAGATCTTCGAGTGTGCGGTAATTGGATGTTCCCTCGGCATCCCGCGCCATCACCGAGATGATCCCATCCTGGATCGCAGCAAACACCAGGTCTTCCCCGTCCACCAGCAACAAGCGCTGCTGCGATTTCACCAGCAGCCTTACCGGGGGCGAGGAACTCTGTTTCGCGGCGCCCAGCTGGCTGACGAGCTGCTCCAGCCGCTCGGTGGCGGAAGTCTGCGTCTCCAGCATCTTTCGCGCCCGTGCAATGGCCTTGGCGATGCGCGCTTTGTCGAACGGCTTCAGAATGTAGTCCACGGCGTTCACATCGAAAGCCTGCACCGCATACTGGTCAAACGCCGTGGCAAACACCACGTGCGGCATTTTCATCTTCCGCTCCACGATCTTTTTCAACACGCCAAACCCATCCAGCCCGGGCATCTTCACGTCCAGAAACACTAGGTCCGGCGAGTGCTCCTTGATCAGCGACACCGCCTCCACGCCGTTCTTACCCTGCCCGATCACATTGATCTCAGGGAACGCCTTCAGCAGGAACGCCAGCTCATCTCGCGCCGGCTTCTCGTCATCCACAATGATGGTGTTTATGGACATCCACTAGGGCAGGCTACAGCCCGGCCCCCTCCACGGAAATCCCAAACGCCGAGTATAGGCGTACCCCATCTCCGCAAGCAAACAAGACTGGCGCTCGGCTGGACGTGGCGAATCGCCCTTTTCTGGGTATCATGGGCCGTGCGAATTTGAGCCAGGACGACAAAAATGAAAAAATCTTCAGGTACCCCACACTTAGTGAAGGCCAGAGTCCTCAGCAGCATCACAGTATATGAAGGCCCAATCTTCGGGATCCGCCGCGACAAGGTCATCGAGCCGAGCGGCGTCCGAGCGACGCGCGAAGTCATCACCCATCCAGGCTCCGTCGTGGTCCTCCCAGTTCTTGCCGACGGCCGAATCCTGCTCATTCAGCAATACCGGCATGCCACACGGCAGTATTTATGGGAGTTAGTCGCAGGCCGCATGGACCCTGGCGAAACTCCAAAAGCAGCCGCGGCCCGCGAACTTATCGAGGAAACGGGTTATCGCGCAAAGCGTTTTTGTATCTTCCTGGACATTTTTCCGACTCCTGGTTTCCTCGAAGAACGCATGTTCATCCTCCTTGCCGAAGGCCTGACCGCGGGCAAAGCAGAACCTGAAGAGGATGAGAAAATAATTTCCCGTTCCCATGATCGCAAGCAACTGGAGGAGATGATCCGCGGCGGGAAACTTCGTGACGCCAAGTCCATTGCCGGCATTCTCTTCTATTTCCGGTTCCTTTCTCCGGAAAAACGATTTAGAAAATAAATTTTCTTTTATCTTTTTCTGCGACTCGCATAAGCCTACTTTTTTTTAGTAGAGAAAGTCGATTCCTCTATTGACTGCTCATTCGATTCTGCTACACTCCGCGCCATTCGTATCTTTAACGGCGTTAGGCTTATTGGCCTGCTGCCGGGTCCCCAATTCCAAAGTCCCTGTCAGGAGGGCAAGCGAAGTGCAAGGAACCGTGAAGTGGTTTAACAATTCCAAGGGATACGGCTTCATCGGGCGCGATGACGGCCCAGACGTTTTCGTCCATTACTCCGCCATCGTCGGTGATGGTTATCGCACCTTGCAAGAAGGAGACCCGGTCGAATTCGAGATCGTTCAGGGACCGAAGGGTCCCCAAGCGGCCAACGTCTCAAAGGCAGGTGGCTGAATCAGTTAGCACTCATTTGGCCGGCAGACGCGCCCATCTGCCGGCTATTTTTTATGGGGGATGCCAGAGTGGTAGAACAAGCCAGGCGGTAAAGGAATAGCCCGCCAGGGCCCGGCGGCCCAACCAGAAGCGATGCGGATGATTTCCGAGCCGCGGGCTCGCTGCCTTCCTGGCCTTCATTAATTTCCTCTTCCCGGGTTTATAATCGCTTCGCCATGGACAACAAACAGATCGCCCGCATCCTCCGGGAAACCGCGCAGCTTCTGGAAATCGACGGCGCCATCATCGGCCGATACCGCAGTTATGAGAAGGCCGCCGAACTGATCGACGGCCTGCCCGAATCCATCGAACAACTCGTGAAGGAACCGGAAAAGCTCAAAGAACTTCCAGGAATCGGCGACCGCATGGTCGAGCATCTGCAGGAAATCGTTAAGACCGGCGACTACGCGCTGCGCAGGAAGCTGCTCAAGAAATATCCGGCGTCGATTCTGGATCTGCTGCAGCTCCAGTCTCTTGGGCCTAAGAAGGTTGCCTTCCTGTGGTCCAACTTTAAAGCCGGCACCGTCGCCGACGTCGAGAGAATCGCAAAAGAGGGGAGGCTCCGAGACCTCCCCGGATTCGGCGAAAAAAGCGAACAAAATATTCTCAAAGCCGTGGAAGTGTTCAAGAAATCCAGTGGACGATTTCATATTCATACCGCCGAAGACGCGGCCGCCGCAGTTGTTTCACATATCAAGAAAGCAGGAAAAGCCATCCAATCCGTCACGTCGGCGGGCTCGTTGCGCCGGGGCAAAGAGACCGTAGGCGATCTTGATCTACTTGTTACCCTTGCGGATGACCACACGTCGCAAAAGCACGTGGACGCGCTTGCCAAGCACATCCTTGCATTTCCCGGCGTCGATCAAACACTGGCTCACGGAGAAAACAAGGTCAGCTTCACGCTGAAGAACGGTTTGCAAGTGGACGTCCGGCTGCTCGAAGTAGAGAACTTCGGCGCTGCCCTGCTTTATTTTACCGGCTCGAAAGAGCACAACGTGGCCCTTCGCGGCCGTGCCAACGACATGGGGCTCACCCTCAATGAATATGCTTTGGCCACCCTGAAAGGTGAAAAACGGGTGGCCGGGCGCACCGAAGAGGAGATCTATTCGAAACTGAAGCTGGACTTCATCCCGCCCGAGTTGCGCGAAAATTCCGGCGAAATTGCCGCCGCCGAAAACCACAAGCTGCCAAATCTGCTCACCCTGAAGGACATGAAGGGCGACCTGCAGATGCACACCACGGCAAGTGACGGCAAGCACTCCATTGAAGAAATGGCTGAAGCTGCGCGCGAACTCGGCCACCACTATATCGCCATCACCGACCATTCGAAAGCCGTCACGGTCGCCAATGGCCTGGACGAAAAGCGCCTAACCGCACACATCAAGAAAATTCACTCCGCCAACGACACCGGTCTCGGTATTCGTGTTCTCGCGGGGTCAGAAGTGGACATCCTCAAGAACGGATCGCTCGATTACTCCGATGAAATCCTTGCACAGCTCGACGTAGTGGTCTGCTCGGTCCACTCTTATTTCAATCTTGACCGGGCTGCCATGACCGAGCGCATGCTCGCGGCCATCGAAAACCCTTACACGCAGATCATCGCTCACCCCACCGGACGCCTGCTGCTCCGCCGCGATCCCTTCGATTACGACATGGAAAAGATACTGGAGGCCTGCGCCGTACACGGCGTCGCCATGGAGTGCAACTCCTATCCCGACCGCCTCGACCTGAAGGACGTTTATCTCCGCATGTGCAAGGACCGTGGCGTCAAAGTGGTGATCTCAACCGACTCGCATAACACCGCCAACCTTTCCTTTATCCGCCATGGCGTCACCATGGCCCGCCGAGGCTGGCTCGAGAAGAAGGATGTCATTAATACGCTACCCACGGCCGAGTTCTTGGACGCCCTTCGACCAAAGCCCGGGACTGCCCGGCCGGGAAGCCAAAAGAGGCGGGCGGCCAAGGGGACTTGACGTGCCAGCTGGGGGGGAGGCTTTCCCGTCGGGGAACCTTTTGTCCCTGGGCATCGTATCTCTGTACTGAAGGTCATCCTTACGGAGGCACTTGACATGAACACGCTTCCCCACCGCTCAGTCGCTGTCCGGCTGGGAATTGCCTGCGCGGCCTTATTGACTGCTTCCGCGGTCGCAGCTCGCGCCGAAGAGGTCACCAAGTCTTTTCCTGTGTCTGGCCGCGCGAATGTACGTGTGGAAACCAATGACGGCAGCGTACGGGTCACCTCCGGTGACTCGAAGCAGGTGGAATTTCGCGTCGAGTACCAGGGCTACGAATTGGGGAAAAATCTCCGCGTCGACTCTCACCAAGACGGCGACAAGGTCGAGTTGACAGCCCGCGTCACCGCCCACTGGGGCCTTTCCTTCGGCCATAATTCGAGGCACCTTCACATTGAAGTCCGCATGCCTCGCGCTGGTGATCTCCAGGTGGAAACCGGCGACGGGTCCGTACAGACCGAATCCATCGATGGAACCGTAAACGTGCATACCGGCGATGGGTCGGTGAAAGCCAACTCGCTGAATGGCACGATCGATCTCCACACCAACGACGGCAGCATTACCGTGGAGAACCTCAAAGGCGACATGCGCCTCCGCACGGGAGATGGCTCCATCGAAGCCCGCGACTTGGATGGCAAGGTCGAAGCCGACTCGGGCGATGGCCATATCCGCATTGCCGGCCGTTTCGACGCGCTCAACGTCAAGACGGGCGACGGCAGCGTGGACACGCGCGTTCTGCCAGGTTCCAAGATGGTTTCGAGCTGGACCATTCGCACGGGTGATGGCAGCGTTGACCTCGTGCTCCCGTCCGATTTCCAGACCAATATTGACGCCAGCACCGGGGACGGCCGCATCAGCCTGGGCATTCCCGTCACCGTGGAAGGGACCTTCAGCAACTCTCAGATTCACGGCAAGATGAACGGCGGCGGCCAGCCTCTGACCATCCACACCGGTGACGGTTCGATCCGTCTGAGCAAGAGTTAAGCTTTCCGAGAATCGCTTGGCCCCTAACAAGTTCCAGTACTGATTGCTGTCAACCGACACCCACAGGCGTTCCGTTTTTGACTACTTCTCTTCACACCGCCATTGTAACCCCTTGAAAACAAACGGCGTATTTTTGGCGTCCCGCTTGCAATTCCCTCCTCTAAGTCCTCAGGAGCCTCCAGTGATCGTTTTCGTTCTTCTGACCGCCCTTATCGTTCTGGTCGCGGTCACGTTTATTAGTTCCATCGATTTCTCTAACGGCCGTCGCCACTAATTCTTGTCCCGTTACCCGTCCTAGCCCATAAAGACCCGGCGTCCAAGCCGGGGACGAGATATCTAGGATATTCTCTAGGATATAAGACGGCTTTTCTTTTTCTTTGCTTGGTTCTATTTTCCCGCTTGACGGTCACCCTGCGGGAACCCTTCCCGCGGGTGGCCTTCGTAACGCATAATCACTTCCTCGATATGCACGGCGCGGACAGCCTCGAAAACTCAGTGCCTCCAACATCCCCACGGCGCGCACATGCTTGGATGATTCTCTTTCTCCTGTACACGCTCATCGCGGTGCTTCTGACGGGCTACAGATATCTCGATGATCTTACCCGGCAGCACCCCGGCACCTTCTACATGCGGGTTTTGGAGGAAGGCACGGGTGTGTACTCCGTTTTTCTCCTTCTCCCTCTCATCTTTCGCTTCGCCAGAATCTACCTCTATGAGCGCAAAGGCTGGCTGCGACTGGGTCTGTTCCATCTCGCCGCAGCGGTTCTTTTTTCCTCGGCCCACACCACGATGATGGCCATCAGCCGCCACTTCCTCGCGCCTCTCATGGGTCTCGGTCCATACGACTACGGCATCATGACTTACCGCTATCCCATGGAGTTTTCGAACGACCTTATCGGCTTCACCGTCATCGTGGGTCTGTATTCTTTTTACCAACGCTTGCGGATCGCTCAGGCGCAGCAACTTGCCGCCGCTGAACTCCAGACCAAGCTGGTGCAGGCACAATTGGAAAATCTGCGCCTGCAGCTCCAGCCACACTTTCTTTTCAACACCCTGAACACGATTTCTTCGGTGATGTACGAGGACGTACGGCTGGCGGATGCCATGATCGCCCAGCTCAGCGACCTGCTGCGACTCACGCTGCAGGCTTCGCGCGCGCATGAGATACCCCTTGGCGAAGAACTGGAAATCACGCGGCTTTATCTCGACCTGATGCAAAAGCGATTCGAAGACAAGTTGTGCGTCACCTATTCCATCGATCCGTCCTTGAATAGTTCGCTTGTGCCGCAACTCATCTTGCAGCCGCTGCTGGAGAATTCGCTTCGGCATGGAATGAAATCCGGGAGCAGCGCGATGGATCTGTTCATCGCCGCTCATCGCGAAAACGGCAGCCTGATCCTGCAGGTCTCTGACAGCGGCTCCGGTTTCGGGGAAATCGATCCTTCGGGGGTGTTCGGCCGAGGGCTAGGGCTTTCGAATATTCGCGACCGCCTGGCGCATCTCTATGGCGACCGTCAGCAATTCTCGATCTCCAACCGGGGCAGCGGAGGCGCACAGGTGACGCTGAGCGTTCCCCTGCACACTTCAGCGCACATTCCCCAAGACTCCGAATGAGTTCGCCGTCGCAACTCCGCGTCTTGATCGTTGACGACGAAGCGCCGGCGCGACGCAAGATTCTTCGCCTGCTCCGCGAAGAGTCCGCCGTTGAGATTGCCGGCGAGGCCGATAATGGCGAGGCGGCCATTGTCGCAATCAAGCAGCATCGTCCCGATCTGGTGTTCCTCGATGTGCAGATGCCGGAGTTAGACGGCTTTGGCGTGATCCGATCACTCAACGCCGCCAAGATTCCTTTGCCGCAAGTCATCTTTGTCACGGCGCACGATCGGTTTGCGCTTCGCGCCTTCGAGGTTCACGCTTTCGACTATCTGCTCAAGCCCGTCAGCGAAGAGCGGTTTCGCGAAGCTCTCTGCCGGGCCAGAGTCCAATACGCGCAATCGGCGGACGGATCCGCGTCTCGCCTGGGGGCTATGCTGGAGCAGTGGCAGCGCGAAAGATCCCTGCCCGATCGGCTGCTCATCCAGGAAGATTCACGGGCCATCTTCGTCCCGGTTATGAACATCTCCTGGATCGAAGCCGATCGAAATTATGTGTTGCTGCACTGTGGCAAGAAAACGCACACGCTGCGCAGTACCCTCGACGCGTTGCAAAGCACTCTGGATCCGAAGCTGTTCGTGCGCATCAACCGGGGAACGCTAGTGCGGCTGGAGGCGGTGCGAGAACTACTTCCGTGGTTCCACGGAGAATACAAAGTCGTGCTGCACGACAACACCGAGCTCCGATGGTCGCGCCGTTACGTTTCGCAGCGGCCCGAGATCCTCAAACTTCCCTGACGCCCGCGGGTCTTAGCCGCGCCGTGTCTGAACAGCTTGATGCCACGATGACCGGAACTACTTTATTTATGCGTCCGTCAATCCTGTGGTCAAACTGATGTCAAACTGACATGTTGGCACATCCCGCTCGTCCTGCAGCCAGGCCCGCTCATCCCAACTCCATTGCTTCCTTCCGGCTTCATGGGGTATCCCTCAAGCTATGACAAACCGATTCTACTACCACACCGCTGGCGGTCTCTGCTGCACACTCCTAGTCCTGGGCTTAATCTCACGCGCAGGCGCACAGGGCAAGCCATATGCCGGTTGGCCTAACTATGGCAACGAGGGAGGCGGCACGCGCTACTCCCCGGCTTCGCAAATTGACCGCCGGAACGTGGGGCAACTCAAGCCCGCATGGACCTATCGCAGCGGTGCGCTGCCCCATGACCCGGAACTCGACAAGAAAGCTGCGTTTGAGGCTACTCCCATCCTTGTTGGTGGAAAGCTCTTCCTGAGCACTCCGTACGATCACGTGATCGCATTGAATCCGGAGACCGGCGCGAAGCTTTGGGAATTTGACCCCCAGCTTGAGCTCCCCTATGGCGCTTCAGAGGTGACGTCGCGCGGTGTATCTGCCTGGCGAGCTCCGCGCGGCAAAGCCGGCCAGCCGTGCGCGCTGCGGATCTTCATCGGCACCCTCGACGCACGACTGATCGCTTTGGACGGAGCCACCGGAAAGCCATGTTCCGACTTCGGATCGGATGGAGAGGTGGACCTCACGAGCGGCGTTAGACTGCGCGACCCAGGCGACTATCAAGTCACCTCCGCTCCCGCCATCTTCAAAGACCTGGTCATCACCGGCTCCTCGATGGGCGACAATCGCGCGGTCACGGTGGAGCGCGGCATGGTTCGCGCCTTCGACGTTCGCACGGGCACTCTCCGCTGGACCTGGGATCCCATTGCCTCCTGGGCCTACCAGACCACGCCGCGCACTGGCGCGGGAAACGCTTGGTCCACTATCTCGGTGGATGCCGGGCGCGATTTGGTTTTCATCCCGACCGGCAGCGCCAGCCCCGATTATTACGGCGGCATCCGCAAGGGTGACAACCAATGGGCCAACTCCGTTGTGGCTCTCCGCGCCAGCACGGGCGAATTTGTGTGGGGCTTCCAGGTGGTTCATCACGATCTGTGGGATTACGACGTTGCATCGCAACCCACGCTTTTCGCGTGGAAGGACGGTACGCCCGCCATCGCCATCACTACAAAAATGGGCCGCGTATTCGTCCTCAATCGCCTTACTGGTGCTCCGCTCCTCCCCGTAGAGGAACGCCCGGTGCTCAAGAGCGATATCCCCGGTGAAGAATCCTGGCCGACGCAACCGGAGTCCGCCATTTCTGTGGTTCCGGAAAAACTGAGGCCGGAAGACGCCTGGGGCATAAAACCGGAGGAGCGCCAGTGGTGCGCCGACAAGATCAAGGCGGCTCGTTCCGAAGGAATCTTCACCCCTCCGAGTCTTCAAGGCACGCTCGTTTTCCCCAGCAATGTCGGTGGTGTGAACTGGGGAAGCGCCGCGTACGATCCTCAGCACCATCTGCTTTTCATGGACACCAACCGCCTTCCCATGTTCGTGAAACTCATTCCCCGCGCTGAGTACGACGACGCCCGCAAGAGCGCAAGTGATTCCGACCGGCTCCACGGAGAATTTGCGCGCCAGGTCGGCGCACCTTACGGCATATTTCGCTCGTCGCTTCTTTCGCCGAGCGGACTTCCGTGCAACGCACCGCCCTGGGGCACAATCGCCGCAGTCGATCTGTTTTCGGGAGTAAAAGCCTGGGATGTCCCGCTGGGAAGCTGGATTCCGGGTATGCACACGGGTTCCCGCTGGCGGCCAGGCCACTCCCATGACCTACACGGTCAATGGCAAGCAATACCTGGTTATCGCTGCAGGCGGCCACGGCAAACTCGGCACGAAGCAAGGCGACTACGTAATTGCCTTCACTCTGCCTTGAAGGAATCGGAAGAGCGCAACGTGTTGAGCGCTCCTCCGTATCTAGAGACACCCAAATGAAAATCACCGCTGATCAAGCACCGGTGCTCAACCATGCAAGACAATCCCTTCTTGCGGATGGCATGCCCATCGTCCTGATTCTCGCCTTCCTGAACTTCCTGTTGCACCTCTATTTCAACGATCAGTATGGTTACTTCCGCGACGAATTCGATTACCTGGCTTGTGGGGACCATCTGGCCTGGGGCTATGTGGATCAACCTCCGGTGGTACCGTTCCTCATCAAGATCTCCCGGCTCTTGCTGGGTGACTCGCTTCGCAGTATTCGGATTGTTCCGGCGCTGGCAACCTCGGCTGCGGTCATTTTGACGGCTATGATCACGCGAGAAATCGGTGGCCGGCGGTTCGCCATTGTGCTCTCCGCTTTGGCGTTCATCGCTGTACCCATCTATCTCAACGACGGCAGCGTCATGACCACCAATTGCCTCGAGCCGCTGTTGTGGATGGGCTGCGTTTATTTCGGACTCCTGGCGATCAAGCGCGACGACCCGCGCTACTGGCTGTGGTTTGGCGTCGTCGCCGGTGTTGCTCTCGAAGAAAAATACTCGGTTGCCGTGCTCGGCTTCGGCATCGTGGTTGGACTGTTGCTGACAGAGCAACGCCGCGTCCTTACCGGGAAGTGGATCTGGCTCGGTGGAGCCATCGCCTTTCTGGTTTTTCTTCCAAACTTTCTATGGAATGTCCAGAATCACTGGCCCTTTGTGCAACTAATGCACAATATCAAGGCCGACGGCCGCGACGTGGTACTTTCACCCACGGCGTACTTCGCCCAGCAGATTCTAATCATTCACCCGCTCTTGGCACCCATGTGGATCGCTGGTGTGCTGGCCTTTCTCTTCTCCGTCCGGCTGAAGCCTTACCGGTTTCTCGGCTGGTGTTATCTAGTCTCCTTCACCGTGTTCGTCGTACTCAAGGGAAAGAACTACTATCTTGGGCCAATCTATCCGGCCTACCTGGCGGCCGGAGCGGTGGTGATCGAGAGTTACACCGCACGGTCGCGTCAAGTCTGGCTGAAGCCCGCGCTCGTGGTGCTAGTTCTCGCCGGAGGAGCCTGGCTTGCCCCCGTGGTCATGCCCGTGCTCCCCGTTGATCAATTCATTTCCTACATGGATCACCTACCTTTCAAAGTGCCTCGCAGCGAGCACAGCCACATGCGCGCAATCCTCCCGCAGCACTTTGCCGATGAATTCGGATGGGACGAGATGGTCGCTACTGTGAATGAAGCCTACCGTCGGCTATCTCCCGAAGAACGGCCGGGCTGCGGCATCTTGGCGCAAAACTACGGGCAGGCGGGCGCCATCGACTTCTTGGGACGCCGCTACGGGTTGCCTCCAGCCCTCAGCGGTCATCAAACCTATTTTCTGTGGGGACCGCGCGGCTATTCGGGGAATTGTCTGATCGTGCTCGACGATTCCAGAAAAACACTGGAGGGCTATTTCGAACACGTCGAATACGTGGGCAAGTCTACCGACAACCCCTACGCAATGGAGCGCGAGATCCCGGTGTTCATTTGCCGTGGCGCAAGATTCGGGACCTTGGCCGATATTTGGCCGCGGTTGAAGAAATGGCGCTAGCCATCCGCGCCTAACGCGCGGGTCGTGAGGTCGCCCGTTCACCTAGCCCAAAACGAAGTACCGCGTTCGCCGCCCGCAGCAGGGGTGTGCCTGCTTCTTGATATACAATCGTGAGCGGAAAAAATGGCTAAAAGACGATCCCACGGCCGTGGCTTGCGTCTCATCGCCGCCTTCAAACTCTTAAAAGGCCTGGCACTGCTGGCGCTGGGAATCGGCGCGCTTAAACTTCTTCACAAGGACGTCGCGGCGGTGGTCGAGCACTGGATCAACATTTTCCAGGTTGATCCCCACAGTCGCTACATTCAGCTGCTTCTCGCCAAGTTGTCGATTGTGGACGACCGCCGATTGAAAGAACTCAGCGTAGGCACGTTTATTTATTCAGCCATTTTTCTCGCCGAAGGCGTTGGCCTGGCACTGGGCAAGCGCTGGGCTGAATATCTCACCATCGTTACGACTGCTTCTTTGCTCCCGCTCGAAGTCTATGAACTCGTCAAACACTGCGGCATTGGCAAAGGCGTCGCCCTGGTGATCAATCTTGCCGTGGTTGCCTATCTGATCTTGGAACTGCGCCGCTATCCAAAGCGGCTCTGACGGCTCCACCTTCCGTTCGCTTTCAACGTACAGCTCGACTATTTGGGCGCCCAGCGCCAAAACATCAAAGCACAGAGCTAGCAGTATTGATCGCCGTTCAGCTACGCGCTGCGCAAGTGCTCGGACGAGTGCTTTGGCGCGGCCGCCACACTAGGGAATCGTCAGGGTGTTCCCTTCGCGCACCGCGGTGGCGCTTTCCTTGCCTTGATGGCGATAAACAACGATTAGCGTTTTGCCCGCGCCTATAGCTGGATCTCCGCCCAAAGCGCTATTGGTCACCACGAAACTCAGCATCCCGTCGCGAATTCTGTTCTGCAGGACATCCGTCACGTTCAAGGTCCTTCCCTGTACGCCGTAATAACCGCGGATGATCGTGAGGCCATTCCATTCATCATGATCGCGGTTGCCGTAATTCGCGGCGTGGTCGTCCCTATCATCATGATCGCGGCCGCTGTAATTTGCGGGGCGGTCGTCCCGATCATCGCGGCGAACATTGAACACGCGGACTTCAACGAAGCCGCCCTCGTTGTAGTTGAATTCGCGTTCCTCATTCCTGCGATTTCTTGCGAGGATGTGGAGTGACTTGCCTTTCCCAATGGCTGGATCCCCGCCCATGGTTTGGTTGTTCACCGCGACTCTGCCATTTACGCCGCCGCGTCCAATGAGGTCTTTGACAATATCGGTGACTTCATTGCGCTGATTCTTGAAACCATAGTCAGCGCGCGTGATCTGCCAGCCTTCCTCCTGGGCAGCCAGGCCGGCGCTAAAAAGGGTGGCGCCAATGGCGATGGCCATCATCGCGACGACGAGTACCCCGTGTCGATTTGTGAACTTCATTCGAGACTCCTTCAGGGCGCAAGCCCTCTTCCATCACTTCTCTCACTTTAACTCTGGTGGCGGCTTCTGGTAATCCCTAATCGAGACGCGATTGTCCTGAATGTCTACACCAGCCCCATGGCTTATTTGCGGAGCGGACCTGCGGTTCAATGACGGTAACGCTGCGATTTCTACCGCGCTGATTTGCAAATCCGGAGGTCTTCCCTCATCATTACTGGTTTGTTTGCGGACGCGGCACGGTTCCGTGCGGCAATTCTTGTTCTAAGTTCATTTTTTTCCGAGGATTGCATGGTGATCGTTCAATAATAAGGAGCGGCATGGAAAAGCCTTCCAAAATCGCGCCCGCCAAGGGAAACCTGGGAGTCCTGCTTCCGGGCATGGGCGCTGTCAGCACGACCTTCATGGCCGGAGTCGAGCTCGTCCGCAAAGGCAAGTCGCAGCCCGTGGGATCGCTCACGCAGATGGGCACCCTTCGGCTGGGTAAGCGCACGGACGCACGGTCGCCGCTTATCAAGAATTTCGTCCCTCTTGCGGAACTAAAGGATCTAACCTTTGGCGGCTGGGATATTTTCAAGGACAACGCTTACCAGTCTGCGGCGAATGCAGGTGTCCTGAATCCGCAGGACTTGGAAAAGGTGAAGTCTTTTCTTTCCACCATCAAGCCGATGAAGGCGGCGTTCGACCACGATTTCGTGAAGCTGATCGACGGGCCCAACATCAAGAAAGGCAAGAACAAGTACGAGCTGGCGCTGCAGATCAAGGAAGACATCGCCAACTTCCGCAAGACTTCGCGCGCTTCGCGGCTGGTGACTTGTTGGTGCGGTTCGACGGAATCCTTCGTCAAGCCCGAAGACGTGCACTCTACGCCGGAAAAATTCATCGAGGCGATGAAGTCCAATCACCCAATGATCGCGCCATCGATGCTGTACGCCTGGGCCTCCGTGACCAGCGGCGTGCCTTTCGCTAACGGCGCCCCCAACCTGACCGTGGACATCCCTGCGATTCAGAAGCTCGCGCACGACAATAACGTAGCCATCTGCGGAAAGGATTTCAAGACTGGTCAGACATTGATGAAAACCATTCTCGCGCCGGGCTTCAAGGCACGCATGCTGGGGCTAGAAGGCTGGTTCTCCACCAACATTCTCGGCAACCGTGACGGTGAAGTTCTGGAGGACCCCGGCTCCTTCAAGACCAAGGAAGAGTCCAAGCTCAGCGTTCTTGAATATATCCTCCAGCCGCAGTTATACCCGCAGCTCTATGGCAAGATGTGCCACAAGGTGCGCATCAATTACTACCCGCCGCGCGGTGACAACAAAGAGGGCTGGGATAACATCGACATCTTTGGATGGCTCGGCTATCCGATGCAAATCAAGGTGGACTTCCTCTGCCGCGATTCCATTCTGGCCGCCCCGATCGTGCTTGATCTCGTGCTGTTCCTCGACCTGGCGCAGCGCGCGGGAATGCGCGGTATTCAAGAGTGGCTCAGCTTTTATTTCAAGTCGCCGATGACCGCGCCGGGACTGTACCCGGAGCACGATCTCTTCATTCAGTCCATGAAGTTGAAAAACACGCTTCGCTGGATGAAGGGCGAGGACCTCATTACACACCTCGGGCAGGAGTATTACGATTAGTCCGCGTTAGGCGCCGTGGACCTGCGCCGACTTTGCGTCCACGGCGTCGAGCACGCGGGTGGAATAAACCAGCGCTGCGCCGGCGTTCATGCCGACGGCAACTCCAAGCGCTTCGGCGATCTCTTCTTTCTTGGCGCCCGCTTTCAGCGCCGCGTCGGTGTGCACCACAATGCAACCGTCGCAGCGAGTGGTAACGGCCACAGCGAGGGAGATCAACTGGCGCGTCTTTTCATCGAGATGATTCGTCTTCGACCCGGCAGCAGACAGCATCTGGTAGCCCCGAACAGTGTCCGGCGAGAGCTTCATCAGGTCGCCGATTCGGGCACCGATTTCCTTGTGGTACTGGTTCCAGTCCATCATCATGGGTTGCTCTCCTCTATTGTGAAATGGGAATCGGCCCGTGGCGGGTCGGGTCCCGGGAATGCCATTCATCAAAACCAATCGCGCGCAGGAACACCGTTTGAGGAGTTAGCGCCCTGGCGGCAACCGCCGGCCGTATGGCTACATTAACTCTTCGACGAACGAGCGAGCCGCATCGGTAGGGACACGCAGGCCGCGATGGATCAGCGGGCCATCGTCCAGGACCGGCTCGGCGCCGTGCAAGGTAGGCACGTCGGTGCGCTCGAAGAATTTCCCGATGGGGATCTCGTCCCCCCAGAGGAGTGATTTCTCCATGGCGGTCAACCAGTTGGTAGGGTCATGAGCGGAGTCGTCTTCGAGCTTCTTCACGCGCGGACGAAACCACTGGTAGGTATTGTCGTGATTATACGTGACACAAGGACTGAAGACGTCCAGGAACGAGAAGCCGGGATGCTCGATACCTTGCTTGATTAGTTCCGTGAGGTGCTTCTGCTCGCCGCTGTAACCGCGGGCAACGAACGTGGCGCCTGCGGCCAGAGCCAGGGAAATGGGATTAATCGGTGCTTCGATATTGCCGAAGGGCATGCTTTTCGTCTTCATGCCAACGCGGCTTGTCGGAGAGGTCTGGCCTGTTGTCAGGCCGTAAATCTGATTATCCATGACCACGTAAAGCAGGTCCACATTGCGGCGCATGGAATGGACGAAGTGATTGCCGCCAATGCCGAATCCGTCACCGTCCCCACCTGTCACCAGCACAGTGAGCCCGTGATTGGCGAGCTTTAGACCGGTAGCCACCGCCAGAGCCCGGCCGTGCAGAGTGTGCATGCCATAGGTATTCATATAGCCAGGGAAGTTGGAGGAGCAGCCGATGCCGCTTATCGTGACCACGTTGTGGTTCGGTATCTGTAACTCGATCAGGGCCTTTTGAACGGCAGCGAGCACTCCGAAGTCGCCGCAACCGGGGCACCAGTCGGGGTCGACTCTGCCTTTCATATCGGCCATGGTAAGTTGATTCGCACGCTGGGTGCTTGTGGCCATGTGCATCTCCTCCTCAGACCATAATCTCGTGCATGGGAACGGAAAGGTGCGTCTTGCCGGCGAGTTGTTCCTTCACGGCTTCCACGATGTGGTGCGGCATGAAGGGTTCGCCATCGTATTTGCGAATATGACCGTCCGGGACGAAGCTGGTTTCGCTCCGCAAGTAGCGCGCAAATTGCCCGCTGTAATTGTTCTCCACCACGATGCTGTGCCGCGAGTCTCTTAGAATCTCGAGAATTGCCTCGCCGTGCAGTGGCACGAGCCAGCGGATCTGCAGCTGATTGGCAGAAATTCCTTGGTTATTGAGGATCTCACAAGCTTCCTCAATCACCCCTTTCGTCGACCCCCAGCCGATCAAGGTCACATCGGCATTACGGGGACCCATCAGCGCGGGAGCCGGAACGGCAGCCTCGATGCCCGTCACCTTGCGCATGCGTTTTTCCATCATGGCGCGACGCTGGACCGGATTGGTGAACTCGTCGCTGATCAACACGCCGTCTTCCATGTGTTCGTCAGTGGCCACCGTGTGAATGTGGCCGGCCACGCCCGGGATCGCCCGTGGTGAAATGCCACTCGCGGTGATCTTGTAGCGTTTGTAATCCCCGTTCGTGCCGACGTCGGGGGTAGCTCCATTGGTTGTGATGAGCTCTCCGCGATCGATTGGCGGGCTGAAATCCAGTTCCTTGGGTTCTACGCTCAGCCTGCCTTCTGAAAGCAGCAGATCGCAAAGCACCAGGCCCGGGCACTGGAAGCGGTCGGCAATGTTAAATATCTCGGGGATGAGCTTGAAGCAGTCGCCGATGTCCAGCGGAGCGGCGATCACCCTGGGATAGTCGCCAAAAGCGGCCCCCAGCATTTGCCACAGGTCGCCCTGCTCGGTCTTGGTAGGAACGCCGGTGGACGGGCCGGCTCGCTGGCAATTGATGACCACCACGGGCGTTTCGATCATGGCGGACATGCCAAGACCCTCGCTCATCAAAGCGAAGCCGCCACCTGAGGTAGCGCACATGGCGCGGACGCCGGCATGGGCTGCGCCGATGGCCATATTGATAACGCCGATCTCGTCCTCCACCTGCCGGACCATTATGCCAGCTTTGCGCGCATGCGCCGCCATCCAGTGTAGAACGCCAGTCGAAGGACTCATCGGGTAGGCGCAATAGAATTTTACGCCCGCCGCGGCGCCGCCCATGGCCATCGCAACGTTGCCGCTCAGGATCGCGTAGCGGTGTTCAGTTTTGGGGAGCGCATTCGGGAAAGCGGTGAAGTGCGCGGCCGCATAATCGTAGCCGGCACGCGCGACACCGATGTTTTCAGCCACCACGGCATCGCCTTTTTTCTTGAACTGTTCCCGGAGGACTTCCTCTAACGCGGAGAAACCGATGCCCATCATGTGCAGGCCGGCACCGATTGCGAGCGTGTTCTGCGCGACTTTGTTTCGTGTGATGTCGGCCAACACGGAAACGGGAAGAGGGCAGAGCTGCACGCCGTCAGCGGGGGAGCCCGGCTTGACCGTGTCGGCATTGTAGATACAGGCAGCTCCGGCAGTGAGCAACTTCAAGTGACGGTCCATGCTGTCTTGGTTGAGAGGAATGAGCAGGTCGGTCCCGTCACCCATGTTGGTGACCTTTCCCGGCCCCGTACGAATGGTCAGAAAAGTATGGCCGCCGCGAATGATGGATTGATAGGCGTTGTAGGCATTCAGGTGAAGACCCCGCCGGCTGAAGATCTTCGCGAAAATGTCTCCCGGCGTAGCTACACCTTGACCGGCCGCGCCTCCGATACCGACAGCGAAGGTCTGCTGCATAACACCCTCCCCCAGCAGGGACCGGCGCAGCAGAGCCTTCTGAAAACTCAGAACTGCCGGCGGCCCGTGATCGGCTCTAACATTCTGGGCCCATCGGCGCGTTCCAAAATGCTCTCCACCGCGCTGGACGAACTCAGATCAAGTTTCCTGGCCTGTGCGACAAACGGCTTACCGAATTGCTCCCCTAGGACGGCCACGAGTATACAACCCGTGCCCATGCAAAACAACGGAAGCCGCGCCGGAGAGCGGGTCATCCCGGAAAATATCGACTGCCCGCCCCGTGACAGGAAGCTTTCTCGGGAGCGCCCTCTCCGGAGACCGATAAGCCACTGCCATCGAGTGCGATTATACTCTCCACCTGAGTGAGTGTGATATCTTCTCCAGTTCACCCGAGGCTGCTGGGTTATGACGTGGTTGTAGCGGCGCGGTACACCCCTTACCTCGCACGCCACTAGAGCAGTCGAGCCTATTCCAAGGAGCCGTGTTCATGAAGAGTTCTTATAACGGGACGGCTGTTCCCTCCGATGGCCAGCCGATAGGTTACAGCCGCGGCGAGCTGCAAGTGCCCGACGCGCCAGTTATTCCGTTCATCGAAGGGGATGGGACGGGACGGGACATCTGGAAGGCGTCACGGCGGGTGTTCGACGCGGCGGTGGAGCACGCCTACGGCGGGAAGCGGCGCGTGGCGTGGTTCGAAGTTTTCGCTGGCGAGAAGGCCTTCAAAGCCTTCCATGAGTGGCTCCCGGGCGATACCGTTGATGCCATTCGGGATTTTCGCGTGGCCATCAAGGGGCCGCTGACGACTCCCGTGGGCGGGGGCATTCGTTCGTTGAACGTGGCGCTGCGGCAGATCCTGGATCTGTATTCCTGCGAGCGGCCGGTCCGTTATTTTACGGGCGTGCCTTCTCCGGTGCGCGAGCCGGAAAAAATGAACGTATTCATTTTCCGGGAGAATACCGAGGACGTGTACATCGGGATCGAGTGGAAATCCGGTTCGCCAGAAGTCAAGAAGCTGCTGGAATTTCTGAACAACGAGATGCTGAAGGATGGGAAGAAGCAGATACGCTGGGATTCCGGAGTGGGCATCAAGCCCATTTCTCCCACGGGGACGAAAAGGCTGGTGCGGCGCGCCATCAAGTACGCACTCGCCAACAAGCGGAAGAGCGTGACGCTGGTCCACAAAGGGAACATCCAGAAATTTACCGAAGGCGCATTCCGAGATTGGGGCTATGAACTGGCGCGCGAGGAGTTCCGCGCGCAGACGATCACCGAGCGCGAAAGCTGGATCGTCGACAATCTCGACAAGAATGCTGCGCTTAGCGTGGAGCAGAACGCGGCGATGATCGAGCCGGGACTGGAACAGGCCACGGATGCGTTCCGGAAAACAGTCTACGCCGAAGTGCAGGGGACGCTCGACTCGATTTACGCGACGCATGGCAAGGGACAGTGGAAGCATAAACTGATGATCAATGACCGCATCGCCGATTCCGTGTTTCAGCAAGTGTTGATGCGCGCGGATGAATACAGCGTATTGGCGACTTCCAATTTGAATGGAGACTATCTGTCGGATGCATGTGCGGCGCAGGTGGGCGGACTCGGCATGGCGCCGGGCTCAAACATCGGCGATGGGTTTGGCGTTTTTGAAGCCACGCACGGCACCGCGCCAAAGTATGCGGACAAGGATGTGATCAATCCCAGTTCGGTAATGCTTTCGGGCGCGATGATGTTTGAGTTCTTGGGGTGGAAGGAAGTGGCCACACTGATCGAGGATGGCATCGCGCGCACCATTCAGCAGAAGCGCGTCACGTACGACCTTGAGCGGCTGATGCCTGGTGCGACGAAGGTCGGCACGTCGGCTTTTGCGTCGTCCATCATTGAAAATATAAAGGGGGCTGGTGCGCCCCGCCAGTTAGAACAAATATCCTAACGCGGAGAGCGCAGGGGATTCGCCGAGTAGAATTCTGTTGGAGACAAGGAGCGGCATGAGCAGGAAAAAGGTGACCGTAGTGGGGGGCGGCTTTGTGGGATCGACCACCGCGCAGCGGATCGTGGATCGCGAGCTGGCCGACGTGGTGCTGACCGACATTTTGGACGGGCCGCCTGCGGGCAAAGCTCTGGATATGATGGAATCCGAGCCGATCACCCGGGCGGATTCTCGTGCCACCGGCGTTTCCACGGCGAGCGGTGATTATTCCTCGACGGCTGGGAGTGACGTGGTGGTGATCACCGCAGGATTTCCCCGCAAGCCGGGAATGAGCCGGGACGATTTGCTGAAGGCCAACTACGAAGTGGTGAAGGCCGTCGTCGAGCAGATCGTGAAACACTCGCCGAACTGCATCATCATTGTGGTGACGAATCCGCTGGATGCCATGGCGCAGGCGGCGCTCAAGGTCAGCGGTTTCCCGAAAAACCGCGTGCTCGGAATGGCGGGCGTGTTGGACTCGGCGCGCATGAGCACGTTCGTGGCCATGGAATGCAAGGTCAGCGTGGAAAACGTGCACTCGTTCGTGCTGGGCGGTCATGGGGACGACATGGTGCCGCTGCCGCGCTATTCGACGGTGGCGGGAATTCCCCTCCCCGATCTTTTGCCGAAGGAGCGCATCGACGCCATCGTGGATCGCACACGCAAAGGCGGCGCTGAGATCGTGAATTTGCTGAAAACCGGCTCGGCATACTACGCGCCATCGGCTGCGGCGGTCGAGATGGTGGAAGCGATTCTGAAGGACAAGAAGAAGATTCTACCCTGCGCTGCGTATCTTGACGGAGAGTACGGGATCAAAGGACTGTTCGTCGGCGTGCCAGTGAAACTGGGCGCCAAGGGCATTGAGGAGATCATTCAAATCAAGCTGACGGCGGAGGAAAACACGGCGTTGCAGAAGTCGTCGGTGTCGGTGCGAGAGTTGGTGACGGTGCTGGGGCTGTAATTTCGGAGAAGAGATTTAACAGCGAGGGCGCAGAGTTTCGGAGCACAGCGATCGCCGGGAAGACCATGATGAAACGCTGTAGTCGGCTGCTTGCGAGTCTTATGCCACTTCTGGTGGTCCCTTGCGCGCAAAGCAAAGAAGGCAATGCCACTCCCATTCGGGTGGCCATCGTCAAGATGCCTTATGTGGGTGAACGCAATGTGCCTGATGTTTCTCGTGGACCTGACTACCTGGAACAAGGCGGAATTCTGAAGCTGCTTGAAGACCACGGTGTCCAGACAAAACAAATCTCCACCGTGGCGTTGACCGCCGACGAGGAAAAGGCCTACGGCTCTTGGAACCACCTCGCGCTGGCCAGCGGCGATCTTGCGAAGTTGGTCTCCGAAGGGCGGCGCAGCGGATATCTTCCCGTCGGACTCCTCGCCAACTGCAACGGCATTCTTGGAATGCTCAGCGGGTTGCAACATTCCGGCCCCACCGCAAGACCTCTGCGCGTCGCGATGGTCTTCATCGATGCCCACGGCGATTTCAACACTCCCGAGACTACGCTGAGCGGCATGCTGGGAGGGATGCCCGTCGCCATCGCCGCCGGGCAATGCCTCACGCGGATGCGGATCAAGGCCGGTCTGGAGCCCGCCGTGCCGACGCGCCACATCGTCGAGATGTGTGTGCGCGACACCGACCCGCTCGAGCAGGAGCTTCTCGACCGCTCCGACATTCAGCAACTCACATTGGAGGACGTGCGCACGCGCTCGGCGAACTTGCACCGCGAGATGAAGCGGCTCTCGGAAACAACGGATGTGATTTACATCCACATCGACATGGACGCACTCGATCCGCGCGAAGTGCCTGGCCATCCGCTCGCTGTTCCCGGAGGGCCGACGAGTATCGAGTTGGCTGCTGCTTTGACGGAAATGTTCAAGTACGAAAAGGTGGCCGCCCTCGGTGTGGCTTCAACACCATTCGATGACCGAGATAAAGCCGGCGTCTCGCGGCAAGCGGCCTACAATTTGATTCTCGGAGCAGTGAAGGGTGTGCAGCAGCGGAGAAACGAATAAGGGACTCACGCCTGCTGCACTGATACGCGTGCTTGATCTAAATCAGCGATGTTTGTTCGACCGCTGAATCTCTCCGATTGGTGCCCCGGAAATGCGCGCTGCCTTCGGCAACTTCGTGTGACGCCACGCGGCCGACAATCAACAGAGCGGGAGCCGGAAGTCTTTCTTCGCTGGCGAGGCGCACGACACTCGACCAGCGCACTTGCTGTTGAGACCTCGTCGCCTGGGAGACGATCACACACGGAAGGTCCGCCGGAAGTCCACCCCCGAGCAAACGTTCTGAAACCTCGGCATAATCCGCGCCGGGCATGTATAGAACCAGCGTGGTTGTGCTAGTGACGCAGCCCCAATCCATCGCGCTGCCATCGGTTCCGCGCGAGAACGTAGTTATGAGAATCTGCGAGGCTACCCGGCGATCGGTGAGCGAAATTCCCGCCGCCGCGGTAGCCCCCAATGCAGCGCTGATGCCCGGAACGATTTCGTAATCAATTCCACCCTTACGAAGGGCGTCGATTTCTTCCCCGGCGCGGCCAAAGATCGACGGGTCTCCGCCTTTCAAGCGGACAACACCTGGGCGTGTCCGGCCATGGGAAACCAGGAGGGCGTTGATTTCATCCTGTGTGAGAAGTTTCTGACCGGCGCGCTTGCCCACGTTGATGAGCTCGGCGGCCGGAGAAATCATGGCCAAAACAGCATCGCTGACGAGCGCGTCGTGCAGGACAACGTTGGCGACGGCGAGCAGTCGCGCCGCCTTCAAGGTGAGCAACTCGGGATCGCCCGGTCCCGCCCCAATAAGATAAACCTTGCCCCTCATGCCACGCACTCGCCGCGGCCCAACTTCAAGGAATACGTTTCCGTGTCGCCCCAGTCCAGGAAGAGATCCGCTGTTGCCGGAGTCACCTCTGCCCAAGGCCTGAGCCGGTCCTTGATGGTCTTATCAGGCGTGCGCGACACCCAGGCGGTAAACGATTCAGCCAGTTGGCGGTCCGCCTGATAGAAAGTCAGGAGCTCGCGAATGATCCGCGGGATGGGCCGCACCGGCACGGCCATGATTTGACGGCCAAAGCGCACACCATCGGAGTTCACTTTGCCGCCAAGCAGCAGCTGATAGTAAGGAGCCTGCTGTTCACCAATCTTCCTGGCGTTGCCGTAGAAACCGATGTCGGCAATGTGATGATGCCCGCAGGAATTGGGGCAGCCACTGACCTTGATGCGTAGCTTTTGGATTTCGGGATCGCTGTAACCCTCCAACTCGCGCGAAAGCACTTCGGCCAATGTAAGAGATCGCGTGATTCCCAAATTGCACGTGGTCGCCCCCGGGCAGCCTGTCACGTCGGAGATGGTGCGCGCTCCGGGAGTGACTAGGTCCAATGCGAGAAGCCCCTCGTAGGTCGCGCGCACACGGTCAAAGGGAACCCAGGGAATGACGAGATCCTGGTTGACGGCAATTCGCACGCCGGTAAGGTCGTTCTTTTCCAGAACATCGGCCAGGCCGCGCATTTGATTGCTGTGCAGCGTACCCGCGGGAAGTTTGACCCACACGGCTCCGAATCCGGCCTGGCGCTGGGACATCAGATTGTGCTCGGCCCAGCGATCGTATTCCGGATCGCTTGGCGGTTCAGCCTCCGAGAAAGATAAAGGCGTCGGCGCGATGGCAACCAGCGACTGCTTGATAGGAGAAGGCACCACAAATGCTTCTGCCGGAGCCTCGGAGACTTTGCGCTTGTCCGCCACCAGACGGCGGAATTCTTCTATCCCTTTTGCGCGCAAGACGAATTTCAATCGCGCCATGAGTTTGTTCTTGCGGTTCCCCGTTTCCGTGAAAACCCTTAGAACGGCCTCGATGGTGGGGAGCAGCTCTTCTTCCGGCAGGAAATCGGTGAGCACCGCGGCCTCCGTGGGCAAGCTACCCAGTCCGCCGCCGACGAGAACCTTGAAGCCGCGCCGCGACGTGCCGTTGCTGCCCCGCACTTGCGCAATGAGGCCCACGTCATGGATTCCGGCAACGGCGCAATCGCCATCGTTTTCGCAACCTGAGAAAGCGATCTTGAACTTGCGTGGCAAGTCGTGAAAATCGGGATGGCGCAAGAGGTAGCGTGAGACCCCCAAAGCGTAAGGGGTGACGTCGAACGCTTCACCGGGGCAAATGCCGGCCAACGGGCACGCCGTCACGTTGCGCACCGTGTTACCGCAAGCTTCGCGGGTGGTGAGGCCCGCGTCGGCCAGCAAGCGCATGGCGGCGCCCACGTTTTCGAGTTTCACGAAATGGAATTGAATGTTTTCGCGCGTGGTCAAGTGGCCACGCCCGGTCGAGTATTCGTTGGCAATAACCGCCAAGATGCGAAGCTGCGCGGGCACGAGCACTCCCGCCGCAATCTTGACACGCAGCATCTGGAAGCCCGGCTGTCGTTGGCCATAGGTACCGTGCTTCAAGCGAAAGGGGCGAAATTGTTCCGGTGTGATGGCGCCGCTCTGAAGCTCTCGGACGCGCTGTTCAAAACGGACGATCTCAGCTTCGATGGCTTCGCGACTGTGCCGTTCGTCGAGTTCGGTTAAGGCTGCTACACTCATAATCTTTGTCCTCAAAATCCTCGATCCAAAACAAAAAGCCCACGCAACCAGGTCTCTGGCGCGTGGGCTTCGGAACTTCTTGATTACGCTACAACTAAGTCCGGAAACTCCTCTGGCCAGAGATGCGTGTCATGCGACACGCAGCGTTTTGCGCGCAGGGACAACACCTCATCTGGCTACAGGTCATCATCAAACTAAAGCATACTTCCCCTGCCGACCGCTTGTCAAACGGGTCGGCCCTACAAAAATCAGATACATCGCATTCAAAAAAGTAATCATTGTCAGTCCAGAATTACTAGGGCTTGGGGGCCGGCCCAACTAGTGTGGCGGTCTTTATCCAGTCAAGCTTGGGCCAGCCCTTGTCGAGATACGGCTTACCCTGCTTGGAGATTTGCTCCTGCTCGGGGCCGGCGCTGTCCCCATATTGGTCGTAGAGCATGTCCACCACCTTCATTCCCTGGGCATCGACATAGCCGAAAGGTGAGAAGCCTTGCCCGTCGAGACCCGCGTTGTCCTTCAAATTGATAAAGATTTGCGTCGAGCGGGTATTTGGCATGCTCGTTTTCGCGTACGTCAAGTAGCCGCGCTTGTTGGTCTGGGTGACCGGCTCATCCGCAATATTGGCCTTTTCCCACGCGGCCGAAACCGGTGGATAGGCGCTGATACCGAACTGCACGACGAAGCCGGGCACCACGCGGAAGAAGCTGGCGTTGTCATAGAAGCGGTGTTTCACCAGATTGTAGAAGCGATCGGCGCCGATGGGAGCCCAGGCCCGATTCACGGTCACCATAAAGTCGCCGCGGGTGGTTGCGACTTTCACCTGAAACGTGTCTGGCGCTTTGTCCTTGAGAAGCGCAGCCCGAAGAAGTGCGCGGTCGTACCCCTGCCGAGGCGCTTCCGCTGGTGCGCTCGCCTTAACCTCGGGTTGCCCAGGCGCCGGCGATGGCGATTCGGGCTTGGCCTCGGCTGGTGCCTCGGCTTTGGGCTTCTCCGGCGGCAGGGCTTCCGCACTCTGCTCTTTGGCCTTACAACCGAAAAACAGCGTTGCCACTGCTGCTACGGCGACAAACCGCTTTACACGTTTCATTTTCTAACCTACCCCCTTGTCCGTCCTTATTGTAATCTGCTCTCTTGCTTCTGCTTCCCGCCATTTAGCTCGCGGCTGATCAACTGGACATCGGTCATAACTCGAAGGGTATTTTCGCCGAGAATTTTCTTTACGTCACTCTCAGCGTAGCCTTTTTGCAGCAGGGCTTCGGTGATCCTGGGGAGTTTCGCGGCGTCTTCCATGCCGTAGGGCATGTTGGCGCCATCGAAGTCCGAACCGAGGCCCACGTGATCGATGCCGGCAACCTTCACCGCATGGTCGATATGCTCGATGATTTTACTGAACTCCACCCGCGGGAGCTTTCCCTGTTCGACGTATTCGCGGGTGATGCGGTCGCCCTCGATAAGCTGGCAGCCTTCGTTGTCAGCGCATCGCTTCATCACCTCGGCGCTGATGGTCTTGTTCAGTTCCGGATTGGCTTTTTCTGCGTCGCGAAATTCCTGGCTGAGAAACCCCACGTGATAGTTGATCTGCACGACGCCGCCTTTCGCGGCGAGATCCTTCATCATCTGGTCGGTCATGTTGCGGGGCGCGTCGCAAATGGCTCGGCAGGAGGAGTGCGAAGCGATGAGCGGCGCTTTGCTCGTTTCCAAGGCATCGTAAAACGTCTTGTCGCTGACGTGGGAAATATCCACCATCATGCCGAGACGGTTCATTTCGCGAACGACTTCCCTTCCGAAATCTGTGAGGCCATTGTGCACCGCCTGGTCCGTGGAAGAATCAGCCCATTCGTCGTTGCCGCTGTGCGTGAGAGTCATGTAGCGGACGCCGAGCGCAGCGTACGCCCGCAGCACGCCGAGGTCGCTGTTGATGATGTGGCCGCCTTCGACGCCAAGGAGTGCTGCAATCTTCCCCTGTTTGTGGGCATCGCGGATTTCGGCCGCTGTCGTGGCAAGAACGAGATCGTTCGGATGCTTGCGAACCTGCTCGCGAACGGCGTCGATTTGAACAATGGCGCGGTTGACGGCATCCGGGCCGGTGACCTTGCTGGGCATCCAAATGGAAAAGAAAATGGCTCCGACGTTGCCTTCGCGCATGCGGGGAATGTCGATGCTGCCGGTGGAGGAGCGCGTTCCAAGATCAAATTTGCCGTCGAGAAGGCGCTGCGTCGTGTCGTCATGGGTGTCCACGACGATCGATGAGAAGTGCAGCTTGCGCGCCCGTTCCGAGAGGCTATCCTCTTTCATTGCACCCGCCAGAAACACGCTAGCGGCAAGGGATGCGCCCGCGCACAGAATCGCTCGCACCATCTCACGTCTCCTTGTTCTCCTATTGAGCCGCCTGCATCTCTTTGCTGATCTTTTCCGACTGCTCCATTACGCGAAGAATGTTGCCGCCGAGTATCTTGCGGATGTCCTCTTCCGAATATCCCTTGCGCAGCAGCGCTTCCGTGATCTTAGGGAGCTTCGAGCAATCTTCCAAGCCATCCGGCATGTCCGCGCCGTCGAAGTCCGACCCCAGGCCGACGTGGTCGGGGCCCACCAGTCTTACCACGTGGTCGATGTGCTCGATGATTTTCTCCCAGCTCACATGCGGCAGCTTTCCGGCTTCGGCCAATTCCTTTTCCAGCCTGATCTCCGCCTTGCCGATGCAAACATTGTCATCGCCGCACTCCTTCTTGAATTTCTCCTCCATGCGGCTCACGTCTCCCGCAACAGCCGCGAAGGCAGTTCGGTATTCCTCGCTCAAATAATTTCGCTCGTAGTTGATCTGCATCACTCCGCCTTTTGCCGCCAGCACCTTGATCATGTCGTCGCTCATATTCCGCGGATGATTCGAAATGGCGCGAACCGAAGAGTGCGAAGCAATCAGTGGAACCCGGCTGACTTCCAGGGCGTCGTAAAAAGTCTTGTCGGAAACGTGGGAGATGTCCACCAGCATGTCTTGGCGGTTCATTTCGCGGACCACCTCCTTGCCGAAATGGGTAAGTCCGTTGTGTGCCGGCTTGTCGGTGGAAGAGTCCGCCCACTCGTCATTGTAAAAATGCGCGAGCGTCATATAGCGCACTCCGAGCGCGCTGTAGACGCGTATCATTCGAATGTCGTTGCCAATCATGTGGCCACCCTCTATGCCCATGAGGATGGCAATCTTGCCCTGCGCGTGTGCGCGGCGGATTTCCTCGGCGTTAGTCGCTAGCGCCAGGTCTTTGCCGTGCTGCTGGACGTTTTGACGCACCAGATCGATCTGGTCGAGTGCCTGCTGAATTGCGGGGGGCCCAAGAGTCTTGCCGGTAATGAAAATGGAGAAAAACTGGGCATTGAGACCGCCTTCTCGCATTCGGGGAATGTCGACGTGGCCCTCCGCATCCCGTTTGCCAAGATCGAATGTGCCGGCAAGCAGACGCTGCGGGGTATCGGCATGAGTATCGAGAACGATTGAGGAAAAGTGAAGCTGGTGCGCTCTCTCGGCGATGTCATCAGCGGAAGTGCAGCGAGCGAGGAAGATTCCCGCACCGGAGCAGGAGATGAGACACAAAAAGACAACCATGCGGCGCATTGATTTCCCCCCAGGTTGTGGAACGCGGTGAAAGTTTACCCTACAAGCCAGCCGAGAAGCGCTTGTTTCCACGCGTCGCGGTTTACTTCGGCGATGGACTCGGTCAGCGGAATGCCCTTGGGGCAAACATGCACACAGTTTTGCGCATTGGCGCATTCCTGAATGCCGCCGGGACCCATGAGCGCGCTAAGCCGCTCACTTTTATTCATCGCGCCCGTGGGGTGCATGTTGAAAAGGCGCACCTGACTAATGATCGCCGCGCCCACGAACTGATTGTGTTCGTTCACCTGCGGGCAAACCTCGAGGCAGTTCCCACATGTGATGCAATTCGAAAGCGGATAGCCCTTTTCCTGAATTTCGGGCGACACGCGCGGGCCTTCGCCGAGATGGTAAGTTCCGTCGATGGGAATCCAAGCCTTCACGCGCTTGAGGCTTTCAAACATGAATTGACGATCGACAATGAGATCGCGCACCAACGGAAACTTTGACATTGGCTCGATTCGAATGGGCTGCTCAAGCTGATCGACCAGCGCTGAACAAGCCATGCGCGCCCTGCCGTTGATGAGCATGGCGCAGGAGCCGCAGATCTCTTCCAGGCAATTCGAATCGTAGGAAATGGGCGTGGTCTTTTTTCCGTCGCGTGTCACGGGGTTCTCGGCGATGTCGCGCAGACAAATGATGACGTTCATCGAAGGCCGCCACTTGAGGGAAAATTCTTCCCAGCGCGCGGCCTCTTTCGGCCCGGCTTGCCGTTTCACTTTGACCATGACCTGTTTTGTTTCAGACATAGACCCTCGACCAAAACCCGCCAAGCTAGTGCTTCTACTTCACTGCGTCGTACCGGCGCGGACGTGGCTTGATCAAAGAAATGTCCACAGGCTCGTACGCAAGCTGGATGTCGTTGTTGACCCACTTCGCGCGCGTAGTCGTCAGCCAATTGACGTCGTCGCGCTCCGGAAAATCCGGTTTGTAATGCGCCCCGCGAGACTCATTGCGGGCCAGCGCGCCGAGCGTGACAACCCGCGCCAGGATTATCATATTCTCCAATTCGCGTGCGAAGTTCAGCGTCTGGTTCGACCACTTCGTGCGGTCACTGAGATTGATTTTTTTGTAGCGCTCCTGCAACGCGCGGATCTTCCCGTCGGCCATCTGGAGGTTCCTATTGATGCGCGTGACGGTCACGTGTTCCGTCATCACCTCGCCCAGTTCGCGCCAGATGATGATAGGATTCTCCGAACCGTCCTGGCTGATGAGCTTTTGATTCTTTTCTTCCTGTCGCTTCTTTTCCGAATCAAAGACCGCGGAGGCCGTGGACTCCGCTCCCTTCTCGAGATTCTTCGCATACTTCACCGCGGCCGGACCGGCAATGCCTCCGCCAAAAATGCAGGAGACGAGCGAGTTTGCTCCGAGCCGGTTGGCCCCGTGATACTGGTATTCGCATTCGCCCGCCGCGTAAACGCCGGGAACGTTGCTGGCCTGATCTTCGCCATTCACCCAGATCCCGCCCATGGTGTAGTGCATGGCCGGAAATACTCTCATCGGCTCAACGCGCGGATCGACACCGAGGAATTTCTCGTAAATCTCCAGAATCCCTTCGAGCTTGCGATCCAGCGTTTCGCGCGGGATGTGCGTCACATCGAGGTACACAGCCGGCTGTCCGTCGATACCCAGTTTTTCTTGATACACGATGCGGTGGATCGCGCGCGTGGCGATATCACGCGGGACCAGATTCCCGTACTTCGGATACCACTCTTCCAGGAAGTAAAAACGTTCGGCATCAGGAATGCTTCTCGGCGCGCGCTTCTCCGCGGGGTTGCGCGGTACCCACACCCGGCCGCCTTCGCCGCGGGCCGATTCGCTCATCAGGCGAAGCTTGTCCTCGCCAGGGATCGCCGTGGGATGCACCTGGATGAATTCGCCGTTTGCGTAATCCACGCCTTGCTGAAAGAGCGCGGCCTGAGCCGACCCGGTGCACACCACCGAGTTCGTCGACCGGCCAAAGATCGCGCCGTTCCCACCGGTAGCAAAAATGACCGCGTCCGCAGCATAGGTCTTCACTTCCGAGGAGCGCAGGTCCATCGCGCAGATGCCGCGACACACGCCGCCTTCATCGATCACCGCGGAGAGAAATGTCACACCTTCGAACTTCTTGACCTTACCTTCGAATTCGTGGCGGCGCACCTGTTCATCAAGAGCGTAGAGCAGTTGCTGCCCCGTGGTGGCGCCCGCGAAAGCCGTGCGATGATAAAGCGTGCCGCCAAACCGCCGGTAGTCGAGCAGTCCTTCCGGTGTGCGGTTGAACATAACGCCCATGCGGTCGAGAAGATCGATGATGCCCGGCGCCGCTTCACACATGCGTTTGACCAGCGGCTGATTCGCCAGAAAATCCCCGCCATAGATAGTGTCGTCGAAGTGCTTATCGACAGTGTCGCCTTCGCCTTTTTGATTTTTTGCCGCGTTGATACCGCCTTGCGCGCAGACCGAATGTGAGCGCTTCACCGGCACGATCGAAAACAGATCGACGGGTATTCCGGCCTCCGCAACGCGGATGGTGGCCATGAGGCCGGCCAAACCACCACCTACGACGATGATCTTTGGCTGCCTCATTTGGTTGGTAGGTAGGCCGAGAACGGATGCCAATCGAATCGGAAACTAAGAATGATCAAGATCCCGACGACGCTGAAGGCAACTCCTACAAATGCGCCAAATCGTCCCGCCGCTTGTTGGGCTTTGACAGTCGCCGCTAGCCCCCACTTGCAAAGGAAATTCCAGGTCCCCACACCGAGATGAAACGAAGAGGCGAGCACGCCAACGATAAAAAACACCAGGTACCACGGATTCTGCATGTCCTCGGCCACGTTTGCATACGTTGACTTGCCATGCGTGAGCCAGCGCTCGGTATAAAGATGCCAGCCAATATAGGCAAACGCGATGATGCCCGTGTATCGCTGGGCCAGGTAGAGCCAATTCCCCACCCACGGATACGCCGACACGTTCGACTTGCCGCGCAACCAAATGTAAATGCCGTAACCGCCATGGAACAGCAGGGGAAGAAAAATGCCTCCCCATTCCACGATCAGGCGGAACGGAATGGTTTGAAGCTCTTCGGAAGTCGCGTTGTATTTCTCCGCACTTACAAGCGCGGCGCTGTTGGACCAGAAATGCTCCGCCAAAAATGCGCCAACCGGAAGTAAACCGGTAAAAGAATGTAGCTTTCTAAGGAGATAACTTGAGTCAGGCTGGGTGGCCGTGGCAGACATGCCCTCTCCGCCGCGCAAGTCCCGTCCGGATCATACTGAATGATTCGGGAGGAGCGCTGAGGATTCGCGGCAAAATCAGTATAGGCAGATGACTCCGGGGATGCAAGTTGGACTGTTCTTTCTGCAGGCACAAACATTTCGAAATCTTCTTGCAGCAGCAGCAGGAGTGCCGGAAAATAGCATCTGACGGACGGGATTCGCTTGGCCCAAACCTCTCCCGGCCTTAGCCTCAACATTTCATCCACTTGCCATGAGCACAACACTGCGTCTGGTCTCGGAGATGGAGCGCATCGCCCACGCCCTCGGCACGCAGCGAGGGGATGCATCGCAGGTTTCTCTTTCCCCGGTGGCCGAGAAAATCGCCAAGCATCTGGGCGTCAGAACTGAGGAAGTAGCCATCCTGGCGATTTCTACCCGCTGGCGGCACCTGTACTTTCTGGTGCCGGAAGCATTAAAAAAGGTCGGTTTCGTTCCGCTCTCCAGCAATTCAGCCTTGGCGGCACGCACTGCTCGCGATAGCCGGCCTGAGATCGAGAATAATTTTGCCGCCGCAACGCACGCCACCGTTTTTGAAGGTGTGAAGATCACCGGGAAAGCTTCTGAAGCGATTCAGAAAATGATCAGTGCGCCGATTCTCCTGGATGGCAACGTAGTTGGCGTCATTCAAGTCAGCCGGAAGGGCCCAAATCCTGCCAGCTCAGGCCCCGACTTCACGGCTGCGGATCTCGGAAAAATTCTGGCGCTCTGCAAGCCTCTCGGCAAGTTGCTCCACCACATCGCGGGAGAATGATTCTTCCGCGTCCCACGAAATTGTCATCTGCCATTCACAATTTTGCTGCTCTTGCCGCGTTTAGGGTCGGAAATGCGTTGACACTGCAATACCTTCTTGTTACTTTTCCACAGCGGAAGATTTCTCGCACGCACACCACTCACGGAGGCTCGGCAAGCCGACACAATGTCGTTCGTTGCTAAGAAAATCTTCCTCACCAAAGGCGTCGGTAAACATCGCGAAAGGCTTTCGAGCTTCGAGCTCGCCCTGCGGAACGCAGGGATTGCGGCATGCAACATTGTCCGCGTCTCTTCGATCTTTCCGCCCAACTGCAAATTGATTTCTCGCAGCGAAGGATTGAAACACATCAAGCCCGGGCAAGTCGCGTTCACGGTTATCAGCGAAAATTCCACGAAGGAAGCTCACCGGCTCATCGCCGCTAGCATTGGGTTGGCGCTGCCGAGCGACAAGTCCATGTATGGCTATTTGTCCGAGCATCACTCCTTCGGGGAAACAGAAGAAGTCGCCGGCGAATATGCCGAAGAGCTCGCCGCGGAAATGCTCGCGACCACGCTGAACGTGGAATTCGATCCGGACCTGAGTTTCGACGAGAAGAAAGAGGTCTACCGCATCTCCAACAAGATCGTCCGCACCATGAACGTGACGCAATCCGCCGTGGGCGACAAGCGCGGCCTCTGGACCACCGTTCTAGGCGCCGCCATCCTCATCGGCGAAGACGACTGACTGCCAAGTCCCCGGTAGGGCACGCCTTCCCTGGCGGGCCGCTCTGCGCCGCGGCGGCGACTGCACACTTTTCGTTTTTTTTCAGGCGGATCTTCTTTTTGAACCGGCGCGTGAATTTATGGTTAGGAAGTTGATTT
>QHYZ01000231.1 GCA_003225295.1 Acidobacteriota bacterium | reverse complement strand
CGGCCACCCTTCCCTAACCGGGATTGTGGAAGGGTCACTCGGGAGCGAGTGCCTTGGGGGCGCGGTTGTACCCACGTCAGAAACGAACATCTTGACCGACTCGCCCGTCCCCCTGATCCGGCAGAATCATCGCGGAACAATCACTTAGCCTGACTCGTATTCAGGCAAGGGGCGACTGCCCATTCAATTAAGGATCTGACGCATATGTTTCTGCATGAACTACGAATTCCTCTTCGTCATTTGCTGAAGTCGCCCGGCTTCACGATCGCGGCCGTGCTGATGCTCGCCCTGGGAATCGGAGCCACGACCGCCATTTTCTCTATCGTGGAAGGCGTGCTGCTGCGTCCGTTGCCATTCCCGCATCCCGAAAGGCTGGTAGCGCTGTCTGACATCTTGCAAGGAGGCAACGGCGAGGCGGGCGTCACGGCTCCCGATATTCGCGCCTACACGCGGGACACGCACAGCTTCGAGGCTCTTGGTGGGTATCAACCGGTGGGTTACGAACTGTCGGGCATTGGAGAGCCAGCGCAGGTGAATGCGGCTCGGATGTCAGGCGGGGTGTTTCCAGCCCTTGGGGTCGCGCCTCTGATGGGCCGATTCTTTACGCAGCAGGAGGATGACCGATACGAGCAGGTAACAGTCGTCAGCTACACGCTCTGGCGGAGCCGACTGCACGGCGATGCGCACGTATTGGGAACTAAGATTTTACTGGATCGCAAGCCCTACGTCGTGATCGGGGTAATGCCGCGAGATTTTGAATTCCCCCTGGTGCCGGGACACCTGAACAACAGTGAGCTGTGGGTTCCAATGAGCTTCACCGAACAGGAACTCACGACCGGAGCGGCATCCTGGAACTTCGCCATGGTGGGACGGCTTAAGGCAGGAATCACGGCAGCGCAAGCGCAGAGCGATGCGGAGCGCGTTGCCCGGGAGACGATGCGCAGCTACCCCCCGTTCATGTCGAGTCTGCGCATTCAGGCAGTGGTGCGCCCTCTCCATGAACAGACCGTTGAGCAGGCTCGCCAACTCGTACGAACGCTGTTTCTGGCCACCATGGTTGTGCTGCTGATCGCCTGCGCCAACCTTGCTGGACTGCTACTAGTCCGCGGTCTCCGTCGTCGGCGCCAGATCGCGCTACAGATGGCCATGGGAGCACCCGCTGGTACGCTGCTGCGCGAGGCGGTACTCGAAAGCCTTTTGCTGAGTTTTACCGGGGGCGTGTTCGGTGTGGGTCTGGCGGCTATCGCGCTGCGAGTGGGCGTGAGCCTGCTGCCTGAAACGCTGCCTCGTATTCAGGAAATCAGACTCGACGGGCAGGTGGTGCTGTTCGCAATCGTGCTATCGGCGCTGACCGGCATCGTTTGCGGACTGGCTCCGGCCTTCGCCGCTTTGCGGACGAGCGTCAACGAGACCCTGAAGGAAGGGGGGCGCACGGGCACGGTGAGCGGAGGGCATGTGTGGCTTCGCTCCGCGTTGGTGGCTAGTGAAATCGCCATCGCACTGGTGCTGTTGGCGGCTTCCGGATTGTTGCTGCGAAGCTTTGAGAAGATGCTTGCCGTCGATCTCGGCTTCCGCCCGGACCATGTCCTCACGGCTTCCTACTCGCTGCCGCAAAAACAATACGCAACCCAACCAGCGGTGGATGAGTTCAATCACGAACTGATTCGCCGTCTTCGGCAGCTTCCCGGCGTGAGGTTTGCGGGGCTGACCTCGTTCCTGCCGGCTTCGGGCGGCAACAGCAATACTGTATTCGACGCGGAAGGCTATGTCGCATCCAAGAGCGCCGGAATGAATCTCGCCACGCAGGTGACGGTGGAGGGTGACTATCTGCAGGCGATCGGTGTTCCGCTTCTGTCTGGGCGTTATTTCACCGCAGCGGACACAGCGGACACGCAACTGGTGGCAATCGTTAACCACAAGCTCGCCGAGCACTGCTGGCCCGGTTCGGGCCCGGTCGGCAAGCGTCTGCGCCTGGGGTTGCAGGAAACGAAGATACCGTGGCTGACGGTTGTGGGTGAAGTTGCGGACGTAAAGGAGGCGTCGCCCGACGTACCTAGCAAACAACAGTACTACCAGCCGGTCGAACAGTATGCGAAGTCCATAGGGCCTTTCGCCTCTCCCACAGACCTGAACGGAAATGGAGGCTCTGTCGTCGTGCGCACGGCGATGGAGCCCGAGCAGATGGCGAATGTTCTGCGTGCGACAGTCCGCTCGATTGACCCTCAGTTACCCCTCGCTCAGGTCCAAAGCCTGGAGCGCGCGGTTTCCTATAGCGAAGCTCCACGTCGCTTTAACACCGTAGTCATCTCTGCCTTTGCCATGGCGGCGGCGCTACTGGCGGCGCTCGGCATGTACAGCGTCATCTCCTTCTCGGCTGCTCTGCGCGCACAAGAGATGGCCATTCGCATCGCTTTAGGGTCGCAACGGGCCGGCATTCTGCGCCTCGTCTTTGCATCTGCAGCGAAAGTGACTATGCTCGGGTGCGCGATCGGACTGTTGGGCGTGGCTGCGGCTTCCAGGCTGCTGGGCTCTTTCCTGTTTGGTGTCAGTCCTTTCGATCCGCTGGTGCTAACCCTGGCCGCAATTTTCGTGCTGCTCCTGGCAGGGCTGGCTTCATTGCTGCCCGCGCGACGCGCGGCTTCCACAGACCTCATCAGCGTTCTGCGCGCGGAGTGACGTTGGACACCCTGTGCCATCTCGATGGTTCGTCGGTCCATGCGAATAGCCTAGCCTGTCCACAAGAGTGGGAGTCCACACCCGTTTCACAAAGCTTCGTTTCGTAATCATCTGAACCGAATCCCACCTGACGCCCACGTGTGGCTGGGCGACAATGAGTACGACGCGCGTCTACATCACGAGCCCCAGGGGTTGTCACGAAACTGGCTCAAGCTAACAGTGTTGACCGAACTGGTCAACTCCCCAATCGTCGGCAACCCTTACCTAATCGCGTTACGTCAGAGTTGCTCGTCATCCAGGAGGAACAATTTACTGACCGCGGCGGAGACTGACCCGGCGTGCAGCATCCTTCCACGGGCTCCGCACGGTGTAACTCGGGATAGCTGTAGCGTTTTCCTTGCTAGCGGCGAGCAGTTTCCTTCGAACCAGCCAGCTCACCGCAGTTTGCGCCGAACTCTTCGAAAGTCCAACCGACTCGGCCAGCTCCTGATAACTCACCTGAACGGCTCCCTGCCTACGTGCTTGTTCGGCCGTAAGCCATACATAGACAAGGAAGCTGGCGGGTCTCCGGTCGTGGCCGACCAGGTCGCGCATCAACACGTCTACGACGTAATCATCCAGGTTCAACACGGCTATACCGGCCAATAATATAGCAATGACTGGCTGATTGCGCCCGCGGATTCTGCAAGCTATTCTCCGGACACTTTAGGGAGGCGCACCAATGGTTCGGGGAATAAAGTTTGTCGGCATTCCGGTTCACAATCAGGACGTTTCGCTGAAGTTCTATACGGAAGCACTGGGACTGAAGATAGTCACCGACCAGCCGTTCACGGACGCGCAAAGGTGGATTGAACTCCTCATTCCTGGCGCGGAAACCGGACTCGCCCTCTACACGCCCGAAGGTCATGAGAGGCGCATTGGCGAGTTTCAGTCCATTGCCTTTTGGTGTGACGACGTGTTCGCAACCGCCAAAGTGCTGAAGTCCAAAGGCGTCACTTTTGCCCAAGAACCCAAGAACGAGCCCTGGGGATCGATCGCCATATTCAAGGACCCGGACGGGAATCAGTTCGCGCTCTCCAGCAAGGTCAATCGCAAATGAAAACGCCGGTTGCCAGAAAGCTCGGGATGAACCCCGGTATGCGGGCGTTAATCATCGCTCCGCCTCCCGGCTATTTGAAGCTGCTGGCGCCCATGCCTGACGGACTCACCGTCTCTTCAAGAGCCGATGGAACGTACCCGTTCGTGCAGATCTTTGCAACGCGCCTTGGGGAGATCAGCACGTTCGCCAAGAAACTGCCGAAACATGCGGCTCCGAATGCCTTGGTATGGATCTCCTACCCAAAGAAAACCTCCAAAGTCGAAGGAGAGCTCAGTCGCGACGTAATCCGTGAAGCGATGAAGGGCACTGGATGGCGCGCCGTGTCCATCGTCGCCATCGACGAAGTCTGGTCCGCATTGCGCTTCCGGCCAACAGCCCCAGTAGGTTCTCGCTTGAGGCGTAGCCCGCGGTGACGGCAACGAGTTCGTTCTTTCGGACAAATTGAAGTGCCGCAGTCGAAAGAGACTCCGTGGCCAATGCAGGACAACGGGTGTAGCGCGACCAGAGTTTGCGGTGAAAGGTGAGCACAAATGAACACACAGAAATATCACTTCGCAATTGTGGTTCTGCTGCTGGGTGTGGTTCTGCTTCCAGTGACCACGGCTTCGCAATCAGCTGACAGAGACCTCGGGATCGTTCGCTTACGCTACGTCACGATCGTAGTCCGCAATTATGACGAGGCGCTCAAGTGGTACACGAACGTCTTGGGTCTCGAAAAAACGGAGGACGGGACGTTTGGCTTGGACAAGCGGTGGTTGGTTGTTGCCCCGCGGGGCCAAAAGGACTAGCGTTTACCCCTGCCAGCATTAGGCTCCGTCAGGTCGGGGAAATCAAGCGGTTCCTACTTCGGGTTTTTTTTGTAACCGTATCCCCGTTTGTGGAGTCTGATTTACCAGAGCTATACAGCCCGATTTACCCACTCTCTCCGTATGGCTAATCGGGTTACTGGGAGGCGAAAGTACTTGGCACCAATTTCGAGAGAAATGCTAGAAAAGTATTGGCAAAGAGAAGTGAAGCAACGACCCACAACACCAACGGTTCTTTACCAACGAACTCGAATCTGTGTCGCCCTCCAGGCATCGTTCCTCATGGAGGAGTCTGTCAGGTTCATCTACCGATTTGCTATCCTTCATCACGCTCGCTGTTCCAGTGCGTCAATGGGATATCGAGGCCCTTGACAGAATATAGTGATATCACTATATTTGCTTAATGACCGAGGAGCCGCCTCTCAAG
>QHYZ01000230.1 GCA_003225295.1 Acidobacteriota bacterium | reverse complement strand
GACAAGCAGCGAATACACACAGGTCCCGATGTCCTGGTCCCCGGATGGGCAATTGCTGGCCTTCATGGAAAACAATCCCACTACAGGATACGACATCTGGGTGCTGCGGCTGAGCGACCACAAGGCGCAGCCATTCCTCCGAACGCCGTTCAATGAAAGCGTGCCGCGGTTTTCCCCAGATGGCCGCTGGCTGATCTATGTCTCGAATGAGTCCGGACGCTATGAAATCTACGTGCAGCCTTATCCGGGGCCCGGCGGCAAGTGGCAAATCTCGACGGAAGGTGGTACGGAGCCAACTTGGAACCCTAACGGCAGCGAACTGTTCTACCGCAGCGGCAACAAGATGATGGCCGTGGAGATTACAACCCGGCCGAGCTTCACTGCCAGCAAGCCACGGGTGCTCTTCGAGGGACGATACGAACCGAGCCCGGCAACGACTCCCAACTACGACGTCTCACTGGACGGCCAGCGCTTCTTGATGCTCAAGCCAAACCAGCAAGAGGCTTCCGCCCCGACGCAGATCAACGTCGTGCTGAACTGGTTTGAAGAGCTGAAGCGCCGCGTGCCTACAGAGAAGAAGTGAAGCGACTCGTTCGACAGGTCACTCTCGATCCCGCCTGATGCGCTAGAGAGGATAGAAGTGGCACTCAGCATTTCGATTCGAGTGACCATGCGAAACGGTCTTTCGATAGCGCACCGTAGGAGCGATTTGTAACCGCGTCCGCAAATTCGCGTCGAACAACAGGGTGTTGCGCTCTGCCCCATGGATTTCCCGGATGTTGAAGATTCCATCCCAATGGCTCGTCTCGTTACGCGCGGCACAGCTCAATTTAGCCAAAGTGACTCTTAGAAACTTGGATTAGAATGGGCCGTTCTGAGGAGGGATATTGAGAATTTTGCACCAGCACAGCACTGACGCCCTGCTGGCGCTATCTCTTACGGTTTTCATTTGTTCCACTGGATGGCGAGGAACTTCGAGCGCGTCGCAGGCGCAGGCCAAAGGTACTCGGCATCGAATCGCCTTTAACCGCATTGGACCCATACGGACAGGTTTGTTCATCGCAGACGCCGACAGAAGAGTGCAACACCGGCTCAAATTTCACTGGCTTGGTCGCTTGGGCAAAAGCCGTTCATTGTTCCGATTCCCGGCACACGCAACATCGATCATCTAAGCGAGAACTTAGGAGCAATCAATGTTCAGCTCACGCCCGCGGATCTTCGTGAGATCGACACTGCTGTCTCTAAAATCAAAGTGCACGGTGGCCGGATGAATGAAGAACAAATGAAGGTGGTTGACCAAACAGCGTGACTGGTCATTCGGAAGAGAAATGGTTGACTTGGCGATGAGCACATTATCGCTGAGTCGCTCATCGAGGAACCGATTAGTACCGAGATGTCGGCATCTCGTCAGGAAATCAAGCACTGACGAGATGCGCGTTTGTCGGTACTAATCCGACGCACGAACCGATTCCCGGTTGCTCGTTTGAACGAAGCCTTCCGGCGCAGTCGCCAGAGCTTTCGATCATTAGTTTATCGATATGAAGCAGTTAGCTGTTGTGGGTTCCGGAAATTTTGGCCGGTCAATTCCGGAAATTCTGGCACCATCTGCCGTGGTCGGCAAGTGCTCCTGCCCATCTAACTGATGCCCCGTTCGTCCAGAGGGTCCTTGGAGATGGATGAATCGTCCACGCTCCAGGACCCGATCCAGGATGGCGGCCGCCAGATCCTCATCGTGCAGCACCTTGCCCCACGCGCTGAGCGGTTTGTTGGTGGTGAAGATCATCGGGCGCTTCTTCAAGTAGCGATCATTCACCACATGGAACAGAACGTTGGCGGCATCTTGTCCGTGGGCCAGGTAGCCTATCTCGTCCACAATTAAGACGTGAGGATGGGTGTAGGTGAACAGCGCCTGCTGCAGCTGCCCCCTCTGGCTGGCGTTGGAAAGACCCTCGATCAGTTCCGCCGCGTTGGCGCACAGCGTCTCAAAGCCGTTTTGGATGGCCCGATAGCCAATGGCCACCGCCAGATGCGTCTTGCCGCGGCCGTGCTTCCCGTACAGGATCAGCGAGCGCCCCTCCCGGACAAAGTCCGGCTCGAGATAGGAACCGAGATGCGACTTCCGCAGGACCGGCTGTCGCTGGAAGTCGAACTCTTCGATGGTGCGGAAGAAGGGGAAGTGCGCCTTGCGTGTGAAGCGCACCAGTCGCGTTTGCTGTCGGTGTGCCACCTCTTCCGCCAGCAGAAAAGCCAGAAAGTCGCGATAGGACCACTCTTCCTTCTCCGCACGATCGGCAACCTCCGCATAGATGTGGCGCGTGCGGGCCAGGTTCAAACGGCGGAGCAGAGCTTCGATCTCACCGGCGGTGAGTTTCGGGATCTTTGCCTGATGGCTCGGACACGGTTCTTCCCGCATGCTGCAGGTCAAGCCACCTCGAAAAAATTGCTCTGCAGGCTCCCTATTGCGAAATTCTTCGTCCCTTCCCGGGATTCTTCCCTCCCTCCCCGATTCTTTCCCCGCGGTCCTCGCCGTCAAGGTTCCGCTGTGCCGCGGCTCCGCCGCGACCTTGACTGCTGCGGGCCGCCGTGAATCGGCTCCGCTAGGGGCGCTAGGGAGGGAAGGGTGAGCTGAGGAAACTTCCACCGCCTTGCTTCTCATCCCTTCACCTCAGAAAAATTCAGCTTCCCTTGCAGCTTCTCCTCCACAAACCGGACATCAAACCGCTCCGCCTTCAACCCTTCTTCCAGAGCCTCGCGCAGAATCTGCGCACCGTGACTCTGCAGAATCTCGTGCAAACGATCTACATCCACCCACCACCCCCGCGGCCGACGATGCACCAACTCGGTCAGATAGCGAATCGCCGCTTCCCCTAACTCCAACAGCTGCTGTCGCTTCAGATAGCGCTTCCCCCGCTTGCCCGAAACCGCGGCCACCAGCGCCGCGCGGTGCTCCGCCGTCCAGGAGCTTTCTCGCCCCACAAATTTCCTCGGGTGCTCGGCCTTATACTCACCCGCTACGATCCGCACCCGATCGCCGTACAGAAACAGCGTGGCCGGCCTGCTGATGGCCTCGGGAGGCATCGAGTAGGCATGCCCGTCGTACTGCACCGTCCCGGTAGGCCCCACATAGACCGGAATGCGCAGAGCCAACTCTTCCGGTCGCACTCGCAGCGGCCGCAGCCGTGGGGCCTCTTCCGCCAAACGCACCGCAGGAATGATTCCGGTCGCACGGCAAGGTCGTTCTTCATTTACTTCGTGATGCCACTCGACCAGTTGCCGACGAAGATCTTCTTCATCGTAAAATTTCCGCACCTTGAAAAAGGAAGACTTCACAAAGCCAACTAAGTTCTCCACGCTTCCTTTCTGACGCGCTTGATACGGCCAGCACAACTCCACGCCGATGCCTATCTCCAACGTGGCTTCAGCGAACACCGGATTCCATTCCGTCACTTCCCCGTTCTTCTTCCACTTCAGGGCGATGGTCTTCGGCCGGTCGAACACGCACAACAGGGGACGCCCGCCCCAATCCTGCAAGTGCCCCGCCAAGGTGCGCACCAGAGGTTCCACCGTCTCGTTCGGAACCAAACTGACGCGGATATAGCGCGAGTACTTCAACCGCGAGGCAAAGAAATGAATTCGCTGGTCAGAGCCATTGAGGAACGGGATCTCCACTTCCCCAAAATCATGCTGACTGAATTCCCCCGGCAAACCTTCAAAGCGTACCAGCGGCCGGGCCACCTGAGGACGGAGCGAGGCGACCAGCTCGTACAGCGCCGTCTTCCCTCCCGGGTAGCCCGCCTCGCGTACACGACGGAGAATTTCCAGGGAAGGCAGGTCGGCCTCTTGTTTCAGAATCGCTTCCACCTGCTCGCGGAAATTCTCCACCACATTCGGCCTGCCAATCCGCCGTTTCTCCCGCTCGGCCGCATCGTCGACATCCACCACCGACGATTCCTTGGCGATCCGTCGCACCGAGCGCAACCCCACGCCGCTCAAACGAGCCACCTCGGGTTGCGAATGACCCGCCTTAAGGAGAATCTCGATTTCGTGACGCTTTAGCATCCCAATCATCCCTCTCCCCCCGGCCGACCGGTCTATCGACCGATGGCGAAGGGAGATTCTTAGTTAGTGCTGCTGTTTGGTACTAGACCGGCCAGAATTTCCGGAATGAATGGGGCCAGAATTTCCGGAACCCGCATGGTTTAGGGCGAAAATCGCTAACCAGCGACTATTTCGGTCGCCGGCACCACCGGAGGTTGATCGATGTTTCTGGACTTTTATCAACTGCGCGAGCAGCCGTTCGGGGTCACCCCCAATCCAGCATACCTCTACCGAAGCCAAACTCACTTCGCGGCACTTGATGCCCTTTCGTCGGGGGTACGAAATGACAGAGGCTTCCTGGCACTCATCGCCGAGCCAGGTATGGGGAAGACCACGTTGCTATGCCAGCTAGTCGAAGATTTGCGCGACTCGGCCCGGACCGTTTATTTGTCTCAGACTCAATGCAGTTCGCGCGAGTTCTTCCAGTACATTCTCAGCGAATTAAATCTTGGCGTAGAAGACCTGGGGCTGGTCGCCATGCACAACAGGCTAAACGAGATCTTGTTCGCCGAGATGTTATCGAGCAAACGATTTGTGTTGGTTGTGGATGAGGCGCAAAACCTCGATGAATCCGTGCTGGAAACTGTGCGACTGCTCTCCAATTTCGAGACGCAACACACGAAATTATTGCAGATTGTGCTCGCCGGACAGCCTCAGTTGGCTGACAATGCGGCAACTGCGCCCAGCGCATTGCCGTCCTCAGCCATCTAGAGCCCCTGAGTCCGGGAGAAACAGCGCGCTATGTGGAACACCGCCTCAACGTGGCTGGATACGAAGGAGAGCCCCTCTTTGACGCAAGCTCACTGGACCTTATCGCTCGCGAGAGTCACGGCATTCCCCGCAACATCAACAATCTGTGCTATGACTCGTTATCGATAGCTCACGCCGGCCAGGCCAAGTGCGTTACAGCCAACATTGTGCGTCGGGCGGTGAGGCGTCTGAACGTTCGGTCGATCGGGTCCCGATCGTACGCGGTCGCGGCTTCTCCTATGAGCTCTCGAGTGAATCTCGCCGCGAATTCTGATGCCGCGCACGCGGGTGGAGGCCGCCCTCGCGCGTCTGTTCCACTCACTTATAAAGCCCCTGTGCGATTGAGCTTAGTGCGTTGGGTGCTCATCGCTG
>QHYZ01000229.1 GCA_003225295.1 Acidobacteriota bacterium | reverse complement strand
ATAAACGTAGGGATGCTGCCATGCAGGTCCAGTAGGGTATGCATCTTGACCGCCGCTTTGTGCCGGCGAAACCGGGCCCAGGGAAACAGTGACAGACACAGATCGATGGTGGTGGAATCCAAGGCATACAGGTTTTCATTCAACTCCACGCCCAGGGGATCGTCGGCATACAAGGGGCGCGCGATACCGATAAGAACCTGAGCGAAGTCAGCATAGATTCGCCAGTCGCGCAACTCGTTGGCATCGGCGAGAGTCGAGCGGGACACCTTACCGCGGAAGCCCATGTGATACAGCTTGCTCTGCATGGAGCGTAGGCAAGCTTCGATATCGCGGAGACTCTCCCTGTAAGTCAATTGTGCGAAACTCATGGCGAGAAACTGATCCCAACAGGAAAAGCTTTTCAAGTAATGATCGCCACGGTAACGAGCTACGCACTTTTGAAACTCTTTGTGAGGCAGATGCTCGATCAATTGGGAAAAGACAGTTTGGCCAAGGTTCATGGCCCATTGTCGCTCCGCGACGAAATGCCTCCAAAATGGTCATTTTCCATCCAATCAAATTCAAATCGTTCCCGAATCCAATTGCTGTAAGCTCTTCATGGACAATAGATTGCCGGTGGGGACCCAACTTTTCCCCGGACACTAGTGACAACTGGCAATTACCAAACAATGGAAGGAGCTTATTGGAAATCCAGGTACAAGTTAGGTACAACTAAGAGGGGGGAAATAACGCTTCTTGTCCCGTAAGCGACGCCATATAAAGCGTTTATGGGATTCAGATGCCTGGTTCGGGACCAGGAGGTCGATGGTTCAAATCCATTCGCCACGACCATTTCTTTTAGAACCAATAATTTACAGACACACATATAGTCGCGGACCGTCTGGTCTCGGGCCAGGAGGTCCGCGGTTCAAATCGAATCGCTCCGACTACGCTATTTCCCGTTCTCTCATAGACTTACATTGCGATTGCGTGATGTTCGGCAACACGCGGAACTTGTCCAACTTGTCTAACACTTGTCCAACGACTTCACCAACGGACAAGGAATCCGGTTATTCGGAGGTCAGGAGTGGATGTGAATTCGCGCCCGAATGGCAGGCCGTTCGGTTCCTACACCAAGGGTTGCTAGTTCGAATCTGTTTTGGGGAGCCAAAACTTTTTGGCATCAAGTAATTACAAAGTATGGGTCGAGCATTCGGCTCGAGATTGCGCCGCTGAAATTTCCGCTAGCGTCGCATGAGGCAACCGCGCCGATCGCCTGATAATAGCGGCAGGCGCTCAGCCGGCTGTCCAATCCGAAAAAAGCGAGAAACTTGTCGGCCTGAGGAACCTTATCCGACGGCCTGGGCGCGCCCGGTGCCGCCAATTGCGCGATCACAGTGCCGTTGAAGCTTGCTGTGAGCGCCGAAACAATTGGTGCGCCGGAGGAGGGAATCGTAATCTCGCCCAGCTGTCCTGGAGTCGTACCTGTGGCGGCGACTAGGGACACGACCGGAGCGCTCTCGCACTGAATGGAAATCGATGCCCCATTCAAGAGCATCGGCAGAATGAAATACCCGTCCTCGTTGGCGGATACCGGGCCCCAACTCCTCAAAAAGAAACCTCCTTCTTGCGTAAAGGGAACGGCTGTGGGTTGTAACTCTGCTCCCCGTTGAACTTCCTTTCTAACTTTGTGAGTTTCCATATTCGGCCATGCATTCGTTAAAGAGCATTTAGTTCGGGTGAAACGAAAGAAGGCCCGCTTTCACTACTCCTGAGATCAGAACAAACGCTTGAACGGGGTGCCGGTGAGGTATAGAATCCCACCACTCTTCCCCGTGTCAGATCGTGGTCTTCATTTTGTAGGTCGCAGCAATGGCAAGCAACAGCCCCGGCGACATCATCACCCCCCCATCGGGTGGAGGTGCGCTCCAGGGTATCGGGAAAAGCTTTCTCCGGATCTCTTCACTGGCAGCGAAAGCATCACTGTCTCACTCTCCCTCCCACCAGGTCGCAACGGTTTCAAGCCGCACCTCGGTCTTGCCTATAGCACAGGAAATGGATCATTTGGACTGGCTTGAAGAGCAGACCTCATGAGTTTTGATCTTGACGCCTTCATCAGCTACGCCCACATGGACAATGTAGGTCTCATTGAAGGCCACAAGGGATGGGTCACAAATCTACATCGGGCACTGGAAATCAAGGTCGGGCAATTCCTTGGAAAACAGCCGCAGATCTGGCGGGATCCTAAGTTAACAGGCGACGACGTGTTTGCCGACATTCTGGCGGACCGCCTGCGGCACGTTGCCGTTCTGATATCTGTCGTCTCGCCGTGCTATGTCAGATCGGAATGGGCACGCAGAGAATTAGTCGAATTCTGGAAGGCCGCTGAACAACAAGGGGGCGTTCATTTTCACAATAAGGCGCGTATTTTCAAGGTCCTGAAAACACCTGTCCGTCTTGAGATGCATCCGCCTGAGTTGCAGCCCCTATTGGGCTACGAGTTCTTCAACGTGGATCCGGAGACAGGACGCATACGTGAGCTGGACGAGGTGTTCGGCGTTGAAGCACAGAGAGACTTCTGGATGAAACTGGACGACCTAGCGCACGACATTTGTGCCTTGCTAGAGATGATCGAAGGTTCTGATATAGCGGTCTCTCCGGATGCACAGGTCACTCATGCTCGGGTCGCTAAGGAGGCGGTCTTTCTGGCCGAAGCTACGATCGACGTCTGGGAACAGCACGAAATGATCAGGCGGGATTTGCAGCAGCACGGCTACACAGTGCTTCCGGCAAGCGGATTGCCATTGACTGCATCCGAGATGACAACGTCGCTTCGCGAGGATCTGGCGCGATGCCGGATGTCGATTCACATGGTAGGCAAGAACTACGCCATCGTCCCCGAGGGGAGCACAGAATCTCTTCCAGAGATCCAGAGCGAACTGGCAATTGAGAGAGGCAAGCATGGCGGCTTTTCGCGCCTCATATGGCTTCCGTCCGGCTTGCATGTGGAAGACGAACGACAACGAGCATTCGTCGAGAAGCTTCGGATGGACCCCCGGATCCAAACGGGAGCGGACCTGCTGGAAACTTCTGTAGAGGACCTAAGGACAGTCATCCAAGACCTTCTGAAGCTATCTCAAGAGCCGGTGCTAGAAGCAAGCGCTTCGACAACTTCAGGCCGAAAGTCTGCGCAAGTCTACTTTATTTATGATCAGCGAGATGCAGGTGTGACTTCCCCATGGGCAGATTTTCTCTTCGATCGAGGATTCGAAGTCATCCATCCAGTCTTCGAAGGCGATGAGGCAGAGATTAGAGAATATCACGAAGAGAATCTCCGCGTCTGCGATGGTGTGTTGATTCTTTATGGCGCGGCCAATGAACTCTGGGTGCGCCGGAAACTGCGAGAACTTCAGAAAAGCGCTGGGTACGGTCGCACCAAACCGGCGCATTCCGTGGCGGTCTCTCTCGTGACTCCGAAAACCATTGAGAAGGAGAGGTTTCGAACACACGACGCGATGCTGATCCAGCAGTTCGGTGACTTTAGTCCTGATCCGCTTCTGCCGTTTATCGCTTGCCTCAAATCCTGATGGAGGGAGGCCGGAGTTCTGTTTAACCCTTTTCCAGGTCTGCGCCCATTCGAGCCCGATGAAGATCACCTGTTCTTCGGTCGAGAAAAGGAGATCGACGAGCTGTTACGACGACTCCGTTCCTGCCGCTTTCTGGCCGTCGTCGGCACTTCCGGAAGTGGCAAGTCATCGTTGGTTCGATCAGGACTCATTCCGTCCCTCTATAGCGGATTCATGGTCAGTGCTGGCTCTAGCTGGCGGGTGGCAACGATGCGTCCAGGAGAAGACCCCACTTATCACTTGGCCGCTGCCCTCGACACGCCCCAAGTGCTCGGGACCAAGGGGGAACTACAGACCACGAACCGTGTCTTGCTGGAAGCAACGCTCCGACGGGGCACGCGAGGCCTCGTCGAGGCGGTCCGCCAGGCGAGGATTCCGCGCGAAGATAACGTTCTGGTCGTGGCCGACCAATTCGAGGAGCTATTCCGCTTCCGGCGCAGCCGTCCGGCCGAGAACTCCAGGAACGAAGCGGTAGCGTTCGTTAAGCTACTGCTGGAGGCTGCTCAACAGGACGAGGTCTCCATCTACGTGGTACTGACGATGCGGTCCGATTTCACTGGAGACTGCATGGACTTTCCAGGCCTGCCGGAAGCGGTGAATGCCGGGCAGTACCTTGTTCCTCGCATGACGCGCGACGAGTTGCGATCTGCGATCACCGGTCCGGTGGCGGTAGGCGGCGGAAACATCAGGCACCGCCTGGTTCTCCGCCTGCTCAATGACTTTGGTGATCAAAGCGACCAACTGCCGGTGTTACAGCACGTCTTGATGCGAACCTGGGATCATTGGGAACGGCACCGGCAGCCTGGTCAAGCCATCGATATCAAAGACTACGAGGCGGCCGGATGCTTCCGAAATGCTCTGTCGATACACGCCGAAGAGGCCTACGAGGAGGCGGGCAAAAACCACAGCCCAAGAATCATCGAAAGGATGTTCAAGAGCCTCACTGATACTTTTTCGGATCCGCGCGGCGTGCGCCGTCCGACGTCTGTGCAAGACCTCGCAGCTATCTGCCAAGTACCAGAGATCGAGGTGATCCAGATCATCGAGGTGTTCCGGAGCCCCAAATGCTGCTTCCTGATGCCTCCCTACAGCGTGCCGCTCAATTCGCGATCCGTCATCGACCTCGCCCACGAAAGTCTGATGAGACGCTGGACAAGGTTGGCTAGTTGGGCTGAGGAGGAGCGGGCATCAGCCGCCATTTACGATCGCCTGTCGCAGGCTGCTGGTTGGCTTGCCGAAGGCACAGCAGGGTTATGGCGAACTCCAGAACTGGAGCTGG
>QHYZ01000146.1 GCA_003225295.1 Acidobacteriota bacterium | reverse complement strand
ACGGATCCCACGACGCCGGGATTCGAGTGAAGCTGGCTCTGCCAGAAATTGCCGCTCAAAACAACCACCAGCGGCGCGCCTGATTGATCATCTTCCGGCAAAAACAATCGGCCAGCCGCCGGTTGTGCTCCGAGCAGTTGAAAGTAGTTGCCCGAAACAAAAACACAGGTCAAGCGTTGCACGCCTACCTTCAGCAATTGCGGTAGTTGAAAGCCGAGCGCGCCTACTACACCCGGCACGTTTTCCGAGCTGTCAACGGAAAGCTCAGATGTTGTTACGTTCGTTCCCCCGCTCCACATCGCTAAGTCAGAAAGGGTTTTGGTGTGGTCGCGATAATAAATGTAATCTGGATACGAGAAGGCCCCGCGATCCTCTTTTTCCGCCGTGCGGTATACGCCGACTAGGCGGTCCGGATCTTTCACGGCCCGCGGTCTTAGGGCCACAGCGTCGAACGCGGTGAAGGCGGTCGTGTTTACGCCAATTCCCA
>QHYZ01000145.1 GCA_003225295.1 Acidobacteriota bacterium | reverse complement strand
CGCTGTGAAGCCGGGATTCTTCCGCAGCATGCGGAGACCGAAACGCAAATCCTGAATGAGGCTATCGAAGAAATTCGCGCCACGGGCTTCGCGGCATTCTTCTTTTGTACGCTCAACGCCGCCAAACTCGATGCGCGCCCGCCGCAGCGCCTCTTCGCGCGGCACGCCGCTGCGCACCAAATCCTCCGCGAACGCCTCAATGTGGAAGCGCAACTCCGCGTCCATCTCTCTCTCCATCCGCGATCGCCGCAGCAAGGCGCGCAACCAGGACCGAACGAGGCTCCACATCTTCATACTTTCCCACCTTAGTGGACAGCTCCCCAGGAAACGCTTGCCCTCGTAGTATCACCGCCATCATTCATACCGCAGCGAAACGATCGGATCCACCCGCGACGCACGCCGCGCCGGAACGTACACCGCCAACCATGCCGCTGCGCTCAGCAGCACCGCCACCACAGCAAATACCGTGGGATCCCATGTCTTCACGCGATAAATCAGCCCCGCCATAAATCGCGTAAGTTCCAGGGCCGCCACGACGCCGATAACCACTCCAATTACCGCCAAACGCATTCCCTGCCACACCACCATTTTGCGAACCTTCTCCGGGCTTGCACCCAACGCCATACGGATGCCGATCTCCTGTGTCCGCTGCTGTACCGCGTACGCCATCAATCCATACACCCCAATCGCGGCGAGCAAGAGCGCTACACCCGCAAAAATCGAAAGCAGCATCGTATCGAAATCGCCTCGCGCTGTGGATTCTCCAACGACCTGCTCCATCGATCGTACGTGTGCCACCGCCAGCCCCCCGCTCGTCGCTCGTACTTCTTGTTGAATCTCCGTGTCCAGCGAAAACGGTGCCACCTTCGTGCGAACCGCCCACAAAAACGGCATTAGTCGATTTTCCAGTGCGCTAATTCCATCCGGCACCTGCGCTTCCGGCACATACATGATGGGCGCAGGCTCATTATTCAGCCCATAATCGCGAATATCGCCCACGACGCCCACGATCTGTCGCGGAGCATCCTCAAACTCAGGGGCTATCCCGTGCCCAATGAGGAGTTGCGCTCCGATCGGATTCTCGTTTTGCCAGAACTGTTTCGCCATCGCTTCATTGATCAGCGCAACGGGAGTTGACCCTGCATCATCACGCGCGGTAAACACGCGCCCACGCAGCGCCGGGATCCGAAACACCTCGAAATATTGCGGCGAAACATTGCGCCATTGCACGTCGCCGCTGTAGCTGCCAGAAACTGGCGCACGACCGACGATCGCAAACGGAAAATCCGGGCCACCCGTTAATGGCAAACAACAGGCCCCGGCCACCGCCTCGACTCCCGGCATCGCCCTGACCCGTTGCTCCACCTCTCGCACCATTTGTGCCGCCCCGGCTGTCTTCTTGAACCGCGACCCGGAAAGGGCCATCTGCATCGTCAGCACGTTGTGTCCGTCGAATCCTGGTCTCACGCTGCGCAGTGCCTCGAAAGTTCGAATCATTAGCGCTGCTCCGACGAGTAGGATCAGCGCCATGGCCATCTCCGTCACGACTAAAATCGACCGAGTCTTGTTCTGCCGGAAGCCGCCGCCGGACCGGGCACCGCTGTCCCGGAGGGTTGCGTTCAAGTCTTCTCGCGTTGGGCTGATCGCTGGTACAAGTCCGAACAAGATAGCCGTGAACAACGAAACAAGCAACGTATAGAGGAGCACTCGCGAATCCAGCGTAATCTCCGCCCCGTGTTCCCCAATCCGTGGCAAATTCACCGGATTGATTGCTAGCAGGGCACGCAAACCAAAAAAACCGATGACTAGCCCAAGCGCGCCTCCCACGAGAGAAAGCAGGAGACTCTCTGTGAGTAACTGAGAGACAATCCGCCAACGTCCCGCTCCCATCGACGCGCGGATGGCAAGCTCGCGTTTGCGCAGCGTCGCCCGCGCCAAGAGCAAGTTCGCAACATTCGCGCAGGCGATCAGCAGCACGAATCCCACGGCACCAATCAAAATCAGGAGCGCCGACCGCACCCCCGAAACAACCGTGTCTCGCAAAGGCACGGCCGTCGCGCTTTCTCGCGGGCCTACCCAATTCGGAAACTTCCTCCTTAATTCTTCAACAGCCAGCTTCATAGCCGCCTGCGCCTGCCCAAGCGTCACTTCCGGTCGCATTCGCGCCGCCGCGCGCAAATAATGTCCTTGGTTAGTACTATTGGGGTCAGCTTGCAGCGGGAGCCAGATATCGGCGGGTGGGTCACTCTTGAACCCAGGCCCAAGCACGCCAATGATCTGGTAAGGGTCCCCGCTTAGTTCAACCGTTCTGCCAACAAGGGTTGGGTCGGCGCCGAACCTTCTGCGCCATAGCCCATCGCTGATTACCGCGACGTGTGGTCCACCCGGACGATCCTCTTCCGCTGTGTATACTCGGCCTAGCGCGATTGGCGCGCCAAACACTTCGAAATAACCCGCCGACGCATGAATTCCTTTGACTTGCTCCGGGCGGTCTCCGCCCGTCAGATTGATTCCCGGTCCGGCGGAATCATAGGCAGCAATCGACTCAAATACTTTCGTCTGCTCGCGGTAGACTATCAATTTCGGTACGGAAATGGCCCACTGATTCCCGGCGGGGGAGCTGCGCATCAGCGCCACAAGCCGGTCCGGTTGCGGATAAGAGAGCGGCTGCAGCAATACTGCGTTCACCACCGAGAAAATCGCCGTGTTCGCGCCGATGCCAAGCGAAAGCGTGAGAATGGCAGTAGCCGTGAACCCAGGCGACTTGCGCAGCATGCGCAACCCGTACTTTGTGTCTTGCCAAACAGTTTCGAAGAGGCGTACCCCGCGCGCCTCGCGGCATTCCTCTTTGGCGCGTTCGATGCCGCCGAACTCGATCCGTGCTCGCCGCAGCGCCTCCTGGCGCGGCACGCCGCTGCGCACCAAATCCTCCGCGAATGCCTCGATGTGAAATCGCAGCTCCGTGTCCATCTCGCTTTCCATGCGAGAGCGCCGCACAAGGGCGCGCAACCAGGAGCGAAAGCGACTCAACAAAGTCATACTTCCTCTGGTGTGGTGTGCAGGATTCCAGCGATGACCTCTGCCATCCGGTTCCACTTTTCGGTTTCGCTTTGCAGCCTGCGCTTTCCGGCCGCGGCGAGACGGTAATACTTTGCCTTTCGATTGTTTTCCGATTCACCCCATTCACTCGCGATCCAACCCTGGTGTTCAAGGCGATACAGAGCGGGATACAGAGAGCCCTGCTGAATCTCCAGACGATCTCTTGAAATCTGTTGAATGCGAAACAGAATGCCGTAGCCGTGCAACGGCCCGAGGGAAACGGCCTTGAGGATCAGCATGTCCAGCGTGCCCTGCAGAACGTCCAGTTGTTTGTCCACAGAAGCAATCTCTCCTAGATGACCTAGGAATATAAATCTGCTCTCCTAGACTGTCAAGGGGGAAGGAAAAAGCGTCGCGGGTTAGTTTTGGATTCACTGCTTGACAATTCTGCTTCTCGGCGCTATATGTCGACACGCTAGGTGTCGTAATGACCCAAGGAAAAGCCGAGTACGTCAAAGGGACTCTAGACTTGCTCATCTTGAAGATCGTGGCCCTCGGTCCGAACCACGGCTACGCGATCGCGCAACGCCTGCAACAAATATCGAAAGACTTCTTTCAGATCCATCAGGGCTCGCTCTACCCCGCGCTTCACCGACTTGAAGATCGCGGCTGGCTCGAAGCCGAATGGAAAGACACTGAAACCGGGAGGGATGCGAAGTTCTACACGCTCACCAGAAAGGGCCGGAAACACTTGGAAGCCGAATTGGTCAATTGGGAACGGCTCACTGAAGCAGTCGCTCTCGTTCTTCGCACCGCCGAATAGGAGGCTCACTCATGCACTGGGTCCGTCGCCTGTTTCAAAAATCTCGCACCGAAAAGCCTCTCGACGAAGAACTGCGCTTCCATCTTGAACAACAGATCGCCGATTATGTGGCCGCAGGTTTGAGGGTCGATGAAGCCCGGCGGCGCGCTCAGCTCGAATTCGGGGGACTTGAACGCGTCAAAGAGGAAGTCCGCGACGCCCGGTGGGAAACCCACCTCGACAATCTTCTCCGCGACTTCCGCTACGCCTTCCGCAGTCTCCGCAGGGACCACAGCTTTTCCCTGACAGCCATCTTTGCCCTGGCGCTCGGCGTCGGTTCTTGCACAATTGTCTTCAGCGTCGTCTATAGTGCACTGTTCGATGCGCTGCCTTACAAACACTTCGGCAGGTCTGTTGTCGTGAAGATGCACAATTTAGCAAACGGTGGCGACCTGAAAGACCGCAAGTACTTCTCTCCAGAAGAGGTTCGCGCCTTCCGGGAACAGAATCATGTGTTTGAAGACATCATCGTTTATCACGGCTTTCGCCCCTCGTACGACAACGGCCACTTCATTCATAATTTTTCGTTCGGCATGTTGGTAACGACGAATACGTTCGACTACCTTGGTGTCCCTCCTCTCCTCGGCCGCACCATCTCGCAGGAAGATGGAAGCCCTAACGCTCCGCCTGTGTTCGTGATGAATTATCGGCTCTGGCAACGAGAATTCGCCGGCGATCCAAAGACCTTGAATACGACTTTTATCCTCAACGGCAAGCCTACAACCCTCGTTGGAATCATGCCCTTGCAGTTCAGACTGGCGCTGCAGACCTCGATGCTATCGCGCACCGCATGCACAAGGCGAACACAGGTGCAATTTTCGCGGAAGCTAAGTTCGCGATCGTCCCCGAGACGTTGCTCGACAGTCTCATCGGGGACTTTAAGAAAACACTCTATGCCTTGCTCGGTGCTGTCCTGCTGCTGCTTCTGATCGCCTGCAGTAATGTTGCGAACCTTTTCTTGGCTCGTGCCACCGCCCGCCAAAGGGAAATAGCCATGCGCGCCACGCTGGGAGCAACCCACGGCCGCCTCATCCGGCAGCTCCTGGTGGAAAGTTCTGTTCTCGCATCGACGGCCTCCGTAGCTGGCTGGGTGCTTGCGTATTTCGGTTTGAAGGTAGTCGTCGCTCTGATTCCTGCCGGTACCCTCCCCGAGGAAACAGTGATTCGTATGCATATGCCGGTCCTGTTTCTGTCACTGGGCTTAACTATCTTAACGACGATCTTCTGCGGCCTTGCGCCCGCGCTCCACGTCCTGCGGGGAGAATTGCAACCGCGTCTGGCGGGCAGTGGCAAGGCGAGTGGCGGGGCGTTGGGGCATGGCAAGCTTCGCGCCGTTCTCGTGGTCGGCGAAGTTGCGCTGTCTCTCGTACTGCTGACTGGTGCTGGCCTTTTGATGCGCAGCTTCTTCGTTCTCACGCGTGTGGACCTCGGGTTCGACCCCAAAAATGTTGTCTACTTTCAGCTCAACCTGTCCCCTTCGTATTTTTTTAAATGGGGTGACACTGCTTCTATAAAAAACTCACTCGAAAAGAAAAATGCGTTGACACGCCAACTCCTCGCTCGGATGCAGGCCCTCCCAGGCGTGACCTCCGTTTCCGAACTCAATAACCCCCCACCACTAACGTCTGAGACAAGCGACACCATTATTCCCGGCAAGCCTCACGCAGAACGCTGGGAGACCACAATTGACGAGTGCAGCGAAGGCTACTTCCGGACACTCGGGCTGCCATTGCTTCGCGGCAGGCTTCTCTCAGTGGACGATGCGAGCTCGGCACGACATGTGGCAGTCGTAAACGAAACCTTTGCTCGCAAGTACTTTGCGAACGAAGACGCCCTCGGCCACAAGGTCAAATTTGGGAATCTTGACCTCCCTTTTGTTGAGACCCCGCATGACATCTATTTCGAAATCGTCGGGATTGTGCGCGATTTCAAGACCCGCGACTACGTCAATCCGTCGTGGCAGACTGTTCCGCAAGCGTTTATGCCCTATAGCGTTGCGGGATACAGCTGGCGATCGTTCATGGCGAGGTCGGCCGTGGATCCAAAGTTACTCTTAAAAAATTTTGGCCAGGAACTTCGAGATCTCGATCCAAGTGTGGAGATCGCCGAGTCCGGTACGCTGGAATCATCGCTGCACAAATTCTATCGCGGGCCACAATTTGAACTCGTAACAATCGCATCTTTCGCTGGAATTGGCCTGGCCCTTGTGCTCATCGGCATATTCAGCGTAATGGCTTACACTGTTGCACTACGCACCCATGAGATTGGCGTTCGCGTGGCTCTCGGAGCACAGCAGACAAATATTCTACGTCTTGTGCTCCTAAATGGCTTCCGTCTGGTGGCGATAGGCGTTCTTATTGGTCTCCTTGCCAGTTACGAACTTACACGCTTCCTGGCCAGTCAAATTTCGGGTGTTTCCGCCACTGATCCATTGACATTTGCTGCCGTCGTAACGGTTATCGTTCTGGTGGCCCTCGCCGCCTGCTTGCTTCCCGCGCGCCGTGCCGCCGCAGTCGATCCACTTGTCGCACTACGTTACGAATGACTCTGCGGCGCGCTCGTGGAAATCGGCGGGGGACGCTCGGGACCGCTCGACTCCGCATGACCTAGGAGGCGGATACGCATAGGAGTACCCTCATTCGCAACTGATCGAACCATGTTCACTTTGCTTTTCTTTCTGCGAGATTGTTTCCGATCCCGCGCCGTTCTGCAGGCAGAAATTCTTGCTCTTCGCCAACAACTCTTGGTCTTGCAGCGTTCCACCCGCGGTCATGGCCTGCGCCTCCGTTGGAGTGACCGAGCCCTGTGGGTTTGGCTCTCACGATTGTGGAACGATTGGCGATCGGCGCTGCTCATTGTCAAGCCTGAAACCGTCATCGCGTGGCATCGCAGGGGGTTTCGGCTCTATTGGAGATGGAAGAGTCGGCATCGGGATGGCCGCCCCACTGTATCTCCGGAAGTTCGCCATCTGATCCGTCGAATCAGCCTCGCCAACCCGCGCTGGGGCGCTCCTCGCATTCACGGGGAATTGCTAAAGATTGGAATCGAAGTGTGTCAAGCAACCGTGGCCAAATACATGGTCCGACACAGGAAACCTCCCTCCCAGACTTGGCGCACATTTCTGGAGAATCACGCCAAGCAGCTGGTCTCCATCGACTTCTTCGCGGTGCCCACTATCCGTTTCCAGGTCCTTTACGTGTTTCTTGTGCTGGCGCATGACCGGCGTCGCATTCTGCACTTCAACGTGACCGCCCACCCGACCTCAGAGTGGACCGCCCGACGGAAATGCTCCCAAAAGTTGGTATTTGCTTCGCGATCGCGACAGCGCGTACGGGCGGGAATTCAGCGAGATGGCGAAATGCATGGGCATTCGCGAAGTCCTGACGGCGCCCCAAAGTCCCTGGCAGAACGCCTATCTCGAGCGACTGATCGGATCGATTCGACGAGAGTGCTTGGATCACGTCATCGTTTTGAATGAGACCGGTCTCGGTCGAGTCTTGAAATCCTATTTCGCATACTACGAACAATTCAGGACGCATTTGTCGCTGGGCAAGGACGCACCAATCAGTCGAGCGATTCAACCTCCAGCGATGGGTCGGGTCGTGCAAATTCCTCAAATTGGCGGACTGCATCATCGTTACGAACGAGTTGCCGCCTGAACAGGCGGCACTCTTCGCACACCGTCGACGGGGACATGCTGTTCGGCTGTTTTTTGTGTCGTCGAACGTAGTCACCGAATAAGTTCGCGGCGAACCCGGCGCGCTCGGGCCGTTGGAGACACTTCGACACCGCTAAATCAGTACGAATGGAGTTTTTGGTACGGACAAGTTACAATCTTACGAATAAATTGCCATGAGGCTTATCTTCACACTTCTTCTGGGATTTTTGCTTCAGGCTGCAGAAACTCCGCGGCATCAACTTGATTTGGAGCCACTCTTAGGAGACCCAGCGGCACTTCAAAAGCTGAAAATCCTGTACGAACCACCATCCCATAAAAGTTATCAGGCGTTTTTCGTTTATGGGGATGGCTCTCTCGTTTGGCAGGCATATCCCAATCGACCGATGTCTTTGACCGAGGTTCCAACTTGTAGAGACAAAGTCAGCCCCGACAAAGTCAAGAATTTGGTCCGTTTGATTATCCAGAAGCACTTTTTTGACTTGCCAGAGAAACATTTCTTCTTCGTGTACGCTGCACAAGGAAAGGAAGAGCTGGAATTGCACACAATCGCTATCGATGATGGCGTTGGAAAGGCGGTTAGAACATTTGGTATCGGAGTGTACGCAGGTAAAGAGGAGTCCATTCCGCCCGACTTTTCAACAATTGAAAAAGAACTGAAACAGCTCAAAGACTCCGCGTTTCCGCCTTCAGAGAAGACTTGCCATTTCGCTCCTGCAATCAAGTTTTGGAACTGATTCCTAAGTGCGAGAAGAATGACGACGAGAATGCCAATGGCGGTACCTATAAGTCGGAAATCGAGAAATTTTGCCTTGAGGATGCCGAATCGGCGGATTGGCGCACACAAGGACCTCCGTAGTGTCTTTTATTTCGTAGGTCGTTCAAGTTGATAGGGCGTGTTTAAACCTTCCGGCGCAGCGGAACCCCGGCCTTCGCGCATTCCGTCTCGCTCACCCGTAGGCTGCTTTCGGGAATCTCTTTTTATCGTCCAAACAATCTTGCGAAAAATCCTCGCTTGTTTTCAGGCTGAGGCTGATGAGCCTTAAGTTCTGCCAATAACTCTTTCAGGTCGGATTTAGAGATACCAGCAGATTCGTTCGTTCCGTGTGGAGTACCTAACCTGACTTCCCTTTCAAAATGAGAAAACCTCTCAGAGACAAGGATTTCCGTCAGAAATGTAGCAAGTAATAAGTCAAGATTTGTTAAGATTGTCCTTGCATTCATGAAAATATGTGCTTCAATGTAGCACGTATGTTCGTGCAGGTCACCCAATGCAAGCACGGCAGCGCCACCTACTTCACCTACCTGGTTCGCGAGTCCTTTCGTACCCCAAAGGGCCCTCGCTCCCGCACCATCTGCAATATCACGGCGCTGCCCCCGGAGACCCGCGAGCTCATCAGCCAGTCCCTTCAGGGGCGCAGCTTTGTGGCTGCAGAGTCGCTGCAACTGACCGAAGCCTGGAATTGCGGTGGGCTGGTGGTCCTGCACCAGGCTTGGGAGGAGTTTGGCTTGAGAGCGATCTTTGACTTCGTTGCGAATGCTCGGATGGCCGGTCTGCTCAAAGCCATGATCCTGGGTCGTATTCTGTTTCCCAGCGCCAAAATGGCCTTGGTCGATCACGCTCGCGGCACCCTGCTGGCCGCGGCCTGCGGCCTGGATCAGGCCAGCGAAGACTTCGACGAGGACGATTTGTATG
>QHYZ01000035.1 GCA_003225295.1 Acidobacteriota bacterium | reverse complement strand
GTATATCGAGCAGGCGCTGGTCAGTGTTTTTGGAGCAGGGGTTGTCGCCGGAAGAATTGGAAATCGTGGCGGTGGATGACGGCTCCACGGACAAAACGCCTTCGATCATTCAGAAATTCGTGCCGCGGCTGAAGCATGTGCGGAAGAAAAATGGCGGCCAAGCATCGGCGTTCAATGCGCGTTTCGCCGAGGCGCACGGCGAGATTGTCGCGATGTTGGATGGAGATGCTTGGTGGACAAAGAAAAAACTGGTAACCGTAGTAGAGGTGCTGAAGAGAAATACCCAGGTGGCGGCGGTCGGCCAGGGATACTACGAATTTCACGAAGAGACGAAGGAGGCGCGGGTTTGTGCTGCGTCGGAACGAAGACTCGTGAACATGGCGACTCCCGAGACGACACGCGCGGCGATCTGTGACTGGGCTTTTCTTCTAATGGGAGCGCTCACTGTGAGTAGGAGAGTACTGGCGAAACGGCACGTCTGCGCATCACGCAGATGGCGCGCGCCAAGATTTTGCAGAAGCACACTTACGACGCTCGCGTCGAACAGCTTCTGGGCATCTTGAGCGAGTTGGTTCAGCAGAGCTCGCCGCGGCTCGCCACTGGCCGGAGCACCGCGTCCGACTGATGAATCTCCACTTTTTTGCACCGTCGGTCTTTTCAAATTGTCGAAGGCAATTCCAGCATATTGTGGGAAGTGGATTTCGAGAGACATTGGGGGAAGCGATACACTTGGGAAAGGCTTGGATTAGAAACCGCCGGGCTCCATATAGGAATGAGTCCTGATTTTTGTGCACTGCGATCCGTTCCTAGCAAGTCGAGTTTCTAGGTAGTTCTACAAGCATATGGACTATGACCGCACAAAAGACAACACTTCGCCGTCGACTTCGCGATGCGTTCTTGGAATCTATCTCTGTACTCCCGTTGTCTTGGAAGCTTTGGCTCCACCAAAATCATCCTCGGTATTTGCTTGGTGTACTGTTCAGGCTCGAAAATGAGCCGGTGACCGTTTCACCTGCGGGTCCTGCGGGGGCTCGCTTTATCATGAAGCTCTCATGGCAAGGCCACATGGCCTATGCTCTGGGTACCTACGAACCAGAGACCGTCCAGTTGCTCGCGAAGTTTGTAAAGGAAGGAGACTACTGCATTGATGCCGGGGCTCACATCGGATATGTCACAATATTGATGGCGCACCGAGTGGGCCCGTCTGGTCTCGTCACTGCGTTCGAGCCAGTTCCTCAAAATTTCAAGGCACTCCAAGAAAACGTCAATATGAACGCTCTGGGGAATGTCGACCTTTTTGACGGCGCGCTGTCCGACCACGATGGGACACTCCCGCTTATGATTTCGGCGAACCAATACTTAAGCTGGACACCCTCGGCTACCGGTTATGCAGTCGACAGGGACAATGTGACGATCGAAGCCCGCGCCGTTTCCTTAGATACGTTTTTATCGCGAACCGGGCGCAAGCCTTCCTTAGTCAAGATTGACGTGGAAGGCGCGGAGTTATCCGTACTCGAGGGTGCAATGCAAACCCTTCGCAGCGTTCGCCCGATTCTTTTCGTTGAAATTCATGGCCACGACACGCCAGCGGGAAGGCAGTCAGTCGAACTGCTCCGCTCGCTTGATTACGACGTATCAGTCGTAGGGAAACGGGGTCACGAAGCATTTTGGCTTGCGCTCCCGGTTTCGTGTGATCACGTCAACCCTTTGAGGGGCGCGGCTCGTGCGTGACGCCATTCTCTTTTCGCGGTGGATTTGGGAGACCTTCAATGCTCCTGAACGCTTTGCTCTCGCGCTCGCCCATATAGGCGCAAGAGTTGTCTATCGTGAGAACCCTGTCTCGGGCTTGCTACGAACAGGTAGCAAGTTGCGAAAGTCGCCGGCGCGGGAAATAGCACGGGCTGCATTTCTTTAGTCCTTTGGTCGAGACACTGTGGGATCTGGAGCGGCTCAAGCTTGCGACCAAGCGCTTCACGCACGCGAACATCGATATTCGCGATGGCAGTATAATTGAGGAGTTGTTTCGCAGGTACGCGATAACATCCATAGCTACGACTTGGTGCGTGCGATCGAGGAGATTACTGCTAGTTTGCACTCGGCGAGGTTTACAACCTCGGCGGGGACAGGTACAGTATCTCAATTCTGAAGGCGATTGAGCGCATCAAGCAGAGGACGGGAAGCAAGCTCGACTGGTACCACGTCAGAGAGGCGCGCACGGGCGATCACATCTGCTATATTTCCAACCTGCGGAGATTTAAGAACCATTACGCGAATTGTTGAATCATGCGCGGCCTGGACGCTACTCTGGAAGAGATTATGACTCCGGAGCCCGCCCGGCACAGAGCAGTTCCCGCCTGATAAACGCTGCTTGAAAGGACTTCGAATCTGTTATGGGATTTGAGGAAGTTCAAATCGATCAGGTGAAGGATTACTGGGATCGGCGTCCGTGCAATATTAGGCACTCAACTCAGCCCCTCGGCACCAGGCAGTACTTCGACGAAGTCGAGGCGCGAAAGTATTTTGTAGAGCCCCACATCCCAATTTTCGCCGAGTTCCCACGCTGGAGCGGGAAGAAAGTCCTCGAAGTGGGGTGCGGGATTGGCACGGACACTCTCAGTTTTGCGCGGCACGGCGCCCTAGTGACCTCCGTCGATCTTTCGGTAAGATCACTCGAGATTGCACGCCAACGTGTGAGCGTTTATGGTCTGGAAAAGCAAGTGCGATTCTATTTCGCAAATGCAGAAGAATTGAGCTGCTATGTTCCCGTTGAGCCATACGACTTGATTTACTCTTTCGGTGTAATTCATCACACGCCGCACCCGGGGGTTGTGCTCGAGCAATTGCGGCAATACACTCGGCCGGGCACGACCATCAAGATCATGGTGTATCACCGGCGGTCGTGGAAGGTGGCGTGGATTCTGCTGAGCGAAGGCCGAGGGAAATTCTGGAAGCTGCAGGAATTGGTGGCCAAGAATTCTGAAGCACAGACGGGTTGTCCGGTTACCTACACCTATACACGCCGCGAAGGCCGCGACCTTCTCGAGCGCCATGGGTTTCGCGTTCGAGACAGCCAGGTCAATCACATTTTTGCATACCGAATCGCGGATTATATACAATACCGCTACATAAAAGAATCTCATTTCCGCTGGATGCCGCCAGGGTTTTTCCACGCTTTGGAACGGCGATTCGGCTGGCATCTCTGCCTGACAGCAGAGGCGCAACGATCGTAGTGAATTAGGGCGTGTTGATATTCCAGCCGGTGCGGCTCACCGCCGGACGCGGCAGAGAAAGATGCTCAGGAGGAACATGGTGAAGTCCGTGTCAGTAATCGGTCTGGGGAAATTGGGAGCGCCGATAGCTGCGTGCTTTGCGGCGCGGGGCTTCCGAGTTGAGGCAGTGGACCTAAATTCGCAAAAGGTCGAAGCGATTAACTGCGGGCTCCCTCCAGTGCATGAGCCGGGGCTGCAAGAATTGATGAAGGAGGCGGGAAGCCTCCTGAGCGCGACGCAGAATATCGGGGAAGCGGTGCAAGACTCGGGCGCCACGTTTATCGTGGTGGGAACGCCGAGCGAAGAGGGTGGGGGATTCTCGCTCCAGTACGTGTTGCCGACGTGCGAGGCGGTCGGGCGCGCGCTGGCGACGAAGAAGACCTTTCACCTGGTGGTACTGACCAGCACAGTGATGCCGGGATCGACGGCAGGGCCAGTAGTGGCCGCGCTAGAGCGCGCTAGCGGGAAGCTTTGTGGGCAGGATTTCGGCTTGTGTTATAGCCCGGAGTTCATCGCCCTCGGCACTGTGATACGCGATTTCTATCATCCTGATTTTCTGCTCATCGGGGAATCGGACGCGCGCTCCGGCGAGATCCTGGCGAATATCTACAAAAGCGTCTGCAAGAATTCTCCCGCCATCGCGAGAATGAACTTCGTCAACGCGGAGATCACTAAGCTCGCCGTGAATACTTACATCACTACGAAAATCAGCTATGCCAACATGCTTGCGCGCCTGTGCGAGAAGCTGCCGGAAGCAGACGTGAATGTGGTCACTGATGCCCTCGGACTCGATACCCGCATCGGCCCGAAATATCTGAAGGGCGCGGTGAGTTACGGCGGGCCCTGCTTTCCCCGCGATAATCGCGCACTGGCCGCCCTTGCCACCCGGGTCGGTGCCTCCTCCGGACTCGCCGAAGCTACTGATCTCTTTAACCGTGCGCAAATCAAATCCCTTGCGGAGCTCGTGAGGAGTCATTATTCGGGACAGAATTCGATTGGGATTCTCGGTCTGACGTACAAACCCGACACCGATGTGGTCGAAGAAGCCTTCGGGCTCTTGCTGGCTCAGGAGCTCTCTTCATCGAATCTTCCCGTCGTTGTGTACGATCCATCGGCCGCCGTCGCGCCCATTCTGGGTAAATGCAGCACCGTGCGCTTCGCGCGGTCAGCGCAGGAGTGTATCGAAGAGTCGGGGGTTGTGGTGCTGGCGACTCCATGGCAGGAATTCCGGGAAGTTCCAATCGAGCATTGGACGCACAACGGCCAACCCCGCGCGGTGCCGCGTGTAATAATTGACTGCTGGCGAGCACTCGAGCATCTGAAGAGGGTGGACGGCGTTCGCTATGTTTGTCTCGGGTTCGGAGGCCCGGCCGAGCGGCGCGTGGAAGTCACGTCGAGCGCGAGGTAGGAGCCGGAATGCTGACGATTTTTGCCACGCCGAAGCCGTTCAAGGAACACATCGGAATCATCCAGCGGAATGCCATCACAAGCTGGACGATGCTGCGCCCACGGCCGGAAATTCTTCTCTTCGGTAATGAGTCCGGAACAGAAGAGATCTGCCGGGAACTGGGACTTCAGCACATCCCGGAAGTGAGTTGCACACGGTACGGCGCGCCTCTGCTGCGTGACTTGTTCCGAAAGGCGCAAGAATCTGCACAGAAGGACATGTTGGGTTACGTCAATGCCGACATTATTTTGCTCCGTGATTTCTCGAATGCCATTCAAGAGGCAAGCAAAGTTGGCAGGAGATTCCTGATGGTTGCCCGGCGTTGGGACATTTTCCTGGATCGCCTTTGGGATTTCGCTTCTGACCAAGCCGAGCATAAACTGCGGGAGTATGTGTTGCGCGAAGGCAAACAGGGTCCTTTGCCTGGGAATAGCGATTTCTTTGTTTTCTCGCGTGGCCTCTGGTCTGCGATACCCGATCTAGGTATCGGAAGGGGCGCCTGGGACGCCTGGCTTATTTTCGAGGCTCGACGCCTGGGCGCAGCGGTCGTGGATGGAAGCTCGGCGGTGATGGCAATTCATCAGTCGCATGACCAGTCCTCTTATCCGTATGGCTTGAGGCAGTGGCGGACGGAGCTCGACCTGAATCACGAGATTGCTGGCGAGGATGCTTCCCGGTTCTGTCTGTATGATGCCACGCACATCCTTGCGCCCGGTGGACTTCAACGTCCGAAGGCGTTGAGTTACCTGACGCGCCGGGTGGATACGCTCCCGCTCTTCTATCCGCGCTTGGCGGCGCCCGTTCACATGCTAAGGAAGCTCATCGCTAGGGCTCGCGCAGTCAGGCGGAATAGAGCACTCGCCCGCGACCCGGTAGCCCGACTCGTGAAGCTTATTTGTTCTAAGCTTCCCAAGAACGGAATCACTTCCATTTTGGGGTTGGTTCATGCCCCAGGGAACGGACACGCCGAGGAAACTCAAGGGTTGCAGCTGGCGCAATCTCTTGTATGGGGCGGCTTTCCGCCTTGTCTTGAGTTCACCCAAGTTCCTGCCCACATTGTTGCTACGAACGCATCGAGGTGCTTGGTGATCGATTGCTGTGGTCTCTTGGGCCGAGATGCAGTCGCAGAGGGAATTCAGTACCTTCGCTGGGAGGGAAAATAAGCGATTCGAAGTGCCGCTTCAAATGCCTGTGCGCAACGCCATGTCTTTTCCAGGTGGCATCAGATGAGAGATAAGCTTACATTCCTTCATAGCTCCAAGAATCCTTTCCTTCGTAAGCTTTGGCCTGAGAAGTTATATGGCGTTCGCTTCCGTCTCAAACGCATGTGGAATTTTCTGTTTCCGTCCGTGCCGCTGCTGGTGCACCTTCCGTACGGAGGGTGGTGGTTGTCGCAGAACGACGTTTGCAGCGATGCAGTTTTCACCGGGAACTTCGAAGAGGGTGAGCGGCGTTTTGTAGAGCGTTTTCTGAAGCCGGGCATGGTGGTTCTCGACATCGGCGCACACAATGGGTTTTACACGATGTTAGCTGCGAGAAAAGTTGGCAAGAGTGGCCAGGTGATCGCTTTTGAGCCATCTCCGAGAGAGCGTCAGAGGCTCTTACGCCATCTCAGAATGAATCGTCTGTTGGCCAATGTTGTCGTATGCTATTTAGCCTTGGATCGTAGCGAGGGGGAAGACACCCTATTCGTCGTGGAAGGCAGAGACACTGGATGTAACAGCTTGCGTCCACCCATGGTCGACGAATCTGTGAAAACAATGAGGGTACAGAAAACGTCGCTTGACAATTTTCTGAGCGAGGGAATGGTTCTCAAGGTTGATTTCATCAAGATGGACGTAGAGGGCGCAGAGCTAAACGTACTGGAGGGGGCGACAGAGCTCTTGAGACGACGACCAAGGCCTGTCATTCTGGTGGAGTTAGCTGATAGTCGGAGCTCCGGTTGGGGACACCCGGCTTGCGCGGTCTACGATTTATTGGTGGAACGAGGGTACCAATGGTTTAGTGTGGACCGGCAAGGAACCCTCTCGGCATTGCACAGATCAGACCAATACGGTGCCACTTCAGTCGCATTCCCCGTCGAACGATTGCCGGAGGCGAAGAATCTGACCGAGGACAATTAGTTTTGGTTTGCTGGAATAGGAACCACTCAACGTTGGGTTTCTGCCTCGGGACAGAGGGAGGATTTGCGAGTGCGGGACGCAATTGTGTTCTCTGGTTGGCGCTGGGAAACCTTCAACGTTCCTGAGAGAATTGCCCTGGCCTTGAGCCTTTTGGGGATGAAGGTTTTGTATTCTGAGAATCCTGCTTCCTTATTTCGTCACAGGGAACGCGAGGTGCGGGAAGTCGAAAACGGGATTTTCGGATTTGGTCCCCGATTCTTCGGACATCGTCTGAACTCGATCCCATTCATGCCGGATCTGCAAGCGAACTTTTTGGTTCGTCAAATCTTGGAGCACGTTGAGAGGCTTCAACTAAGGCACCCTATAGTTGTTTACCCGAACATGGGGCAGCTCCTTCCAGTGTGTCAGCAGCTGAAGAATAAAGGTTTCCCGCTGGTCTTTGTGTGTTTGGACTTCCCTTCACCCGTTCTCGAGGAGCAAAAGTCTATCATAACCCACAATCATTGCGTCTGCCTGATCTGGACCCTGCTTCTGCATCGAAGAATGGTCGCAATGTTCCGCCGGACCTCGAGCAGATTCCTCCCCCTAGACTCGGTTACCTCGGGGTACCACAAGACCGACTAAATCTACAGGTACTCGGGTCACTGTTGAGGAGTCACCCTGAGTGGCACTTTGTATCGTTTGGGACGGAAAAGTGTGTGGATCTGCCCAACGTTCACATACTCGCTTGGCGTACCCAACGAGAATTGCCAGACTTAATTGCAGGCTTAGATATTGGTTTCATGCCTTACGACTGCTCCAGCGACATGAATTTCTTTTGCGCTCCGCTGAAGACCTTTGACTATTTCGCAGCCGGCCTGCCAGTGGTAGCTACTCCAATTGTTCATTTGTGGGATTACGAGGAGCTAATCTATTTTGGAGACACCCCGGATGAGCTGGCCGAAGCCGCGACGAAAGCCCTTGAGGAGGCTCCTGACAGTCCGAAGAAAATGAAGCGGATGGCTATTGCTCGCGATCACTCCGTCGAGAATCTGTCGCGACTTTTAGCGTCACTGCTGAACTCAGGAAGTGGAACTATTCAGGGAGCCGGGCACCAGAATCTGCGATAGCCCACGATGCGGCAATGCAACCTTCATCGAGTTTTGCGCTGGCGTCTGATTTGTGAAGCGTGACGTCGAAGTCGCCGAGGTAGAAGTGTTTCGCACACGGCGACTGCTCGCTGAGAAGCAGCCGTGCATTCTCTGCGAGCTGCGCGTTCGCGCCGCTCGGCATCTCGCTCGAACTCGCCTCCGTGCCCTGAGTTCCGAGTCTCACGTCGAGCGCAACTCAGGGGCCGCGCTCTCCCCTGCAAGCCCTGGGCTGGGGCAATGCGATAAGGTGGCACGGCAATCTGCGAGGACCGGGTTGCAACCATTCGTAATTGTAGCCTTGCTCTTCAAGCCATTTCTCGGAATACTCCTGGGCCTCACGGGTATGTACTTCCAGCAACAGGCGGGGCTTGGCCCTAGTAAATAACCCGCAAGCCCCAGCAAGCGCTTGCATCTCCCCTCCTTCGATGTCCATTTTTATAAAATCAGGCGCGGGGTGGTGCTTCGCGAAGTCATCCAGCGTCACTGCCTGTTCATAAAAACCTTCTGTACCCACCCCCGGCGTCCGGACGCTCCCGACGAGGCGAGTAGAGTGGTCCGACGATCTCGCAAAAAAAACGCTCGTATTGTATGACCAGATCGGAGATCTTACCACCCTCACGTGCATCAAAGAGTTCGCTTCGATGTTCTCCTGAAGTCTTGAAGAGTTGTCCGGATCAGGCTCAAAAGCGAAGACGATGCCTCGCGGACCCACGAGCCTGGCGGCAAGGAGGGCGAAAAAACCAATGTTTGCACCCACGTCGTAGACCACAGCGTCGGGTTTCAGATACTCAGTGAATATCGTCTGAACTTCCTTCTCGTAATCTCCGTGCCAGTAACCGGCGTCGTACCGAGGATTGAGCCGGAGCTTAATGCCCTTTCCAGGTCCGCTCTCTACTTCCACCCAAATTCGAATATTCCAAGGGACAACAAGATGGCTTGCCGTGTGTACGACTGCACCTAGTAAGGGTGCTCGGCGCAGATAACGGACCAGCCGACTCTGAGACAATAGGACATAAGCTGATCCGAGCCAACGTCTGGTGACCATAGTAACGTTCAATTATATCCCGGGGCCGAAGACAAGCCGTACGGTTTCGTCGAGCCTCTTCCTTGCTGATTCGTTGGCACGCGGCATTCGCTCCTCATCTTCTTACTGGCTCAGAATCTCTTGCACATGGCGCATGCAAGCCTTGGCGAACAGAGTAGCCCCTTCAGGCTAAATCTCTTGGTCGCCCGGAAAAGACTCTGCATGGCCTCTGCGGAGAACTGCAACGAGGAACCGACACAATATATCGAAGGCACGCCAAAGAGACTTGCACACCAGACCAACGATGGGCGGGCATTATTTGGGTTGTAAGTTAAGTTATGGCTTTCTGATGGCTGTAGTCTCCGCGGAATGTGCGGTGGTCACGCCCATCGCTTGCCCACTGGTAGAAATTTTTCTACGGCAAGCAGTTTCACGTTTCAGCCACTTTGCTCGTGGTCTTGGTCTGGTCAGAGGTGTCGATCTTCTTCGGAGCAGTCATTACAAACGCCATTATCGCGAAAAACTTGCAACGGTACCTTCCTATATCAACAGTCTTGGGCGCGGTGGTTACACGCGGTGGTCACAAGAATTGACGTGGCCGTTGGCGTGTTCTAGGCTCTGAGTTCTGGTAAAGCACAGCGGCAACAGCCGTAGTTCGTTTTCCGGAGACTTGCGATTCGGTGCCGCAATCCGCACACTATGTGTGCGAGACTTACTATTCTCCCTGATAAACACATGCCTGAATCTCGATACCGGACTCTCGTCATTTGTTCACATCCTGTGCAGTACATGTCCCCTCTTCTTCGACGGATGGCTCAACACAGCCAGATCGACCTGCAGGTCGCCTACTGTTCCTTGAGAGGCGTTCACTCCGTTTATGATCCCGATTTTGCAACAGCCGTTCAGTGGGATGTTCCTCTTCTGGACGGCTACAATTGGATGGAGATTCCCAACATTGGTACGGGCTCCGAAGCCTTTCTTGGCCTTTGCAATCCTGACCTCTGGCGACTCATTCGGCGAGGCAGCTTTGATGCGGTCCTTTGCCACACCGGGTACCTAAAGGCATCCTTCTGGATTGCCTTCCTCGCGTCCCGTCTTAGCGACTCCGTTTTTCTCTTTGGAACCGATGCCAATAGCCTGGCTCCCCGTGATTCCCTGTCCTGGAAAGTTACTTTGAAGAAGATTTTATGGCCCCGAATTTTCTCTTTGGCGGATCAAATCATTGTGCCATCTTCCAGGACCAGAGATCTCATGAGGTCACTCGGCTTTGCTGAGGACCGCATGACTTTAACCCCCTATTGTGTTGACAACGATTGGTGGGCCGCACAATCGGCACGGGTTGACCGTGCTGTTATGCGGTCTAGTTGGAAAGTCGCGCCAGATTCTACCGTCGTCCTTTTTTGTGCAAAGCTGCAGCCGTGGAAGCGGCCAGGCGACCTTCTGGAAGCATTCGCCGCAGCAGGAATCCTCAGAGCTTTCCTGGTTTTCGCCGGCGAAGGACCGCTGCGCGAAACGCTGTACCAAAGGGCCATAGATTTAGGAATTGCCGATCGCGTTCGCTTCCTTGGTTTCGTAAATCAATCGCAATTGCCGGCTGTGTACAAATCGGCAGACTTGATGGTTCTTCCTTCTGAGTACGAACCCTTCGCGGTGGTCGTAAACGAAGCCTCATGCTGCGGATGTCCTGTTGCCGCGAGTGACCGTGTCGGCGCCACCACCGACCTCATAGCTCCCGTGAATCCTGATTTCGTCTTTCCGTACGGCGATGTTCCAGCGCTCACGAAACTACTGCAAAAAGCGCTTTCCGATCCAAATGAATTGACCCGGCGCGGCCAGGACGCCCTTCGACGGATGCAGTCTTGGTCCGCCCGAGAGAATATCAGCGGAGTTTTGGAAGCCGTCGAGCGAGCTCTCTCACGAACCCAGGCAAAGAGAGCCGTTCCTTGAGATTCTGGACAGCTTTGTTTTTTCCGCGCCCACACATTTGTTCTCGAATGCTAAGATCAATCCAGCATGGCCAAGACAGATTCAGCTGAGATCACAAAGGTTTCTCCCCTAAAGAGGGTGCGCTACCTTCTCCGGGCTTGCCCATGAAAATGGGCGCGTTGAGAGATTCCTTCGATTTTTTTCACATTAGCGGCCGCAATCTGCTCACTGTGGCGCTCATTGCGCTAGCAGCCTATGCGTGTGCAAACCTTATCATCGAAGACGATCTTCTTACCTTGTTCTATGCGGGACTGGTTGTCCTTGGCATCGTGGCACTTGTCACAACGCTCAAAAACTGGAGAGCAGGAGTGTACGGCTTCGTGGCGTGGATTGCGGTCGAGGACTTGATCCGCAAGCATCTCGGCAATAACATGATCATATACTTCGCCAAGGATTTCCTGGCTCTTGCGCTCTATCTTTCTTTCTTCGTTGCGCGCAGATCCACTTTGACGAAGCTTTACAGACCACCTTTTTTGATTCCATTATTGGTCTTCTTCTGGTATTGCGTGATTCAGGCTCTTAATCCTGCGTCAACTAGCATCTTTTATGGGTTGATGGGATTGAAGCTCAGTTTCTTGTACGTGCCCCTTCTCCTCGTAGGCCATGCTCTCGTCGATTCGGACAGGGAACTGCGACGCTTTTTCTTTTTTAACTCCGTGCTCATTCTCGTGGTGGCGGGATTTGGAATCGCGCAGTCCATTTTGGGACCTACTTTCCTAAACCCCCAGGTGATCCAGGAAGACATCCGCGGCTTAAGCACATTGTATCGCATCTCCCCCATCACGGGTTTGGTCGCTTACCGGCCCACATCGTTCTTCGTTAGCGCCGGCCGGTTCCAGAATTTCCTAGGGCTCTCGTGGGTTCTGGCGCTCGGTTTTGGCGGGTTTCTGCTGATGCGCAAGCAGACTGGTCGCTTGCTCGGGTTCGCAACGGTTGGCATTGTTGCTGCGGCTTCTCTGATGGCGGCTTCGCGCGGCGTCTTCGTCTGGACTCTTGCAAGCGCCTTGGTCGTTGCTCCTGCCTTCATCTGGGGTGCATCTTGGACCGGGGAACTGCGAAGCCGCGTAATGCGAGCCATTCAGCGGGCAGCGGTTTTCGTTGCCATAGCCCTTACTATTCTTGTCGGCATATTCCCAAACGAAGTCAGTAGCAGGCTGGCGATCTACTCCGAAACTCTTTCCCCTTACAGTCCCCGAAGTGAGCTCGGTTCTCGATCTTGGGAGTATCCCGTTCTGAATTTCGTCGCAGCGTTTGACTATCCACGTTGGCCGTACGGTTATGGAACTGGAACCGCATCTTTGGGCGTGCAGTACGTAGCTCGCATTATGCATGCTCCGCCGATGAATATTGGCGTGGAAAACGGCTATGGCCAGCTAGTCATCGAGCTTGGGATTGTAGGCCTGCTCTTGTGGATTTTAGTGGCCTATGCAATCTCCCGTTCTGCGTGGCAAGCTGCCAGGAATCTGAAAGGAACGGTGTGGTTTCCGATTGCGTTTGCGATCTTCTTGTATGCCCTTCTGCTGGTCTTCCCAGTAAGCTTTTATGGTTTCATTGCCTACCAAGACTTCGTTATTAACTCCTATTTTTGGCTGATGCTTGGGATTCTCTTCCGAATAACGGAATTTCCAGGGAATCTTCCTATCGCGCAAACAACCGCGCGAAACTGATCAGCAAACGGGGGCCTGCTTGCAGATTGTTGTCGTTTCGCCATTTTTAGATCGTCACCATGGTACTGAGCTTTGCATCATCGAACAGATCGAAAGGCTGTCGTCGAAGTACGGCTGGGGGATCCATTTGTTTTCTCAGCGTGTTGAAAACGTAAATGGTCTCCTCACGGAAGATCCAAAAAGAACAGCGGCCGGGTTCATCCGCTGGTACAGAGTCTCTGATATTCCTGGCCCCCATCTTCTCAAATTCTTGTGGTGGTTTCTTGCGAATCGGGCTGTGAGGAAGAGCGTGCTAAAGCGTCTTGAAGACCGGCCCTTGCTCGTCTACTCGCCCGGAATCAACTGTCTGGATGCCACTGCCATTACTGTCCATATCGTTTTCCACGAGTTCTATGCCCGAGTCCGCGATGAACTCACACTTCTAAAAGTACCGATCAGCAGATGGCCTGTTACACTTCACCGGAAACTGTACTACAAACTGATTATTGCTTTGGAGCGTCACATCTACGCAGACCCTAAAGTCCGTTTGGCAGCCGTCTCGAAGCTTGTATCCGCTCAACTCGAGAAACACTTTGGACGAACCGACTCGGTCGTTATTCCGAACGCCGTCGACACCGCGATTTTTAACTCCGAGGCTCGTCTTGCCTGCAGGTCAGTTTCGCGCCAAGGCCTCGAGCTAGACGACAGCGACTTTGTCGTTTTGTTGATTGGCAACGACTGGAAGAAAAAGGGACTCGACCAATTGCTCCGGGCTTTGGCCATCATCGAGACTCCGATCCAGCTCTTGGTCGTCGGAAACGATGATCCGGGACTGTACCGGCCCGCCCTCCGGCAACTGCGGCTAGAAGGCCGTGTGCGTTTTCTGGCGCCCTCTGCCGATGTGCTTTCGTTCTATTCCGCCGCCGACGCCTATGTTGCGCCGTCTCTCGAAGACGCTTTCGGCCTACCCATATTGGAAGCCATGGCTTGTGGATTGCCGGTGATCGCGAGTGTCCAAGCAGGGGCGAGCGAAAACGTCCTTGATGGGGCAACAGGATATCTGTTGCGCGATCCAATGAACCATGTCGAACTCGCCGAGCTCGTTCGGCGATTAGCTGGCGACAGGTCGGGGGCGCAGAAGCTTGGCGCTGCCGCTGCCCAGTACGTGCAAGCTTCGGTCAGCTGGGATCACAATACTTCAGCGACCCGCAAGTTTTTGGAAGACTCGATAGCTTCGAGCCAGATTTGAAACTCGGTGCTTTGACACGGCTCTCCGATAAACCAGTGCGTGCTCTTCTAGAATCAGTATGCGTCCGAAAGTGCTGAGCGCGCCCTCTCGAGCCTGGTTCCCCACCGCCGCTGTCCGTTCTTGGTGAGTGATTGCCTCGGACATGCAACCGCCAGGGCTTCGGCGTCATTATTATAGGCGGGCAAACAATCCTATTGTCTTGTCCCTGACAACTTCGCCTAACCTGCTGCTAACCTAGTCAGTCCGTTTAGTGGATTCTGGCATCTTGTCTACTCTTCAGCCAAAGCATTATACTCAGTGCGTAGAAAAGTTCTCGCAGCCGAACACACATGAAGTGCGAGAAGAGTCGAACGTTGTTCGCGCAAGCCTTAGGACGAGCTTACCAGAAACCATAAAAACGTTAGCATTGTCGATCACTCACCAGGAAAATAATATGCCACTCGCTGTCGATGCTGTTATCCCCGTTTACGGCGAGCGACCAGAAGCTCTTGCGGCAACTCTTTCTGCTTGCTTGAAGCAGACTTACCCTTTTTCCAGGATCTTCGTCGTCGACGATGGTTCTCCCGAACCCATTAGTCTGCCCCAGTGGTCCCAATCTTTGCCCCAGATTTGCCTTATTCGTCTTCCTCAGAACTTGGGTATTTCAGCTGCCCGGAATGCAGCTATCGCATGTTCAAATGCACTCCTTCTGGGATGCATCAACACACAAGTTCTCCCCGACCCAGACTGGCTTGCTGCGTGCGAGGACTATCTCTCGCACCATTCTGGTGTCGGCGCCTGTTACGCGCGCCTCGTTCCCCACAGGCCAAATCGTATTCTTACGCGCTGGCGCATGCGGTTTCTAGAAACAAAGTTTGGAGAACATTCCGGCCCCTCCCAATTCGCTCCAGGGCACGCCGTCTTATTTCGGAAAGAAGCCGTTGACCTTGTCGGCGGCTATGACGTTCGTTATCGGCGCCATCACGAAGATTCGGACATCTGTCAAAGAATGAGGACATCTGGTTGGGAAACTCATTATGTCGCAGTGAGTCGTTGCATCTCCATACAGGAGGATACGCTGAAGGAACTCGCCGCAAAGGAATTGCGAGAGAGCTACTGGTATTCTCCAGCTGAAAGTTCACTGGTTCGCCTTTACGTACATCTGAGCAAATGGACGCTTATTCGAGCTGGACGAAACATGCTAAAGGGCCGTTTCTACTTTATTCCTGTTGACGTGGCGATCTGGGCTTCTGCTCTATGGACAGCTACGCTAAGTACCCTGCGTTTCTCACAAACTATCGATGTTCGAACCAACACTACTTCCGCTCCAATGGCCTCTCCTTCGGCTGGTGAACAGTTGCCTTCGGAGATACCCAAGAAACCGTAGAGCAGAGTCTGCTTGCGGGCATGGTCATCAAGTCATACCAGTGTCGGCCAATAGCCTGTTTACACTGGCGCAAGGCTGGGCGTAAAGCGCCGTTTCCTCACCCGTGAGGTGTCGCTCGACTTCGCTCATGAATCTTGCCTTGGGCGTCTCTTTAGCTTTGTGCATCCATTGTGTAGAGTCAAATTCTTCTCCATCGCTCGCGTTACTTCAAGAAAGGCTGCCACTGAGTGCCGTGCTTCGTTGAGACCAGCTCCGAAATTGCAGTTTCTGTTCTCTCGACCACGGTCATGAAAGGATAAAGATGAATCGAGCGAACGGCAGACTGGACGGCCGACGCGCCATAGACAAGACACCTCTCGTTGTTGTTTGCATTTTCTTGGCCACGGTCGCCGGCGTTGAGGTTTTGTGCCAAACCATAGACGTAGGCAGCGAACGTATTGAGAGTGCCATGTATATCTTCGCAAATGTAGACACCGCCAGGTCTTAAGTGCGGGAGCAGCTCCTCAAAAGTAACGATTTGCTGCTCCGGGAGATGGCCGCCATCGTCTATAACGATATCAATGTCCTGAACCTCGTTTTTGAACCGCATCCAGAAATTGCGATCGCCTTGATCGCCTATGAAAACTTTGACGGAGTCGCTCTGGTACGCTTCACAAGCGGGCTCGATATCGACCCCATATATCTCGCTTAGAGGCCCAAAGTAATTCCTCCACATTTCCAAACTGCCGCCGCTGTAGATCCCGATCTCGAGGACGCAGACTGCGCGATCCTTAAATCGATGAAGGTGCCGGTCGTAAATGTCAAAGTAATGTTGCCACTTCCAGATTCCGGGTCCCTCTTTGTGTGCTTCAAAGAAGAGCCGCAGAGGATTGGTTTGGTATGGCGTGTCCATCGGTTTGATTGATGTAGTCCAGAGCTTGTTGAAACGCCAGGTAGTGTAGCCGCGCCAGAACATGCGCATTTGCCGCAAGGCAGCGGGAGCGTGCGGAAGTCCCCGAACGAGGGTTCTTGCGTTTCTAAACATTTAGCCGAGCTCCTGATTTCCGAGTTTCAGTTGGTCAGGTCTTCTCCTGTTTCGTCGGCAGCAAACCTCTGTTAGGCGAATAGCAGGAGCGATCTCAGAGTACCTCTCTTCAACGAGGCAGAGACGCCCTTGGAGAGCGATGTATCCGGAAGCAAAACCACGGATCATCTCCGGAGTTCATTCGCATCTCGGGGATGACGCACGTGCGCACTTCGCCTTACTATTCGCAATCGAACTGCAAGATGGAACGCTGGCACAAATCGCTAAAATCCAAGTGCATCCGGCCGGGCAAACCGCTGACCAGGGAAGACACGGTACGCTTGATTCAAACCTACCTGGATTACTACTATACCGTACGCTTGCGCAGGGCCATCGGTTATGTGACGCCGCACGATATGCTCGCCGAGCGACAGGCCGAAACCCACGCGGCACGCGATCGTAAGCTCGAGCTAGCACGTCACCAGCGACAGCTACGACGAGCGGCAGTATCACTTGAACGTTCCTCGAACACGACTACAATGGCGTCGCCAGGTGAAACGGAAGCGGGCTCTGCAGGGATGCAACCATGCTGAGGGATAATCTGGTAGGACTCATCGAGCCGATGCGAATCAGCGCGGGAGTTGATCCTCTCGCGCTGAGTATTCAGAAACAGGCATCGGACAACAGATCCTCATGCCTTGAAAATCCCCGCCCTGATGGGGCAGAATCATCACGAACGGAAAACGTCACCTCATCCATGTCAGGTTGAACTAGCACAATTCTATGTGGGAGCGGTCAGGTGTACATTACTGGGCAACCGAGAAATTACAATGCGACTCCCGGCAAACATCTATCCTGGTATCCGTTTCGGCTGCGTGCGACTTTCTGTTTCGCGGCACCCAAGAATCCGGATCCGAGCGGACGTTTCCGTTGAGCGGAATTGCCCGTGGTCAGCGGAAATCGAGTCGTCTTGGATTGGCAATCGTTGTCCTCGGGCTGCTCGTACGAATCGCTGCTGTGGCTCTTCCCGGCAATCAGCTCCGAGCGCCGTGGAGCGGAGGTGGCGATGCCCCCCGGTATGTTCTGTTAGCAGAAAACTTGTTGAGCGGAAAAGGGTTTACGTACGCGTTGCGACCCACGGCGCTTCGCGCCCCCGGGTATCCCGCGCTGTTAGCGGTCGTAATGTCACTCTTCGGCGATAATTACGTGATCGCCATTCGGTGGATCCAATTTGTGCTGGGCCTCGGCACAGTTTTATTGTGTTCGCGCTCGAGTGCCCGTGCCTTTGGCGAAAGAGCCGGACGCGCAACTCTGGTCATTGCGCTCTTCTTTCCCACGTTGATCTTTGTGACGGCAGAAGTGCTGACCGAGTGCATCGGCGCGTTCTTAGCGGCTCTATTTTTATACCTCCTAACCAAAGAAATACAAGGTCCACGGATGACGACGCTTGGCGCAATGGGGGTTGTTACCAGCATGGCCGCAGTATTCCGCTTCAATATGGCCGGACTGGGTTTCGTCGGCCTTTCCGTGGCCTGCCTTGCCAAGGCCTCACGTCCCACATGGCAAAGAGTATTGGCGTTCTCGCTCTTCGCGGGAATGGTTATTTCTCCGTGGTTGATTCGAAATCAGATAGCGTTTCGCGGTGAAGTTCTCTATTCAACCTTGAGCGGGCACGACGCTGTAGAAGGCATCCTGACGCCCCAAGGACGAGCTTTACCGGGTGACGACGATAAAATCAAGGCCGCGGAGGGCTGGCTATTGAGCGATGTCGAAACGAATGCTCCATCACGTTTTCAGCTCCCTTCGGAAGCTGAACTCAATCAGAAGGCGTGGAGAGCCGCACGGGATCTCTGGAAGCAATGGGGCTGGCGACTATTGCCACTAGCGTATATAAAATTGTCCTATTTCTGGTTGAGCATCGATCAGATGCTTTGGACTCAGTCCTTCTCTCTCCGCCAGAGGCTATTTCGGTGGGGTGGCGTCCTGTTTTACTGGGTCCTTCTGACCTTCGGAATTGTCGGGTGGTTTCGAACCCGTCGATCTGCTCCCGTGCTTGCGCGCGCGTTTCTTCTCTATGCCGTCTTGCTAACAGCGCTGCACTTGCCGTTCCCGATGATCACGCGACTTCGGATCCCCTTCATGGACCCCTTAATCACAATCCTGGGAGGAGGATTCTATCGCCTAAAATAAATTGCCTTCGGCAGCCGCACCCTCGTAGTGCCGTAGAACCCTGGACAGTAGCATTCTGATTTGGCAGCTTTCCTTCCGCTCCGTAAACGGCGGAGTCACTGGATTGTCTTCTGTTGTTGAGGAATATTGCCTGGGGAATAGTAGTCCAACATCAATTTCCTACCCTCTGGACTAAAAAGCCGATACCGTGCGATTCCCAATTTTTGGAATTGGCATTTAAGCGTTGTGCTGAGGACCCCGAAGCCATATTTCACACTGCGAATGAAATTGATCGAGGAAGCTTCCTTGAAGTATTTGGTCGGACAAGAGACTTCACCAATGCGGTAACCGAAGTAGATGGACTGGGCTAACATCTCATTGTCGAAGACGAAATCATCGGAATTCTCAAGTAACGGGAGATTTATGAGAACGTCTTTGCAGAAGGCGCGGAAACCCGTGTGGTATTCGGACAACTTCGCGCCGGTGAAAGCGTTCTGAAAAGCAGTGAGAAGACGATTAGCCACGTATTTGTACAAGGGCATGCCGCCTTTCCGGGCACCCCCACCAATAATTCGGGAACCTAGCACGACATCATAGACATCATAAGCAATCATGCTGGCCATAGCCGTCACCAGCAGTGGGGTGTACTGATAATCGGGATGAACCATCACCACGATATCTGCACCGGCAGCCATCGCCTCTCTGTAACAGGTTTGTTGGCTCCGTCCGTATCCATAGTTTTTCTCATGGATGAAGATCTGCACGTCGAGCTTTTGCGCGATTTGCACGGTTCCATCCGTGCTATGGTCATCGACGAGTATTTTGATATCTACGGTGTCAGGGAGTTCCTGGACCGTTCTCTCTAATGTCTTCTCTGCGTTATACGCCGGCATGACCACCGCGATGCGTTTTCCATTGACCATTTTGTCTCTCCAGCTCCAAAAGCTACGCGTCAGCGGTAGTAATGGAATTTCAAGCGGAGGAAGAAGTATTCGTTGATGGGTTCGTTGTCTCTCAGTGCTGGCACACTAGGAGCTTTCGCGATCAAACTATCGAGCGATACCTCCCGACGAAGCACGGTTTCGAACTGGTCCACCGCGGTCAGCTTCGGCCCCCACTCCACCAGATCCAGTGCCGCGGACCGCGGCAGGCGCGAGGCCAGGACAGACCCGCGCACAATCGTCAGGGGCTGCAAGCTTGCCAAGAAATGCAAGCCCCAACCCTCTACGGACTGAAAAGCGCGGACATAAGGAAAGGAATCTTGGAGGGCTTTGGCAATGGAAGCCTGAGTGGCGGAATCGCCGCCTGGCAGCCAAACTTGCATAACGCCGTCGGGCTGAAGGTGCCTCTTCGCGACCTCGTAGAATTCCCGCGAGTAGAGAAGGCTGGATGTTGGAGCGCCTATCGGCGGCGGAGGATCCAACGTGATCACATCATATCTTTTCGTCGACCCTTCGAGGAAGCGCCGGCCGTCGTCGATCACAATTTCGGCTAGCGGGGATCTAAGAATCTCTGGTCCGTCGGAATGGAAGTAACCGAATACGGCCGGAACGCTCGGCACCAAGTCCACTGCGGTCGTGTGAATTCCCCAAGAGCGCATGGATCGAAATGTCGTACCCATTCCGAAACAGACAACCAGCGCTTTCTCTGGAGCCCTGTCCAGGAAAGCCAGCGGCAAGTGAGCCATCATCTTCGTGATCGGACTGAGTTGTGTCATCCCAATCCCATTGACCAGCAGGTGTTTGTCCATTCCTTTCCCTGTTGCCATCACGGTTGCAGTGTAATCTCGGCGCATCACGCCTTCGGGCCATTGGTTCTCATAGCCGTGTGTCAAACCCACCAGCGATAGAGAAAACAAGAACACTGCTGAATAGCGCGCAATAGGGAATCCGGCTGCGTGCGCTTCCTCAACGGCCGGGCGCCGCCACAAATCAGCGATCAAGCACATAAAGAAAAGTGGAGCAGCTAGGAATACAAGCACCCAGCGTTCACCCATCCATGACAATAACCAGAATCCAGTCAACAGCGGACCTAAGATCGAGCCAAGGACATTTATGGAATAAGCGCTCCCTGCGCGATCTGGGTCTCCCGAAGACCAGTGGTCGATCATCATTGGCGTCAGGAAACCCAGCAGTGCGCTAAAGGGGCCGATTCCAATCATTATACGGATTGCTCCAAGAACGAAACCTGCCTCTTGTGCAGGACGCGGTATAGGCAGTCTAGGGTCCGCTGCTAAGAGCGGGATCAAGGCGAGCAATCCAGCGATAATCCAAACATAGCTTCTTGCCAGAGACTTATGCGAGCGAACCCACCAGCGATAAGCCGCCGACCCGCAAGCCGTTGCTACAAGGTAGATAGCCAGGATGATTGCAAATGTGTAAACAACATTTCCCAGATACGGGGTAAACTGTCGTATCCACACGACCTCCATTCCCATGCTGATCAAGCCGGTCAGGAAGAGCAACACAAGCAAAAGGTTTGCCGGCAGTCCGTAAAGCCTTCGCCGTGCTTTACGTTCGGAAACCTTGGTGATCGGCAGTAGGGAGAGAGCTGGCGAAAGACTCAGAAGGAATACAACGCAGGCGAGGATACCATTGATTGCGCTTGTGAGGCGAAGGGTACCGCGGAATCCAAGCAGTTCGATCAGGAAGAAGGCCGAGATGATTGTACCAAGAACCGCTCCAACTACGTTCGCCAGGTAGAGATAGCTGAACGATCGTTCGCCTTCCGCGCCGAAGCTCTTTCCAATGGCCGCCATTGCGAAGGGGTAGGTCGCACCCATGCAAAAGCACCATGGGATCAACGACAGCGCGACCCACGCTCCGGAAAGCAGGTAATAAACGGTCGACTGCCATGTAACACTACGCGTTGTTCCTAGCAAGACATAATGCCCGTAGGCCAGCATGTGAGGCACGACCAGACCGGAAACGCCGATCGTCAACTCCGCGAGAGCGTACAGACGCAAGGCAGTGGAGGCGGCAGATTCCTGGAAGCGACGGATGAAGCGACCAACACCCCACGAACCGAGACCCATACCGGCCATGAACATGGAGAGAACGATCGATACCATCGGCGTCGTTACCCCGAACTCTGCCATCGCCAGACGCAGCCAAGCGACTTCGTAAACAAGACTGCAGAAACCTGAGGCGAGAAAGAAAGCGAAGTACCAGCGCATTCCGACTATGCCGGTTTCCCGTTTGGGAAGAGCTGCATCCTGCCCAGAGGATATTGACTCAATTACCTGCTCAGATGACTCGCGTCTCATGCGACACTCCGTAGATCGAATCAATCTAGCGTCAGATGTTCGTTCCTCAGCGCGGTATTGTTTTCCTGCGGCGTGCACAATTCAGCCGGTAGCCCCATCGCGAGCTTCACAACGTACTCTCACTTATGATGCGCGGCAAGAATCATACTGGACATTGCCGGGCAAATGGAGCTTTGCGCCGCCTGTGCCTACCGCAAAGTCCGTCTCGTTCCTCAGGCTCTCTCAAAAGCTCAGTAACGCATTATAAGAGGGCGCCCCTTTTTGGTGTAGGTTTTGAGTGTCCGAATCATCGCCTACAGGAAGGAGCACCCTCATGAATGACTCAAAGTATATTGGGCTCGATGTTCACCAGGCAACCATCTCTGCCACCGTCTTGGATGCTCAAGGCAAGTTGGTGATGGAAGCCATCCTGGAAACAAAAGCGGAAACCGTACTGCAGCTTATTCACGGTCTGCGTGGCAGCTTGCACGTTCGAACGCAGCGTTTTGATTTGATCACTAAGATTCCTTTGCGCCGTACAATCGTCGGTAAAGCTGCGCATGCATTTCGATCATATGGCTCCGCCGGTAGTTTTCGAAGATGCGTCTTCGAGCGCGGCTACCAAGTGCAGACCTAAGTACCGAATCATCAAGAAGACGCCCTATCTGCCGGGCAAGGTCCTTCGCATCTCCCGCGCGAAACGTGAGACCAGCATCGCCTAGGACTTCGGTGAAGCATCCAACATCTGATGCAACAACCGGGAGACCTCGCGACATATTTTCAGCGAGCACCAAACCAAAGACCTCGCCAGCAAGCGATGGCACTACGACAATGCTTGCTTTCCGAAGCGTGGAGTCGAGGGCGGCAGCGACAATACGTCCCACAAAGCGCAAACAGGAAGAAAGCTGCAGTTTCTTGGCGAGCTCTTCAATGGCGGATCGCTCCGGGCCATCCCCGATTACCATGAGTTCTAATACTCGATTCTCAGAACGAAGAAGACTTACGGCTTCCAGGAGCACTGGCAAGCCCTTGGTCGTTACTAAACGTCCTTGGAAGATGATGAGAGGAGGTCCGGGCGAATGCGGGGACTCGGAGCCGCGGATCTTCGATTCGATGCCGTGCGGAATTGTTAGAGCATTCGGAAGGTGAACTAACCCGTTGAGCCATACCGTGGGCATGATGTTGGTAGCCACGCGCGAGCATAGGAATCTCCGAATAAAGGTTAGCAACCAGAGCTTCCAAGAATTCAACCAGTTGTTATCAGAACGGCAGCGTAAACACTGGAGGTGACGTCCAGCCATAAAATGACCGGGACAAGGTACGCTGCTCGGTTCAATTAGAAGCTGGCCTGTAGGACAGATCGTTTGAAATCCATGATGCTCAATAACAACAGATTTGCGGGTCAGCAACCCCAGCAGAAGAGGGGAGAGAGCCGGACCAGCAACGTGGATTATGTCGGACGAGTGGATTGTCTGCAGCAACTGGACAAGGCTGGGTTGGCGGAGAACTCGAAACGGAAGTAGGCGATCATCAAAGTTTTCTGCAGGGGTTTCCGTTACTAAAGTGAGTTTAAATTCAGGGAGACCGTCACGAGTGCGTACCTCTGCAAGACCGCAGGCGAGTGAGAGGACGATGGTCTCGACTCCCCCAATGCTTGGCGCAAAGTAGTGAGAATAAAAAAGAAGCTTCACGCCGGGTTGTTCCTCGATAGACGAAGGCGGGAGTAAATTCGGGCGAGCAGGCTTTTGCTGAGCGGTAAGCATGACCGCCCGAGCGACTTGAAAAAATGACCACCCAGAACGGACGACTTGATCGTCGGCAGCGTGCTGAAAACTATGGCTTTCGAGGAGTTTTCAGGCACGACGGGGGATTTTGTAGATGACATCTGCTGTACTTTACACCAACTCTCCTACCAGCGCATGAGTCCCAAGCGCTGCCCTCACTCCCTGTTCTGATTTGTCTTTCCAGCGGTGGTGGAGCGTTGGAACGATTCCATATCCTTGATAAACCTCGGAATCGTCTCCCTCTCTGATCCTTGATCGGTGAGGACAAGAGGACGACCCTGGCGCAATCTTGGAAAGGGATGCTCCGCATGATATAGATGCATCTTCGCTGAGCTAAGGAGCACATTGGTTGTGCCCAGGGACTAAAATTGCGAGCCACACTAGACTAACTGCCATCTATGCCAGTACATAACTGTCCCGAACTTCTAAAATCAGTCGGTCTCAAAACGACTATCACACTCGGCGAGAAATGTTTGATTTCTTGATTTACAATGGCCGGCTAATTATGGACGCCCTGGTGATCGGGACCCTCCCCGTCGAAAAATGAGCCCTGTGAAATGAGCGGGCAACGCGTCATCGCGCTCCTCGGACGCCCCGACGCGCCCACGGACGCAGTCGAAGAGTATTGCCTTTACCTTGGCGAAGCTCTACT
>QHYZ01000144.1 GCA_003225295.1 Acidobacteriota bacterium | reverse complement strand
TTGAACACCTGGGAGGCGACGCCCGCCGCATTACCGTCCTCTAGTCTAAACCCTCGCAAATCTACGGCCCGCAGCGCTCCCTTACTCTCTGGTTACAGACCCCTCTGGATCTCTTGCCCGGCTCCCGGGCGGCTGCTAACGTAAAAATAGCCCTTTTTGGCTAAGTAGATGCCCAACGAACTTCTAACGCCCAGTGCCACCGAAGAGGCCCTGACGGAACTCAAGAGCTACAGCGTCACGATCCCGATGGGATCGCTGGCGATCGGAGTGGATAACATCCACCACGATGTATTCTTGAGCCCGAAGTTTGTCCAGGCGGCTCGCGATTATCTTTTCGACCTTATTCGCCAGAGCATCGCCAGCACCTATCTTCCGGGGATCGAGCTTCGCACCTCACGAGGACCGGACGGTGCGGGCTTTCGCAAGCTGCTCTCCGAGCTGCTGCAAAGTTCGCTGACGCAGGCCAAGTATCACAAAAATATAGAGATAGACGTGCTTTTCCGGTTGGGCTTGCTAAAATTTCTGACCTTCGAAATGGGCAATCAATTTGCCAACCTCATCCTTGAAGGGAAGGAATGGATACGCAAGAGAGGCGAGCAATTCGAGCGCAGCCAGCAGGCCCACGTCATCAAAGCACGCTTGTCGGAACTGCAGTCCGCGCGAAGGGCCGTAGTCCGCCGCGTGGGGCAGCAAGTGGCGCAGATTGTTGCCGACGTGGAAGACAACGTCATTGCAAAAGCCCGCCGCGCCCTGTTCGGCGAAGAATTCGCTTCTTATTACGAGCTTTGTAAGAACCGGCTGATTTTCCTCGACGGCGGGAAGGACGACGTTTTCTTTTTGGAGCATTACATCCTCCTGGGCAATTATGCCCGTGACCCCGACCGCTTTGAGGCTATGGACGCGCTTTTCCAGGATTTCCTCCGCGAGGCCGGCATTACACCCAGCCATGACCCGGCGCACACGGAAGCCATCCAGGCTCATACCGCGCTACTGGAAGCAGTGCAGGCGATTCGTGCGGACATTGCAAACCTCGAGGAACAGCGCGAAAACACCCGCAAGCGTCTTGACCGGGGTGATGGTTTCTTCACGAAGTTTCTAAATTCGGGTGATCCTGCCGACCTGAAAGCATCCCTGAATGACCTCGAGCTCCGGCTCAAGCATCAGGAATACAAGCTGGAGGAGCTGGGACCCCAGATTGACGTGGCCAGGCAAAAGCTCGATTTCTTCGTCAAGGAGCATGCTGGGAAGCTCGGTGAATTTCTGAACGAGCCGGAAAACGCGAAGCGCCTGTTCGACGCAAGTTCCGCCTCGGAGCTGGAGGCGCCTACGCGTGCGCGGTTGCTTGCGCAGCTCCTCGACCGTCTCGAACTGCACGAAATTCTCTATCACATCCTGGCAAGCTATGAAATCCGGCCCATCGCCGGTGATTATTGCCCCCCTGTACATTTACAGCAACTGCGCAAGGCGCTGGTTTCGAAAGAAGAGCTGAAGCAAGTAGAGCAGGTCATCAAACAAGTGCCCGCCAGGAAATTGTCGCTCAAGGCCATCGAGGAACTGTCGAAAAAGATACGCCGCTATTCTCGCGAGGAAATGCAAGCCCTGGTGTTGCGTTTTGCCAACGACTTTCTTCGCCTCAGAAGGGATCTGCGCGACGCCGAACATCTGACCACTTGCATGGAGCGCGTCAACCTGGTCACCACTGAAAAGGCACGCGAACTGTCCCGCTTGAACAACCGGCTTTACGAATGCGTGCTTCCGGAGGAAGCTAGGCCGGAGCAAGACCACGTCGTCTCGCACGTGATCATCAAGTCCGACGTGCGAGGCTCCACGCGCATGACGCAAGATTTGCTCTCCCGCGGACTAAACCCAGCTTCACACTTCAGCCTGAATTTGCACGAGCCTGTTAAAAAGCTTCTGGACCGCTATTCGGCAAAGAAAGTATTTATCGAAGGTGATGCGATCATCCTCGCTATTTTCGAAACGGAATCGACGGTCGCCTATGCGCGGCCGGTGGCCAAGGCCTGCATCCTTTCGCGCCAGATTCTTGCTGTTTGCAACTCTTACAACGAGAGCGCGTCGGCCAGCAATCTTCCCGCGCTGGAACTTGGACTGGGGGTTGCATTTCAGGGTTCCGCTCCTACCTATTGGACCGACGGAGATTCGCGCATCATGATTTCAAAGGCGCTCAATCTCTCCGACCGTCTTTCCGGCTGCGCCAAGCTGGCGAAACGCATGCTGGCCGGACAGAAAAGCCACTTTTCGGTTTTTCAATTTCTAAATACCATGGAGGGGGCGTCGGCCGAAGAGTTGGACGAATTTCTGGTTCGCTACAACATGAACGGGATCGAGCTCAACGACGAGGGTTTTCAAAAACTTTCCGAGGAGATTTCACTCGACTCCATCGAAACGAAGCTTGATAAACCATGGGGCAAGGAAAAGGTCACTCTCTATTATGGAGAAGTGCCCCTTGGAGAATCCGTGGAACTTCTCGTGTTGCGAAAAGGTATGGCCCGGCAATTGCTCCCGGATGGGAAGATCGGTGCTCCTTCCTCTCATGCTTATTACGAGGTTTGCACCAGCCCTGCACTCTACGACCTCGTTGCAGCGTTGATCCGCACTCAACAAGCCGCCGCAATGGCTTCCCATCGCGCCTGACCTTGCCTTGAGAGACTGCGAAGCGCTCCACTATACTGCTCGTGGAGGCGAAAAGAGTCCGGTGACTTTCCCGGCCTTCAAAGCCGGTGATTCGGTCCTTCGCGGGTCGAATGGTGGGTTCGACTCCCACACGCTTCCGCCAACCATTTGATTCTGACTTACTTAGCAGCGAATTTTAGTACTGCATTGATTGAACGTACTGATTGGAGGTTAACTCCCTCCATTGCGTCGCGCTGGCTCTGAGGAATCGCGTGCGTGTATATTCGCAGCGTCGTTGCGATGTCAGCGTGTCTCAATTGCTTTTGCACAACCGGCAGGGGAGCGTTTGAATCCACTAGCTCCGTCGCGAGGCCATGCCGGAACGCGTGCAGCCCCGTGTTAGCGCCCGGAATGCCGAGCTTGCGCAACACAGGTTTGAGGCCACACCTCACAACGTTGTCGCGGGAACGCGGCCGCAGACCGTTGCGCGTGGCGAATAGGACGCCGCTAGGGTTGGGCTTCCACTGTCTGATGTAATCCCTGAGTACCGCTTCCAACGCGGACGGCATCGGAAGCAGGCCAACAGAGCTGTCTGTCTTGGGTTGACGGATTTTTCGCGTGTTATCGTCGGCAGATTTGTTGACGCGCACGGTCTTGCTGGTGAAGTCCAGATCGTCCAGTGTCAACGCCAGAATTTCTCCAGCGCGCATCCCTGTAAACCAAGCGAGCGTGAACAAGGTTTTGAAGGGCTCTTTCGCCGCTTCGATGATGAGAGCCGCCTGTTCTCGCGTGAAAAAGGGAGCAGGCGTTTTCCTGGTTGTCGTGCCGAGTTGCAGATCTTTGAAGCTAACTTTCGCCACTTTCGTCCCGCACTTCTCGGCGTAGTCCATGATGGAAAACATCGAACCGAGGACGTTTTCCACGGTCTTGCTGGAACGGTCTAAGCCCCGAAGGTCAGTAGCAAACTGTTTAATTTAGTGAACGCCCATTTCATGCAGAGTACACTGCGCGAAACGGGGCATTATGTGAGTGCGCAAATTCGACTCGTAAGCGCGCACCGTCCCTGGTGATAGGTTGGGGGCGATTGCAGACCGCCAATTGTTCACGGCGTCCGCAAACGTCCGGCCTTTTGGCGCAGGCGCTATGCTTCCGCGTTTGAAGTTAACGTCGTCCATGATGCGGGCATGCTCACGTCGAGCAGCACGCTCGCTCATCTGACTGATGTTGCCTAGAAATTTCTTCACCTGTTTTGTCACGGTCGCCCCGTCCGGACCAACCGCGTCAATATAAAACTGGCTGTAAAATCCACCGTTTGCTTCCATGATGAAACAACCTTTTTGAAACCGTCGTCTTGCCACCGGCCCTCTTCTGCCAGTGTTCGGCGGCGGCGTTGCCGGCGCGGAGTCTAACACAGGAGCGGGTTGGGGAGCGATCGCCATTTTTACACTCGCTCACACTCGCTGGCTTGAAATGAGCGGTTCTCCAGGTCCCCGAGTACCCAAGTACGAGAGAGGCCATTTTTGCGTCTGCAAGTTCTTTGTTTCTGATTGAATACGGACAGTTTTTTCCACGTTAGGTTGCGACCGATAGACCTGCTGTTGTCGTGTCTTTGCAGCTCTGGGTTCGCGGTCGGTTTTGTATTTGCGGGGGCGTCCTGGCCTGCGGGTCACAGACCCGTGAGCATCACCCCTGCATTCGGGAGAGCAGTACACTTCCGATTCGCCGTGCCGCGTGAAGCGAACCGCACCGAGTACGATTCCGCATTTGTCGCAAATCTCGCGGGCGAAGAAGCCGTACCTCGCGAGAAGCTCGTAGCTCTTCTGGATGGCTAGCAGCGCTGCTCGTAGAAACGGCTGGCGGCTTCTTGATCGGGCGTGCTGAGGTCGGCGACGCAAAACGCTCCGGGAACCCCTTTGATCCCGAACCCGATGTAGCGTTTGGCCTGCCATGCGGAAAAAACTGCTCCCGTGGGGTCCTGCAGAACTGCCACTCGCCCCGCGTCGAACACGTCAAACGGCGCGGCAAGCACTTTCGCTTCGAGCTTCGCCGCACGGCCGGCAGCGGCGTCCGCATTCTCCACCGCGACATAAAGGTTCCAGTGAGCCGGAACACCTTGCGACCTCTGCTCGGCGGGAAGCGTATACGCGGCTGCCACATCGCAGCCGTCCATCTTGAAGGTAAAGAAGTCGTTCGGCGCCATGGTAAATTCGTGGATGTCCCAGCCGAAGAGCTCGGAATAGAATTTCTTCGCCGCAGTCTGGTCTGTGGTGGCTAGTTCGATCCAGCAGAAGTCGCCCGGCACGTGCTTCTCGACACGCAGCATTTGCAAAGTATCACTCTGTCTCACTTTCCGGGCAAGCCTACAATCGGTGGTGACTGGCCGGAAACGGCGATCGAGGAAATCACTGGCGATGTCATCGAACCGGACTTCAGGACAGTTTCGCCGGATTCACATCGACGAGTAGTCCGTTATCAGGCTCTGAGTGGACTCGCCAAGATTTCATTCTCAAAGCATTCCATTCTGCGGTAGAGCCTTGTTTTAGAGCTTGGCGTTACTGCGGACCGACTGCACCACTTGACGGATCGCATCGATGACAACGTCAGGTCTGTCAATG
>QHYZ01000077.1 GCA_003225295.1 Acidobacteriota bacterium | reverse complement strand
GTTGCCAACGAGTATGGGACCACTCTTTCGCGTCGGTTCTTCGTGACCTCCAGCCGAATTCGCAGCAGGCGATGTGCGGGATCGATGTCGGCCACTTCAAGCGAGCAGATCTCCTCGCGGCGGAGAGCTGCATCGTAGGACATCGCCAGCATCACTCGATTTCGCAGCGGCTCCTGCTTACAGACCTGAAGAATGTTCTGCCACTCTTCCTCGCTTGGAATCCACGGAAGCCGGTGATGCCGTTGGATTAGGCCCCGCCCGCCTATAAGCGGGCGAAGAGGGTTTCTCGCACAGACACGTTCTTCGACTAGGAAGTCATGAAAGAGGCGAACCACTGTGAGGTGCTGTTGCAGAGTGGCGTTCGCGAGAGCGCTTCTTGCTTCCATCCCCTTTCTCGAAACCCTCGGAACCTCGAGCTGTGTGATGCTCCGAATGTAGGCTCCGATCGTCGGACGAATGACCGAGTGAAACGGGATATTTTCGGTCTCCAGAAAACCGAGATAGCGGTCCAGGTCTCGCCCGTAGGCTTCGATCGTGTTCGCGGCTAGACCGCGTGCGGCCTGAAACTTTAACCACTCCCTTGTGTGGGGATTCTCTGAAACCCTCCGATATCGCTCCCATCGAACTTCACAAATCGAAAACTCCAGGGCCATTGGTTCCCCCATTTTGGGTTCGGCCCCCTCGGGGACCGAACCCAACGATACGTCTGGCGGGAGAACTAGCCCTATTCCACATAAAAAAGTACAACTTGATCATTGGATTGGACTTCATAAACTCTGACTTGGGCTATCTTTTGCCCAGGACGGGCATAGGTATTGATACGGTTGCAGGACCAAGATGGCTTCGCCCCACAACTGGGAAGGTTCGGGGGTAGCGCTTCCCATTGCTCGATTTCATTGAATGAAAGGCAGGAATCGGTGAAGCAAGAGGATTTGCCGGAAGACCGGAAATCGATCTAACACCAGTGATTCAAAGCACTTGTCGGGTGGCCATAATCGCGGCCGTTCGTTAAGGTTAACAATTTTTCCTTGACAAGGCGTGTATCTAGTATTTAAGTGCTATCAAACAGAATTTCCCCTTGTAGTAAAAGATCGTTATTCAGGAAAGGGGTGGCCTCGTGGGTAAGCGTTTCATCTCCTCTTTGGTTGTCCTGTCCTGCTGGATTCTCCTCGCCGTAGGGGTGCTGCAGGCACAATCTATCTACGGCACGATCACCGGAACGGTTTACGATCCGTCCGGAGCGGTTGTGGCCAATGCCAATGTGACTCTTAAGAACGTCTCTTCCGGAGACGCTCGGAGAGGCGCCACGAACTCCGACGGATACTATTCCTTTTCATCCGTGCCGACGGGTGCGTACACCTTGACGGTAGAGGCTGGCGGCTTTCAGAAGACGGTAACGGAAGGTATCGCAGTCACTGGCGCGGCAAGCCTGAGTTTCCCCATTAAGCTGGCGATCGGAGCCGCCACGACGGAAGTTAAGGTCGAAGGAGTCGCCGACCAGATCATTGCTACGGATTCCGGCGAAAAGTCCGTGACGCTCACCGAAAAGCAGTTGCAGGACTTCAGTATCGTTGGCCGCAACGCGGCGGAGTTCATCAAGATCCTGCCGGGGTTTGCTCCGCGCAATAACGGTGACCCGCTCAAGAGCGGAACAGATTTCTCCGGCGAAGTGATTGGAATCAACGGAAACGGCGATGGTGGCAGTCAGAGCCCGCTGAACGGCGCGTACGTAGCCAACGGCGTTGGCACAGGCAACGTGGACATCACGGCGGACGGGGCCCATGTCTCTGACCCGGGTTGCAACTGCGCGACGCCGGTCAACCCAAACACAGATATGATCCAGGAGTTCAAAGTGCTGACCTCGAACTTCAGCGCCGAGAACGCCAAAGGTCCCGTGGTCATCAATTCAATCGCCAAAGCAGGCGGGCATGATTTTCATGGAGAAGCGTACTTCAGCGCGCGCGATTACGCGTTGAACGCGAATCGGTGGGTTAATAACTCTACGGTCCCGGTTACGCCTAAGCCCGCGAACAAGTTTTTCTTTCCAGGCGGCAACATCAGCGGTCCCGTCCTTCTTCCCAAGACGGATTTCAACCGAAAGCGCGACAAACTGTTCTTTTTTAGCGGCTTCGAGTATTACTACCAGACGCTTGACACCGGGCTCTTGGGTGCCACGGTGCCGACGGCTGGAATGCGAAACGGTGATTTTAGCCCAGCGGAACTGGCGCAACTGGGCACGAAGACTGCAAGTGGCGGGCCCCCCTCGCAGTTGGGTCCTTGCCTTTCTCCAACAGTCAACAACGTCTGCAATGATCCAACGCCTGCCAACCATGTAATCCCCGCGGATCATATTGATCCAAGCGGGCAGGCGCTGATGAATATTTTCCCCCTGCCAAACGCCGACCCGAACCTGAACAATGGCGACAACTACATCAAAGAAATTGCCTTCGACCAAAACTCCTGGCAGTGGCTGTCTCGAGTCGACTACAGCATCAGCGATAACACAAAGCTGTACGTTCGCTACAACCTGCAGAAAGAGACGCAACAGTTCCCGATTGGCCTGTGGTGGAGAAACTCCGCGCAAGTGCCTTACCCCACGCCGGTTCTAGGAAAGAACAAATCCGACTCGATCTCGACGAGCCTGACGCACGTGTTCAACTCCACGCTATCCAACGAATTCGTGTTCGGTTACACCTACATCGACTTCCCGAACGTGTTCCAGAATGCCAGCAAGGTCAGCAAGAAGGCTCTGAATATTCCCTTCACTGGCCTCTCTCCTAGTAACAACGTCGACCAGATTCCTTCCCTGACCAGTTGGGGTGGCGAAATGGCCACCATTTTGAATCCGGGCGGTTTTGAGCTCGGTGGTTCCGAGGGCCTTTTTGCGAAGAAGCACCTCCCGTCGTTCAGTGACAACGTCTCAAAGGTTTGGGGCACGCATACGGCAAAGTTTGGCGCCTACTACGAGTACGTGATCAACAATCAACCGAGCAACGGCGACTCAAACGGGCGAATCGTGGAGGCCAGCTGGGCCGGCCCCACGGGCAATCCGTACGCCGACCTGATTAGAGGCTATGCTGATCAATACGAACAACAGAACAAGAATGTCTTGCACAATGAGGCCTACAAGGCGATCGAGTTCTTCGCTATGGATAGTTGGAAAGTGACCAAACGCTTGACCGTAGATTACGGTCTCCGCGCGTCACATCTGGGCGGGTGGTACGACCGGCAAGGTATCGGCTTCGCCATTTGGAATCCGGCCCTGTACGTTCCTGGTTCGCCGCAGATTGCCGGTACTGGCTTTGATTGGCACCAGAAGGACAGCAAAGTAGCGCTTTCGGGGTTTCCTAATCGTGTATTTTACTATGCGCCGCGGTTCGGCTTGGCCTACGACCTTTTCGGCACGGGTAAGACTGTCCTGCGGGGCGGCTGGGGCCAATTCTATTATCACAACGCCCAGTTTACGCAGGGTCTCGACCAACCTGCCGGTGTGCAGGATCCTAGCTTTGGAAATGCCATGACGTTTACGCAAATCATGGCAACCACGGCCGCGACGCAACCTTTCAACACCGGTGCCGTTAGCGGCATGGACGACAATAGCCCCCTGACTACAAGCTACAGCTTTAGCATCTCGCAGCGGCTGCCGTTCTTCTCTTCGCTGCTCGAAGTGTCTTATGTGGGAAACCAGAGCAAGTATGGGTTGAACCAAAACGGCGTGGGAACCAACGCCAACGTCATTCCGGCCGGTCGGCTTTATCAACCTGATGTTGTCGACAGTAGCGGGAAGCCCATTGATCCATCCACATTGAACAACGGTGGCGAATACAAATTCGGCCCATTTCCGATCTATCAAATAATCAGTGTGGCCAATCACAATCTGTCCTCAAACTACAACTCGATGCAGGTGAGTTGGGTCCGCCAAAAAGGATATTTCGACATTTCCGTTAATTACACTTTTAGTAAATCACTTGGTACTGTGGGTTTGGATCAGGTGAACTTACAGAACGACTACGGCGCGGAGCCTTTCGATCGCCGCCATCTATTTAACGCAGCGTATTCCATCGAACTGCCGAAACCGATACACAACAGCAAGGCGTTGGCTGGCGTCGTCAACGGGTGGCAGTTGTCGGGCATCACATCCGTACAGAGCGGCGTCAATCTCACGGGGAATTCCAACGGCTCGAACCCGGGCTTCAATGCCAGCGGCAATATTTCGTCCAGCTTGAAGGTACAGAACTCATTCAACTCAACAATCACAAACTTGTCAATCAATGGCACGGACCAGATTCCGTTGATGCCGATACTAACCTGCGATCCTACCAAGAATTTGGGTCCGCACCAGTGGCTGAACGGGAACTGCTTCGCGATTCCCACGGTGCCCGGCAAGAACGGGCCGATCGTGCTGCCTGAGTTCTTTGGGCCCTGGAACTGGACGAGCGACCTGTCGCTCTTCAAGAATTTCCAAATGGGAGAAAGCAAGAAGTTTCAGTTCCGCTTCTCTGCCTATAACTTCATGAACCATCCTATGTGGAGCTTCACGGGGAGCGGCGTGGGTGCAAGCAATTTGTTCCTTAACTTCGCACCGGGTGCGACTCCGGGCAGTCAGGTGCAGAGCAACTCAAGTTTTGGCGTGGCGCCAATCAAGGTGGGCAATCGCATCATCCAGCTCGCGTTGAAGTACTACTTCTAGTTTTCCCCGCGCAGCGCCCACCTACTCTTGGGCGGACGCTCCGCTATACTGTTCTAGGGCCGAGAAATGGGAAGCCGTTCAGCTTCGCGCTTAGTGGTGTGTGTGACGCGGCGAGTGCTGTACGGCTTTACTTTTTTTGCGTTGTTCGCAAGCATCCTGACCGGCCAAACGCAGCGGGCTCCCGGAGAGATCTTAAAGGAAGCAGCGTCGCTTCACAGGGCCGGCCAGTTCGCGCAGGCCATTGAAGACTACCGTTTATTCCTGGAAAAGTATCCAGACGTCGCGCCGGTTCGATCAGACCTGGGAGCGGCGTTGGCTGGCGCAGGGCGTTACGAAGAGGCCATCGCCGAGTATAAACGCGCGCTGCAACTGAAATCGCTCCCACAGGCCCGGTTGAACCTGGCCCTGGCCTATTACAAGACCGCCAAGCTCTCTCTCGCTGTTGCAGAGCTGAAAAACGTGCGCGCAGAGATGCCGGGCGACCTGCGGCCAACGATGCTTGAGGCGGATTGCGATCTGCGGCTGGGGGAAAACAAGAAGGTGATCGAGCTGTTGACCCCGACGCACCGAACGAACGGGGACGATTTGGCGATCGTGTACATGCTTGGCACTGCGCTGGTTCGCGACGGACAGGCCGAAAAGGGACAGGTTCTGATCGACAGGATCCTGAAAAACGGCGATTCCGCGGAGGCGCGGCTTCTCTTGGGAACGACGAAGCTGATGGTGAACGATTTCTCGGGGGCGCTGACGGATTTGCAAAGAGCCGTGGAGCTGAATCCCAATCTTCCGGAGGTGTACGCCTACTACGGCACCGCGTTGCTCTCCACGGGAGACCAAGCCGGCGCGCAGGAAGCTTTCGTGCACGCTCTGCGGGATGATCCGAACAACTTCGATGCGACCTTGAGAATGGGTGTGCTACTGCGCAAGGACGAAAAATTCGACGAGGCGCTGAAGTACATCCGCCACGCGCTGGAGATACGGCCCGGCGACGTGGGGGTAAGGTATCAGATGGCCTCCATTGAATTGTCTGTCGGGCATGTGGAGGAAGCGCGCGCTCACCTTGAATCGCTAGTTGCGGAAGCGCCAAATTTTACGGAGGCGCACGTGTCGCTGGCGACGGCCTACTATCGCGAAAAGAGGAAAGCCGACGGGGACCGGGAACGCGCCATCGTGGAAAAACTGAACGCCGAGAAACAGGCGAACGAAAAAGGGGTAAAGAACACGCAATGAAACGGCTGACGTTGGGCCTTATCTTCGTTGCCCTTTTTGCGGCTTGCGATGCCGTGGCGCAAACGAAGAGCGCTTCCCCAGGGAGGGCAGCGGGGACGACGAGTGCTTCCAGCTTCGACGCGCTGGTTAAGAAGGCGGATGCTGCCCGGGCGGCTGATCAAACCGACGAAGCCATGCGGCTATACAAGCAAGTGGTTCGCATGAGGCCAGGATTCGCGGAGGGCTGGTGGTATCTGGGAATGCTTTACTACGAGGCGGATCAATACCCCGATGGGAGAGCTGCCTTCCGCCATCTGACGGGCCTGAAGCCCGAAATGGCCTTGGGATGGGCGATGCTGGGCTTATGTGAATTCGAGACAAAAGATTTTGATAGCGCGTTGGCCCATCTGGAGAAGGCTGATCAGCTTAAGATTCCGACCGAGCAAGGTTTTTATGATGTTTCCAGATACCATCTTGCTCTTTTGCTGATACGCTCGGGGCGTTTCGAATTCGCCGTAAAAATCATTGGCGATTTTGCGAGGCAAGGCAAGGATACGCCGCAATTCACCGAAGCGATGGGGCTGGCCGCGCTTCGCAAGCCGCTGCTGCCCAACGAACTCCCACCGCTCGAGCGCGAACTAGTCCTGGATGTCGGACATGCGACGTGCGACTCCGCCGCAAGGCGAGCTGCGGAAGCGGAGCGGGATCGGTTGGAGTTGCTGCGCAAATACACGAACACGCCGCAAATTCATTACATCTCCGGCACGATGGTGCTGGCGAACGACTCCGACAAAGCATTGGAAGAATGGAACGCTGAACTGGCGATTTCGCCCGAGCACCCGCAAGCGCTCGTAAGTATTGCAGCGGAGTACTTGAAACGTGGTGAATACCAAACGGCACTGCCCTACGCCGAGAGAGCTGTCGAAGCAAGCCCCAACTACTTTGCGGCTCACGCCATCCTGGGGCAAGTTCTGGCGGAAGGAGACTTGGATGTACCGCGGGGGACGCATGAGCTGGAGACGGCGGTGCGGTTGGCTCCCTGGCAACCCCAGGTTCATTTTGCCTTGGGCACCGCTTACGCCAAGGCGGGCCGCAAGACGGATGCGGCGAAAGAACGGGAGGAGTTTTTGCGGCTGAGAGGCCAGAACGAAGTCGCTGTTTCCAAACCGTGATGAGATGGCGCCGGCAACTTCTGTGTTTGGTTCTTCCTGCAGCCGCCGTGGCGCAAACCGATTCGCGCGGTGTGTCTGCGTGCGCCCCGTGTCACGCACAGGCGAAGTCTCAGCCGGCCACTTCCATGGCGCACGCGCTCGAAATGGTTGGAGAGTGCAAGATTCTTATTGATCATCCCGTTCTGACCACGAAGGTTGGCAGATACTCCTACAAGATTGAGCGCAAGGGAGCACAGAGCAGTTATTCGGTTTCCGACGGAATCAAGACCATGACCATGCCCATCCGGTGGGCGATGGGAGCCAGTTCTGCAATTGGCCAAACTTACGTCCTAGAGAAGGACGGTGAATTCTATGAGAGCCGCGTCAGCTATTTCAGCGAGCTGAAGGGCCTCGCTCCAACTCTAGGTTCCGAGGGGTCTACCCCATCGGACATTAACGAAGCTGCCGGGCGCCTCATGGGCCGCGACGATAAACTGCGCTGCTTCGGGTGCCACGCAACAAACGCGACTTTTGGAAGACAACTCACGTTGGACAAAATGACTCCCGGAGTGCAGTGCGAGCGCTGTCATGAATCCGCCGAGACCCACATGGCGGCGAAGCTGCTAAATAGTCTCGAGCTAGAGGCACCAAAGGACTTGTTCAAATTACATGGACTATCCGCGGAGCAAGTGTCTAACTTCTGCGGACAGTGTCACCGGACGTGGGAAGAAATTGCCTTGCAGGGTAACCTGAGCATTACAAACATTCGCTTCCAGCCTTACCGCCTGACGGGTAGCAGGTGCTACGACGCGGACGACGCGCGAATTAGCTGCCTCGCGTGCCATGACCCGCACCACGAAGTGAGCGGCAAACTCGTCGATTACGACGCGAAATGCCAAGCCTGTCATGGCGGCGGTAAACTGGGTGCGAAACCTTGTCCGGTGTCCACAGAAAAATGTGTGACCTGCCACATGCCAAAACTCGAGTTGCCCGGGGCGCACCACAAGTTTTCCGATCATCGAATTCGAATCGTGAAGCCAAATGAAAAGTATCCGGGTTAGTGCGGTTATAACGATTCAACGATAAGGATCTTAGGAAAAGGAAACGAACAATGAAAAATTCTCCAAGACTCATGTGCTTTTGGCTCGCGGCAATCGCGTTGTTTCTTTTGCCGGCTGGTTACGCCCAGCAAAACGCAACTGCACCGCCGCAAGGCGCCGCTGTGCGGACAACCAGCGAGGAAGTCCTGCTGGATGTCGTGGTTCGCGACAAGAAAGGGCACACCGTTAACAACCTCAAGCCTGAAGATTTCCAGATATTCGACAACGGCGAACAAAAGAAAATCATGGCGTTTCGCCTCGTCCAAGGCGGTGAAGCTGTGGCCGCAGGCGGTTCGCGGATGCAACTCGATCCGCTCCGTCAGATTCGCCTGGTGACGATGATTTTTCAATGCTGGAACAATGACGCCCGGCGGCTCGCCCATGACGCGGCCCTCGGTCTCTTGAAGGGCGACCTCCCGCAAAACGTTTACATGTCCGTCATGACCATCGATCGAAAGCTCGAAGTTCTTCAGTCATTCACCAATGATCCAGGCCTATTGCGTAAGGCCATCGACCGTGCCACTCGAAGCGAGAATACGGATTTCTCCTCTGATACAGCGATAGTTCAAAAACAATTGGAGCAAATGGTAGGTCCGGACTCGAGCGGAGCGCAGTCCATCCAAGGGCAAATCGACAACCAGAATGCCACCAACGCCGCGCAGGCGCAGGGGCGGGCGCCGGACGTCGCCGGGCTGGTCAACATGGCGATGGCCCAAATGGTGCTGCAAATGCTCGAAAGTCAACAAAGCAGCGGGGTGAAGGAAGCCGGCCGGGTGAACATCTACGCCTTGCTCGACGCTGTGAAGGAGCAGTACCGCCTGCCGGGACGGAAAACCATACTTTATTTTAGAGAAGGTGGTTTCGTGATACCTCAGGGAATGGAAGAACCATTCAAGAGCGTTATCAGCGTGGCCAACCGTTCGAACGTCAGTTTCTACGCGGTCGACGCTCGTGGTTTGACAACCGGTAGCGCCAGTTCCGGTGCAATGAACACGCTGAACAGAGCAGCGCGAGCCTCGCAAGACCAAATGGCCAATGACGGTAGCCAAGCCGTCAGACCCGACGAAGCTAAGCTCTTTGACACCAGCATTGAGAGTACGCGTGCGAACACGCAAAACACATTGGCGAATCTTGCAGAATCTACTGGAGGAATGCTGATCGCCAACACGAATGACGTAGGGACGCCGCTTCGTAAACTCGCCGAGGATATTCAAACCTATTACGAGATCGGGTATGTGCCGGAGATCAAAAGCTACGACGGCTCGTTCCGCAAAATCGCCATAAAAATGAATTCGAGCGATTTGCGCGTGCAATCGCGATCTGGATACATCGCTCTGCCTCCCGCACTCGCCGGTCAAGGCAACTTGCTGCGCGCCTTCGAGGTTCCTCTTCTGACCGCTTTGAGTTCAGCGGAGCTGCCAAAGACGTTTGGATATCAGTCTATGGCTTTACACTTCCGGGGTGCGCAGAACCAATCCGTGTGCGATCTGGTGCTGGATGTGCCACTCGCCAATTTGACCTTTCAGAAGAAGGGTAATGATCAGTCGGAAGGCCGGCTGTCCTACGTCGCTCTGGTGAAAAAAGGAAGCGGTGAAGTGATTAAGAAGTTTGGAAACGACATCCCCTTCCACGTGCCGAACGCGGAGCGAGATGCGCTTACGGCAGGACACTTCATTTACACAGAACACTTCGATTTGCCACCTGGGCACTACACGCTGGAAACGGCAGTGCTCGACGGCGAAGGAAACCGAATTAGCGCTCGAAAAAATAGTCTGATGATGCCGCCGCCCTCTTCTGCCCTGTCCATTAGCAGCGTCAGTGTTGTTCGAAATATGAAAGACAAAGAGGCCTCTACGGACCAGTCTGATCCGCTGGTGATTGGGAGCCGTGTGGTTTCGCCGACGCTCAATCCGACCGTCAGCAAGGCAGGCAATTCCAGCGTATCGTTTTACGTGGTGATCTATCCCGACAAAAACTCCTCTCAGGCTCCCCGCTTGTCCATGCAGTTCAGCAGAAACGGCCAGGTATTGGGGAGCGGCTCGCCAGAGCTTGGCCAGCCAGACAAAGACGGGCGGATTCAGTACGTGGCTACCGTGGCGGTCGCCTCGCTCGAGCCGGGTGAATATGCGATCCGATTCAATGCCATGCAGGGCGCTGAGACGGCCGAGGAAGTAACCACGTTTGTTTTGCAATAGGATCCACGAATGAATTTTTCCCGACGCGGGTTTCTTCGAATAGGTATGGCTCTTGGCGCTGCGAAAGCCCTCCGAATGCCTGCTCTGGTTCCACAGGCACCGGGGGAGTCGTTGTTTCTCGAAGTTTCGTCCTCATCGTGTGGCATCGAGTGGGTCCACGAAAATGCTATGTCGGACAATCGCTACCTTCCTGAGACTCTAGGGCCCGGCTGCGCTTTCCTCGACTTCGACAACGACGGTTGGATGGATATCTACCTGGTGAACAGCGGGCCGTGTGATTTCTGGACGCCGGGCAAGCCGGTTCACAATGCACTTTACAAGAACAATCGCGATGGAACATTCACCGATGTGACCGAGAAAGCTGGCGTGGCGGGCGGAACTTTCGGAATGGGCGTTGCTGTCGGCGACTACGACAACGACGGATGGCCAGATATTTTCGTCACATCCTACGGACGCTGCATTCTTTACAAGAACGATCGTAACGGCACATTCACTGACGTGACCGAGAAAGCCGGCCTTGCTACTCCCGGCTGGACCACTAGCGCAGTTTGGTTCGACTTCGACAACGACGGTCTTCTTGACTTATTCGTCTGCAGTTTTGTTGACTATGGCGCGAAGCAGAAGCTTGCTTGCGGCGATAACCAACTCGGAAACCATTATTATTGCATTCCCAGAGTTTTTCGCGGGACCTCGAGCTTTCTCTACCACAACAATGGCGATGGCACGTTTTCTGAAGTAAGCAAAGGCACAGATATCGCGCGAGGGATAGGCAAGGGACTCGGAGTGGTGGCGACCGACATCAACAACGACGGGCGCATGGATCTATTCGTCGCTAACGATACGGTGCAGAATTTTTTATTCGTGAACCGCGGTCCAGATACCTCCGGAAAAACCCGCTGGGAAGAAATCGCACTGCAGGCCGAGGTAGCATTTAGCGACAATGGCCAGCCTCGTTCTGGTATGGGCGTTGACGCCGGCGATTTGGACAACCACGGATGGCAGGATCTCTTTGTGGCTAATGTCGATCAGGAAATGTTTTCGCTTTACCACAACAACAAAAACGAGACCTTTAACGATGTCGCACACTCGCACGGAGTTGCGCAGGCGACCAGGCTTTTGAGCGGTTGGGGCCTAAAGTATTTCGACTATGACAACGACGGAGCTATCGATCTGATCCTGGCCAACGGCCACCCGGACGACATGATCGGTCGTTACTCGCGCCAGGTTCGGTACAAGGAGCCCCTCCTGCTCTTTCATCAGGGCCAAGACGGCAAGCTAAAAAATATAAGCTCGGAGGGGGGAACGGCGTTTGAGAAGAGCTTCGCTGCGCGAGGACTGGCTGTGGGCGACTATGACAATGACGGAGCGCTCGATGTGCTCATTGCAACCAACGGCGGCCCTCCCGTGCTCTTGAAGAACAACGCGGCCAAAGGGAACAATTGGCTGGGTCTCAGGCTGGAAGGCGTGACGTGCAATCGCGATGCTATCGGGGCGCGTATCCTTTGGAAAGCAGGCGGCAAACTACGCCAGCGCCTGAAGAACAATGGCGGCAGCTATCTCTCCTCGCACGATCTCCGGGAAGTTCTCGGGGTCGGCGCCGCCTCCCAACTTGACGAGCTCGAGATCCGCTGGCCCGCACCAAGTAAACGTACTGACAAATTCGCCAATGTGGCCCCAAACCGCTACATCCATATAATCGAGGGAAAGGGCATAGTGTGAAGTTGTGGCGCTTAGCTCCAGAGTCGATCCCAGGAGCGTTCGTGATCCCAGTACGACGTGGATTCGAAGTAGCCGGTGCCAGGCGCCAAGTGCTGGCGGACTATGCTCTCATTGAGAGTCACACCAAGGCCAGGCTTGTCAGGCACATCGATCCAACCGTGGTTGACGATCGGCGTCTTCGTGCCTTCTTCCACAAGTAAGGACCACCAAGGCGTTCCCCGCAAAGTGCATGGCCATCGGTACCTCGTAATCTTCAGCCATATGTCGCCGATCTTGTGCGTTTCCAAAATTCCGCCCGAAGTGGCGAGATCCGGATGGATCTTGCTCACTGCGTGCTTCTCGCACAGCACCTGGAACGGCTCTTTTAGATAGATATCTTCGCCAGTCAGAATGGGAGTTGGGCTCAGTTCAGAGATTTCCGCAGCGTAGGTATTGCAACAGCCCTGAGGAATTCATACCGCTAGTGCCATGCAGGCTGACCCACCAGAGAAACTCCCTTCATTGGAATCAGCCGGTTAGCTATTCCCGCATCTATCCTTTGCCAAAGCGCTGCACCGCGACCACCGCGACCGGTGAGCGTTCGACGAATGTCGAGATCTGTGCTACAATGAGGACTAGCGTGTGCTACAAAATAGAAATGCTAGGAGAATCAGGATGAAACGTGCTGCTCAAACTGCCAGTTCGAGAATGGGAAAAAGCACCAGCATTAGCTGTCCTGGTAAGCTCCGTGAGGTGATGGTCATCGCCGAGGAGCAAGGCCTGTTGCGCGGGGAAAGAGACCAAGTGGTCCGGGGTAGAATGCCTAAGGCCCTGGTGGCACAGGCAAAGAAGCGCACCGGAGTTGTTTCTGATACCGATCTCATCGAGCTGGCGCTGGCCAACATTGCGGTCGCAGACGACTACGCTGAGTGGCTGCTTGCTCGCCGTGGCACCATCGACCACGAGGCTGACCTTGAATTCTGAATTTCAGAGCGCTCTTAGACGTCTTAAGCCCGAAAAGCACCGAACACCGCTCAAACCGCGCCCCGAATCGGAACTCGACTTCATCGAGTCCGCAGGCGGTCGGACCACCAAGCTGCTGTACGACACCACGGTTTATATCGACATTCTCCAGAACCGTTTTCCACGAAGGGGAGACGCCATGCTCCGGGCGGCCGAGGCGTGGCATTCGCCAGTAACAGAAGCGGAACTAGCGGCAACCTGCGGTCTACTTGACCCCGCACGTGCTCAGACACGCGGGATCACGGAACAGGTTGTCGCGGTGATCGAACGGCGGCCAAGCCATCGCACACTCGCAACCGATTCCGAGATATGGCGTGAAGCGGGAATTCTGTCCGGTACACTCGCCCGGCTGCAGGGATACAAGAGCGACCAGCGACGCCGGGTGTTGAACGACGCCTTGCTATTTGCCACAGCTAGAAAGCATGGCTGCTCCGTGCTGACCCGCAATGTTGTTGATTTTGATTTTCTGCAACAACTCGATCCTTCCGGGAAAGTTCTGTTTTACAGATAAGCCCTTGTGTGTAAGCCCTCCAACCAATCTACGCCGCCCTTCGCCAGGTCCGGCCTGCTGAAAATCAAGCGAATTGCTGCGGCAGTCGATAAAAGCGTTCCAGAAACAATCTTTCGAGCGCAGTCTCTCCTAAAAAGCTTATCGCAGGAGAGGCAGCCTTCTAATCCTGGCTCCGTTCTCGGTCACTCCAGATCATAGCTCCTTGGATCAGATTGTCCTTGCAAACCTTCAGCACGTTAAGCAGTAAAGTGGCAAGCCCCTCTGCGCGTTGACCTTCGATCCGAATGCGAACCACGGATGGGCCAGTCGCCCCAGAGAGAAGCCTGCATCCAAAGTCACAACGATTCAACCGCCCTGGCGCGCAAAGTCGATAATCTTCGCATCGCGCGCACTGGCTAGTCCTTTTTCCGCTACGTGGGCGGACTCGACCCCGGCGGCATCGAGATGGTGGACTGTGGAACTCTGATCGAGCAGCAGCCTCATCCAGCGCGCGGCAGGGGCAAAACCTTGTCGTCAACCAAAGCAGCCGCGAGGGCCAGCGCTTGCCGAATATCTTCGTCCTCTAGCTCCGGGTATTCGCGCTTCAGTTCGGCACGGTCAGGATAGATGGCGAGCGCTTCAAGTACTCGGCGGACGGTAAGACGGAGGTTCCGGATGCAGGGCTCGCCGTTCATCCGAGCAGGATCGGTCGTGATTCGATCGAGTTTCTCCATCTGTTTTTCGCCACTTCTAGACAGGCGCCAGCGAGTTTGTGAAAGGCTCTCCGCGCGATGTGCTGTCTCTCTGAAAATACCCGAACTAGGCCTTGAGAGCCTCGATTTTGACAATAGAGGGAACTACGTGCTTTTGTTTTCCATCATTTTCCAAATAAGGCCCTGTTCCAAAATGCTAAGTGCCGCCGTTCCAGCGCGTTAGAGTTGACTACTCGAACCTTGCGTTCGGGGCTGGTTATACAACCCCAAGACTTCGAACACGCGTGCCCGTGCAGGCGCCTAGCCCCTTCGCGCTTCCGATACAACTCTAAGACTCATGGAAGGACTTAATCCCGCCGTCGAAGCCGAACTAACCGGGATTAGGTCCTTTTCGCCAGGCGAGTAGGCCTGAACTCCCACTGTGTCAAATTGCCCGCTTGACCCAGCGACCACGAGAACGCTTGGTGCTAGTGGATTGCGGCGGGGAATGAAGATAAGAAACTGCTTGACATCTGCAGTAGTGTTATAGTTAGCTATAACAGCATATGACGAGGGGTTCGTTGAGCCTGATTGATCGCAAGTGACTGAGCCAGCGAATCACCCCGACCCGAGATCCGGAAGAAATGAATTTCTTAAGGAGAATGAAACATGAAATCCCTTCGTTTTTTGTTGTCCGTTGTTCTGATGTCGCTCGCCACCGTGGCTTTCGCGCAATCCGACGCGCACAAGATGGCTGAGCCCAAGGCTCCCGCGCCGAAGTCCGAGGCGCAGACTTCCTTCGACGCCATGAAAACCCTCGCGGGGGATTGGGAAGGCCCCGTGAAGACGGACATGCCGCTAGAAGCAAAAGTGGACATTAAGCCACTGCACGTCTCGATGCGCGTGACCTCGCGGGGAAACGTCCTCGTGCACGAGTTCCAGGAGGCAGGAACGCCGCTGGACCCCGCAAAATACGACCATCCCGTCACGATGTTGTACGTTGACGTTGACGCAGACCGGCTTACGCTGGTCCATTATTGCGACGCGGGGAACCGGCCACGCATGACCGGCAAAATATCGCCGGACGGCAAGACTCTGGAATTCGATTTTGCCGATCTTTCCGGCAGCAATAAGTACGGACACATGTACCACTCGGTGTTCACCATCATCGACGCCAACCATCACGCTGAGGACTGGACCTACATGCTGCCGGGGGACAAGCCGGTGCACGCGCACATCGACCTGCAGCGGGCAAAATAACGCCGGCGTGTCTCCAGCAAGGGGCAACAGGAAAACCTGATGGACCGTGAGTGGAACGACAGTCAGCCGATTTACCGACAACTTCGCGACCGTGTCGTCGCGATGATACTCGACGGCGTGCTCAAGGAAGGTGATCCGCTGCCGTCGGTGCGCAATGTCGCGGCCGAATATCGTGTCAATCCGCTCACGGTTTTGAAGGGCTATCAACAATTAGTGGATGAGGGACTGGTAGAGAGCAAGCGAGGCCTCGGCATGTACATCAATACGGGCGCACGCAATCTGTTGCTGCAGGGCGAACGGCGGAGGTTTCTTGCCGAAGAATGGCCCCGGGTCCACGCAACCATTCAGCGGCTCGGCCTGACCCCGCAAGAACTAGATGCTGCCGCAAAACGCAGGTCGTCATCAGATGGCGCACAGTCGAAAACCGCCGACTCGAAGCCCCGCAAAGAGGAGCGCTAAAGCCATGGGATGCATAGAAGCACGTGGTCTCCGGAAGGCGTTCGGAACAACGATCGCGGTGGACGGCATCAATGTGCGTGTCGAAGAGGGCCGCATCCTCGGACTTATCGGGCCCAACGGGGCGGGCAAGACCACAGCGCTCAACGCGATTTTAGGCCTCACCTCATATGAGGGTGAGCTGAGGGTGCTCGGTCGAGACCCCTGGACGGAGCGCGAAAAGCTCATGCGCGATGCCTGTTTCATTGCCGATGTCGCCGTGCTGCCGCGCTGGATGAGGGTTTGGCAGGCTCTCGACTACTTCGCGGGCGTGCATCCGCGATTCGACCGCGCGAAGGCGGAAGGCTTTCTTGCCAAGACCACCATCGGGCGCGCCAGCAAGGTCCGGGAATTGTCGAAGGGCATGGTGGCGCAACTGCATCTCGCCCTGGTCATGGCCATTGACGCGAAATTGCTGGTGCTGGACGAGCCGACGCTTGGCCTGGATATTTTGTATCGCAAGCAGTTCTACGATTCGCTGCTGAATGACTACTTCGATCGAAGCCGCACCATCGTGGTGACCACCCATCAAGTGGAAGAGATTCAGGACGTCCTGACCGATGTCATGTTCATTAACCGCGGCCGCATCGTATTCGATTGCAGCATGGAAGAATTCGAGTCGCGCTATCTGGAAGTGACGGTGAATCCCGAGCAGATCGCCGCAGCACGGGCGCTGAAGCCGATTCACGAACGCCAAGTGTTCGGGCGCAGCATCCTGCTGTTCGATCGTGTCGAACGCCAGCAACTCGCCGCGCTTGGCGACGTGCGAACGCCGAGTATCGCCGACTTGTTTGTTGCCGTGCTCAGCAATCAAAGCGGCGCGGCCCAAGGAGGGGCTCGATGAGTACTCCATCAAACACCGTGCCCGGATCTCCCCTCGAATCGCAAGTAACCGCGCCTGCGGTCATCACCGCCAGTCGGCGCATGTACTGGTCGGTGCGGCGCGAATTGTGGGAGCACCGCTCGATCTACATCGCCCCTTTGGCCGCCGCTGCCGTTTTTCTGCTCGCCTTCTTGACTGGGTTGACGCTCAGCGCGGCGCATCGGCACGAGCCGCTCGACATACCGTACGAATTCGCGGCTGCTCTGATCATGGGGACGGGTTTTATAGTCGGGATTTTCTACTCTCTCGACGCGCTGTACGGAGAGCGCCGCGATCGCAGCATCCTGTTCTGGAAGTCGCTGCCAGTTTCCGACCTCACCACGGTGCTCTCGAAGTTGGCCATTCCCCTTGTCATTTTGCCGCTCCTCAGCTTCGCCATCGCTGTTGTCACGCAGTTCGTCATGCTGCTGCTGAGCAGCGCAGTCCTACTGGGCAGCGGCCTGAGTGTCGGGACACTCGGGGCACGGATGTCGTTCTTCCACATGTCACTGATGCTGCTCTACCACATTCTGACCGTTCATGGCCTGTGGTACGCGCCCATCTACGGCTGGTTGCTGCTGGTTTCAGCTTGGGCACCACGCGCACCGTTTATATGGGCGTTCTTGCCTCCGTTCGTGATCTGGGGAGTCGAGAAGATTGCGTTCAGAACTTCGCATTTCCTCGGCATGCTGCAGTACCGCTTGACCGGGCCGGTACCTTCCACCACCACAGCACGGAGCGGAAACCTGATGGAAATGATGTCAGCGCTCACTCCGGTGCAATTTTTCAGTAGGCCGGGTCTGTGGGTAGGGCTGGCAGTCGCCGCGATATTCCTCGCCGCAGCGGTGCGGCTGCGCCGCTATCGCGAACCGATCTGATTCGCATGCACCTGATTCAATCACTCGCATAAGGAGAAACGGGTATGAGTACAGATGTAATGAAGGAACGGATCACAGAAACTTCGCCGCAAGTTTACGCACGAATCGGTGGCGTGCTGTATCTGATTATCATAGTCATCGGTTTCTGCAGTGAGTTTTTCGTCAGAGACAAACTCGTGGTGTCCGGAGATGTTACAGCCACAGCCAACAATATTGCGGCCTCCGAGTCGCTGTGGCGCATCAGTATTGCCGGCGAGCTGATATTGCTTGTGTGTGCTGTCGCGCTAACGATGATCTTATATGTATTGCTCAGCCCGGTGAACAAGAATCTTGCTTTGGTCGCGGTGTTTTTCAACATCGTTGAATTCCCTATTGAAGCCGTCAGCAAGCTATGTCTTTTTGCGGCATTGTTCCTTTCGGGGAACGCAGATTACCTGAAGGCGTTTGAACCTCATCAGCTGCACGCTCTAGTGAAAATCTCTCTCAAGTTGCATGACTACGGCTTTGGCATTGACCTCGTATTTTTTGGCTTTGCATGTCTGGTGTATGGGTATTTGCTTTTCAGGTCGGGTTATTTCCCCAGGACTCTTGGCATTTTGATGGCGATTGCCGGTCTGAGTTATCTGGCGAATAGCTTCACGCTCATCCTCGCCCCCGCATACGTAGGGAGGATCTTCCTCATTCTGGTGTTTGCCTTAATCGGAGAATTGTCACTTTGCCTGTGGCTCATGGTGAAGGGCGTGAACGTCCCGAAGTGGAGCGAGAAAGCGCGCCTGGCGTTGGGCTGATCTTTTCATGACGGGAAAGATCTGATGGTGATTCCTTTGGCCCTATATTCCAGCAACTTTCGTAAAGAAGCCTGGAGATAGATGGAGATGAGTTTTCAGCCCGATCTCTGGCCTTGGACTCATCTGATTCGCATGCTTCTGATTCGATCGATCGCCTAAGGAGAAACGATTATGGGCACAGCGGTAATGATGGAACGGATCACAGAAACGTCGCCGCGTCTAAAGGCCAGGATTACCGGTGCCTTCTATCTCCTCACCATACTGACCGGAATATTCGCCCAGGGTTTCGTGAGCGGCAGCCTGGTGGTAGACGGCGACGCCGCGGCTACGGCGACCAACATACTTACACACAGGGACTTGTTTCAGTTGGGTTTCGCAGTCTACCTCATCGAAATGGCGTGCCAGATCGCTACGACAGCTCTCTTCTATGACTTGCTTAAGCCGGCGGGCAGGAGCGTCTCCTTGGTTGCCGCATTCTTAGGCTTTGCAGGTTGCGTCATCAAGACTTTTAGCCGCGTCTTTTTTATCGCGCCCTTATTCGTCTTGGGAGGCGCGCACTACTTAAATGTATTCAGCGCTGAGCAGTTGCAGGCGCTGGCGCTCCTCTTTCTTAAGGTGAATGACCATGGCGCCGGGATCGCCTTGGTATTTTTCGGATTCTATGCACTCCTGACGGGCTACCTCATGATCAGGTCCACCTTCCTGCCTCGGATTCTGGGCGTGTTGTCGGTACTTGGAGGTTTGGGTTGGCTGAGCTTCCTGTATCTGCCGCTCGGATACCGTCTGTTCCCCTACATTGCGGCTTTCGGCATCCTCGGGGCGGCATCGCTACTCCTGTGGCTCCTCGTGTTCGGCGTGAACGAACAACGATGGAAGGAGCAGGCCAGCGGGGCATGAAAGCCGGTGCACGAGCAATCTTTATTCAGCGCTTCGCGCAATAGAAAACGCGTGGGAACACAGCCGTAAAGCTTAATTATCTGTTCAGGAGAAAACATGGAACCACTTATTGATGTTAACTGCTCACCGATGGAATGTACTTCTCTCTCGCCAAGTGCTCCGATTTGGCAGGACATCCTGGCACAGGCGATGACCGGGGAACTACTCGCGGCGATGAACTACACCTCCTTATCGGAGATCTGTGACGATCCCGCAGAAGTAGCCGATGCCTTGGAGCATTCGGAGTGTGAACGGGGCCATGCCGCTGCGTTCGCTGCCGAGGGCCGCAAGATTGGAGTGGAGGTCTGCAATAACGTCGACGCAAAACATTGGAAGCGGCTCCGCGACGCCTTCCTGCGCTGCATCACCGAGCGGGACTTTATCGGCTGCCTGATCGTCCAGGAAATCATGCTGGAATCCTTCGCCGTCGCAAGCTATTCCCGCGTCGGGAAGGTGGGACCGGGGAGTCTAGGCGAGACCTTTGCCCGCATCGCAGCGGAGGAAGGAGAACACGTCGATCACGCTATGTCGATTCTCAGGGCGGAGCGAGCCCGAGACGCGCAGCGCTTCGACGACAAGGTCTACCGGCTGCATCTGGATGTGATGACCGCCCTCGCGCAGATGCTGGCGAAGGAATGCAAGGATGGACATTGCGAAGTGTGCCACGCCAGCTGCGTGAAGCCATCACTGTTCGAGGTCAGCTTGTCGGCAGCCGAGCTTCGCGGAGCGTCGCTGCAACAGTATCTGAAAACGCTGGACATGCTGGGCATACCCGGGGAGGTAACACTCAGATGGGTGACGCAGTTGCCAGTGTAACTACGGGAGCGCGGACGATCGACGCCGATTTCGCTCTGATCGGGCATCAGGAGAGTTGGCGAACGGCTGCCGACGTACTTGCTGTCCTGCGCGGACCCGAGCGTACGCCACTGCCGGACGAGGAGATCAAGGACATTCTTCCTTGGATTCCACCCCGAGCTGTCTGCCATGTCGACGTCGGATCGATCATCCGCACGAAGAGCGGGGCCGCGAGGGCGCGCGGCCTGTACATCGACTCCTTCATTCCTCCCGACCGTCTGGAAGCAGCCTACGTGCACGAGAACATTGCCCGCGTCCGAGGGGCGGCCGCCTGCGCCATCAAGGCAGGAGCGAAAATTGTGAGTCTCGGCGGATTCAGCTCCATTCTGATTGAGGGCAACTTCGATCAGCTTCCGGAAAGACACCATACGGTCTTCACGACAGGCAATACGTTGACAGTTGCTTTCATCGTTCAGGGGATCCAGAAGATGTGTGCGCTAGAGGGCCGGAACCTCTCAAGATCAACGCTGCTCATCGTTGGAGCAACAGGAGATGTGGGTTCCGGCTGTGCCCGTTGTCTGGCGCCGATCGTGAAGCGCGTGCTGCTCAGCGCACGCAAAGTGGAGCGACTACGTAGGCTCGCAGCGGAGTTGCAAGACGATGGAGTTCAGGTCGAGGTCGCGACGGATCTCCAGCAATTCTCCACAGAGGCCGACGTCGTGATCTGCGCGGCGAGTCTGGCGTCCCCGTCGCTTCTGTTGGGCCGGATCGCGCCTGACGCAATTGTTTGCGATGCGGGCTACCCGAAGAACTTGTCTCCAACGGCGGAGATGCTTGACGCCAAAGTCTTCTTCGGAGGTCTGGGACAAATCACTGGCGGAATGAAGTTCACGCCGGATTTTCATGGAGTTCTGAATCGGCATCCGTTCCCCGATGTGGTTCATGGCTGTCTACTCGAAGGCATGGCTCTTGCTTTGGAACACCGGTTCGAGGCTTTCTCTCAGGGAAGAGGATTCATCACTCAGGAGCGGGTCGACGAGATTGGTACAATTGCTGCACGGCATGGGATCTATCTCGCACCGCTTTACAATGCCGACGGACCATTGGAGGACGGACTTGATGCCAGATGGAATGGTCGAGAGGATGAGTCCATGGGCGAAAGACCAAGTCGAACTGTCGGGAGGATTGAGCGTCGGACCAGCGGGCACCGCCGATCCAGCCATGTGAGAGCTGATCTTATGGGCGGGCTGTCGGCTCCGTACTTTATCTGATGCTAAGTCTCCGGATGGAAGGGCCATGGGGTAAGGCTGGGAGGTCGACCGCACTTACGGTTCTTGCGCTAGGCCTCCAACTGCTGAAGCGTTCTCGCAGCGAGCTCCGGTACCCGACCGAGGAGGAAGTGGGCCCCTCCCCGGAAACCTAGGCCAACGGCCGATAGCCTCCGCCCGGACGGGCGTTAAAGAGCAAAGCTCGCATCCCTCAGCATTCCACAGACTCCGAGTGAAGCTGTGGCAGAATGGGGCCATGAACAGCAGAATACAAGCGGGCTTGCTGTTTGTGGCAGCAGCTCTGAGTTTGTGCGCTCGACAGCGGTCAGGATTCGATTCGAGGTCAAAATCTCGAACAGGGTCTCGCTTATGAAAAATGGCACGCTCAACAGCAAGATGATGATCCTCATTCTTCTGTCTGCTTGGTTCGTGCAACTTTACGGGGACGCGGAGCCCCAGGACGAAAGCTTGGCGCTTCTCGAAAAGTCATTCGCGAATCCGCCAGATGACTGCCGGATTATGATGCGCTGGTGGTGGTTTGGCCCGGCAGTCACGAAGCCCGAATTGCAGCGAGAGCTCGAACAAATGAAGGCGGAAGGCATTGGTGGAGTCGAGATCGCCACCCTGTACCCTCTTGCGCTCGATGACTCGAGAACTGGCTTCCACAATCTGCCATTTCTCTCCGACGAACACATCGAAGCGATTCGCTTTGCCGCCACTTCGGCTAGGAAACTTGGCCTGCGCGTTGACATCACATTGGGGAGCGGCTGGCCTTTTGGCGGCCCGCACATACCAGTAACTCAAGCAGCCGGAGAGTTACGTATCGAAACGATACCAGTCGCGCCCGGGGCAGACTCAATCGCTGTGCCCGACATTATGACTGGCGAGCAGCTGATCACTGTCTTCATAGCTCCCTTGAGAGCACGCCAGCTTTCGTTGCAGGAAGCGAAACAACTGTCGCCGGTCGTAGATAGCCGTTTGAGAATTGCTCTTCCGTTAAAAGATGCGAGCTGCGCGATTTTCTTTATATCAAGTCGGACCGGGATGATGGTGAAGCGTCCAGCGGTTGGCGCCGAGGGTTTCGTGCTCGACCATTATGATCGAACGGCGATCCTGACTCATCTCCACGCAGTGGGGGACCGGTTGATGGAAGCATTTGGCAAGCAACCTCCATACGCAGTCTTTAGCGATAGCTTGGAGGACTACGGATCCAATTGGAGTGGCGATCTGATGGAGCAGTTTCGCGCACGACGCGGGTATGATCTCTCTCCCTACTTGCCAGCGCTGATCGGCGATGCAGGCCCGTTCACTTCCTCCGTTCGGCATGATTGGGGAAGGACGCTCACTGAACTGGCGAACGAGCGCTTCCTTGCTCCGTTGCATGCTTGGGCGCAGGCGCACCACACCTTACTTCGATCGCAGACCTATGGATTTCCACCCGTTACACTCTCGAGCAACCGCTACGAAGATCTTCCAGAAGGCGAGGGCAAGGCGTCCTTGTTGATGTGGCGAGAATTCTCAGACACCCGGTGGGCAGCGTCGGCCGGCCATCTTTTTGGCAGTCCCGTCATCTCCTCGGAAACCTGGACGTGGTTGCATTCCCCCGCGTTTCGCGCCACGCCTCTGGACCTGAAGGCCGAAGCCGATCTGCACTTCTTGCAAGGCATCAATCAATTGGTTGGGCACGGGTGGCCGTATTCACCAAAAGAGGCAGGGGAACCTGGATGGCGGATGTATGCGGCGTCCGCCCTCAATGCTCACAACCCATGGTCCTTTGTGATGCCGGACCTGGCGCGCTATCTTCAACGCGTCAGCTTCGCTCTTCGGCAGGGAAAGCCCGCCAACGATGTGGCGTTGTTCTTACCCACTGACGATGTTTGGTCAACATTCTCTGCCAGAATTGATCCCACGAGTCCACTCATTAGTCAAAGTCAAGCCGGATTGAACACTCCGATCTCGAATTTCAGCATTGATGAATCCCTGGGTAATTCCCCCGTGAGTTCTGCTATTCAACAGGTTCTCGACGCTGGATTCAATGTGGACCTGATCGACGCAGAAGCAATTGATGTCGTGGGCATTCCATACGCAGCGTTGATCCTGCCGGCAGTAGAACGGCTACCGCTCGCGACATACCAGAAAATTAAAGAATATGCCCAGCACGGAGGTATTGTCATTGCCGCGCACAGCTTGCCCTCCATGGCGCCGGGTCTCCTGGAGGCGGAAACCGACGGCCGGCGGATTCGAGAAATCTCGCAATACCTATTCCGTGCGAACGACACAGGAGGTCATTTCATTTCCGATGAGACGCAGCTTGGTGCTTCTCTCGCAACCTATCTCACTCCCGATCTCGTTTTCTCTCCTAGGGCTCCACGAATCGGGTTCGTCCATCGAAAGCTGGCGCTTGGAGATTTGTATTTCATTGCCAACACCAGCAATCAATCGCATCACGTGCAGGCGACATTTCGACACCCCGCGAAACATGCTGAGTGGTGGGATCCGTTTACGGGCGGGGTTTCTCCAGTGGAGAACCCCGCTTCCGTGGAGTTCGACTTGCAGCCTTACGAGTCACGATTGATCCTTCTCACGGATTCCGCGACTCAAATTAAGAAAGCCCAGCCGACGGCACGATCTCGCACAAAAATAATCGACCTCACCACGGATTGGGAAGTTGCATTCAATGGCAGAAACCAAACTATCCCCATGGCCAAGCTTCATTCCTGGGGCGAAGATCCGGCGTTCAAGTATTATTCCGGTCAAGGTAGCTACCTGAAAGCGTTCGATCTCTCCTCCGAGGACCTGACCCCAGGAACCAATGGCCTGCTCGATTTCGGACGAGCTACGCCGATTGAGGAACCCACTCCGCTGCCGCAGCACAGCATGAAAGCCTATCTTGAAGTGCCGGTCCGCGAAGCGGCGGAGGTTTGGGTCAACGGTGAGCGCGCAGGGTTCTTGTGGCATCCGCCGTATACAATTGACGTAACCAGGCTTCTGCGAGCCGGAGAAAATAACCTGCGCATTATTGTGGGCAATACAGCCATCAATTCGTTGGCTGGCCGTGCGCTCCCCACTTATCGATTGCTCCATCAGAGGTATGGCGAACGATTCGTGCCTCAAGATATGGTGAACCTCGAAGCCCTGCCGTCCGGAATTCTCGGAGGCTTGCGGCTGGATTTGGATCGCGTTGTTACGGTTCCGTGAAGGGGGTAATACTGGGAATTGTTTTGAATTCTTGCTGGCATTGCAAAGCCTTTAGATTTGCGGCCAGCTGAGGCACAGACTGGTACTTGATCGCGTAGATTCCCAGCGCCATGGCGGTCTCCACATTCGCCTCCCGATCGTCAATGAACAGAGTTTGCTCTGGCTTCACGCCCAGAGCCTCGAGGCAGTGAAGAAATATTGCGGGATCGGGCTTAATGAGACGTACTTCCGAGGAAAAGATCAAGTGATCAAACAACTCAAACAATTCTGAATTTGAGCGGATGTGAGCGGAAAATCTGAGGTGCAAGTTTGAGAGGAGAGCCGTCTGAAAACCTGCTGCTCGCAAGGACCGTGCCCAGGCGAGCAGAGGTTCTTCAAGATTGCTCCATATCTCGATGTCCCAGCGCAGTAACTTCTTGAGGGTATCGTCATCGAGAGAAGTGTTCGTGTCACTGGCAAAACGGCTCCAATACTCCTTACCTCCAATATCATTCTTGTCGTAGGCGCCGCGGTGCCTTTCGTAGAGTTGCCAAAAGGTGGGGTGATCAACGCCAAAAATTTGGGTGATTCGATCAATCTCTCCGAGCGCAGGCTGGCGGCAGAGAACCATGCCGTAGTCGAGGATGATGGCACGTAGATCGTGAGGTATTGGTTGCATCGGTCGGCGCTGGCTCTGTGGGAATTGTAAATGGCCGCACTCACCAATGCTTAGGAATGTTTAAGTAGGAGGAATTCAGCGCGGAGACGGATGAACAACCGAGGAGGCGCAGAGTACGTTCCACATCCTGGCGCAAAATCTCGAGCGCGCGCGCAACACCCGGCTTTCCCGCAGCGGCGAGGCCGAATGCGTATGCACGACCCACTAGAACGGCGCGTGCACCAAGACAAATCGCCTTTACGATATCGCTGCCTCGGCGAATCCCGCCATCCATAAGGACTTCGGCTTGGCCGTTGACGGCGGCAACCACCTCTGGGAGCACTCTCAAAGTGGCTGGAGCGCCATCCAACTGACGTCCCCCATGGTTGGAGACGACCATTGCGGCTGCGCCTTGGTCTACCGCACGCCTGGCATCGTCGGCAGTGAGCACCCCTTTGACCACCACCGGCCCGGTCCAGATGCGCTTGAGCCAGCGAATGTCTTCCCAGGTGACGACAGCCCGAGCAAGAGCAGCCGTGACGTCCATGAGGGACATCGGTCCTTTACCTGGAATAACGATGTTCTCTAGCTTTGGCACGCCCCCATCGATAAGAAACGACACGAGCCATCGAGGACGTGTAAACATCTGTGGCAGGAAAGGCAGTTTGGAAAATATTGAGCCGCCCAAGAGTTCCTTCATTCCGTTGCGCGGATCGCGTTCGCGCATTCCCGCCACGGGAGTGTCGATAGTCACGACCAGTGCCGAGAATCCGGCGCGACGAGCGCGGTCAATGGCCGCTTCAGCAACCTCGCGCCCACCCACCAAGTAGAGTTGATACCAGACGGGTCCTTTTGAAGCGGCGCGGACATTTTCCAGTTTGTGACCAGAAATTGTGGATAGAGTGTAGGCAAGGCCCGCCTCCTCCGCTGCGGCTGCCGCCGCGACTTCTCCGCCGGGATGCATCAATCTACTGTAACCAATGGGGGCTAAGATGGCGGGGAAGGCTAAATCGCCGGAGAGAACCCGAGTGCGGAGGTCGCATTCGGGAATGGCAACGGCTTGCCGAGGGCGAAAGGTGACGTCATCGAATATCCGGCAGTTTTCCCGAAGAGTGACTTCACTCTCTGCACCGCCGTCAAGATAGTCGAAGACTACTCTGGGGAGACGGCGTTGCGCCAGATGGCGGAGGTCGTGGATATTAACGACGCGGGGAGATGCTAGTGAGCGCGGTGTGCTAGGCATCGCGCACCGAATTTTTTACTGCAACGCGCAATTTCATTGGCGAACCTGATTCAGTATGAAGATGCGGCTTGTGTTGATTTGCTCGCCGTACCAATGTAGTTGCCATAGCCTACAATCATCGTTGAACCCACAAGTACCAACAGGCTGAGGGCCACCAGCAATTTCGTGCGCGCGCCAGCACCTTTCCATTCCTTGAGGGCAATGCCCCACAGTGTGCTGAAGATAATGATGCTGGCCATGTGCAGGGTCCAGCTAGAAAATTTGAATCGGCCCATCTGGGTTTCACCCATGGTATAGAAGAAAAACTGAAAATACCAAGTTGTTCCCGCCAGAGCTGAGAACAAGTAGTTCGGGAGCATGGGCGCTTTTGTTAGTGCAGATTTGCTGGCAGAAATTGGGGCGGCTGCAGCCATTTCCTCGCCGGGGGCATCTGTGACCGTTTCTAGAATCGGCTCGTCCGTTCGGTTGGGACCCGCGTTGCGGATGCGAGTGGAAAAATATTGATACCCAGTGTGATTTCTCACATTGAGGATCACGCACCAAATGAAGTTAGTAGTGAATCCGCCGAGAAGTACGACGATTAGTGCCGGAAGTCCCTGCCAAATGGGCGAAGTGCCATGTCTTACGGTGAGGGCCTTGATGGGATCGCCAGCTGCGAGACCATAGGCGAAACACGCGCTCATAACTCCGGAGAAGGTTGCGACCAAAAGACCACGCTTCAAATCAAACTCCTTAATTGAGGCGCGCTTCTGCTCCGCTGACATCTCCTTTTCCTTCGACATACCCGCCATGCCGGCAAAAATGATGCCCAGGAGGCAGACTACAACACCCACCAGAATGATTCGCCCTGAGGAGGTGCCCAATACCTCAGATCTAAATTCGCCGCGGAATATGGGCGGCACCAACGTCCCGAAAACGGCGGTATAACCGAGAGCCACGGCCATACCCAGGGACATGCCGAGATAGCGCATGGTGAGCCCAAAGGTAAGACCACCCAGCCCCCAAAGAACGCCGAATGTGTAGGTCCAGAAGAGGCTGCTCGCCGGAGTCTCATGAAGTACTTGGGCCACGTTGCGGGTCATCACGAAAGCCAAAAACCAAGGGGCGATGATCCAACTGAAGAAACCGCCGACTAACCAATAGGTTTCCCAAGACCAGCTTTTCACTCGGCGGTAGGGAACGTAAAAGCTAGCGGACGCCAAGCCACCAAGCCAGTGTAATAACACGCCTAGGGGGGGATTTGGTGCGAGCAAACGTTCCTCTTTTCTTCTTGAGACAATCGGAGCAGACGCCGGGCACCCAGGAACACCTTGAGACGAAAAGGGAAGGACGGCGACACGCGACTGTAGTGCCAGAGAAGCGAGCTGTCAATACAAAAGGAATATCTGTATTGAAACTCGCGGTTGGGGATATAATTCCTGGGAATTTGCGCGCCGAGGCAAACCAGCATGGGCAAATCCTTTCCCGGACGTCTGTACCTGATTCCCGTTCTATCTAAAGCACTGGACGTTCTGGAATTGATGCAGAAGGAGAATAGTCCGAGGACGCTCGAGGAAATATATCAACGAACCAGGATCTCCAAGACGACCGTATACCGGATTCTAAAGACGCTGGTGCACCGCGGCTACCTGGCGCATTCAGAGAATGGCCTGTATCGGATGGTTTCCCGACCGAGGAAAGTCCGGTTTGGCTTCGGCGGCGAATCGTCGGAGATGCCGTTCTCCGAAGGAGTGAGAGAAAGTTTGCAGGCGGCGGCGAATTCGGCGGGAGTGGATTTGCTGGTCTTGGACAACCACTATGATGCGCAAATAGCAGTGCGCAATGCGGAAGAATTTGTCCGGCAGCAGGTTGACCTGGTGATCGAATTTCAGATCGATCAGCGAATCGCGCCGGCTATCGCCGACAAAATCGCCGGAGCAGGGATTCCTCTGATCGCCGTAGACATCCCCCATCCACACGCCACTTATTTTGGAGTGGATAATTACCGGGTTGGTTTTGAGGCGGGGCAGTATTTGGCCGTTTTTGCCAAGACCCATTGGGGCGGACAGGTTAGCCAAATCCTTGGGTTGGGGATCGAGGAGGCGGGACCGCTCGTGCAGAGCCGCATCACCGGCGCATTTGCAGGGGTGCGCTCACGGCTTCCTAGCCTGAAGCACGACGCATACGTCTTGGTGGACGGAGAAGGATTGCGAGAAAAGAGCTGCCGGCTGGTGCAAAACTTCCTTCGCCGGCATTCGAAAAACCGCGGGTTGTTGATTGCAGCAGCCACCGATACTAGCGGGCTGGGAGCTCTTCAGGCGGTAAGGGATATGAAGAGAGAGAAAGACGTTGCGATCGTCGGCCAGGATTGTATCCAAGAGGCTCTCGAGGAGATGAAGACTCCGGGCACACCCTACATTGCTTCGGTATCGCATGAAGCAGGTAGCTATGGCCCGCGATTGATCCAACTGGGATTGGGAATCCTCAATGGGCAGACCGTGCCGCCCTACAATTACATTGCCCACAAGCTGGTTACGGCCACGTCCCTGGCGAAAAGAGCCCGGGCGGCAAGCTGAGGGTGACCGGCGCGGCGCAAGCCCAGGGATGAGCGGTTCCGGGATCACGGCGAACGCACCAGGCCAGGGCGGGCCTTATTTCTCTATTGAAAGAATTAACCTATTGCAGTCTTGTTCCCCCGAGCGTATCGTGCAAGGACGCTCGTGGTGCTGGAAAAGTGAATTAACCGGGCAACTTGCTCGCGTGAAAGCCGACCATGCTATCTCCTCAGAAATCTAAAGAGAAACTGCGATATCTCGAAGATAGGTGGGACGACCAGGTTGTGAAGAGCCTCGACCAACCGGAATTGCTGCGCTACCGCTCGAACTTACTGGGATCCGACCTGCGAATAACAAATTTCGGCGGCGGGAACACCAGCTCCAAAATTGAAGAGAAAGACCCACTGGACGGAAGCACAGCAAAAGTTTTATGGATCAAGGGAAGCGGCGGAGATGTCGGGAGCATTCAAAGGAAAGGGTTCGCGACGTTATATCTCGAGAAGTTGCATGCCGCGGCAAAGCGATATCGCGGCGTGAAATTTGAAGACGAAATGGTGGAGATGTACCCGTTGTGCGCGTTTGGGAACAACACTGTGGCAGCATCGATTGATACTCCACTTCATGGGTTTATTCCCATCGATCATATCGATCACCTACATCCGGACTGGGGAATTGCCTTGGCAGCGGCAGCGAATGGGCGCGAGAAAATGGAGGAGTTCAATCGGCGATTTGAGCACCGGTTGATCTGGCTGCCGTGGCAGAGGCCGGGATTCGAACTGGCGATGATGCTGCGCGACGCAGTGAGCGCCAGCAAGGGATGCGACGGAATAGTTTTGGGCGGGCATGGTTTGTTCACCTGGGGAGAGACGCAGAGGGAATGCTATTTGAATACGCTGACGATCATTGACCAGCTAGGTCAATTTGTCGTGCAGCACGTGGAAGAGAAGGAAAGCAAGCTCTTTGGTGGCGCAGCTACAACGGCGCTCGATAATCAGCACGAATTGGCAATCGACATTTTTCCGTTCATCCGCGGGCGGGTGTCCGTGCGACAACGCATGATAGGAAGCTTCAGCAATAGCGCGGAGGTCTTGCGATTCGTCAATTCGCGAGATGCGGCAAAGCTGGCTCATTTGGGAACAAGCTGTCCCGATCATTTCATTCGAACGAAAATTCGGCCGCTGTTCGTGGATTGGGAACCTTCGCTCAAGTTGAGCGGGCTTCGCGAGAAGTTCGAAGGAGGGCTGGAAGTCTATCGTCAAGAGTACAAGCAGTATTACGACTCGTATGCGGCCCCCGATTCACCAAAAATGCGGGATGCGAATCCCACGGTCGTGCTGATTCCTGGCATGGGCATGTTTAGTTTTGGCAAAAACAAAACGGAAGCGAGAATCACCGGGGAGTTTTACACCAACGCGATTCACGTGATGGAAGGCGCGACCGCTCTCGGAAGCGGGAAGGCTCCCGAGATTTTGCCGCAAGCGGGGGCAGCGGCAAACACGGAGGCTTTTACCGTCCATGAGAATTACGTGGCGCTGCCGCCCTCAGAAGCATTCCGTATTGAGTACTGGCAGCTCGAAGAAGCAAAAATCCGGCGGCAACCACCCGAAAAGGGACTGAGTAGGCGGGTGGTCGTGGTGGTCGGAGGAGGCCATGGAGTAGGCCAAGCCACTGCCCTACAGGCGGCGCAACGTGGAGCGCACGTAGTGGTTGCGGACCGCGACAAAGACGCGGCAGCGAGAACGGCAGCGCATCTACAAAAAACCGCAAGCCAGGAAGCAGCCACGGTGGTGTCCATCGATATCCGGGATCGCCAAGCGATTCGCAAGGCATTTCGGGAAGTGATCGCCATATATGGCGGGATAGACATCCTGATCAATACTGCCGCGGTTTTCCCATCGTCGCCCGACGGGGTGATTCACGATGGACAGTGGGACACGACGCTGGACATTAATGTGACCGCTAATCATCGGTTGGCGGACGAGCTTGCCAAGATTCTGCGCGAGCAGGATCTGGACGGGAGCGTCGTGCTGACAAGCTCCGCGAATGCGGTGGTGGCAAAGCGCGGCAGTGAAGCGTATGACGTGAGCAAGGCGGCGCTCAGCCATCTTGTGCGCGAACTGGCCATTTCACTTGCACCAAAGGTGAGAGTAAACGGAATCAGCCCCGCTACGGTAGTGAAAGGTTCGACGATGTTTCCGCGCGACCGCGTGATAGCATCGCTCACGAAATATGAAATCAAGTTTGATTCGCAGGCGACGGATGAAGAACTGCGCGGACTGCTGGCGGAGTTTTACGCCAGGCGGACTCTAACGCATCAGCCCATTGATCCCCAAGATTGCGCGGCAGCGATTCTGTTTCTGGCCGGGCCGGAGTCTCGCTGCACGACGGGTCATCTGATACCCGTGGATGGTGGTCTTACGGAAGCTTTTCTGAGGTAGGGTAAGTGTCCCCGCGAGGCGGGGCCGGTCGAGAGCCAGAACGATGGAGACGTCGGCGAAAAGAGCGGCTCTGGTTGCGGTAGATTTGGGCGCACAGAGTTGCCGTGTGTCGCTTTTGAGATGGAAGCAAGGCCAACCACAGATGCAGGTGATGCATCGTTTCCCGAATGGCCCGATTGCTACACAGGACGGACTGCGGTGGGATATTGGACGGATATTAGACGGAGTGAAAGATGGGTTGCGTTTATGCGCTGACGCCGCGGCGGAAGGGATCGCCTCCGTGGGCGTGGATGGTTGGGCTGTTGATTACCTTCGCCTGGATGAAAACGGCGATCCACTTGCAGATCCCTTTTGCTACCGGGATGAACGAACACAGAGGGCAGAAAAAAAGGTCCACGAAATTATCTCTCCGTCGCGGCTTTATTCATTGACCGGTATTCAGTTGCTGGGGTTGAACACGCTCTATCAGTTGTACGCAGACAAACTGGCAGGCGGGCGTCCCGGGACATTCTGGCTCAACCTGCCTGAATATGTGACCTACCGACTGGGCGGACATCGCGTGGCGGAGTACACCAACGCAACGCACACCCAGCTGGTCCGTTTAGGCGGGCAGGAGTGGTGCGAGGAGATATTTGAGTCGCTCGGGCTGGATATTTCAGCGGCGCCCAAGATCGTGCCTACGGGTTCGATCGTCGGCAGCATCGGCGGAGATCTTGCGAAACTCACCGCGTTAGGAGGCACCAAGCTGATCGTTCCGGCATGCCATGACACAGCATCGGCAATCGCGGCGATTCCCGCGAGCGGCGAGGATTGGGCGTTCATCAGCTCGGGGACATGGTCGCTGGTAGGAACGGTTCTGAAAAGTCCTTGCGTGGGCGATGAGGCGCGGGAAATGAATTTTACGAACCTCGGCGGCGCAGGGAGATCCATCTGCTTTCTGAAAAACGTGAACGGGATGTGGCTGCTGCGCCAGTACATGGATGAATGGGAAGAACGCGGGAGTGCGATTTCGTTGAGTGCATTGTTGCAAGAGTGCGAGGCGCTTCCGGCTCCCGATTATTTGATCGATGTCGACGACCCGCCCTTGACACGTCCCGGCGGGACGCTGGGGAAAATTAATGCGCAACTCCAGCGCGCCGGGCGCCGTACATTTTCGGCGGAAAGCCGAAATATTCCGGTGATCGCAAACCTGATATTTCACGGCATGGCCGAGAGATATGCAGAGGTCCTGCGATCGATTGCCACAATTACCGGGAAGAGACTGAAGCGGCTCTTCATTGTGGGCGGGGGAGGCAAGAACTTTCTATTGAATCGTTTGACGGCGGAGCGGACTGGGTTGGAAGTACTGCGGGGGTCGACCGAGAGCACGACGCTGGGAAATTTTGCCATCCAGATGGCCACGCTGCAGGGAAGTTGGAATGAAACAACCGGGGTAGCAGCCTCCGCGGTAGCCCGGTGGGCGGAGGAAATTGCCGAGCCGGTATTTGAAGAAGCTCGGAATCGAGAAACGGTGTGAGGAAATTCGATGGAAAGCGACAGACGCGCGGACATGGTTTGGGGCCACGATGAAAACTAAACAGACCGAGGCGGTTTGGAAGGCGCTGGACAATCTCCGGATAGAACTGCCTTCGTGGGGCTTTGCCAACACCGGCACACGATTTGGCAAGTTCATCCAGCTGGCTGCCGCCAGCACGATTGAAGAAAAATTCAGCGATGCCGCCCAAGTGCATGCGGTCACCGGCGCGTGCCCCACAATGGCATTGCACGTTCAGTGGGACCTTCCGAATGGGTCACAAGATGCGGGCAAAGTAAAAGAGCTGGCAAAGAAACATGGTGTCAAGCCCGGTTCGATCAATCCCAATGTGTTTCAGGACCAAGAATACAAATACGGATCGCTTGGAAATCCAGATGAATCCATTCGCCGGAAAGCGCTAACGCATATTCTCGATTGCGTCCGAATCGCAGAGACCCTGAATTGCAGGGATATCTCGCCTTGGTTTGCGGATGGTTCCAATTATCCGGGGACTCAGAGCATTCGAAAGCGGATCGGTTATTTTGAGGAGGGATTGAAAGAAGTTCATGGGGCTCTGCGGCCCCGTCAGAGGCTGCTGGTCGAATACAAACCCTTTGAGCCGGCGTTCTATCACACGGATATCGCTGATTGGGGCATGGCCTTGCTCTTGGCCAGGGCCGCCGGTCCGCAGGCGTATGTGCTCGTGGATACCGGGCATCACTATCAAGCCCAGAACATTGAGCAAATCGTTGCCTGGCTGCTCCATCAGAAAATGATTGGCGGATTTCATTTCAATGACCGTCGCTATGCCGACGACGACCTCACACTTGGTTCCATCGATCCCTATCAGGTATTCCGCATCTTTCACGAGATTCTTGCTTTCGAAGCAGAAAATGGTGCGACAACAGATATCGCATTCATGGTGGACCAGAGCCACAACCTCAAAGGAAAAATCGAAGCAATGATTCAGACGGTGTGCAGCGCACAAGAGCTGTACGCCAAGGCGGCCACAGTGGACCACGAACGGTTGGCAGGGCTGCAGCAGAGTTGCGCACTGGTGGATGCCGAGGAATGCCTGCGGGGCGCGTTCTGGCTGGATGTGCGACCCATCGTCGCGGAGTGGCGGAAATCCAAGGGTTTGCCCGAAGATCCCATGAAGGCTTTTCGAGACAGTGGCTACTTGAAGCGAGTCACGCGGGAACGCCAGGACCGTCACACGGGCACCACGGCGTCCTACGCCTAGATAGGTGACCTTCCTACCAAACAACGGATAGGTGTGTTCCAGGGCCGCAAGAAAACCATATCCGCGCTAGTTTCAATAGGTAAACAAATTCATTTTTCTATTGACAGCATCCAAATTTTGCCAGTACAGTGCGCGGCAGTGTTGGGGCCACCAGGAGCCTTCGCCGGTGCTACCGCGGGGCGCCGCGTTCAATAACGGCATTGCGGGTTTTCCATAAGTCGAGGATGGGAGTACTGCTCGGTCTCGCGGCTCTTCAAGGTAGAAGCACGCTTGGTGGCGTCGGTGGTGTCTAGGAAGCAGGGGAAGTTGAACTTGGGGTGACTGCGGAGATGAATAACAGGAGGGCGAAATGAAACGGCGAAGTCTTCTGTTGTGCGTACTGTTCACTATGGGAGCGGCCGGCCAGGTCTACGGCCAAGGCGGCGGAGTCGGAACTATTCTAGGGGCGATTACTGATAGCTCCGCCGCGGTTATCGCCAAGGCGAAAGTGACGGTAACGAACACAGCGACAAATATCAGTCAGGTGACGGAATCGAATGAAGCTGGAAATTACGCCGTTCCATACCTCCGGCCGGGCACATACCGGATTACCGTCGAAGCTGCGGGATTCCAGAAAACAGTCGTGGACAACATCAATCTCGCGGTCGACCAAAACGTTCGCGTGGACGCCGCCATGAAGGCAGGCACTGTGACGGAGACAGTCACGGTGAACGCTAGCGCCCTGGCATTGGATACGGACACGTCAGCAATTTCGCAGACCATAGGCAACACGCAGGTGGAAAACCTGCCTTTGCAGGATCGAAACTTCACACAGTTTCTGTTGCTGGGTGCAGGTGCTGTCGAGACGACCGGGGAACAGGGTAGCATGCGCGTAGGCAAGGGCAACGCCATCAGCATAAACGGCGCCCGACCAACGTCCAACAACTATACGCTAGATGGTTTGGTGAATACCGATACGGCTTTAAATACCCCAGCCGTCATTTTGTCCATTGATGCAATGCAAGAGTTTAAAGAGCAAACCTCAACGTACTCAGCCGAGTACGGTTTCAGCGCCAATCAGGTCAACATCGTGAGCAAGAGTGGTGGCAACGATCTTCATGGGTCAGTATTTTGGTTCGGAAGAAATGATGCCCTCGACGCCCAGACCCCCTTTGCAGGGAAGAACTCCAAGTTGCGGCAAAATCAATTCGGTTTTGTGGCTAGCGGGCCGGCGTACCTGCCGAAGCTTTACAACGGACGTAACAAGACGTTTTGGCTCGCAAACTACGAAGGCTGGCGCACCACGTTGGGAACCACAGTGCAAGGTCTGGTCGCAGATCCCGCGCAGTTAGGCGGAGATTTTTCCGCGTCCGGGCTGCCCGCGTATGGCAGTGCTGCCTGCACGACCGCCCTGGCTTCAAACCTGCCTTGTATGCCGATCGACCCAACGACGGGGGCGCCTTTCCCCGGCAACAAGATTCCGTCAACCAGTTTCTCGCGCCTCGCGAAAACGTCACTCGCTCAGAACATATTCCCCGCTCCGAACTGCACAACGTGCGGCGCAGCGGTAAACTTCAGGGAAGCTGTTAATGCTCCCACTTCACAGAACCAGCAAACTTACAAGCTCGATCAAGATCTGGGCCGCTTTGGAAGGGTGTTCGGCCGCGGAACGCTTGCAAACTACACGAACTCCAACGCTGGCGGGACTGTGTCGATACCGCTTGGTAACGGCAGCTTTGTTGAGAAGGAGACAAGCTGGACAGTGGGTCACACGATAAACATCGGAAGCCATCTGGTCAATCAGGCGCGCTACGGCCAGCTTGAGGCAACGGCAAACCAGTGCTCCCAAGCCGTGCCTCAGTCCGTGGTCGACGCGATTGCGTTCACTGGTGCTTTCCCGAATCTGTCCGATTGTGCCCGCTCGTACCCGGGAATCACTCTCAATCCAACTTCACGAGTCGGCGGCCCCGTCAATGACACCACTCTAAGTAACATACCCACGCGGGAGATTGCCGACTCACTGACGCTCATCCACGGCAAGCAGACCCTGACGATGGGGGTAGACTATCGTCACTGGATACAAAAGCGCAATCTCAACGCAGACTACCTTGGTGATTTCACATATCGCAACGATTTGATCAATCAGAATGGTAGCAGCAATGGCTTCATCCCCGGTCCCCAGAACGGGTGTCCCACACCTGCCTGCGGCACAGCCAATTCGATTGCCGATTTTCTGCTCGGCTACTACCAAAGTGTGGGCGTCTTCCTTCCGGGACCGTTCAGTAAGGCCGGTCAGATCGGAAATCTGAATCAGTACCACTTCAGTTACTTTGCTCCGTTCGTCCAGGACGACTGGAAGGTGAGCAGCCGTCTGACGCTAAACCTGGGGCTTCGGTGGGACTTCCGCACCGTGCCCTTTGAGCAGAGCAACAAGATGGGGTGGCTGGACACGTCCAACCCCGATGGTGGTCTGTGTATTGCGGATCCATCGCTGGTGACCAAAGGGATTGCCCCGGCGGGAAGCATGTACCGATATTGCGGGCGGCACAATCCCGCCGTCGGTTCGAAGAAGCCTTTCGCCCCGCGATTCGGCTTTGCTTACCGGCCTTTCGGCGGAGACAAAACGGTGATTCGAGGCGGTTACGGAATCTTTTTCGACTCTTCCGAAGGCCGCGAGATCGACGACTCCGGGGACATCTATCCGTACGCGGTGCGCGCAGCCGTTACACCCGCCACCCAACCGGTGGCCAGTGCGCCAAAACTGTCGGACCAAATCTTCATCCCCAACAATACCATCTCTCCCGTAACCCCAGCACAGAGCACGTTCATCGCCGTGATCATCTCGGAGAATCCAAAGAATCCTTACGTGCAACAATGGACTCTTTCCCTGCAGCGAGAGATCTTCAAGAACACCACGCTTGAGGTCAACTACCTCGGCAATAAGGGAACCCATCTTCTTACGCGGAACAACATCGCACAGGCCTTTGCGCCCGATCCAAACAACATTACGCCAGTAGCCAGCCGGAAGCCCTACAAGAACTTTACCGGGGTCTATATCGACAGCGAGTGGCGCGGACGTGCCAACTATCAATCGGGCAACGTAAAACTGGAGCATCGCAGCACCTCGTTGACGTTCCAGGCCGCTTACACTTGGTCAAAGAGCCTGGATGACAAGTCCGCAGCAGCCGGGATTGGCGCTTCGGGCGGAGGATTCCAGGGGTTCATGGACAATCATCGCCCGGAGCTTGACTACGGGCTGTCGGATTTTGACGTGAAAAGTCATTTCGTCTCTAACTTTGTTTACGAATTGCCTGCTGGCCGCGGCAAACGCTATCTCAGCAACGCGAATCGTGCAGTGGATGCCGTGATTGGCGGATGGCAAGTGGGCGGTATTGTAACGCTGCAAAAGGGATTCCCATTCTCCATTGGCGCCAACGACTTTAACTGTCTACTGGACATGCCTTTCTGTGCTGGCCTAAATCGTGCCAACCTCGTTTCCGGGCAGAATCCAAACAGCGGATTCACCAGGAGCACCGCGGAATGGTTTAACACCGCGGCTTTTGTCCAACCTGGTGCGGGAATTTATGGCACGACGCCTCGGAACTATCTGCGGGGACCAGGCTTCAACAACTGGGACATGTCCTTGGCCAAAAGCGTGGCACTCACGGAGCGGATGCACTTCCAGTTGCGTTTGGACGCATTCAATACGTTCAATCACCCACACTTCGATGCTCCCAATAGCGCGCTCGGTACGCCGGGATTTGGTTCGATCACCTCCGCCCGACCCGGACGTATCCTTCAGCTGGGAGCCAAGTTCCAGTTTTAACCACCCCGGGATCCGCCAGGCCGGAAGCGGCCTGGCGGATCTCTTTGCTCAGGGTTAACATCACAAGAATGTTTAACATCGGAAGGCGGCTGCTACAGACTGCGATACTGTCCTCCTGTTTGATTGATTTGACCCAGGCTCCATCGGATGATGCGAACTCTCTTCAGCGCTACACCGAACAAGGGCAGAAAGCGCTTGCCTCGGGGCGCTACGAGGAAGCCGAACGAGCCTTCGAAAAAATTCGTGAATTGGAACCAGGAATGGCGGAAGTGCACGCAAACCTGGGAGCGATTTATTTTCAAGAGAGGAAATTCGATAAGGCCGTACCCGCCCTACGCCAAGCGATAAAGCTGAATCCCCGCCTGGTTAAGTCCGTGACCCTGTTGGCAATTTCTCTATCGGAGTTGGGACGATATAGCGAAGCGCTGCCAGGGTTAGAGAAGGGCTTCCATGCGTCCTCCGATTCCGCGGTGAAGCGAATGTGCGGTCTGCAGCTAGAGCGGACCTACACCGGCATGCAACGTCACGACAAAGCCATGGAAGTAGCGATCGAGTTAAATCGCCTCTATCCAGAAGACCCTGAGGTTCTCTACCACACGGGCAGACTGTTTGGAAACTTCGCGTTTCTGACGATGCAGGCACTCGCCCAGGTGGCACCTGGTTCGGTTTGGAGGCACCAAGCCGCTGCCGAGGCATTTGAAAGCCAGGGCTCCTATGACCTGGCGGTGCGCGAATACCGAACCGTTTTGGAGCTCGGCCCTGGGCGCCCGGGGATCCATTTCCGCTTGGGGCGTACCCTGTTGAAAAGGTCGCAGCAGGCTCCTTCAACGGGGGACGCGAACGAGGCGGCGAAGGAATTCGAACGTGAGTTGGAGCTGGATCCGACCAATGCCAACGCCGCGTATGAGCTGGCGGACATGCATCGTGATGCGGGAGAGTTTGAAGAAGCCAGGCAACTCTTCGAGCAGGCGTTGAAATATTATCCAGACTTTGAGGACGCCCACCTGGGACTGGCCGCGGCGCTCATTGCTCAGCAGAAAATGCAGGATGCCCTGCCCCATCTGAAGAAAGCGATCGCACTCAACGCCGATAACGAAGTGTCTTGGTACCGGCTCTCGCAAGTTCAGATGGCGCAGGGCAATACAGCCGAGCAGCAAAAGGCCTTTGCCGAGTTTCAGCGCCTGAGAACGCAAAAGTCGAGCCAGCAGGAGGCTGCCAGAGAACTGTTTTCGCGGTCAGAGGTCACCAAGCAGAAGCTGGACTCTACGGTGCCGCAGTGAGAAATCCGAATGTGGATGCGGAAGGGAGTTGCGCAGCGCTGCGGTGAGAGAGGTTCAGTTCTATTTCCATCCCGCATTGGGGACGACTCCAATGCCTTCCTTAATGGTAACAAGCCGATCCGCGGGGACCTCCGCGAGCGTTTGCCAAATACCGTTTGGCCAGCGCACCTGGATTTCAGCCTTTATCGCCGAGCCAAGACCGAAGTGAAGTCTAAAATCGTTGCAGGAGAGGAAGCTGGACTGGCTCGAGAGTTCCTGCGTTTGCGTTACCTCGCCAACCTTAACGACCACGCGGGCGCCAATCGCACTCCGATTTGACTTCGTGCCGACGAGTTTTACCTTTAGCCAGTGATTGCCGGAGGTAACGTCATTTCGGAGCAGGGAGGGTGGCTCGTTTAGATTGACGATGAGAATATCCAGGTCTCCATCGTTGTCGAAGTCTCCGAAGGCGCAGCCGCGGCTGACGTGAGGGTCAGCAATCGCTGGTCCGGCTTCCTCTAGAAGTTCCTCAAAACGGCCCTTCCCGAGGTTGCGGAACAGCAGCCTTTGGCTCCGGAGGGGGTATTTGGCGAAGTGCTTCTCGAGTTCAGCGTAGACGTTGCCGGTCACAATGAAGAGGTCAGGCAACCCGTTGTTGTCGAGATCCACGATCCCCGCGCCCCAGCTCACAAATCGATTTTCGACACCGAGGCCCGCCCGGCGGGTGGCGTCTTCAAAAGTAGCCTTACCGAGATTGTGGTAGAGATTGGAGGTGTCATCCATGAAGTTCGTTTTCAGGATGTCGAGGCGCCCATCGAGATCATAGTCACCGACGGCAGCTCCCATGCCTCCCTGTTCTTGGCCGTCCTCGCTAAAGGCGACGCCGCGGATTGCGCCCTCTTCCCTGAAAGTACCGTCATGATTGTTCATGAACAACAAGCTGGGTGTTGAATCGCACGCCACAAAAATGTCAGGCCAGCCGTCGTCGTCGAAATCTGCCGCGATTGCCGTGAAGCCATAACTGGTTCTCACGGCCGCTACGCCTGACACTGCGCTGACGTCTATGAATGTGCCGTCGCCGTTATTGCGGTAAAGACAGTGCTGACCGTGGGGATATCCGCGGGGGCCACAAAACACCGGAGTGGAAGAATATTCGCAGTTCGCCGTCTGACCGGGTTTCGGAGCCTTTTCCAAATCAAATTCAAGGTAGTTGGATACAAACAAATCCAGATGTCCGTCGCGGTTGTAGTCCACAAAAGTGCAGCCTGAACCCCACCGATGGGTCGATCCCGCGAGGCCAGCCGATGGGGTTACGTCTGAAAAGGTGCCATCGCCATTGTTACGGTAGAGAACGTTATGTCCCCAGTAGGTGACGAACAAATCTTCGAAACCGTCGTTGTTATAGTCACCGACACACACTCCGCAGGCCCAGCCCGTTTTGAGCAACCCCGATTCCTTGGTGACGTCTGTGAATGTGCCGTCGCGGTTGTTCTTATAAAGGCGATTGCTCGTACCTTCGGGAGTATCCGACAAGCGAACTCCAGAGAGGACAAAAATGTCCAGCCAACCATCGTTGTCGTAGTCCAGAAATGCACAGCCGCAGCCTGTCACCTCGATGATGTAGTCCTTGCGGTCAACGCCGCCGTAGACTGTGACACGACGCAAACCAGCTCTTGCCGTGACGTCCTGGAAGCGCGCGCCAAACGGCAATCCGGAAAGTTTTCCTCGAGGCTGGACGGTGGCCTTGCGTGTGGCCACTCCCTGGCCAAAACACGCTGAAGCCGCTGTGCCTAAAAATCCACTCAGGAAAAGTCTTCGTGAAGTGTCCAATGTTGGTTGCTTTCGAGACGCCGTGGTTGGAACAACTCATTGTGTGCGGGATTGACACGCCATTGCAATACGAAAAATAGTTGCCTATTGATAATCTGATGTTATGCTCTTGGACTGGCAACCGTGCTCATGTCCTTGCAGAACCCCGAACAGGCATTACTGCATGTTCAAAAGGCAGTCGCACTGAACCCAGAAACGAGGGTTCCTGGCTTTCGCAAGTTCAAGGAATTTTCGCCAGTACTGTGGAACAGAAAAGAGCGTTCCAGAATGCCAGCGACGGCACGAGAAAACCCTTGAAGCAGAACGCAGGAGAGAACAGACGCAGCGGAGTGAAGTTACCAAACAAGCGCTCGACCCGAGTGTCGAGCCGTAGCACGAAGAAGCACTGGTCAGCGAATGGCATCTTGGGGGCAATGAGTCTTGGAGGGTGCCTTGAATCAAAATCAGTCCATACGAAGCATCTTCTGGTCGCTCCGTCATCTTATCTTCCTCTTACTTCTCGTCACCATGCTCCCGCAAGCTGGATCGGCGCAGTCGCCATCGTCAAGACCGGTACAGCTCAAGTGCGACGCGCTGGTAAACCCGCTGGGAATTGATTCGAAAGAGCCGAGGCTTTCCTGGCAGCTGCGGGATGGTCGCTTTGAGGCACGGCAAACGGCTTATGAGATCCAAGTTGCCTCGAACCCCGCACTTCTCGAGGTGGGGAAACCCGATGTTTGGGATAGCGGCCGAGTCGAATCGGATCAATCGGCAGGGGTAAGCTACGCTGGTCCGGCATTGATTGCCGAGAAGCGATACTTTTGGCGCGTGAAAGTTTGGGACAAGGATGGAAAACCGTATCCGGCTAGTGACGCAAGCTGGTGGGAGACTGGGCTGCTGGATGCTAGAGAATGGCGCGGCAAGTGGATTGGACGGGAAGAGCAGGAGCACAAACGCGTACGCGAAGCCGACGCGGCCTGGGTTACGAATCCCAAGGTGGAGAACTTCCCAGCTTCCGGTGACACGCACCACGATTTTCGTTTGGTCTTCGAGGTTTCCAAGACCGTGAAGATTGCGGATCTTTTTGTGACCGGCGAGAACACGGCCGCCGCGTGGTTGAATGGGAAGCAAGTTTTGAACGCGGACCCCCTGCCGCCGTGGGGTCAAATGCCGTGGCTACATTACAAGCAGAAAAGCATTGCTGCGGAACTTCAAACAGGAAGAAATATTCTAGGGATCGAAGTGACTCACTATGCCCCACGGAACCAACGAGAGCAGGCCGGCAACGGCCAGACACCCATGAGCGCCACGCTGTACATCGAAATGACGGATGGCTCCATCGAAGTATTTGCAACCGGAGGGAAGGCCTGGAAGTCGGCGCTGAACGCGACGGGCGAATGGTTTGCAGCGCAATTCGATGACCGTTCCTGGGCTGAGGCTGAGGCTTACGTTCCGCCCTCGTCAAATCTTCGTGCTACAAAACTAGGAAAGCCGTGGAACACAGGTCCGGTTGAAATTCTGCGTCGAAGTTTTCAGGTGGACAAACCGGCCAAATCCGTGCGTCTCTATGCGACAGCTTTGGGGGCGTACAAATTCCGCGTCAATGGCAAGCCGGTCGGAGATCAAATTCTTTCACCCGGCTGGATGGATTTTCGTCAGCACGTTGCCTATCAGGTGTACGACGTTACCGGCGAGGTTACGACGGGGAAGAACGCCATCGCGGCACTTCTCGCGCCCGGCTGGTATACCACGCCCCTTCAGTGGTTCGGGCAGGGTTACAACTACGGAACTACGCCCCCCTCCTTGAAGGCGCAATTGCGGATCGAGCAAGCCGATGGGTCCGTGGAATGGGTGGTCACGGACCAGTCCTGGAAGGCTGACCGCTCGCCCATCTTATTTGCGGAAATTTACGATGGCGAAACTTATGATGGCCGCCGCGTGCAACCGGGCTGGGATGCCGCGGCGTTTGACGATTCACACTGGGAAGTGGCTCAAGAAATTCATCCGCTAGAGCCGGAAATCGTCTCGCAATACTTTCAGCCCATCCGCCAGGAGAAAATCCTCACCGCGAAAGTCATCACCAACCCGAAGCCCGGCGTCTTCATTTTTGATTTTGGCCAGAATCTCAGCGGTGTGCCGCGACTGCGCGTCCAGGGCCCTCCGGGAACGGACATTCAGTTGCGATTCGCCGAGGTTTTGAACCCCGATGGGACCATGTATGTGGAGAACCTGCGCACGGCAAAAGCCACCGACCACTTCATCACCGCCGGGAAAGGCATCGAGGAGTATCAGCCTGCGTTCACATTTCATGGATTCCGCTACGTGGAGGTCACCGGCTTTCCAGGTAAACCGACGGCGGAGGCGCTGAAGGCCGTCGCCATTCACACCGATGCCCCTTTTACCACGCAGCTGCACACCGGAAACTCTATGCTGAATCAGCTGTGGAGCAACATCCTTTGGGGGCAGCGGTCAAATTTTGTCGGTGTGCCAACGGATTGCCCGCAGCGTGACGAGCGATTGGGCTGGACCGCCGATGCCCAGGTGTTCTGGCGCGCGGCCTCCTACAATATGGATTTGACTGCTTTCTCCCGAAAGTTCGGAATCGACCTGCTGGGCACGCAGGTGGGCTCAGACATGTATGGCATTTTCGCTCCGGGTACGATCCAGCCGAATCCCGGCTTTGGCGCCGGTTGGAGCGACGCCGGCGTCGTCATTCCTTGGACTTCATGGATTCAAAACGGCGACCAATCCATCATCGAAGAAAACTGGCGCGGTATGGAAAAGTATCTCACTGCCATCGAGACTGCCAACCCGGACTATTTGTGGAAGAAGAACTACGGAATCCCATTCGGCGATTGGCTGTCACCCGAGGGCCCGACTCCGGAGGATATTGTCGCTACCGCATATTGGGCCTATGACGTGACCCTTATGCAGCAGATGGCACACGCACTAGGCAAGCATGCCGATGAGAAGAAGTACGCAGGAGTCTTTGAGAAAATCAAAGGCTCCTTTAACCAGGCCTACGTGCGGCCAGACGGCTTTGTGGGTGGTGTGCCTCCTCCGCCCGTCTTCGCCTCCGGTACGGCTACAAAACTCAGCGATAAACCCGTAGATACTCAGACCGGTTATGTGCTTGCCCTGAAGATGAATCTCTTGCCTGACACACTGCGCAGCGCTGCGGCAAAGAGGCTGGTAGATAAAATCGCGGCAAATCATGGGCGGCTGGCCACCGGTTTTCTCGGTACTCCCTACTTGCTGGAGGCGCTCGCGGACACCGGCCACACCGGTGTGGCATATCGATTGTTGTTGGGCACAGAGTATCCATCCTGGGGATACCTGGTAGGGCACGGTGCAACCACGATGTGGGAGCGTTGGAACGGGGATCAGATGCGCAGTGATCCCAGCATGAATTCGTACAATCACTATGCCTACGGGGCAGTGGCGGACTGGATCTACCGTTATGCCGCCGGCATTGATACCACCGCATCAGATCCCGGCTTTCACACCATTTATCTCCATCCGAATTTCGACTCGCAGCTGGGCAGCGTGGAACTTGAATATCAGTCTCGCTTTGGGCTGATTCGATCGGCATGGTCGGCTAGCGGCACTCAAGCGGATTGGAAGATCACTCTCCCTCCCAACACAAAGGGATTCTTGCCGATTTCATCGGAGATGGTCAGCCGCTGGATTCTCGATGACGACCCCATTGTGCGGAGTTCGAAACTCAAGGCCATGGGCAAGCAAGGGGCGGACGAAGTGTTCGAAGTTCCGGCAGGAACCTACGCCTTTAAGGTCAAATTAGCACAGCCTTGAGCGCGCTAGAAAAATGCAGGCTAAGCATACCAAGAGGCGTGGGTCCACCAGCCAACTCCTCGGTGCCGAAGAACCCAGTTTTCAGAAAAACAGAGCGAGGTGATGCATGTCCAGGACTCGGAAAATTTTGAAACTGGGTTCGCTGCTTCTCATATTGACAGTTTTTCTGATGCTTCGCGCGCACGGGCAGTCCTCCCGCGACGCACTCGAGAGTGGATTCCTGAACCCTCCGGATAGCGCTAAGCCCCGCGTCTGGTGGCACTGGATGAACGGGAACATCACCAAGGAAGGTATCAAGCTCGACCTCGAATGGATGAAGCGCGTGGGAATCGGAGGTTTTCAGAATTTTGATGCCGCGCTGAACACACCAAGATTGGTGGACAAGCGTCTCGTTTACATGACTCCGGAATGGAAAGACGCGTTTCAATACACGACCAACCTTGCCGACCAACTCGGGTTGGAAGAAGCCATCGCGGGCTCGCCAGGTTGGAGCGAGTCCGGCGGCCCGTGGGTGCAGCCCTCCCATGGGATGAAAAAATTTGTCTGGAGCGAAACCCTCGTCCAGGGTGACCAGCCTTTCTCAGGCAAGCTTCCCAAACCCCCTTCCATCACCGGTCCTTACCAGAATATTCCGCTCTTTGATTTTCTCGCGATGATCAGCGGCGAAAAACCTCCGGCCCCGCCTGAATTTTATGCCGACACCGCAGTTGTCGCTTTCCCCGCGCCGGGAACTGATGTCCCCGACGCCGAGCTGCGGCCGAAGGTGACCAGCAGCAGCGGAAACATTGACTCCTCTGTACTGGCAGACGGCGACTTTACAAAAACTACGGCGTTGCCCAAGGCTCCTGTCGGTCAGCAGGCCTGGGTTCAATTCGATTTTGCCAAGCCTCAAACGATTCGCGCGCTTACCTTCGCTCTGGGAGGTCCGGTAAATCCATTTCAGGACACTAGGGGCGGAGCGGCCCTGGGCCCTGATCTGGAAGCCAGCGAGGACGGCATTTCATTCCGGAAAGTTTCCACAATTCCCAACGACGGCGCCCAGGTGCACACCATTTCTTTTCAGGAGACAACCGCACGTTTTTTTCGAGTGAGTTTTACTACCCCGCCTGCATTCACCGGACCGCCGGCGATGCAATTCGACGCTGATTTTGGCGATTTTAACGCGCCGCCATCGAAGGATTATGCGATTGCGGAAATGGCCCTTCACGCCGGACCACGTGTTAACCGTGTGGAAGAAAAAGCTGCCTTCGCAACTTTGACGAATCTCTACACAGCGCCCACTCCAAATGTAGCGGCGGCAGACGCTGTCGCGAAAAGTGCAGTGGTGGATCTTACGTCCAAGATGCGCCCGGACGGCTCGCTCGATTGGACTCCGCCCCCGGGCCGTTGGGTGGTCATGCGCTTTGGCTACTCCCTGCTCGGCATTACCAATCATCCGGCGTCTCCGGAAGGTACCGGGCTAGAAGTCGACAAGCTGAATCCCGACTACGTCCGCGAGTACATGAACACGTACCTCGACAACTACCAGACCGCCGTGGGCCCGCTCATGGGTAAGCGCGGTTTGCAGTATGTCATCAACGATAGCTGGGAAGCCGGCACGCAGAACTGGACCGACAACCTGATCGCGGAGTTCACCAAACGCCGCGGCTACGATCCGCGTCCGTGGATGCCCGTTCTGGCAGGGCGAGTGATCGAAAGCTCGGAATCCAGCGATCGTTTCCTGTGGGATTTCCGTCTAACGCTTTCCGAGATGCTCGCCGAGTATCACTACGACCTAATCACCGCGATTTTGAAAGAGCGTGGCATGGGCCACTATGGCGAATCTCACGAAGAGGGTCGCGCGTTCATTGGCGACGGCATGCAGGTAAAACGGAGCAACACCGTTCCCATGTCCGCTACATGGACCCAGACTCCTGGCGTGAATAAAGAGCTATACGGTTACAACGCCGATGTCCGAGAATCCGCCTCGGTCGCTCACCTCTACGGTCAGAACCTCGTGGCAGCGGAATCACTGACAGCAGCTTCTGGGGCCTGGGCCTGGTCGCCGGCCACTCTTAAACCAACCGCCGACAAAGAACTAGCCATGGGGTTAAATCGATTCGTTATTCACACCTCGGTTCACCAGCCGTTGCTCGACAAAAAACCAGGTCTTGCTCTGGGCCCCTTTGGGCAGTGGTTCACCCGTAACGAGACTTGGGCGGAACAAGCAAAGCCCTGGGTGACTTACCTTGCGCGCAACAGTTATCTTTTGCAGCAGGGACGTTTCGCCGCCGATATCGTTTATTTTTACGGAGAGGACTCGAACATCACAGCTTTGTTTGGCGCGAAAAGTCCTGGGATTCCCGCGGGCTACAACTTTGATTACATCAATGCCGATGCTCTAGTGCATCTCCTCACTGTCGAAAACGGCGAACTCGCCACCTCCAGCGGTATGAGATACCGCGTTCTCGCCCTCGATCCCTTCAGTCAGCACATGTCACTCCCGGTTTTGCGAAAGATTCGAGACGTGGTGCAGGCTGGGGCTGTCGTTTGTGGGCCCAAGCCGTTAGCCACGCCGAGCTTGAGCGACGACACCAAGGAGTTCCAAAGCATCGTGGATCTACTCTGGGGTCCCGGTGGCGCAGGAAACCAGGTTGGCAAGGGGAAGGTGTACGGCACTCAGGAGTTGCGTGACGTGTTAGCCAGCTTAAAGGTGGCGCCGGATTTCGAGTACAGCAAACCAAGACCAGACACTGAGTTACTCTTTGTCCATCGCAGGCTCGACGGCGCCGACCTCTATTATGTAGACAATCGCAATGATCGTTCCGAAGAATTGGAAGCCACCTTCCGCATCGATGGCAGGGAAGCAGAACTCTGGCATGCGGACACTGGAATGATTGAGCCCGCTTCCTACAAGAGCGTGAATGGTCGAACCACGGTGCCCTTGCACCTGGATCCGTGGGAAACCGTGTTCGTCGTTTTCCGTCATCCGGCGAAAGCGCCAGCGCGCACTTTACCCGTAGTTGTCGAAAAATCAATTGCTACCATAGCCGGTCCGTGGCCATTGAGCTTTCAGCCGGACCGTGGAGCGCCTCCGCAAGTCACCTTGGAGAAACTTGTCCCCTGGCAGGAAAGCACTGACGAGGGCGTGAGGTATTTCAGTGGAACGGGAACCTACACCAAATCGGTTCAGGCGGCCTCCGATTGGTTCAAGCCGGGTGCCGAACTTTGGATCGATCTCGGTGAGGTCAAAAATCTTGCCGAAGTGTCGGTGAACGGCAAACCTCTCGGCATCTTGTGGAAGACGCCCTATCGGGCGAATGCGACTTACGTATTACGCCCCGGCGCCAATACGGTCGAAATCAAGGTAACAAACGGCTGGGCGAATCGCATCATTGGCGATCGCCAGCCAAGCGCCACCAAGACTTATACCTTCACTTCGCCGAAGTTCTATAAGGCCAACGCCCCGCTGCAGCCTTCCGGGCTTCTTGGCCCCGTGCAAGTGATCCAAGCTGTGCGGGCGTCGAAGGACATGAGGTGATGATATCGGATGGGGTGCGCAAACGGCGGCGTGGACCTGGAAATGCCGAATGGCAAGTTCATGAATCGCAAAAACCTCCTCCCGGCCATCCAGGATGGCCAATTCTACGATCGACGGAGAAGGGCGCCGCATTGTGCCAACGGCAATCCGTTTTGGCTGGCCAATCACTTGCTGGCACTGACAGAGCGACACTCAGTTGCCTTCCACGATTCATCTCTCGAATGACCTTAAATCTGGGATTAGGCCAGTAAAGTCACTGGGCCGGTCACTCCATGTAAAATACTTCCTTCATCATCGCGAACTTTTCTCCTGGCTTCAGCCCCGGCACTGCCTCGAATAGTTTCGCCATCTCTTGTTGCCATTTCAGATTGGTTGAGTCCTCGTCGAGCGTGCGCCAGGCTGCGTCAAAGTCATCGACCCGCATGACCAGGAACAAATCCTGATTTCTCCTGAAGATGGAATATTCGGAAATACCGACTTCCTTCAATTTGGATAGCAAGGCGGGCCAAACATTCCGGTGCGCGGCGTCATATTCCGCCTCCTTGCCGGCTTTTATTCGCAATTGAAATGCAACCCTAGGCAACTGGACCTCCTGGCTTTCCCAAACCAGGCGAATCGCTTGGCCGTTGTTCACGGTCAAGATGACACCCGGCAGACATATAGCATGGTTCAAGGGAAAGTAAGAACTCCCACGGAAAAACCGTGGATCATCAACTTCTCCGAAGCTACTGTGGTGGAAGCAGGGGGTTGAAATCCTGAGGTGACGTCCACGGAGTCGAAGTGGCCGCCAACAGCTCCAGCGATAGATAGATCCAAATTCCGATCGCGTTTGTTCACGAGAAGCATCTTGTGCTTTCCTGTCCTAGTTACCACGGCAAGCCCAGTGAGGTACGGATGATCGGGGGCATCCGGACTAACCGGCGCAATCTCCACAATTTTGTCACCCGGGCCAAAGTTGTCGTGCAAGAGCTTCAATACCCACAGACGGGCGTTCGGTTTTCCGTTGTTCCAGTCGACCATGGATACGCTGGGGAACTGCGTTGGATAGCCGACCAGTTGCGATTCTCCCGCGACGTCAATGCCCAACCGTGTGAGCTCGGCAAAAATGTAAGCATATTCGGCGCCCGCAAGATTCCAATACGAATCAGGAATGGGTTTTGCCACGTGATTTGGATCGACTTGTGCAATGTCATCGGCCGAAATGATCCCAATTTCATTAATCATCGTGCCCGTTCGAGGTGATAGTCGCTTGCGAATCGCTTCGATGTAGCGGGCCGTATTCAGGAAACCGTCCGCGTGCGCAAAAACGGTATGTTGCTGAATGTCTAGCGTCTCGTCAGCCGTAGGTACGGCGTAAAAATGGTAGGAAATGTAGTCCATCGGCACACCGGAAGCGTGGTTCTTGCTATTCAAGAAATATTCAAAAAAGTCTGGATTTTGGCCGGGGATGGCCAGAGAAACGCCGACAAATTTTAGCTCGGGCTGAACTTTCTTCATGGCTCTGACGATCGCATCGTACAGCCGAGTATAGGTTTGTGGCGTCATGCGATGTTCGAAATCCACTTCGTTCAAAACTTCCCAGTATGGAATCGAATAGTGATGGCCGGACTCGTGCTGCTTTCCGTATTCGTCTGTAAAGCCCCCTTTGGTGTACCAAGCCAGGAGTCGAGCATAGTAGTCGGCAACTTCCTGGAACGTGGCGTCACGCAGCTGGGTCCCTTGCTCGTAGTCCCAGACCGCTTTATTCGGATCATCCGGATACGCCACGGGTTTGTTAGTCTTGTACATCCACTGAGGGATGGTGCTGAAGTTGAGAACGACTGAGTGCCCCTTGGTGGCCTCCAGAAAATCAATTGTCATCGGGTCGATGAGGGAGAAATTCCACGACGTCTTTCCATCCTTCGGAGGTTCTAACTCCGCCACACCGAGCTGCGGATACGGCAGCCATGGAACGTAACGCACATAATCTGCCCCGAGATCGTGTAGGGATTGGTAGGCGTTGTCGTGCACCGAGGTTCCCCGGCGAAGCGGTGGATTTACGACCACTTGTAACGTGGGAGTTGTCCTGGATTCCTGTATTATCTTGTCCCAATGGACTGTAATTTGGACGGGAGCATCTTGCGCTGGGGACTGTCCTAGGGCGGCGAGCATAAACGAAGGAACAATCAGTAACCGAAATAAATTTGAACGCTTCATGAGCTGCTCCTCCGGGAATGCATCAGCAAAGCTGCCAAGGCGTCAGGGGGGTTCTCGAGGCATAAATTAAGCCAGTCGCGGTCTTTTTTCAATAGGTAAATTTTTTTCGTTATAGAATCCTGGTATGATGGGCGCTACTTATCGGAAACTCATGCCAGAGGGTGCAGGTAAACATGAGCGGGGACTCTAGGGGCCACGAATTCACCGTGGGGCTGTTCGGAATTGGGCTGGACGCCTACTGGCCTCAATTTGAAGGGCTGCAGCAGCGCTTGACGGGATACACCCAGCAGGTGGCCCACCGCCTACAAGAAACGGGCGTTCGGGTTATCAATCTAGGTTTGGTGGATTCTCCCGAAAAGGCGGAGACGGCGGGTCATGCGTTCAGGCGGCAGGATGTCGATCTGATCTTTCTATACGTTACGACCTACGCTTTGTCGTCCACCGTCCTTCCGGTGGTAAGAAGAGCGAAAGTGCCCGTGATCCTTCTTAATCTTTCGCCCTCTGCGGCAATTGATTACAAGTCCTTCAATCGAATGGGTGACCGAACCAGAATGACCGGTGAATGGCTGGCTTATTGTCAGGCCTGTCCCGTGCCTGAAATCGCCAATGTATTTCGTCGTTGCCGCATCCCGTTTTTCCAAGTCACCGGAATCCTTGAAAACGACCCATTCGCGTGGAATGAGATTTCCTCGTGGATAGATGCAGGCCGAGTCGCCCACACGATGGAACACAACCGCCTCGGAGTGATGGGTCACTATTACGGGGGAATGCTTGACATCTATTCCGACTTGACTCAACAGTGCGCTTATTTTGGGGGCCACATCGAAATGCTCGAGGTGGACGAACTCGCAGATTTGCGCCGAAAGGTCTCGACCAAGGAGATCAGCAGTCGCGTCCAGAATTTTCGGGAAACTTTCGATGTGCAACCGGACTGTCCGCCGGTCGAATTGGAACGTGCCGCGCGCACTTCAGTGGCGCTGGATCGTCTCATCGAGATTCACAAGCTCGGATCCCTTGCCTACTACTATGAAGGTGTAGGTAATGCCGAGAACGAAGACGCCATCAGCTCCATCATTCTTGGAACCAGTCTGGCTACGGCACGAGGCATACCGGTGGCCGGCGAATACGAGATCAAGAACGCTCAAGCCATGAAGATAATGGATTGCTTCGGAGTTGGGGGTTCTTTCACGGAGTATTACGCCTGCGATTTCAACGACGATGTGATCCTCATGGGCCACGACGGACCAGGCCACATCGCCATTGCCCAAGGCAAGACCAAGGTTCGCCCGCTGAGTGTGTATCACGGCAAGGTGGGCCGGGGGCTCTCCGTTGAGATGTCCATTAAGCATGGTCCCGTAACATTGCTTGCAGTTGTTCAAACGGCTGACGGAAAACTTAAATTGCTGGTCGCCGACGCCGTTTCCGAGCCCGGCCCGATTCTCGAGATTGGTAACACCAACAGCCGCTACCGTTTTTCGATGGGAGCGAGAGCATTCATGAATGCCTGGAACGCCGAAGGCCCAGCGCATCATTGCGCGATCGGCATCGGCCATATCTCCAGCAAGTTGAGCAAGCTTGGTCAACTGCTGGGGATGGAATGCACTGTCATCGGTTGAGCTCGTGGGGAGGCCCATTAACGGATTAGGAGTCGCACTGGCTCGCAACTTGTTTGAGATCGTTGCCTATTTGCAGCACGCGCAAGAAGTGCGCTTCGAAGTCCCATCCGCGCGCCTCGCTTTACGCGCGGAGCGGCGACCATCCTCCGGAAGGAATAAAACGTGCTGGTTCCGCCGCCTTGAGTCATTGTTCGAGCGGACAAGAGGCCCATTGAAGAGGTCGAAGCACTCAAGCTTCCCAAGAATGATCAGCGGGGATGAATCTACCATTACGCCTACCCGCGTAGTCTATAGCTCTAATCTAATGGACTAATTCAAATCGACTAAACCCTTTGCAGGCAGAACTTTTCGTTGGGCCAACTGGAACAATCACCGGATTGCGGGCTCTTTTGCTGTTCGCTAGCCTGATTGCGACTTCCCCGGTGTGTAGCCGACGCTACCCGGGCAGAGATCATCCTGCTCCGCTGAACTGGCCTACTCGGTGGCAGCCGTGCAACTTGCCGAGCCTAGCGTTGAAGTCCGGGCCCGATTTCTGAAGTAACGGAGGTATTGTATGAACCAGCCATCCCGCTTTTGTGCTATTTCCGCCGGCGTCCTGGTCGCCTACTTTGTGCTCTTCTCGGTCGCAATACAAACCGCGCAAGCCCAGCTTCCCGCGCCCCTCCCGACTTCCTGCTCGACAACTACGATCGACATGAAGCTACTGGTTGTCACCAATGGAAAAACGGAGTCGGATTATCCAGCCATCAAGCAGATCCTCGACTATGTGGGCACGCCTTACGACGTGTTGGACATGACCGTCAACACCGGAGGAATCACTTCCGCAATGTTGTCCGATGGCAGCTGCCACGGTTACTACCAGGGCGTGATCTTTGCCTATGGCGCTTACGTCTATACGCTACCGGGGATGGCCATCCTGACCTCCTATGAACAAACGTTCAGGGTGCGCCAGCTGAACTGGTACATGTATCCGAACAACGACTTTGGGTTCAACTATCCTTATAGCAAAGTCATTACCTCTGCCGGTACCGATAGCGCTAGCTTTACCTCTGCGGGGGCGTCA
>QHYZ01000385.1 GCA_003225295.1 Acidobacteriota bacterium | reverse complement strand
CTCTCGAATGCGATTACTGACGACCACTTTCAGTTGATCCGCGTCGACAGTCACGTATCCCTGATCGAACAACGTGTGCAGGTCACTTCGCAAAAGTAGACCGTTCTCCGGTTCGTGCGGACCGCCGGAGGTGTAAGGCTTGATGTGCGCAGCTTCTAGCACCGGCAGTGTACGCTCGCCCGTGATCGCACATCTACGCTCATAAGCGTCGGTCACAATCACTCTGAATGTGCCTTGGCCGAGTCGCGGTCGAACGACCATGGGTTCGCCGTACCGGATACTCTTGACCGCTGCGATAGTCGCTGGGCCGGGGTCAAGGTTCGCAGTGGCCCGTGTCGCCAATCTTTCGGCGACCGCTCCCCAGAGGGCCTTGCCGGTGGTGCCGTCTTCGCTGTCGTATCCTTTTCCCTGGACAATATTAAGACTGAAATCCGAGGGTACCGGAATCCATTCTGCTTCTCTGAAAAAGAATGGTTCGGCCAAGAGTATGCAACCGATCTTTGGGTTCTCCATCGGTTCGATGGGTACGCGTCTGTACTTCGCGATGCTTTCACGCATTTCCGAAAGAGATCGAACTCCGTTGCCTTCACCGAAAGCTTCCCATGAGAGCGAGATCGGCAAATGGACAAAGCGGGTGAAGAACCCACCACCGACTATAAAATTGCGCGGCGAGTGAAGCTTGAATAGCAGCATTTCACCGGCGTTGAGAGCTTTGAATGACGCATCAGGAGATGGGCGCCAGAAATTTACTTCAACCACAGAAGACTTGGCCGCATGCAATTGGAACCAATCGTAATCAGTGACCGCGACGAAGAAATTCATCGTCGTGATCCGCTTCGTTTCGAGACCCATCCTTTGCAAGGAAGGCTTGTGGGCGACCGGCGAGATAATGAGATTTCCGGAATCCTCAAACCCGATAAATCCGCGGTCGAACAAAAGGTCAATACTAGGCGTCAAGAGTAAGCCGTTTTCACCGTTCAGTCGCTCTTCATTTGAAGAATCTCGCCAGGGCTTACAGTGGCTGGCCAGAAGGTAACTCGGGTTATCGACACCCGTGATGCGGCAGTGTGTTTCAATTCGCATGACACGCTGCTTGAAAAGGCCCTGGCCACGCCGTGCTCGGACAATTGCCTCTCGGTCTGTTTCATTCACCGATGGATCAGTCTCAACTTGCTGTTCGATCCTGCTCTCCCAGACATCCAGTTCGTCGCCTGTCACGATTCTGTCATTCTCGACGGCGGCATAAGCCTCGGCTGCGGCGATCAGTGAGCGAGCCTCTTCTCCAATCAAACCGCCGAGGACTTCCGTGAACTCCTCAGAGAGTTCTGTCAGGTAGATTGACTGGATTCCGTTTCCGTTAGGCTGGAGAGGTGAATAGCGATCCGGTAAAACTTCTCTCAATACTCCCATATGATCCTTGGGGCGGATCTTGTTCAGCAGTTGAGTAAACGATACGTTCACTCTCCATCCGACATTTTCCCAGTTCTGGCCCACAGAGCCAAATTCAATTGGTTTCGGGCACTCCCAACAATAGGACTTGGCGATTCCGTGGCGTTGCGCTTAGGAGACCAGAGGTAGCCACCCGTGATCTCTTGGCGGAACGTTTGATTCTGGTTGACCCACCAATATCGCATCCCGACTCCGCTGTTCGAGACAAGCCAGGATTTCCATTTTGGGCTCTCGTCCGGCTAACGAGGATACACTATATGCCCTCCGTCTAAAGAACAGCACAGACACCAACGCTGTGAACTCTTGCGGCATCGTGTGGTAGCGAACTGCTTCCTAAAATCCGATCCACACTTTGCGTGTGTGACTACGACAAGTCGCGATTGCAGGGAGCAGATCCGATGGGACGGTAGGCAAGTACTCCACGACCCTGACTTGCCGCGGGCAGCAGTCCTGCGTCGCCGGACTCGGTGTTCGGTGTATTTCCGAGGATGGTTGAAGGTGAAACGAAAGAGCCAAAGTAGAAGGAAAAACAGAGATTCAAACCGTGGGTTGCGATGGTTGCGATGACCACGGGTGCGCCCTCGAACCAAAACTGGTACAGTGGCGGCTGACGATTGTCTGGAACTGCCCAAATGCTCCCGTTCATAACAGCCGACCACTTCCGATTGTTGCTTGACGGGACAGGCAAACCGTTCGCTGAGTTTATGGATCGCGTATTGCGCGCGACGGCCGCCAAGCTTGGCGTCACGCCCGCGCAAGTGCATACCAATCTAAGAGTTAACCTTGCCGACGGTGGTGTCGACACACAAATCGATCAAGGCAACGACCCAGAAGGCCATCTCGCTGGCCCAACGGTATGGCAATTCAAAGGCCGCAGGTTTGCTGACGTTACCGAGGCCGATGTTCGCGAAGAGATTCTCGGAGCGAGCAAGCAGTACGCGCGGGACCTGATCATCAAGGGCTATGCGTACCGACTGTGCATTTGCGAGGATGCCGACGCGCGAGCAAAACAATCTTTGCAACAAAAGCTCAACGAGTTTGTGACACAGGTGAACCCCAGCGCTCCTGCCGCGATCATTCTTCTTCCCTCGGACATCGCGGCATGGGCGAATCGATATCCCTCTGTTGTGGCTCGATACCTGGGAGTGCCGGTGGAGAAGTTCCGCTGGCATGACAGTTGGCGGCCTTCGGCACTCGGTGAGACGCAAGTTTTCGTTCCTACCGAGCACTACGCGGAATGGGCGGCGAGGGCGGAGGCGTATC
>QHYZ01000143.1 GCA_003225295.1 Acidobacteriota bacterium | reverse complement strand
TGTTCGCTTTTCTTGTCACGGTCCTCACAGGTTTGCTGCTTGCGCTGGCACCATCCGCCGCATCTTCGAAACTTGACGTGATCACCAAATTGAAGGTAGGTCGGTACCAAGCTGGAAGTATCGCCGGCCCGCGTTCCGGCTTGCTGTTGGTTTCTGAGATTTGCTTGGCGGTTGTGTTGTCCATTGCAGCCGGCTTGCTGTTGCGCAGCTTCCAGCAGGCAGAACGTCTCGATCCAGGTTTCCTTCCTGATCATCTCCTGGCCACCTATTTGCGCGCCAACGATTGGCGCGTTGCGCGGCTCTTTTTCCCTCAGTTGGTCGAACAGACAGCTGCACTTCCGGGGGTGAGTGCAGCAGCGCTAGGGAAGTGTATGCCTGGCGTATATGCGCCCTCGGCGGCTCTACTTTTTGGTGACCGCCCGAATGACCCGTTGAACGTTCCGACTGTGGAGGCTTGCTGGATCAGCTCAGATTTCTTCAAGGCGATTGGTGCCCGTCTCGTGAATGGTCGGTTCTTTTCTGCGCGCGATGATGCGAGCGCGCCACCTGTCGTGATCGTCAATCAAGCATTAGCGGAATCCTACTGGCCCGGACAAGATCCGATCGGCAAGAAGATTGGGGTTGACTATGTCGGAGCAGGCCGAAACACAACAGGTGCCCCGCGCTTTCGCCAGGTAGTCGGGATCGTCGCAAATGTAAAGCAGAAAGGCCTCGACTTGCCCGCTGAGCCAGCCCTCTACACACCTTACCTGCAAGACGAAACAAACCATGCCTTTGCAGGTTTTAATCTATTCGTTCGCACCATTGGCCCACCTACGTCAGTCGCGGGAACCGTTCGTGTACTTGTCCACTCACTTCGGTCAGACCAACCGATTGACGTCATGCAGACAATGAACGATGCCTTATTCCGAGCACTCGCGCCACGGCGCCTCAGCCTCGTTCTCGTCGGGTCGTTCGCAGCTTTGGCTCTGTCGCTATCGGCAATCGGAATCTTTGGAATGATTGCCTATGCGGTCAGTCAGCGCACACACGAGTTTGGCGTGCGCATGGCCTTGGGTGCACGGCGGCGCGATGTAGTGCAGTTGGTCCTTGGCGAGGGCTTTAAGATCGTGACGGCGGGCGTCTTTGCCGGGATCGCTGCCTCGTTCGCCCTTACGCGGTTCATGCGTAGCTTGCTCTATGGCGTAGGCCCGAATGATCCATTGACGTTCGCCGTCGTTGCGGTTTTGTTCGCGCTAGTAGCACTTGCGGCCTGCTACATACCCGCGCGCCGCGCCATGCGAGTCGATCCGATGGTCGCTCTCAGGTACGAGTAAAGGAGGGTCGGAGAATGAGACCGGGTCATTGGCTGTACACGATTCCCCTGCGGCTGCGGTCGTTGTTTCGCTGGGCGCAGGCGGACCAGGAATTGGACGACGAGCTGCACGACCACCTCGAACGAAAAACCGAGGAATATGTCGCACAAGGGATGACGCAAGAAGAGGCGCACCGCCGTGCGCGACTCGACCTGGATGGTATCGAGCAGACCAAAGAGAAATGCCGCGACGCGCGACGTGTAAATTGGATTGAGAACCTGATTCAGGATATTCGCTACGGCCTCCGCACCCTGCGCAAATCCCCAGGGTTCACTGTGGTGGTTGTCGTCACCTTAGCGCTCGGTATAGGAGCGAACACCGCGATCTTCACCCTAATTGATTCGGTGATGCTGAAGTCGCTGCCGGTAGCAAATCCTAGGCAGCTTTATCGTCTCGGCGACAATAACAGTTGTTGCGTTATGGTCGGGACGCAGGAGGGCGGTAGTTTTGTTCTTTATTCTTATGCGCTGTACCAGAATCTTCGCGACCACACACCTGAATTTAGCGAGCTCGCTGCTTTTGAGCCCTGGACATCGGATTTAGGCGTTCGCCGTAACGGGTCTGCCGCCGAGCCCTATAAGGGGGAGTTCGTCTCGGCAAATTACTTCAATACGTTAGGCGTCCGCGCCTTCGCTGGCCGACTCCTCGCGCCCCCCGATGACTCAGCAAGCGCGCCTCGCGTTGCGGTGATGAATTACCACACTTGGCAGCAGCGCTTCGGGCTAGATCCATCTGTGATCGGCTCAACGTTAAACATTAATGGCGTTCCTTGCGCGATTGCCGGTGTGACCCCACCGGGATTCTATGGCGACACGCTTCGCAGCGATCCTCCGGACTTCTGGCTGCCCTTGGCCGCCGACCCGGAAAAATGGCGTCTCCCTAACGCTGCCGTGGAGTGGCTGTATCTTGTGGGACGACTAAAGTCCGGCTTTGTGCCGGAACCCGTGCAAGCGCAACTCACCGTCGAATTACAGGAGTGGCTCAGCAGTCACCGCGAAGTTATTCCCGACCGAGACAGGAAAGACATTCCTCGACAATACATTCGCCTGACGCCAGCAGCTGGCGGTGTCGAGAAACTGCGGACTGACTATGAAACGGGCCTGCACTTGTTAGTGACACTCTCTGCATTGCTTCTGCTGATCGCCTGCGCGAACATCGCTAACTTGTTGCTGGCGCGCGGGTCGGCCAACCGTTCGCAGATGGCCGTGCGGTTGGCCCTGGGAGCGCCACGACATCGCCTAATTCGGCAGATGCTCACCGAGAGCGTTCTTTTGGCGCTTATGGGCGGTGCCGCGGGACTCTATGTAGCCTACGCCGGGACACGTACCATCCTGCTCCTTGCCTTTCGCGGGGCCAGCTATGTTCCTATTGACGCCCGGCCATCCCTGCCTGTGCTCGGTTTCTGCATCCTTCTATCGCTGATGACAGGTATCGTGTTCGGGATTTTACCCGCATGGACAGCGTCGCAATCCGATCCCCTCGATGCCCTGCGCGGAGCAGGCCGTTCCACGGGCGATCGCGCTTCGGTACTGCAGAAATCACTGGTCGCAGCACAAGTTGCATTCTCGATTGCGCTGTTGATCGCAGCCGGTCTGGTCACGCAAAGCCTTCGCAATCTCGAAGGCCAGCATTTTGGCTTTGTGACGGACGGCCGGCTGATCGTGAATATCGCTCCGTCCCTGTCCGGCTACACGCCAGACAAGCTTGACGGACTTTATCAGCGGCTTGAGGAGACGATGCCGCAAATACCCGGCGTCCTGAGCGCAAGCCTGTCCTGGTACAGCCCGCTGGGCGGTAACAACGCGAACGAACGCGTGTACATTCAGGGAAAAGCACCGGACTATCGCTGGACGGCGCCCTCCTGGGACAGGGTTGGTCCTCACTATTTCGAGACGATCGGCACGCGTTTGCTGCGAGGGCGCGGCATCGAGGAACGCGACAGGCCCGGCGGTCTAAATGTTGCTGTCATCAACGAAACGTTCGCGCGCCGATTCTTCCGGAACGAGGATCCGATCGGCCAACACTTCGGAATGACGGATGTGAGTCACAGCGGCGATTACGAAATCGTCGGCATTGTCGAGGATGCGAAATACCAGGACACCCGTGGCCCTGCATATGCCACATTCTTTCTGCCGCTACTCCAAACCCCGCCCGGAGAGTCCTTTCGTGGCTGGGTCGGTGCCATCGAGCTGCATGTTGCTGGCAGGCCGGAGAATATCGAGTCGGCTGTCCGCAAGGCGCTTGCCGATGCCGATCCGAATCTCCCCGTTCTCAACATGATGAGTTTTGGCGAGCAGGTGGCGCACAACTTTAATCAAGAACGACTCATTGCACGGCTTACGGAGCTGTTCGGCGCGCTCGCGCTCATCCTGGCCTGCGTCGGGCTGTATGGCGTAACAGCTTATGGCGTGGCGCGGCGAACCAACGAGATCGGGATACGCATGGCGCTAGGTGCCGACCGCCGGAATGTGCTCGGTTTAGTGATGCGCGCTGCGCTGGCCCAACTCGGCATGGGTCTGGCCATGGGTATACCAGCCGCGCTAGCGGGAGGCCGGGTGCTTGTTAGCCAGCTCTACGGCGTCAAGAGTTACGACCCGATGATCATTGGCGTTGCGGCCGCAGTTCTTGCTGCCTGTGCTGTCCTTGCGGCATCAGTTCCGGCGCGACGCGCGACTCGCGTCGACCCTATGGTTGCGTTGAGATACGAGTAAGGGAGGGCCGGAGAATGCGACCTAATCATTGGCTGTACACAATTCCGCTACGGTTACGGTCCTTGTTTCGCTGGGCACAGGCGGACCAGGAATTGGACGACGAGCTGCGCGAGCACCTCGAACGAAAAACCGAGGAATACATGGCGCAAGGGATGACGCAAGAGGAAGCGCATCGTCGCGCGCGACTCGACCTGGATGGTATCGAGCAGACCAAAGAGAAATGCCGCGACGCACGCCGCGTAAATTGGATTCAAGACTTTGTTCAGGATCTGCGCTTCGGCCTGCGCCTGCTACGCAAATCTCCCGGTTTCACCGCCGTCGCCGTCCTCACCCTCGCACTCGGCATCGGCGCCAACACCTCCATCTTCAGCCTGATTGACGCGGCCCTCCTTCGCTCATTGCCCGTCCGCGATCCACAGCGCCTCGTCGTTTTTCAATGGACCGCCCACAAATCGCCGAACCTGAAGGGCCACTACAGCTACATGTCCTGTCCGGCCGCAGACGAAGGCGCAACCGGCGAACACGGCTGCTGGTTTTCCTACCCGATGTTTCAGCAATTTCATTCGACACAAGGGGCATTTTCGACAGTGGTGGCGCTGTGCGGAAACGTTGGACTCAACCTCAGAGGCAATGGCCCAGCCACCTTCGTGCAAGGCGAGATGGTTTCCGGTGATTTCTTTGACGCGCTAGGTGTCGGAGCTGCCGTTGGGCGGACGTTCGGCACTTCCGACGACACGCCCGGCACATCACCTGTGGCGGTTCTTTCTTATGGCTACTGGCAGAGCGCCTTCGGAGGCGATCCCGCCGCGGTC
>QHYZ01000142.1 GCA_003225295.1 Acidobacteriota bacterium | reverse complement strand
CGGTTGGCACACCGGCGCCCGCCGCTGCCTCCGAGGCCAAGTTCTATATTAGCTTCGACGGCACCGGTGTCCCGGTGCGCAAAAGCGAGTAGCCAGTCCGTACCAAAAACTTCGTTCGAACGCATTTGGTGGCGTCGAAGTGCCTCCGATAATGTGGGCGGACTGGGTTCGGCGCGAACCTCTTTGGTGCGTGCGTTCGACGACACAAAAAAGCAACCGAACGACATGTCCCCGTCGAGAATATGCGAAGAGTGGCGTTTGTTCAGGCGGCAAAACGTTCGTAACGATGATGCAGTCCGCCAACTTGAGGAATTTGCACGATCCGACCCATGGCTGGAGGCTGAATCGGTCGACTGATTGGTGCGTCCTTGCCCAGCGACAAATGCGTTCTGGATTGTTCGTAGTATGCGAAATAGGATTTCAAGACTCGACGCAGACCGGTCTCATTCAAAACGATGACGTGATCCAAGCACTCTCGTCGAATCGATCCGATCAGTCGCTCGAGATAGGCATTCTGCCAAGGACTCTGGGGCGCAGTCAGGACTTCGTGAATGCCCATCGATTTTGCCATCTCGCTGAATTCCAGCCCGTAAGCGCTGTCGCGATCGCGCAGCAAATACCGCGGCGCATTGTCCCAAGGAAATGCTCCCAAAAGCTGTCGGGCGGTCCACGCTGCGGTGGGGTTAGCGGTCACCGCAAAATGCACCAGACGTCTACGGTCATGGCTGAGAATCACGAGCGTGAACAGGACCTGGAACGTGATGGTGGGCACGACGAAGAAATCTAAGGAAACCAGGTCCTTGGTGTGATTCTTGAGAAATGTTCGCCATGTCTGGGAGGGAGGTTGCCGGTGTCGGGCCATGTATTTGGCCACGGTTGCTTGACACACTTCGATTCCAATCCTCAGCAATTCCCCATGAATGCGAGGAGCGCCCCAGCGCGGGTTGGCGAGGCTCATTTGACGGATCAGATTGCGAACTTCCAGAGATACAGCCGGGCGACCATGGCGATGCCGACTTTTCCAACCCCAATAGAGGCGAAACCCCCTGCGATGCCACGCGATGACGGTCTCCGGCTTGACCATGAGCAGCACTGATCGCCAATCGCCCCACAATCGTGAGAGCCAAACCCACAGGGCTCGGTCAGTCCAACGGAGACGTAGGTTATTACCGCGGCTGGAACGCTCGAAGATCAATAGCTGATGGCGGAGGGCAAGAATTTCTGCTTGCAGAACGGCACGGGATCGGAAGCAATCTCGCAGAGAGAAAAGCAGAGTGAACATGGTTTGGAAAGATTAACGGTCGCGGCTCCATAAATGCAACGATTTCAATGCTTACAGAGTTTTTAGTAGGCGCACGCAGAGTTGGGCGCGGACGGTGGAGTAGCTGGGCTTATCGGCGAGTTTCGACAGGACCTGGCCGACGGAGGCGCGCTCCAGCTTATAGAGGATGTCCATGATCTGGCGCTCGCGGCGGGAGAAGGAGCTTGGCTTGGGTTTTTTCGTCATGTGCTATTTCTTCAGCAGCTATGCTAGAAAACTAGCAGTCCGGTATTTTCGCGTCAAGGGAATTCTTCGGAATTAGATAGTCATTCGAATAGATGGCTCCGGCTTGACGGAGGAAAACCCTGGCCCGGTTCGATGCGGGCAACCGATCACAAAACTTAGCACTTGTTGAAAACCTATCTGACCGAGTCATTCCGAGGAGTCCGCCACGGCGCCTCGGAATGACAGCGCGAGAGTCTGTCGCGTGCAAAGTGCCTCACTATCCGTACTCGCCCGCGGTGGGAAATTTTCCGATTTTGTACTCCCGGCCGAACGATGCTTCAAAGCCAGGATTTGACGACGGAGTGCGGATCTAAGGGCTTACGAGCGATGATGTCACTTAAAGCATGAGTTGGCCACCAGTGCGACATTGTCTCGCAGGAGCGACCTTAAATGCGTTGCAGGGGCCCGCGTTCATGCAAGGTGGATATGGACGCTACGCTAAGCTCCCTATCATCCGCAGCATTTTTTGAATTTCTTTCCGCTCCCACAAGGACAGGGCTCATTCCGTCCCACCTTAGGGGCTTTCCGAATTGGGGTGTCCCAGCCAAGCTTGACCTTGCGGTGTTTGTTCTCTTCAAAGCACGCCCACCAACTCATCTCTTTTTCCGCATCATCGATCAATCGATACCGCTCATTTAGCACTTTCATGGCGGCTTCTTTGCCGACGCCGAGCGCGCCTTCGATGCCCTCCCACCGGATGTAGAATGGATCAATTAGCCCCTGCTCGTGGACCCGGCGAAGATCTTCTCTCACTTCTTCTGCGCACAGATCCGTGCAACGACTGGCCAAGCTATCCCAAATAAGGCTATAAGTCCGTTCGAGCGTGCAGAACAAACCTTTGAAGTAGGCCACCACTTCGTCCCGGCTTCGCTTGCCGCAGGCCACCAGTGTCACGAGACCCTTGAGGGCCGCTGAGCGGACATATTCGTTTGCCCGCTCGTTTTCCACGAGCGAGGCCATGCCGGTCATGTCCCCGTCCGAAACCGAAGCAAGAATGCTGTCCAAGCCTTCGGTCACGGTGTCGCCTGCCAAGTCGAAAGGCAACTCGCCAGGAGCGGAGAACATTTGAACCAGGAGGGGGTAAGCCCGTGTTTCGCGAAACTGGGCCAGCAGATACATGGCATAGAGGTGAATCATGCGGTTCGGATCGCGTGCGAATGATTGCGGGTCGCGGGCCGCAGATTCAAGAACCTCTAGAAGCGGAGGGATGATCTGGTCGCGATGAGCGACCGCTTCCCGAACGGCGGACCTGGCAAAGTGGCCCTCGTTCCGCTCGAGGTGCGAGAGGATTTCTTGAACTTCCATAGGATTCCGCATAAACCTACCACGGACTCAACGGCATAAGTAGAGTTGCCGCCCGTCGCGAGGCTCTGCCGTAAGATCGCGCGGCACTACGCGGAATACCGGGTGAGGCGCGCCATGGCAAGGAAGCAAAAAGCCGCTGAAGAGGTGAGACGAATTGCCTGGGAACTGCATGTCAAAGGTATAAGACTCACGCGCCAGCACTTGCGTCCGTTATTGACCAGCTCTGATTATCTCAATATAGATGACGGGGCGCTCAGCGCTGCAGGAGGTCCGGCGGCAGATAACCGCGCGGATTAGCACCGGATAGATGCCGCCCAAATTACGCTCCACACCTTCCCAAAGCTACATTCCCCCAGGTCAACAGCAACGCGACCGATATTCGCGGCCAACTTATGCTTTATTTCCGGCCAACTCTTGCTTTAAGTGACAGATGAGCGGCCAAACGATGGTTCAAGTGCGGCCAAGCGATGCTTCAAGTCACAACACCACTGGTCCCTCCCCATATTCAGTTAACGACAAGCGGTCCAAAGTTTCCGTGTCATAGGAAAACAGGAAATAATCCGTAAACGTTTATAATAGCGACTTCTATCGGCTGGGAATCTCGACTTCCGTATAGCTGCCCGGCCTTGCGGCGTTGACTGCCGCAGCGATGCGTTCAAGGTGCAATCGAACTCGGGACCACTTTGTGGTGCCGACCAAAACTACGATGGCTATCTTGCGGCCAGTAAGGTTCTGCTGGTAGCGAATTCGCCGATCCGTAGTCAGCAGCAGATCAATCGCCGCTTCCTCCGCTGACTTCAACAAGGCGCCATTGTTCAGCCGGTCCCAACCCCTCGCCTTTGCTGTGACAACGGCGTGGTCGGGAAGCGCACGGGCAAGGCCCCGCGGCGTTCCGTGGTCAAAGAGAACGAGCATCGACTGGGGCGGATGCCTCTGCTGGAGCTGACACCTTGAGGCTTTGCGCCACAAAGTCAAGCACCGCCGCAATCTGCTCCCGAGTCACGTCGAATTGTTCCATTACCTCTTCCACGCTCAAATCCTCAAGATTCTCAATGACGGTGGCGACCGGTAAGCGGGTATCACGAAACACCCATGCCCCGCTCACCCTTCCGGGAACGCTCTCCACCGCCGGGCATTGCGACCAGTCAAGCACTGCCATGGCGAGCCTCCTTTCTTGTGATTTTAGCACAGAGGCCCGTCAGGAGTTTCGAGCAAGTAAGCGAAGAATCGCATGCGCGTGAGCAGAATCTTGCGGCGCGTGGCAAGCACTGGTCGATCAAGACCTTCATCGCGCATGGGCGATAACCAGGCCTTTGGCATACTCCAGGGCGACGATAGCCGCGTCACGCGTTACAGAAGGAAACTCCTCAAGAAACTCGTCGAGCGTGTGACCTGGTTGGGTCGAGGACTGGCGCCATACTCCGCAGGTTCAGCCTAGCCGTTTCTCCCCGTTTCCTCTGGGAGTGCCTCACTAGCCAAACCGTAAGCTGGGTTCCAGCCACCGCCACTTCAAACCCATCGTGCCGATTTCCAGCAATGGGCTTACCTGCTCGCTTCCTACCAAGGGTTATGTGACCGACGCGGCTGGCTGGACTTTCGGCAGTGACCATGGTCGACGAAGCCGGTAGTCATTGTAGAGTCCCAGCTTCCCATAGAGCCCCTGCCTACTCCACCTTTTCCAACCGAGTCCTGATCGCTCCCGGGCGCGCATCAAATGTCCCCGAACCTTCTTTTCTACCCAGTCTCTGACAAACGAAAAGCATTCACTCGAATCGCCTACCGCAAAGTAGTTCACCCAACCGCGAAGGATCGGGTTGATCTGCTCGATCACCCTTTCCACCGGCTGGCTGACATTTTGTCGGAAGATCTCCTTCAGCTTTGCCAACAGCGCCGTCCGTTTCTTCAGCTTCGGCGCGTAATGGGGTCGCCACTTCTTGTTACGACCTAGAATGCGGCGATATTCAAAGCCCAGGAATGTAAAGCTTCCTCCCTTTGCCAGATCGACGATTTTGCTTTTCTCTTCGTTTATTTTCACTTTGAGTTTGGCCAATTCCTCACGCAGTCGCTGTTCCACCGCCCTGGCTAGCCAGTCATGTCGCGGATGGGAATCGATCAATATCACCATGTCATCCGCAAATCTTGCGTATTGAACATGGGTATATGGTTCCCGTCGGGTGGTCTGAATCGCCTTCTCCAGCATCCGATCTACCTCATTGAGATAGAGGTTACTGAGCAACGGCGAAACCACTCCACCCTGGGGAACTCCCTTCTTCCCAGTGGCCTTCAGGATCATCTTGAGCAACCGCATAACATCATCATCTTGCACACGTCGAGCCACCTTCTCGAGCAGCAGGTAGTGCTGCACATTATGGTGGGTAGGGACGGGTCTTGCGACTATGTCGCTTGTGCCCGTCCCCCCTCGCAGAACCCGCCGAGCGGATTTTCCGCAACGGGCTCCCCAGGTTGCTCTCGTTGGAGGGCCGTCAAACCGTGGCATGGAGTGTCGACACTGCATAAGGTAGTTCAAACCAGGATTGACTCAGGAGATAGGACCAGTAGAGCCGGTGCCGCTGACTCCGTCGTCTCAACGTACGGGCCCATTGCCGTTGTACCTCGCGCCGGACCCCGTCAAGCTTCGGCTTGCAGTGATGCAATCCGAAATACTGGTAGAAGCCGCGCAGCATCATCACGAGTTGCTTTTGCTGGTCCCGCCGCTTCCAATGCCTATGCTTACTGAGCCATTCCTTGGATTTGGCCAAGAACTTTCGGCGGCTTTTGTCGCATGGGACCCGCACCAAGGCGAACTTGCCGCCTCGATCAGTGCCACAGACATGCTTGAAGCCTAGGAAGTCAAACGTATCCGGTTTCTCTCCGGTCTTCGCTAGGTCCGCCCGGACAAAGCGTCCGAAGCGCATCACCCGCGTCTTTTCCTCCGCCAACTCCAATCCGAATTTCCCGAATCGATCCGTCAGGTTCTTGTGGAACTCTTCCGCATCGCGCCGGTATTGGAAGTTCACCACGAAATCGTCCGCAAACCTCGTCAGGTACGCCTCCCCCTGACATGCCGGTCTGATCTTCTTCTCGAACCAGAGATCAAGAACGAAATGCAGGTAGATATTGGATAAGATCGGGCTGATTGGCCCGCCTTGTGGCGACCCTTCTTTCGTTCGCGTTACGACTCCTCCCACCATGAAACCTGCGTTCAACCATTTGCCGATCAGGCGCAGGATGAACGGATCTGCAATCCGATGTGCAACCATCTTCTGCAGCCATTCATGCTGGATGTGGTTAAAGTAGCCTCGGATGTCCGCCTCGAACAAGTGACCAACCTTCTTCGTGACGATGATCCCGCGTAGCGCCTTTAGGGCACCATGGGGGTTACATCCGGGCCGAAATCCATACGAGCATTCCAGAAAATCCGCCTCGAACACCGCTTCCAATATCCGCGCGACCGCTCTCTGTAGCAGGCGATCTTCGACCGTCGGAATTCCGAGCGGCCTTGTCCCTGCCTTGCCAGGTCCCTTCGGTATTTCCACTCGGCGAACCGGTGGAGCCCGATAGGCTCCTCGCTTCAAACGCTCGCACAGTTCTTGAACCCGTGTGTCCAAGCCCTGTTCAAACTCCTTCGTTGTCTCACCATCGACACCGCTCGCACCCCGCCGATTCATCTGCTTCCAGGTTTCCGTGAGGAACTCCGGTGTGAGCAAATGCGCCAGCGATGTGAAGCGTAGCTTCGGATTCGACTTCGCCTTCTTCGCGATCTGGTCCAGTTGTGTGGACATTCTTCTCCTACCTCCGATTGTGCAGGGAATGTTTCCCTGGACCAGCTACTCAACCTGCCCCGCTGCTTCCCCATGTACGCGGCTTTCCCGCGCTCCGAGTACTATCAGCGAGTCCGACTTCCACCGTCGCTTCTGTCTCCCTCAGGTTGGTCCATTCGGTTGACATACTCGGCCTGCTTTCCAGGCCGAGACGGCGGTGGATCTCCCAGGTGCCATGACGCTTCCATTTCTGCCCATGCCGTGCTCTTAGACCCCGCCGGAGTCTCCAGCGACCATCGCCCTTTGCGGTCGCCTACTGTTGCCTTCCAGATATTCGACCCTGTCGGCCTCCGGATGTGTCACGAGGCTCAATCGCTTCACTTGCGTTACGGCCTGGACATCGCTCGGTCTACGCTTAACTCATGTCGTCACCTTCATGAGCCCAAGACTCGATTCCCGGTGAGGTGGCTCGTCCCTTTCCGGGGCGGGAGTTTCACCCGCTGGAAGCGCCGGGCTTAGCCTGGCGCACCGAAAAATTTCTCGAGATCCAGATCTTTCTGCTCTGCGCTTCGCCAACTCCGATTCGGTCCCTCCCACGAAGGCCGTCGGGGCTGCACCCCTACTCTCCTCCGCAAAGGCCAGGACTTGCACCTCCAAGCTGTCGATCATGCTCGGCACACAAAGAAAAAGCGGGCATGGGTTGTGAACCCATGCCCGCCAGAACAGATTCGACAAAATGACCTTGTTTAGAAGGCCAAACGCAATCCGAGGCGAATGACGCGGTGGCCGGAAGCACCCGGAGACTGCATGAAAGTGCTGCCTGACCCTCCGCACGGATTGCCTGTTGGACCTCCCCCCCAACAGAAGTTGGACGCGCCCCACTCATCGGTCGTCCATGTCCAAGTCGGATGGTTCAGGAAGTTAAGCCCCTCCGCCCGGAACTGCATATCAAAGCGCTCGGTGAGCTTGAAATGCTTGAACAGGCCGAGATCCAGGTTGGAGTGCCCTGGCCCATAGACGGCGATGTTGCGGCCCGTATTGCCGAAACGGTGCTGCCGTGCGACTCCATCTAGGTCGACGGCTGGGTCGACGAACGTAGGGACGGGAGCGAAGGAAGTCGGATCGTACCAATGACAATTATCTCCGGGTCCTAGGCATCCAAGTTTCTTGATGGGGCCAACCAAGTCGACAGTTTGGTGGTTACCCGACGACCGGAAATCTGGGCTCCCAAAGACGGTGGTGGGCGCTCCCGTAACCGTGCTCCAAACTCCATTGAGCTGCCATCCACCGAGGACTGCCCTGCCAATGGCATTGTGGCCGCTTAGTTTATGGCCTGCTCCTACTGGTATTTCCCAGACGTAACCCATGCGGAAGATTTGCCGACGGTCGATGTCGGCCATGCCGCGGTTTTTGCCCAAATAGCTGGGCCCGGAAAAGAGCGGAGGCTGCCAGAAACCGCCACTCCAGGCGTCAGTGTCATAGGACTCGTTTATAGCCTTGGAATAGGTATACGCGCCCTTGAAGTACAAACCCTTGCTGAAATTCCGGTCGAGCGTTACTTGCAAGGCGTTGTAGTGAGAATCGAGGAAGCCCTGAAGCTGGAGGGTGCCCGCGGTTCGACCAAACACCGAGAAGCATATTACCAGGCAGCGTGCGCTCTGCCGTGATGTTCCAGGTCTCAATCCGGCCACGTTTGAGTAATCCCTTGCCTAAGAACCTTATCTCAACGTCGGTAGGAATGGGAATCACTCCGGTACTGACATCCGGAAGGGGAACTGGCGCGATACCCCCTGAGAAAGTCCCCAAACCCTGGTAGTCACACAGCACACTCCGTCCGTTGGCGCAGGCTGCTGCCGTGTCGAAGGTTGGGTCGGTGGAGTTATACTTCGTATCGGTCGAAATCGTGGCAGGATAGGCTCCTCGCGTCGCACGCAAGATGGGGAATGTGTCGAAGGTAGTCCCGAAACCAGCGCGGAATACCGTCTTGTCGTTCCATTGATAAGCTATCCCAACGCGCGGCTCGAGCATATTCTTTTGTGTTCGAGTTCCGACACTCTTCGAGTTGCCACCCAGCCCCCCGAGCAAAACGGTATTTGTTGCTGGATCGTATTGCTCCAAGCCTTTGCCCAGGGAGTCGCGAGTCATCAGTGGGAAGTATTCATAGCGCGCACCTAGATTGAGGGTCACCTTCTTACTGAGCTTCCAATGATCCAGAATGTGCAACCCATACCAGGTGTCTTTGCCATTGGCCTTCTGGTACTGTACGGTGCGCCCCGCCTCGTCGTATACGCCGAGCAAGAAATTCGCAAATTGATTGTCGCGGAAGGCGAAGTACGGATAGTCCGTCTGATAGGGATCCCCTGTTGCTGAGTTGATAGGGACTTGAAGGTGCAGCGCAGTATAGTTTCCGTTATTGAAATTGATGCCGCCGCGCGGTCCGAAGCCGTTTTCCGGCTGCCAGTGATTCAGGTGATTATGGACAATGTCCACGCCAAAGCGAAGACTGTGTGTGCCGCGTGTCCAAGTCGCATTTTGTGCAAGAGTCACACTCCAGTCGTTGCGGTACAAAGGTAGCCAGGTGTATGAACTCCCCAACTGGTCAAAGCCAGCTATGGTGATCTCCGGAGTACCGCTGTAACGCACGTCGTTGGGATCGTTCGTGCCCGGGATACCTAGCAGCTCCTGACCGTTGTTCTTCCCGAAGTCTGGAGGCAAGCCAAGCTGATCCATACGCGAGAAACCCAAGCTTCCGTCGAGAAGGAAGTGGGGACTGAGCGTCCAGGTGTGACCCAAGCTAGCCGTGTGTACTGCGACATGAGTAGTCCCGTCGCTCCCGTCGGGGCACGGCCCGCCGATCACGGGACCATACCCGCAGTGTACGGTCGTGTTGGCATTCATTCGGCTGTACTTGACCCATATGGAGTGCTTGTCGGTCCGGTTCCAATCCACTCGGAAATCGTAGTTGTTGCGGTGAAAGATCTGCGGGGGACTCAGGAAGTAGTTCTTCGTCAAGACCCCCTGCGAATCAGCAGTCCCACTAATATTTGGCAAAGGCCACAAGCCCATAATCGTTTGTGCCGTTGGGTTAATGAGGTCCGACGGCATCACATTAACCACACCCCCCGCTGCGTACACGGCGCGCCCTGTCCCGTCCCGATTCCCTGTCAACGGGTCGAATATCATTCCTTGCTGCAATTGCACGCATCCCGGCCCAGGTGCGGCGCATACCGCGGGGCCGAGGAGATTTCCATGGCCGTCCGATTCGGGTACAAGGATCGGAGGGCCTGTTTGCCCCTGGGGGCAATTTCCGTTGCCATCAAGTGCTACCAAGCACAGGGAAATGGGATTCCTGAGGTAAGCCGTAAAGTCTCCGCTACGCATGTCGCTGGTGGGAACGGAGTAGCGGTTAAGAGTGGAGGAGTCAACAATCGACGAATGCTGAAAGACGCCGTCCCAGTTCGCGAAGTAAAAGAGTTTACCCTTCTTAATGGGGCCACCTATGTTTCCTCCCACGTCATTGACGAGGTCCAATAGCTTGTTCTTTGGATGGCTGGGATCGAGTCCCTTGCAGATCATGTCGAACGCATCGCAGGCATTGAGGTGCTGGTCATTGTGATAACCGAAAGCCACGCCGTGGATCTCGTTAGTGCCTGATTTTGTGATCACGTCCACTGAGGCTGCGCCGGCCATTCCCTTCTCGGGTTCAAAGCTATTCGTTGTGATTTTTACTTCCTGGATGGCTTCAATCGGCGGAACATACAGCGTTCCTCCT
>QHYZ01000141.1 GCA_003225295.1 Acidobacteriota bacterium | reverse complement strand
CGGTGATCCAGGCTGATTCGTCCGACGCCAGGAACACCGCCAGCGGGGCGATATCCGTGACGCGACCGAGCCGGCCGAGCGGCGTCTTCCCAGCCAGAACGGCGCCGGCACCACCCTCAAAGGTCCCCGCGGCTACATTGCCTTCCGTTTCTGTATGACCGGGAGCGATGGCGTTGACGCGTATCTTGCGCGGCGCCAGTTCGAGCGCCAATCCCCTGGTCAGCGTTTCGATGGCACCTTTCGTGGAAGCGTACAGCAGGGCTCCCCCCACCGGATGCGAACCGACGATAGAGCTGAGGTTGATGATGCTCCCGCCGTCGGCCCCGAACCGCTTGATCGCCTCCTGCACGGTGAGAATCGCCCCGAGAACGTTGATGTTGTAGTGGAGGTGAAAGCTCACTCCGGTGATCTCCGCGAAGGCGCCGAAGCGGAATACCCCGGCGTTGTTGACCAAAACGTCCAGTCTTCCGAACGCGGAATGCACTTCATTGAATAACCGCGCGACATCTGCGGCCCTGGACAGGTCGGCCCCGACCGCCATCGCCTCGCCCCCGTGGTCGGTGATCGACTGAGCGACGCGTTCGGCGCCTTCCCGGTCGGAGGAATAGTTCACGACAGAAATTTAGAAGACGAACCTCAGAGAGAGTTGCAAGCGGCGCGCGGGATCAGCGGAATTATCAGGCCGACCGAAAAATGGAGAGGTCCTGATGCCTACGAAATTCATGTAGTTGACATGATTCAGAACATTGAAAGCGTCGGCAGACAATTCGAATTGCTCCGGGTTGTGGTCGCGACCGTTCAGGCGGAAGGTTTTCCCGAAGCGCAAGTCAACATTGGCATAGCCTGGCCCATGGCCCGTATTCCGAGTGACGCCCGGCGGACGGTCATTGAATACGGTGTCCCCGTTGTTGTCCAGCCCAGTCGTAATATTGAAGGGGATTCCGGAAGCTACTCTCGTAGCAGCTCCCATTCGCAAGCCCCAAGGCAGATCGTACGTGCCAATGAAGTTGAATTGGTGCCGGCGGTCATAGTCCGATCGGCCCCATTCGGGGCGCAGATCATAATTATTAGCAGGCAGGAAAAACATTCCGCTCGTATCGTCCATCGCACGTGAAAGAATGTATTGGGAGTAGAGGCTGAAATTCCGGCGGGGGTGCAAGCGCAGAGCAAAGGTCACGTTGTTGCTACGCGATAATCCGGCCGACTCGAATTGATCCAGATTGAAGATGGAGGGATCCGGCCGCACCCTTGCCCCCGGGAGGGGCGCGTTGATGTTTCTCATGCGGTAGAGATGAACGCCGCGCACAGTCGTTAGATCCACGGTAAAGTAGTTTGCCCCCTTTCCAAGCTTTTGTTCGACCGCGAAATTACCCTGAATAAGGTATGGAAAGGTCATGTCTGCAGAAATCCTGACCAAGCTCGACGGGACAGTGGTGGCCGTTGTGCCGGTAGGAAAGGGGTTGGGGAAGGAAGGGTTCGTGATGACGATTTGTTGGATCTGGATACCATTGTAAAGCAACGCCTGTTGCTCCATAACCTCGGGTTGCCGGTCGTAGAAAATTCCAAAGCCTGCACGAATGACAGTACGAGCGTTTCCCGGGGCATAGGCAATGGCCACCCGCGGCGCTACGTTGTCGAAGGGATTTCCGTTCGACTGCCCCTCATAGCGCAGTCCAAGCATCAGGGAGAGCTTTGGCCGCAACCGCATTTCGTCTTGAACGAAGGAGTAGAACTCGTGCTGAGCAAAAGAAATCTGCGGGTTACCAATATTTTGGGTGAATTGCGCTGGACTCTTTTGAGAGAAGGCAAAGGGGCAGGTTGGAGTAGGAAATAGGCACGAGAAAATGAATGTGCCGCCGAAGTTGGATGCGTCCATTGCCCGAATCCACCTGGGCCGGGCCCCGCCTCCGAATCGCAAAGTATGCATTCCGTGAGACCAAGTGACGATGTCTTCGGCATCAACCAAAAAGTCTCGCTGGTGGAGCGAAACCTGCGCCCCTCCAGCTTGAAACGCACCGGGGAGCAGGACGGCCGGCTGATCGGTAATGCTCGATGTGTCTTGACGCCGCTCCCGGTAGGCTAAACGGAATTCGTTAAGGAGTGCCGGAGATGGGATAGCTGTCTCGAAGAGATTGAATTCGTTCCCATGGTCAAAGTAGTTTGTGGCCCGCTCTGGTAAATCGAATGCCCCGACGTTCTGGTTCTTGCGCAACTTGTTCTTGAATTTATAGGTGAGGCTGAGTTTGTGATTCGTGCTGAGCTTGAAATTCAGGCGCGTAAAGAGATGAGTGTTCCGCTCGCGAGCTCCAAAATTCTGGACGAACGGACCAGACAGAGTCTGTGCGTCGACAACGGAGGTTTCGTTGTTGAGGTCATAACGCGCAGAAACGAGAAACGATACATCTTTGCTGATTGGCCCCTCCAACTCGGCCTCGGAGATGGCGCGTTGGTGAGGCGGGACCGACGAAGCAAAGGTGTTGCGGGCATCGAAGGCAGAATTCAAAAAGTCTGTGAACGCGGTTCCATGATATTGATGAATCCGGCGCTTTGTTTTCACTTCGATCCGGCCTTTTCCAGGGCGCCCAAATTCTGCGGAATAAGGATTCTGATTTACGGTGATGTTCTTGATGCTGGAGAGAGGCAAATCCAGGCTGTTAGTGGGAACACCATCCACAATGAGCTGAGGACCCATGGCTCCCGCCACGCTGGGGTCAGTGAAAATGGAAACTACCGCGAGGGGATCTCCATTCAACATAGGCAGGCCGCCTAAGAAATTGTCATCGACATGAAACCTGTCGACGTTCTCTTCCGGGGAGACGGGAACGGCGTCGGCCGAGACAGTCACTTCCTCCGTGACCTGCAAGATCTCCAGGCGGATCTGCACAGGGGGCACGAAGGATGTGCCGACAGTTAATTTACGCTGCGCGAGCTTGAAACCCGGGGCAATGGCCGTCAGGATGTAATCCCCGGCGGGCTGGTTGTCGAAAGAAAAACCGCCCGTTTCATCCGTGGTGACTTCCGTTTCGTGCCCGCTCGGTTGCTCGGTTAGTTTGATCTTGGCACCTCGTATGGGTGCTGCATTCGCATCCAAAACTGTGACCGTCAGGGCGCCCGCTTCTTGGGCACCTGCCACTACGGAGAAGATGGATGGAGAGACCGTAAGCAGAATGATCAAGATAATACGGAGAACGAAATTCTTTTCGCGGAACGAGATCCGCTCAGCAACATGCGAACCGCGGTTTCTGAGCCCCCAAGCCTTCTGAATGTGTCGAGAAGCTCCGTGCATAAGCACCTGCATCATAGACATACCCCTTCGCCCAGCTATTCCCGGGCGAGGAGCGGGCAAGAGCAATCAAGCTAGGCTATGGCCGGATGCTCTTTCACGATTCTTTCCAGTTCTTTCACCCACTTGCCAAAGTTGTGAGAGACGCTTCGATTGCGCCACCACCCGAGCCATTCCAGGGCTTGGTAAAGTTCCATTTCTTGCAGCTCCAGACAGAAAGAATCCCAATTCAGTGGAAGGCGCGTCTCGGCTTGGTACTGATCAAAATAAGCCCTCCACATAGACTCTCTTTCCCGGGCTGTCCACCCCGAGCTGACGCTTACTAGGTCGAACGAGCTGGGGCCGAGCGCCGCCGTTTCCCAATCAATGACAGCAATGTGGTGCTTGTGAGTTTTCGGGCGGAGCATGATGTTCTTTCCAAAGAACTGGCCGTGGATGACGCTGCGCGACAATCCGTTGAGCCAATCGATCCGGCTCTCAAAGTGGTTGTACGCGCGCTCAATTAATTGGCGATCCTTGGACTCCAGATTCGGCAATATTTTCTGAATGCGTGCCGCACAGCACCGGAACTGAGCCGCGTCGTACGAAGGAAGAAAATTTGTCTGCGAAGCAGGCAGGTTGCGCGTAGCTGCAGGAAAGCGGGCGGCCCATTGCGCCGCCGGCACCCAACGAATAAAGTTGCGGCAGTCGCGAAGCCGTGAAGAACCTGTGTCTTCCAAAAACATCCAGTAGATTCCGCGCTCGGAATCCCAACGAGAGGCGTACAGCTCAGGAGTTCCAAGCTGGAGTCCCGACAGAATAGTCTGGTAAACGCGCAGTTCCTGGTTGCTCGCAGGAACGTCCGGCCGGCGCACCTTTCGTGCCTGTTCGATCTGATGCTGAGGACTCAAGTCTTTGAGGAATACGCGGATGGATTCCTCGTTTTCGAGACGCGCGAAAAGGTGTTCACCATGAAAGGTCGACTCGTGCTGGCATGCCGCCCGGTCGAGCTGAAGAACTCGGATAGGACGGCCTCGCGATCGACTCAAGGCCCTTTCGAGAGTCTTCACCATCACGTCATTCAAGTGATCCGCGCTGATCGGCTGCGGACCGCTTACCGGCCCGGCAGCGGATTCCGCGAGGCTCGTTCGCCCAATCATCTCCTTACGCCTCCCATCCAGCCATTCCGATGGCCTCGGTCATCCTGTCCTGATAAAAGCGCAATTTGACGGTGGAAAATTCCCAGCGCGGATCGAACTTCTGGCTTTCCCAATTAAATTCCGCAATTCCTCTGAAAATTTTCCCGACAACTGCCATCCTGAGAAGGTCCTGAAAGTTCAGAGCGCGCCAGATGTCTTGCACCGTGGAGTGGTAAACGGGAATATCGACGAAAGCGAGATCTGCAGCAGGAACGCCCCAACCGCTGGCTTCCCAATCGAAAGGCAGGA
>QHYZ01000140.1 GCA_003225295.1 Acidobacteriota bacterium | reverse complement strand
CTCACGCGAAACCTGGTTCATCGCTTGGAACGTTTAGGCTATACCGTCACACTAGAACAGAAAGCGGCATAGAATGTGGCTATTTTCAGAGCAGAGCAGAGCAGCAGATGTGGAGCAAAGTAGGTGTAGCGTAGAAAATCGACCACGCTGAACGGCTGGCCTGGGGTGAGGTAGAAGTATGATGGCTGTCCTCTTGTTGGCCGCCGCTCTTTTCGGGGTGGGACTACTGGTGTTCTGGATGGAGCCTCTCACTGTCTTGAGCGTGATCGAGCGACTCACGCCCAATGTTACCTATCGAGTTCGGACCCATCGTCCTGTGGTTGCCCTTTCCTTTGACGACGGCCCACATCCAACCTTCACGCTCCGAGTCCTCGATATTCTTCAGCAGCACGACGCCAAGGCAACCTTCTTCCTCATTGGCGAACGAGCCGTCCGCCACCCCGAGGTGGTTTCTTATATCAAAGCTGCCGGACACGAGGTCGGTAACCATTACTTTAGAAACTGCCCTACTTTGGGCCACTCTGATGCTGACTTCGTTGGTTACCTAGAGCAGACCGAGAAAGCGATCGGCCTCATTGCAGGACCGAAGCTGTTCCGCCCGCCCGGTGGTGTGGCATGGCCCAGGCAACTCCGACTTGCCCGAGCGCATGGGTACAAGTGCGTTCTGGGTTGTGCCTATCCTCATGACCCCATTCGACCTCCCGTTTGGTACATGAGGTGGCTGGTTGGAAAAAATCTTGTTCCCGGTACCATCGTGATCCTTCATGACGGAATCTCAGACCCATCACGCAGCATTGAGGCGCTTCCGCACATTCTTACAGCGGGGCGCAAGAAGGGACTGCGCTTCACTTCGATCGGCGCTCTGGTTACGGAAGCTGCCAGGCCAGTGGAAACAAGCTGACGAGCCTTCCCATTGAGTCGGATAACGGGACTTGTCTGGTTAGCGGTTATCGGGCATTGATCCCTATTTGACTCCAGGATCAGCATAATTCAAGAGTCAGGGGTACAGATCGTCGTGAATAGAACGGGACAACACGCACATCGGTCGATTGTTCACCTGTTGCTCACGGTTGTGGGAACGGCCGGAATTGCGGGCCTATTCCTGCCATTCACGTTTAGCACGTCGCCAGTGGACGCTATCTCGGACAAGGAATTCTGGCGATTGGCCCTCCCATTCTTCCTTGCCGTTCTCGCTTCTGCTGCCTCCATTCGGTGGGTCAGCTCGGGCTCGTTTTCGGGAAGTGAATGGGCAATCGCCTACGTCGTAAGCGCCTCGATGGTGGGCGTGACACTCTCCCTGTGATTCCCTCTTAATGACGGGCCGGCGACCATTCACGAATGGCTCGCGTTCGTTACTCCGGAGCCAATCCTCGCTTTGGGGGTCTATTTTCTGATTCGGAATTCAAGAATGGTGGCGTCCAGAAAATTCAATCCGGTAATGGCGATTCAGATAGCCTATCTTGCCAATGCTGTGCTATGCCCCATCGCTGCTCAGCCGCGTTTGGTGTTCGGCTAGACGTCAAGTTATATCTTGACATATTATACATAAATGACAAGCTATGCCTTGTTGAAACGAGAGGTAAAGACAAGTTATTGCTTGACTATTTGTGCCATTCTGCCAAGCTATAGCTTGGCAGGACAGCTATGAAAACTGAATTTCGACAGTTACGACTCTCCCAATTGGACCGAAACGTCGAACTCGCGCGGAGCCTCCCTCCTCGTCCCTCCGGCGGATGGATCGCCTCTGTGCGCGATGCCCTCGGCCTTAGCCAGCGTCAGGTCGGCAAGAAAATGCGGGCATCGGGACAGGCCATCCAACAGTTCGAAAAGGCCGAAGCCGAAGACCGCATTACGCTCCGCGCCATTCGGCGAGTTGCCGGAACCATGGGCTGCGACCTGGTCTACGTACTTGTACCGAAGTCTGGCTCGTTCGCGGAACTGGCGGAACAACCCACTCGCGACCGAGCCGCTCGTGATGTGAAAAGCGTCATTCATACAATGGCGCTCGAAAACCAGAAACCCGAAAACGCCAACCAACTGCTCGAGGATGAGGCTCAGCGGCGCCTGAACCGCCGCAAGACACGATGAACTTCATCCTCAATCAAAAATACACCGATGGGAATACTCCGATCCGACCGGAAGAGGCGGAACAGCTGATTCCCCGCATAAGCACCATAGGCGAGTTGAATGAATACGAAGCCCTGAACATGGTGACGGCCCGAGCCTGGGCGTTCGACGACCGAACGATGAAATCCATGGACCCGCTCAAAGAACCTTACATCCGGGAACTGCATCACCGCATGTTCGACAACGTTTGGAAATGGGCAGGTACCTATCGTAAGACGGAGCGGAACATCGGTTGCGATCCGAAAGAGATCGTGCAACGGATTCCCCAGTGCCTGGACAACACGCGATATTGGCTTGAAAACAAAACGTTCTCGAACGATAAAGCGTTGCTTCGTTTTCACCATCAGTTGACGAAAATTCATCCGTTCGCAAATGGAAACGGCCGCCACGCGCGAATGATCGCCGACGTCGTCGCCGTAAAGTATGGCCAGGCCGAATTCACCTGGGGCGCCGGAAAAGACCTTGTCGCCGAAGGGGATCTGCGAACGAGGTATCTCGCCGCGTTGCGCGCACTCGACGCGGATGAAAACGATGTAAAGTTGCTGCTCGACTTCGCGCGCTCTTAGCAGAAATCCACCAGACAGCGCGCCAACTCACTTGAGCGAGTCGGTCCGAATCCCGCCTCACCTTGACCCGAATCAGCCACAACAACCGACCTTTACTTGCCGACCTGACGTCGCGACGGTTCCCTAGACCGAATCGTTCCGTCAGACTAGCCCTCATTGCGTGACACTCTGACATTCCGGTGACAGGACCCACAGCAAACGGTCCAGATTGAGGCGAATAAAGTTAAGAGCTTTCGGCTTTCAACCGAAGGGTTCGGTGAAGTTGGCACCCGCATACGAATCCCGGCAACGGTTTACAGGACGCTTATAGCCTTCGGCGAACCGCTAAACCTTTCGGGTAAAAACCGAACGGTCTGCTAGTCAGGCGCGAATTCACTTCCACGCCTGATCTCCGAATAAACGGATTCCTTGACCGTTGGTCAAGTCGTCGGACAAGGTGTTAGACAAGTTGGACAAGTTCCACGTGTTGCAAAAGACTTCGCACTAGAAATGCAAGCCTATGAGAGTGCGAGCAATAGCGTGGTCTGGGCGATTTGATTTGGATCGCCGACCTCCTGGTCCAACACCAGGCGGTCAGCGGCTATAAGTCTCTCTGTAAATTATTGGTTCTAAGAGAAATGGTCGGGGCGAATGGATTTGAACCATCGACCTCCTGGTCCCGAACCAGTGGATAAAATCACATAAGTCGCTGTCCTGGCGTCACTTATTGGTTTTCGGTCCGCTCTCAGATGGACAAGTTTGGACAAGTGCCAACCAACAGCTCTTTCAGCGCTTGTTGGTGCAAAAGCCGCACCCGCGGCCGGGACTGTTGCGCGAGCCACTGCCTTGAACACTAGTCACTGCTCTTGACACGCGCTGAACATGCGTTCATGCTTAGAGCATGTCACGCATGATCCAGCTTCGGAACGTTCCCGATGGTTTGCATCGTACGCTAAAGGCCCGGGCTGCCTTGTCAGGGATGTCGCTCTCGGACTATTTAGTCGCTGAAATTCGCAGGGCTGCCGAACGTCCAACCATAGCAGAATTGAGAGAACGCCTAGAACGTCGCGCTCGCGTGAATTCGCCAGTGTCAGCCGCGGATGCCGTTCGCGAGGAGCGAGACGCGCGGTGATTGTGCTCGACGCCTCAGCCGCAATCGAATGGCTGATGAAAAGTTCGGCGGGAATGAAAGTAGATCGACGGCTCTTCTCGCCTCCTGTCACCCTTCACGTACCACACCTCCTGGACGTGGAGATAGCCCAGGTCCTCCGGCGTTATGTCCGAGAGAAGATTATCACCGCCTCTCGGGGCGAAGAAGCCTTGCAAGATCTCCACGACCTCCCACTCAATCGCTATCCCCACGACATTCTGATGCCGCGTGTATGGGAACTACGAGCGGTCTTGACGGCATACGACGCAGTTTACGTCGCGCTAGCCGAATTGCTCGATGCCCCTCTGGTAACCTGTGATCACAGAATTGCGCTGGCACCCGGTCATCGCGCTGCAGTCGAAGTTATTTAAGGACAGTGACGCGTGAGCACTGGCGAGTGTCTGGAAAAAGACGAGTGGCTGGTATTTGCGGTGTAAGACTATTATGGTATTGGGATAAAGTGGTCGGCACTAGCAGACGATTTTCGAACTTGGATTCAACATTCTCCTCAGCCTTGCGGCGGCGTAAGGGTTTAGGGGATCAAAGTGGACACCTGCTGCTTGCGGGAGGCTTCACGCTCATTCTCCTCATTTGCATGGATGGGATTGGTTGCACGCTATAGTTTGGAATTTGAGAGGCTTAACTCCCTTGGCGCAGAACGCACGTCGCGACGACGGCCCCCTATCTTTTGACGGCCAACAAAAAATCGCGCTGCGGAGTCTCATGTGTTACAGACGGGTGGAGAGGTCATTAAGCAGAGGCGTCCGGAAGCAGTAATTCTCCCGGGGGCAATTTGAGGCATTCAACCGCTCGACATTTGCGGTGCGTGGAGTATGTAATCCGCGGGCGCCAAACGGCTGGTATGGAACCGATTTCATAGTGAAGATCTCGGGGATTGCGTGCACGCCTATTCGAAGTCGAACCCTAATTACCTGAATTCGTCCTCGATTTTATACACTAGGCCGCTGATCCCAATCCAAAAGTTCTATCAGCCCTGATTTCATTGGGGATTTTCACTGTGGCAACCGCAAAAGGACTTGACAGTCCCTCTCATCATAGTGTATATCATGTGCACTATGAGTTTCATTCGCCGGATCAAACGTAAAAGCGGCGTTTATCTCGCGGAAGTCGAAAATAAATGGGTGAAGGGAAAGGTCGTGCAACGCCACTTGCGTTATGTCGGTCGCGAAGCCGACGGCAAAACCCTGCTCGCGGCCTCGATTTCCGAGGTCGAGGTCGAGCAAGTCAAGCTCTATGGGCCCCTGCTGGTGCTCCACCATCTCGCCAAGGAAATCGGTCTCGCCGACCAACTGGATCCCTACGGCCCGGAAATCCTCAGCCTGGTGTATGCCCACTGTCTGGACTATCGC
>QHYZ01000034.1 GCA_003225295.1 Acidobacteriota bacterium | reverse complement strand
AGACGACGAAGCAAAGCGTACTTGCGCTGACGCAAGCGAGCGGCCGGATCTCCTTTAGCACCGTACCAGTTCATCTAGTTGTAGTATTACACTAAGAATGTGCCTTGTCTAGGCCATTTCTTCGCTGGGGGAATTTGCGCAGGGCACCGACGCAGAGATCTTCAATCCCTACGCGGCATTACGGGCTTGGGCCGGAACCCCTGCTCGCCTATATCCGATGGACCGCGGAACCGACCACTGCCCCGGTGTCTAACATGTTTATGTTCGACCCATACAACATGCTCCAATTTCCAACCCTGCAGTCATCACCAGCAGGTTCACCACGCGAATTCTTTGTTCCTTGACTAACCACCAAAAACTGACGGCTAATAACTGCACTCATGCGCGTCATCGCAGGGCTTTACCGCAGCCGCATCCTGAAAAGCCTCAAGGGCCTGGCCCTCCGCCCCACCAGCGACCGCCTACGCGAAACGCTCTTCAACGTGCTGGCGCCCAATATAGCCGGCTCTCGATTCGTCGACCTTTTCGCGGGAACCGGCGCCGTCGGCATTGAGGCCCTGAGCCGTGGCGCCACCGAAGTCGTGTTCATAGAGAATCGTGCGCCGGCCGCCACCTTGATTCGCCGCAACCTCGAATCGTTGGGCATCAATACCGGCGTGACCGTGCTCGCCGTGGATGCTCTTCGCGGCCTCGCCCTGCTGGCTTCCCGAAAGCAGCAGTCCGCCACCGGTTACCACTACATTTTCCTCGACCCGCCCTATGCTGCTGCCGAAGACTACTCCCGCGTGCTAGAATTTCTAGGTTCCGCGGATCTTCTCGCACCCGGCGGCGTGGTCGTCGCCGAGCATCGCCGCAACTTCGATTTACCCGAAGAACCCGGCGCGCTGCGAAGGTTCCGCGTTCTCCGCCAGGGCGATGCCGCCCTAAGCTTTTACCGCCGCCGTGGCGAGACAGGTAGAGAGACGAGCGGCGAAAACGACCCGGCCGAGTAAACCCCCGCCCGCCGAGTTTCATCTATCATCAGGTGCGAGCGTGTCCCGGTAGTGGCGGGGCGGCCTTTTATCCCGACCTGGCCGGGAGCCCGGCGAGTAATGGCTGTTCTTTAGAATCTTTGTGGCAACTGGGGGGTCGGTCCGACAGAATGCCTAACTCTTGGACCGCTTTAGCCGCTGAGGAATTGGGTTTTGAGGCTGCCTCATAGAGTCTCTAGCCCGGTCAGATCCAATCCGGCCGCGCATCATGCGGCCAGCGAAAAGGAAATGTCTCTGAACCAAGTGAGCGACGCACTCAATCTCCTCGGGCAGACTCCCAAGACTGCCGCCCGCGTGCCCCTCGATGCGGGCCAAGGCCCGAAGCTCGATGTCGCCTGGGGATCTTTCCACCAGGGGATCGGCAGCAGCATCGCCGCCGTTCTAAGGCGGGCCCGAGTCCCCAAGAACTTTCTCGCCGCCAGCTTCTTCAAAGACAGTTGGGTGGAGCGACGGATCCCTCGCCGCGCTCTCGTGGCCGCCGCCCTCTGGCATGTCGTATTTATCGTCATGCCGTCCCCGCGTCTCCCTGCCGCGGCAACCCACTATTCCGCCTTTGAGAACACTGAACTGACCTGGTCTGGCCCCATCACCGATTTTCCTTTAGTGGACACAAAGGCTCCCAAACCCAAACCGATCCCGCGCGGCGAACCCGATAAGCCCCTCCCTCCAGAAGGCGCCGACGCCTTCCACGCACGCCAGCGCATCTTTACCGATCCCGTCCACCCGAACCATCCGCGGCAGACTCTGATTAATTCCGTCGCACCCCTCGTGCCCCCGAAAATTCTCCCCAACCTTCCCAATATCGTGGAGCTCCAGCACACGGCTGGCCCGGCGCGTCCCCGTTTGCAAATCAGCCAGGAAACCTTATCCAAGCTGCGCCCACGCGAGGTCCGCAAAGTGAAGCTGACCACCGCGCCCGCTCCCGACCTTCCCACGCTGGACCAAAAACTTGCGGATATCGCCCCGTCCATGTTGCCGAACGCCCCCGCGCGCCCAAAATTGGAACTGAACGCGGGCGCCGCCCCGCGCCTGGCTCCCCGCGCGCAAGCAAGTGAAGTGGAACCTGCCCCGGAAGTTAGCTCCGCCCAATCCGGAGTCACGAACGGAAATGTCTCAACTCTCATCGCGCTTTCCGCGGCGCCCGGCCCTCCCGCGCCCATCATCCCGCCCCCAGGGAATCTCGCTGCGCATGTTTCCATTTCACCCGAAGGCAAGCAACCCGGCGTACCCAGTGGCCCACCGAAGGGAACCCCCGGCGCTAACGGCGGCACCCCAACAAGCAGCGGTGGGTCCGCCACCGGCAACGGCAGCGGAAAAAATGACATGGACGTAAGTATCAGCGGAGGGCACCCGCCCGCCAACAGCACAAGCTCCGGCCTCCCAAGCCTCAAAGCCTCCGCTCCCCATGCCTTAATCCTCAAGCCCGATCCGCACACCAAAATCGACGACGCACCCGAGAGAATCGGCCCGCCGAATTTCGCGGCGCTTCCGACCGGTGCACTGCCCGAGCAGATCTTCGCCTCGAAAAAGATTTACAAGATGCTTGTAAATATGCCCAACCTGAACAGCGCGACGGGGAGCTGGATTCTGAATTTTTCCGAGCTGCGCGTGAATTCCGAAAGCCCCCGGCTGACTTCCTCGGGCGTTTCCGCCCCGGCTCCCCTAAGGAAGATCGATCCGAAGTATCCACCCACACTGATCAAAGAACGTGTCGAGGGAGAGGTCGTGCTATACGCCGTGATTCGCCGCGATGGCTCGGTCGATAGCATTCAATTGGTGCGTGGCATCGACGAGCAGCTCGATGCCAACGCCATGGAAGCACTGAGCCAGTGGAAGTTCCGGCCTGCCATGAAACAAGGAACGCCGGTGGATCTTGAGGCCATCGTGCACATTCCTTTCCACCCCCCGGGCGAGCGTTAAGAATGCACATTTTTCTTGGCGTTTGGACTAGGAACGGCCTTCGGCCAGCTTCACCAGGGCGTAGAGCGCGTGATTTACGGGCGTGGGCAAGTCGAGTTCAGCACCACGCCGGGAAACATAGCCATTCAAAGAATCGATTTCCGTGCGCTTGCCGCGATTCATGTCTTGTCCCGTTGATGAAAGCGCCTCCGCCATCTGAGTAGCAATTTTAAGGGCGCCGGCGAGCGCCGCCTGAGGGTCTTCCAACCCGGGAGGATGAATTCCTGCGGCCCGGGCCACGGCCAGGACCTCATAAACCGCCGTTTCGACCACTTTCCAAGCATCCGCGCTCGAGGCGATTTGCCCGTACTTCGCGCGGCCAAGCGCGGAGACGGCGTTCAACGCGCAATTCCACACCAGCTTGGTCCAGAGTTCGCCTTCGATATTTTCAGTAATGCGACAAGGCACTTGGGCGCGCGCAAAAAGTGATGTGATGCGCTTGGTTTTTTCGTTTTCCGGCCCGACAACCAAATCTCCGCGGCCGACGTGTTTCACGCGCCCGGGTTCGGGGACGGAAGCCGCCACGTAAACGACGGCGGGAAGCGCTTCGATCGCCGCCGCGGCGCGAAGTTGTTCCACATTGTCCACGCCATTCTGCATGCTGAGGACCACCGCGCCGGGAGCAAGCAGCGAAGCCAGCGCGCGCGCCGTGGTCGCGTTGTCCGTTGTTTTCACACAAAAAAGAACAATTTCCGCGCCGCGAACCGCGCTTAGTTCGGTGGACGCCTCGACTCGAACGCTTTCCTGAAACTGCAAGGTGTCCAGGAACAGTCCGTTCTTGTTGACGGCTCCGACAAAAGCCGGACGCCCGATCATCACCACCGGAGCACCCGCGCGCGCCAGCAGTCCGCCGAAGTATCCACCCACGGCACCAGCGCCAACGACGGCAGTCTTGGGCCCGGTTTCCTGCAGGGTCACGGAGTTACCACGCTGATCAGCCGGTCGATGTCGCGCTCCGTGTTATACAGGTGCGGGGAGACGCGAATGTTGCCTTCGCGCAGGCTTACGACAACATTCTCCTTCCGCAGATGTTGGTAGTGCTCCGCTGTTTTCTCCGGGCTGCGTGCCGCAAAACATCCATACGGGCCGCGCCGCGCAGCATCCAAAGGGCTGGCCGGCACAAAGCGGTCCTTCGGGAGGCGGTCGAACATGAGTTCGATCAATTTCTGGTTATGCGCCGCAACCAACTCTGGTCCCATGCGCACCACAAAATCCACGGAGACGTCCATGGCCACCAGATTGAAATTGAAATAGCTGGCCCACTCCGGCGAATCCCACCGCTTCGCGTTTGCCGCCGGCTGGGGGTCTTCGAAGTTCAACGCCGCGAAATTGTCCGAGCCCGCCACCGCCATCCAATAAAACGGTCCAGGCCGCACCAGCCCGAGATGCTCGCTCTTGGCCCAGAAGAATCCGGTGCCGAAAGGACTCAGCAGCCACTTGTAGCCAGCGGACACCAGAAAGTCGGCACCGAGTTGATTGACATCCATGGGTATTGCCCCGCAGCACTGGCTGACGTCCAGCAATAGCAGCGCCCCCTGTCTGTGACACGCTTCAGCAACCCGCGCGGCATCCAGCCGAGAGCCGTCGTCGTACCTCACCATGCTCACCGAAACCATCCGCGTCCTTGGTGTTAGTGCAGCAATCAGGTCATCGGCGGTGATGAACCGCTCGCGCGGAGAAACAATCTTCAGTTTCAGACCCTCGCGTTCTTCCATCGGTTTCCACGCGGTGTATTGCAGCGGAAACTCTCCCTTGGCGGTGATCACCTCGTCGCCCGGCTTCCACGTCAGACCATACGCAACCGCTGCCACGCCGGCGCTCGCTCCAGCCGTCAGGGCAACCTCGTCGGGTTTTCCGCCGATCAGCTTCGCGATGGATGTACGGATGCGGTTGGGCACTTCAAAGAAGGTGGAATCCGGCTTTTGGTGTGGATATTTCTTCGCTTCAAGCGCGGCTTGCACAGCCCGAATCGAAACCTTGGGCATCGGCGACTGGCCTGCCAAGTTCAAGTAGGTTGCGTCTTCGATCTCGAACCACTCCTGCCGCCAGCCGGTTTCTAAGGAAGTTGTTGTTGTAGCCATGGGCCTCTCCTTCGGGTGAGCCAAAAGGAATTAGGTTGGTGCCTAGCGCCCCGGGTACAACATCCAATTTGGAAATTGACATTCTGCCCTCGTGAACGAGGGGCCTACAGGCTCTATACCACCACGCATAGATGCCCTCCCGTGAGTTTCTGCTTCGCCGTGGCAGTCGATAGCCGAGTGGTCGGTCATGGGACTCCACGAGGAAGCAGGAACCCATTGAAGAGGCGGCACGGTGTGCCCAACCTCAGCGGGGCATCCCCGTCGTTCACGATTCGTTCAAGCGGGGGAGGATGTCAACCTAGTTTAGACCAACGCGCTGTAGCCGACCGCAGCCCTTGCCGGGAACTGCGACTATTGTTTGCCGCGGTCTAATTCCTTGTCGAGAATCCGTCGAATCAACTCTGCTGTTGAGATGCCTTTGGCTTTAGCGAGTTTCTCCAAAGCGGCTTTCTGCGGTTTCGAGAGATAGATATTTGTTCTGGCGTATCCCATGCTGTATGCCGTACACCAGCTGGCTTCAGAATGCAAGCATTATTGTCTGTTGTTGAAGACCATGCTACCCCGCCCTAAGAGACTTGCGCTCGCCACAGGTCAGTCCGGACAACACCCAGTCTAGAAATGACCGCGAAGCTCGCGGAAGGCCGGCAAGATCACCAGCTTTCCGGAGCCCGCCACGACCGGTTCGTGTTCCAGGGTCCAGGTGTGCTGATGCGGAATGTAGACGGCGTTGAGGCCGATCTTCATCGCCGGATTGATGTCGCTGCGCGGGCTGTTGCCGATCATCCAGCCGTGGGTCTTCACGATTTTGTGTTTGTGAACCAATCCGCCATAGGTCTCGGGATCTTTTTCCGGAACGATTTCGATGAATTCGAAAAATCCCTGCAGGCCCGATCGTTCCACCTTGGCGGCCTGCTCCGCGGGTTCGCCCTTGGTAAAAAGAATGAGCCGGTGCCGCTCGGTAAGGTACGCCAAAGTCTCCGGCACGCCGTCCAGAATTTTCGGCGGGGTACGCTCCAAATCAATGACGCGGCCATGAATCCGCGCGAGCGTCTCGCGTTTCGCCATCTGGTCCGCAAGCTTTATGTAAGTCTCTTCGAGCGAGCGCCCAAAGCTGCGCACTCCATATCCGTATTGGCGGATATTCTTGCGCTCCGTTTCATTCAAGATGTGGCGAATGTAAGCGCGGGCATAGCCGTACGGTTCGACGATGCTGATGAAATCCTCGATCAACTTCTCGAAAAATACGTTGTTTTCCCAGAGCGTGTCATCCGCGTCAATTAGCAGTGTATGGCGTCGCATCGATCTTGGCGATCGGCGGACTTAACCCCGCGGACCGCTTCCCTCCCAGCCTCTTTCCGCCGTGTCGTCAGTCTACCAGCTGCATGACATCTTCGGCGATGGCCGCAGCGGCTCCCGGCCGGCCAAGGCTCCTCGCGGCCTCCCGCATTCTGTTCCATCTTGCAGAATCATCCAGCAGCGCGGCAATCTTCCATGCCGCCGCAGCCAGGTTGTTGCAGCGAATCGCAGCCCCGGCTTCCAGCAAATGATCGGCGTTGCGTCCTTCCTGGCCGGGAATCGGTTCGATGAGCGCCATGGGCAGCGCCCGCGCCAGCGCTTCCGACGTCGTCAACCCGCCGGCCTTGCCCACCAGCAAGTCGGCCGCCGCCATGTACTTGTCCATCTCGGTCGTGAATCCCACCGGGCAAAGCCTTGGCGAGCCCGAAGATAGATGGCCGGCCTGCTTTGCGAATTCCTCCAAACGCAGCCGGGTTTTTTCGGATTTTCCGGCAATCGCGGCGATCTGCCACTGTCGTTGTAAAGCCAGCAGGTCCTTCACCAGTTGCTCGACGGGACCGATTCCGTAGCCGCCTGCCGAAACGAGAATCACTGTCGCATCCGCGTCGAGCCCCAGCTGCTTCCTGGCAGCGGGGGGATTCGCCGGCGTCGCAAACAGGGGATCGATGGGTATGCCGGTAACTCGCAGCTTTTCTCGTGGCACGCCGACGCGCGCCAGATATTCCGCGGCTTCATCAATGGCCAGGTAATAGCGGTCCACCGTGCGGCAGAGCCACATCGCGTGCACGTCGTAATCGGTCACCGCAATGGCATGGCGCGCGCGCAACTTTCGCTTGGCGATCAACCACGCGATGATCTCCGCGGGCAGAAAATGGGTCGCCACGCACAAGTCCGGCTGGATGCGTTTCAATAGACGAATCATCGGGGCGGTGTTCAGCCGATCCAGCGCCAGACGCCGCCGCGGGTGCAGCCACGGCCGGTCCGTGCCTTCGTAGAGCACACCCATCAGCTGTGGCGCGCGCCGCACCATGGCGATGTAGGCTTGGTCATAGACGCGCTGGAAAAGCTTGCTGACATGCTGCAGGGCGTCGATGTGTTCCACGACGCAATCGCCCCGCGCCAGGAGCCCCCTTTCGAGGGCTTGCGCGGCACGAACGTGACCCGCGCCGGACGTTGCGGACAGCAACAATACCCGCGGCTTGGCTTTCATTTGCCCGGAATTCCTGCGTATCGAAGCGGCATTAGGATGTTTTGCGTTGGCCGGCGGCGATTTTCTCCAGAATTCCTCGCGCGGCTTTTTGCAAATCCCCGAAGCGCGCCAGGTAGTCTTGAAAATCGTGGTTCAGGAGCTGCGCGTCTTGTGGGCCGAGCTGCGTCCGCAGAATCATGTCACGCAGTTTTACGGGGTGCGGGAGCAGCGCCTCCTCTTGCAATTCCTCGAGCGCAATCTTGGCGTCATAGTGATACATGGCTTCCCCCCAAACTGAAAAATCCTAAAACCGTATTGTACTCAGTTGTTGACACCTAAGGGGAGTTAACCAGGAAAGGGCCGAGGAAGAAAAAGTCCTACGCGGCGGTCGCCGCCGCCGGTATGAATTCATAGCGCGCGATTTTCGCGGCAATGCCCGCCCTGCCGTTCTCGGTGGGCTCGACGCGTACAACCTCTCCCAGACAGCGGATATTTACATCGCTCGACTGCGTGACTTGCTGAGGAAGAGTGATGACGAACTCAATCTCGCTGCCGATTTCGAAATTGGCTTCGGCGAGGAAGTACAGCCCGCGGTAACTGACATCCCGCGTTTGAGCGTCCAGTTCGCGTCCTTTGACCCCCCGCCGAAGAACGCGTATCGGCAGGCGCATCGTGAATCGCCGCGCTTCACGGCGTTCCGTTCCATCACCCATCAATACCCCCTGGGGCTGGGGATTCGCCGCAACGCTAACATCGGGTTGGGCAAACTGCAACGCGAAAATCAGAGATTCTTGTCCTAGTACGAGGTCTTGGCAGTTTAAATAGGTGCGCGCTACACTGACTCCCATGGGCAGTACTGTTACGCCGGCGGATAGCCGCGAGCACCGGCGCGTGCGCCTGCGCCTTCCGGTGCGCATGCGTTGGACCACGCCTTTCGGCCAGAAAATCGAATTAGGAGAGACCATCGATGTCTCGCGCAACGGTCTGCTCGTTTCCACCAAGGAGTCCCACAGTCCGGGTATAACGCTGTGGCTGACCTTTCCCTATGATGCGTCGCTTTCCGATGGCCAGCCGGAGATCCTCGCGCGTGTCGCACGGTCGAACGAAGTGCTGGAGGTTATTCGCTCCACGGGTGCGGGCGAGAACGTTCCGTCGGCAAGCGCGTCGGAACAGGAACGCGCTGCGAAAGCAGAGCAACTCGCCGGTGTTCTTGGCATCTCCGCGGCCCCGGCAACATTCGCAGTGGCGTTTCATTTCCAAGAACAGCCGCACGCTTCGTCCAACGGAACTGCCGGTCGTCACGAACCTGAACGGCGCGGCAGTGCGCGTCGGGCACTCGCCGTACCCGTCCGCGTGCATCCGCAGGGGATTCCCTGGTTTGAAGAGGCCATGACCATGGACATATCGGCTAGGGGCATGCGCTTTCGCAGTCACCGCGAATACGCGCTCGGGGACCACTTGAAAATCGCATTTGAAAACTCGCCTTCTGCGCCTTGGCATGGCGACGGCGAGTTTCGCTCCCAGGTCATGCGCATCGATGCGGTGCCCGGCAGCATTGCCCTCGACGTCAGTGTTTGCCGCGCGTAATAGGCCAATGCTCACCACCAGCGCGAGCGCTCTCAACGCCAATCCCGGTCACCCTTGGCGAAGCGAAGGATGGCGCGTCAATGACCAGCACACACGAATCCCGCAATTTCTTCCTGGAAGGACCTGCCGGACGCCTCGAAGCGATTCTCTGGACGCCGTCCGCCGCCGCATCTCTGCCGCTGGCCGCAGTTGTCTGCCACCCGCATCCCCTTTTTGGCGGTACGATGCACAACAAAGTGGTTTACCAGGCAGCGAAATCGCTGGATGCCATTGGTGTTCCTGTTTTGCGATTCAATTTTCGCGGCGCTGGACTGAGCGCTGGGGTGCACGACCGCGGTCTAGGCGAGCAAGGCGATGTCCGCGCCGCGCTGGACTTCCTTGCTTCCGAGTTTCCTGGTGTGCCGCTGTTGCTTGCCGGATTCAGTTTCGGTTGTTGGGTGGGCATGCGTGTCGGCTGCCAAGACCCACGCGTCTCTCACCTGATCGGCTTGGGCATTCCCGTCAACAGCACTGATTTCTCATTCCTTCGCCAGTGCACGAAACCAAAATTGTTCGTGCAGGGGAGCAACGACGAGCACGGCGCCATCGAAAAGGTCAAAGCGCTCATCCCCACGCTGCCCGGCGACAATCATCTCGTGGTCATCGAAGGCGTCGCTCATTTCTTTGCCGGTAAACTTGATCAACTGGGTCGCGCCATCAACGCCTGGTTGACCGACGAGGTTTTTCGTCTCCGTCATTAGCGTGCGCGGATTTTCTTTTTTTCTTACTCCGTGAACTCTCCGCGGCCTCGGTGTCAAGTCTTTCTTTCAAGCACCTTCGCCGCGCGAAAAAAGCTTGCTGAACTCCTCGGTAGTGGCCGGAGCCACGCCCACCAGCCGTGCGTTGGCTTTGACGTGCTCCACGCGGGACATCCCCACGAGCGCGGTGGTGATTCCCGGTGACGACCTCACGAATTGCAGTGCCCGTTCCGCGTCGTTCTCCAGCCCCAGCGCCTCCGCGACAAACCCCGGCAGGTTCTTCGCTACTTGACCTTGCAGCAGCGATGCGCTGGCGATCAGCGTGAGATCCAGCTCGTTCGCCGCTTCCATCACGGTCCGGTCGCGTCCGCGCATCGCTTGATTGCCCAGGGTCAGCGCTTCCGTCATCGCCAGGTTGAAGGGTAGTTGCACGAACCGGAAGTGATGCCTGCCCCCCGCAATTTCCTGAGCGATGTGGGTGACCTCGCCCAACTGCAGGGCATCGCGCGCCCGGGCATCTTGCCGGAAGCCATTCCACGTGGCCACCCCGTAATACTGAATCTCGCCCGCTTCCACGGCCGATTCGAGAAACGTAAAGGCCTCGCGGATACGGTTCAGAAACTCTTCCTTGGGCACTTCCGCGAGCTGAGTTTCCGGATTATGCAGGTAGTAGACGTCCACGCATTCCACGCCAAGATTCTTTAGACTGCGTCCGAGCTGGTTTTTCAGAAATTTTGGCGTCATACAATGGCTGCCGGCGGCGATATCCTTCGCGGTGAAAACTCCCGGTTGAATGTATTCGCGGAAGAAGTATTCGTTCGAGTCGCCGGGCATCGCCCCGTCGGGCGTCAAGTAACCGCCTTTGGTGCACACCACGATTTCGTCTCGTGCCATGCCTTTAGCCACAAGCTGCCTGATGGCCGCGCCGATGCTTCGTTCGCTCCGCTGAAATCTGTAATTGATCGCGGCGTCGATTACATTCATGCCGCTTTCCACCGCCGCGACGGCTGCTGCCGCATAACCCTCATCCGTCTTTTCGTCCGGTTGCCCGAGGTACGTGCCGATTCCGAGAGAGGAGAGCGCCAACCTCTGCATTTCTCGAAAATGACCCTTGGCAGCACGGCCTGCGAACTTCTGCGCGTATCGCGTGGTTCCTTCTTTGGTAGCGGATTTGCTCATGGCCCTCCTTCGGGCGGTTGAGCCGGCCCGGGGGTCGGCTTCGTTTCGGCTTGGCTGGTCTTCGGCGCGAGAAGTCGCGAGCATGCCCGAAGAATCCTACGATAAGGCCAGTCCTTCTCGCGGAAGAAAATCTCGCCCTCGCGCGGATGGCTGTAATACCACCGCGCCACCAGCCATAGGTGCTCCCCAAGATCTCCTTCAGCTGCTCCGGACACGGCTTCAAAGTGCTCGCGGAAGATTTGCTCTGCCGACCGGGGCTGGCTGGCAATCTCTGCGAATCGCAGGAAAAATGGCTCTGCCAACCTTCCACCGCGCACGCGGTAGACGCCCATGGTGTGCTCTTCCGCGGCCGGCTGCAGAATCACAGCGTCCAGGTCCTGAATCCGCCGGGTGAGTTCCGGCCTCCCGCGCAAAATCTCATCGAGCTTCTCCACTTTTTTATGCCAGGCGGCTGCTCGTTCGAAGTCCGATTGCTCACTGGCTCTCTCGCGCTCCTCCTCCATCGTAGACCTCAGTGATCCCCCGCTGGTATCGAGAAATTGCACGAGTCGCCGCACTTCCACGTCGTATTCTTCTTTCGTGCAGCCCGCAAAGCAGGGCGCCAAGCACATTTTCATTTCGGAGTACAGGCAGCCCGGAAACATAGGATCGCGGCGGATCTTGATCTGGCATCGCCGCACTTTGAATAAGTCCAGAATGCGTTCGGCGAATGCTTGGGCCGACCGCCTCGACGCGAATGGACCGTAATAGGTGCCGCCAGTGGGCAGGCCGGCCTCATCGACGGGAATCCGGCGGGTCACATAGCAGCGCGGATAGGCATTCCGCAAGTTCACCTTGAGGACCGCTGCCGGCCGCAGGCGCATCAATTCACGATAACGCTGGGGAAACAACTGCCTGGCTTGCTGGTAATAGGTGAGCGCCTGTTCGAACGCCGAATTCGTCAGCCGGTAGCGGATGCCGCGCGCAAATTCGCTCAGATTCAGCCGCTTGCTTGCCGGATCGAGCGGTCCAAGGAGCCGTTGCAGCCGCCGCTGCAGATTCTGCGTGCGAATCAGGAACGGCTCGGCTTTTTCATCGCGCGCTTCGATCAGGCAAACCGCCGCCCGCGGTGGCAGGGCAGGGAAGAAAAGCCCTTCCGCCTGCGCGGCATCAAATTCGAGTCCACCATCCAGTTCCAGCACACGGCCAGGATACTACGGGGCAGCTAAGACTTCAGAACCCAGGAAGAAATGACCAGCCGCTGGATCTCGCTGGTTCCTTCGTAAATCTCGGTGATACGCGCGTCGCGGTAGTTGCGTTCGACGGGATACTCGCGGCTGTAGCCGTTCCCGCCGTGAATTTGAATGGCCTTGTGAGTAACCCGCGTGGCCATCTCACTCGCAAATAGTTTCGCAATGGCAGCATCCATGCTGAAACGAGCCCCGCTATCCTGCTTCCACGCCGCCTTGCGGATCAGCAGCCGTGCCGCATCAATTTCCGTGGACATGTCCGCCAGCATGAATTGAATAGCTTGAAATTGCGAAATCGGGTGGCCAAACGCCATGCGCTCCTGGGAATATTTCAAGGCGGCTTCGAACGCGCCCTGCGCGATGCCGGTAGCCTGCGCAGCGATTCCGATGCGCCCACCGTCGAGCGTTGAAAGCGCCACTTTGTAGCCCTCTCCTTCATTGCCAATGCGATTCGTCGCCGGCACCACGCAATCGGTGAAGACCAGTTCACTGCAGGCCGTCGCATTGATTCCCAGTTTCTTCTCTTCTTTGCCGACCTGAAATCCCGGCGTGCCTCTTTCCACGACCAGCGCGGTGATGCCTTTCTCTCCCTTGGCGGGCTCCGTGTTCACGTACACAATCGCCGCGTCGGCCGCGCCGCCGTTGGTGATCCAAGCTTTCGTTCCATTGAGCACGTAAGCATCGCCCTTTTTCACCGCCTTCGTTTGCAGCGCTGCGGCGTTCGAGCCTGCTTGCGGTTCGGTCAGTGCGTAACAGCCAATCTTTTCTCCTCGCGCGTAAGGCAGCAGGAATTTTTTCTTCTGTTCTTCCGTCCCGTAGCGATGAAGGGGATCGCAGTAGAGCGAATTCTGGACGGAGAGAATCACTCCCGTCGAGGCGCAGCACCGCGAAATTTCTTCGATCACTATGGTGTAGGCAATGTGGTCGAAGCCCGCGCCGCCCTCCGATTCCGGAAACGGTACTCCGGTAAGTCCCAGTTCCGCGGCCTTCTTGAACAGCTCGCGAGGAAAACGCCCCGTCTCGTCCAGTTCCTTGGCCAGCGGCCGAACTTCCCTTTCCGCGAACTCGCGCACGCTCTTCAGCAGCAGCTCTTGTTCTTCCGTCAATTGCAGGTCCACCGAGGCTCCCTCCCATCCAGCCCAACCCTGGTTTGAATTCTGCATTCTAACGTGCCCTGGAGTCGTTACGCATCCGGCGAGTTGTCTTCCTGAGGCGAACCGATGAGTTTCGCCAAAGGAACAAAGCATTCTCGTCACTGCCATCCGGTGGCCTTTAGTGCCGAGGTGGAGATCCTTGCTTGAGCCACCCCGGATAGGCTCAGGAAGACCCGATCGGAGGCGGGCTAAGCCAGTACCTTGTGGAGGCGCTCGTAGGTGGTCTTCAGCTCTTCAGGGTGCACGCGCGTCTCGCCCGTCACCGTCATGAAGTTGGAATCCCCGATCCAGCGCGGCAACACGTGCAGGTGCAAATGTCCAAGCACGCCCGCGCCGGCGGCGCGGCCCAGATTCATGCCCAGATTCATGCCATCAGGTTTGTAGATTGTGCGCAAAGCCATTTCCGTGCCCTGCGCCAGCTTCATCATCTCGGCGAGCGTTGCTGCATCGCATGAATTCAATTCCGAAACGTGCGCGTACGGCACGATCATCACGTGCCCGGAGGTATACGGGAAGCGATTCAGAATGACAAACGTTTTCTCGCCGCGGTGCACGATGAGCGTCTCCGCGTCATCCTTCCGCGCTAGCGCATCGCAAAAAATGCATTCCGGCTGCTTTCCACCCGTCACCAGCGCCATGTACTGGTAGCGCCAGGGAGACCAGAGATAGTCCATCGCATCGCTTTCTTTTCCAAAGTGCCGAGCGCACAGCATAACGCAGAACGGGGGCATCGACAGCACACCCATTTTTTCCGCCCTAAACTGCCGAAGGCTCTGCGTTCTTTACTTGACCTACTTGGAAGTGAGTTGCGGCGGAACTGCCGAGACCGTGCCACTTACGGGCGCGGTGAATCGCCACCCACGGGCGCCGCTGCGGAGGCCTGTGGCTCTGCGTTATTTACAAAGTCCTTCAGCTCTTTGCTGGGCTTAAAGAAGGGAATTCTCTTGGCTGGCACTTCCACCTTCGCGCCGGTTTTCGGATTGCGGCCGATTCGTCCGCGGCGCTCCCGCGTGCGGAAGCTACCGAATCCGCGGATCTCGATCTTTTGGCCCTTCTGCAGGGATTCAATGATGCTATCGAAAATAGTTTCGACGATGGTCTCCGACTCCTTACGGGGAAGCTCGGTGATCCGCAGAACCTCTTCGATGAGGTCGGCCTTCGTGAGTGTGGGTTGCTTGGTCATCGTGGCTATGCCTCTTCGCGCAACTCTAGTTTCTCTAGCTTAAGGACCGCTTCCATTCGTCTACCGTCTTACCGTTGCCGGGAACACCGACCCTCTTAGGGTCGCCGGAATTCCGGCGGCTTGGCACGCCCCTAAACAGTGCAACGAAACGGCTTACCGGGGGCTGGCCGCTCGCCGGAGTGCCCCCTTCCTATCATTAAAATGACCCGCAGGTAAATGAAATTGTGACGGCCAGCCCCGCTCCAGCCGGTCTTGGATCAGCTAACGCGCCGACAGCTTGGACTTCAGCGCATCTCCTATCGTCGCCGTCGACGAGGACTTCGACGTCGAGCGATACTGTTCGATCTCCTTGCGTTCGATCTGTTTTACCGCCGCGCGGTAGCTCAGACCGATGCGCCTCGTCTCCGGGCTGATCTTGATGATTTTGAAGTCGTATTCTTTACCCGGCTCGAGCGGCCCCGCACTCTTTAGCGGCCCACTGGTCGGACGGAAACTCGAGGGTCCTTCGTCACGGCGCTTGCGCTCCTCGATTTCCGTGTTGTGGCAGAGCGCTTCAATGTTTTCGCCCAATTCGACAAACGCCCCGAAGGTGGCGATGCGCGAAACCTTGCCCTTCACGATTTGGCCCACTTTGTGCTGCTTGAACCAGTCGCCCCAGATGTCGTTCACCTGCTTGATGCCCAGCGACACACGGCGGTTCTCCGGGTCGATCTTCAGCACCTTGGCGGTAACGTCCTCGCCCTTCTTGAACACTTCGTGCGGGTTCTTCACGCGGCCGGTCCAGCTCACATCCCCGACGTGCACTAGCCCGTCAAAGCCATCCTCGATCTCCACGAACGCGCCGAACTCGGCGATGTTCCGCACCTTGCCGGTCACCACCGTGCCCACCGGATACTTCTCGGCCGTCAGCAGCCAGGGATCCGGCTGGGCCTGCTTGATTCCCAGCGAAACGCGACGGTCGCTCGGCTTGATGTCCAGCACCACCACATCCACTTCTTCGCCAACTTTGGCAACCTTCGACGGGTGCAGGATTTTCTTGTTCCAGCTCATCTCGGAGACGTGTACCAGGCCTTCGATCCCTTGCTCCAGTTCCACGAACACGCCGTAATCCACGACACCGACGATCTTGCCCTTTACCTTGCCGCCCGCGGGGTATTTTTCCGCCGCTCCCGCCCAGGGATCGGCCATCAATTGCTTCAGTCCCAGTGATACGCGCTGCTTTTCCTTGTCAAACTTCAGAATGATGACGTCCACTTCCTGCTCGGGTTTTACCACGTCCGAAGGATGCTTCACGCGGCCCCAGCTCAAATCCGTCAGGTGCAGCAGCCCGTCAATTCCGCCGAGGTCCACGAAGGCCCCGTACTCCGTAACGTTTTTCACGTGCCCGTGCACGATCTGACCTTCGCTCAGCGTTTCCATCAATGCGGCGCGCTTGGCATGCAGTTCCTCTTCGAGCAGCGCGCGCCGGCTCACCACCACGTTGCCGCGGCGCCGGTTCAGCTTGGTGACCCGCACTTGCAGTTCCGTGCCGGTCAGGTCGTCCAGGTTCTGCGCCGGCCGCAAGTCGTATTGCGAGCCCGGCAGGAAGGCGCGCACGCCGACATCCACCACCAGGCCGCCCTTGATGCGGTCCACCACTTTGCCGGTGAGTGTTTCCTTGGCCTTAAACGCTGCTTCAATCTTCTCCCACGTGCGGCGGCGCAGCACCTTCAGATAGGACAGGATCGTGAAGCCGTCCTTGTGCTCCCCGGTGCGTTGCACCTCGATCGTGCTGTTCGGCTCCGGGCGCGGTATTTCCGTGTCCGTGAATTCCGCCGCGGGAATCAGCCCTTCCGTCTTTCCTCCCAAATCCACTACGACGCCATGTTCCGTGTAGGCCACAACCTTGACCTCGATCACCTCGTGCGACGTAGCCGCTTCTTGCTTCTCGTCGTACTGCTCTAGCAACTTGCTCATCTCTTCCGAGCCGGCCGCTTCTTCATCGGCGGTGGCGGATTCGGCATCCGCGGCATGCGCTTCTCTCGTTGCTTCGACCTGGTCATGCACGCTCGCGGAATCGCTAGACGCGCCCGTCTGCTCCGGCGTCCCCCCCACAGGCGGCTCCTGCCCCGCGTCTCCGGCCTCGGCATGCTCCGATCGAGGAGCCGCTTGTTCGGCCGCATTCTCTAGCATTGAATTTGTTTCAGGATCCGCGCTGTTCGGGGCGGTTTCGGCTTGCGGTGCCGGCGCGGTGGCAGCCGCATTGGGCAGGTCATCATGGTCGGAAAACATGGTTGTTGGCCTCCGGAAGATTACTTCGCTTAGGGCCGCCGTTAGGCGGCCCCGCGTTCAGTCGAATAGATTCCTTGCTGATTCCCTGTCTGGGTTTAGTGCAAGGAGGTTAACCGCCAAGCGGTTACTTGGGACACCCATACTACGGGCCTCAAAAACGCTCGAACCTCAAAAGGATACTCGCCGCCTCAACCCCCTGTCAATGAATCCCCTCCAGTGGCTCTCCAGTGGCTGAGCAGCTCTAGGCGCGCCCGGCGTGTGTCTTTTCGCGGCGAAAGTCTGGTGCTGAAACTTCCACGGTGCGACACATCTCATACAGTCTAGACCGCATGCGGCTCCCGATTCGTTGCTCCAGCGCATCTTCACGCGTGGGTGCAATCAA
>QHYZ01000139.1 GCA_003225295.1 Acidobacteriota bacterium | reverse complement strand
GACAAGACTTCCTCCGAGAAAGACCTGATCAAGCGGGCCCGCGACAATCTTAAGAATCCCCCGCGAAATCTGACAGGGCTTGGACAAGGCCGATTGGTCGACGTTGGTCCGCTGATCATGGGCCATCGCCTGAGCTCTCGCGAAACCTTTGGTGCCTACACAACGTTAACTTATAAAAAGGGCTCGCTCGTCTTGCGGATGCTGCATTTCCTATTCACGGACACGCAGACGGGCGAAGGGCAGGCTTTTTTCGACATGATGAGCGAGTTCGTGCGCGAACACAAGAACGGTACGGCGAGCACCGAGCAGTTTTTTGCTCTTGCGGGGGAACGCGCGCAGAAAACCTCACTCGGACAAAAGTATGCCTATAAAAACCTCAACTGGTTCTTTCGCCAGTGGGTGGTGCAAAGTTACTTCCCGTCTTACCGTCTCGAGTACCACATCGAGGACGCGCCAGGGGGCGGCGCAATGCTCGTGGGTGCGGTTTTTCAAGATGGTGTGCCGGACTCGGACCGATGGTTCATGCCGTTACCGCTGGTGATTCATTTACCGGGAGGAAAAATGGCGCGAGGAACGATAGCCGCTTATGGGGCGAAAGCGCCGGTGAAAGTGAATTTGCCTCAAAAGCCGGAAAAGGTCGAACTGGATCCCGACTTGTGGGTGCTATCGGACAAAACATCCGTCTCGAAGCAGTAGCGAGCTGAAAGCTCAACGGCCGTTGGAGTAGTACTTCACATCGACTGGGTCGTACATCGTGGCTGTAGCGGCGTGAGTTGCGTCCCGCGCTCTCACATCGGGCAAGGCAGCAATAATATTTACGTATTCTCCGGGCAGAGCGTGCTGTCGCGCTCCATCAACCACAAACACTTGTACCCGAAATAAGGACGAAGTGTAGAGTCGATGTAATTCGCATCTGCAATATAGAGATGGAGGCTGGAGAGACTGAATTCATTTGACGAATTCTTGGCGGAGCGCTTTCCGGATTCGCGCCGCAAAGCCTACTACCTCATGGCCATCCATGAGAATCTGAACACAATCCCGAAACAACGTAAGCGATACGTGAAGCACAGTTTTCAGGAATTGGGCGGGGGTATTTCGTATTTCCAAAGCTTCGCACCTGGCTGCGGCGTGAGCTTGTTTCCAGCGACCGGGTAGCCAGGCGTCGAGGTCGTTTGCCGGCCATGAGGGGAGATTCATCAGCAGTTGCATGAAGTAGAGTGGTTCATCAGTGAAAACATGAAGACAAAGGTCAATGTAGATGATTTTGTAACTGCGGAAGCCATCTGTTCCAAGCAACTTTCAACTAAGTCCAATAGCGCGGCGCAAAAGGTTTGTTTTCAATCTCTTCAGTGCCACAGAATTTCGCAGATTTCAATAAAGCCCAGAATCTGGTTCGGGACCAGGACAGTTGATGGTTCAAATCCACTCGCCCCGACCAACTCGCAATCAGGCAACGGGACGCTCCCGCGCCAACATAACGAATTTGACTCCACTTGGCTCCATTTGAATCTGAAGGGGGCGGCAACGCCATCAAAACACGAGACTTTTGGATTGGGGATACAATTCGATTCCCATCGCCCGCTCCATGCCTCAAACGCTCAGAATAACTTAGCCATTTCGCGAGGCGGCAAAAAGCGGCACTAAGAAGTCAAAATGAGCCTCTCGGGCGGCACCTTTGGCTCCGGCGAGAGAAGGAGGTTGCTAAGTCGAAGCATTTCGCGGATCTTCCGCGATGCCCTTGTGGTTGGGTTAGATAGAGATGACTCGACGTTGTCCCCCTTCGGGAGGCAGGTTTCTCAACAGTTTGAACAACCCTCTCTATAACAGTCAAAGGATCGATAATCCTCCTTAACCGAAAAGATTAAGGTGTTTCCTTACTGAAATTTCCTGCGAAAGCTGGATTGCCTGTCATTTTGCATTCACTAAGCTGCCACCGGCGCCACCTTATGGAAGCGCGATGTTGGCGAACAGCATCCCGGATGGCTTGAGAGAGCCGAAATCATGTTGGATCAAGGTCTTCGAGAACTCGAAGCGGAAAAGGAGGGGCCCATGCTCGAATTTGTCACGGCACCCGGGGATTGCAAAGATCCAGCGCTCGCCGCCCTGCTCGACCAAGAAGAATTGGCAGGGCAAGTTGAGCTGTTCTTCCGCTCGCATTGGAATTTGGCCTCTGTGCAGGCATTTCAAGCGCGCGTGCTGCGATTGCATAGTGGAAAGCGATGCACACTTGAAATCACAGTGAAGGACGGAAATACGTTGCACCACTTGATCGGCAAGACTTACACCAAACCACGCCACGACATTTGCGAATACTTAAGAGAACTTTGGCGCGCTGGCTTCGATCGAAATTCAAAGTTCTCGACTCCTCAGGCGTTCGCCTATGTGCCTTCTCTTCGGCTCCTTCTGCAAGAGAAAATCCACGGGTTGTCGGTCCGAGAAGTTTTCCTGGGTACGGACTGGGACAAGCAGATTGAGGCCGCCCAGCGGTCGGCGCTTTGGTTGGCGTATTTCCATGATTTGGCTCCAAGGAGGGGTCAGGTTGTCACGCCAGACGTACTGTCCGTCCTGTTAGAAAAATGGGCGGGTCGGCTGGCGACGCTCGACCGCCCGCTGGCGCTGAAATCGACCAAGCTTTTCCGGCGCCTTGCGGCTGAGCTTCCAAAGCTGGACACCACGGAGCACCTTGCTGGCCACAGCAGCTACAGCCCGGATCATGTCCTGCTAGCGGACGACCGGACGGCGGTAATTGATTGGGACACGTACGACCAAGCAGACCCCGCCCGTGACCTCGGAAGATTCATCGTCACGACTGAGCGCCTGGCCCTAGGCCACCTCCGCTCGATTCGCGCGCTCGACCCCCTGGCGGAGGTATTCCTAGAAACTTACGTGGCGAAGAGGGGCGCAGAGGCGTTGCCGCGACTTCCGTTTTACAGAGCCACGATGTGTTTGAAGCTGGCCAAACACTGCGCATTTAGCCCTCGAGTTCGCCGGTCGGCGAAGAAAGTTGCGGCGATGCTCGATGAGGGCATTCGAGTTCTGGGGAGTTGAGCACGAATAAGCCTCCAAAGAGGATGGCGTTGTCCTTACCGAAGCGAGCGTCTGGAACATCATCCGTAAAGGCAACAAGCGGCTTGAGCGCTGGTGGGGGTGACAAACGAACGGCCAGACCCATCACAGCGTCAAAATCCGCGTCCCTTTCACTGGCCAGCTTCTTAGTAAGGATGATCGCGGGATGGTCTTTGTACTGCACGAAATACGTGTCGATATCGGAGGTGTAGGTCTTGAGCGGACTCATGTTGTACTCGGAATTGCTCACACATTGAACAGCGAAGGCGTCTTGGCTCCGCAACCGCAGAAGGGCCGCTTCAGTCGCTCATGGTGCCTTTCCTCTGTCCGTCATGTCCTGTTGAATCGTAAATACGTCGGCAAGACGATCTGGAATACAAAACGCAAATTGCGCGTACCTGGCACAAGCAAGCGATGAACTGTTTGCGGCAGCGGGGCGAAGATTTGAGAAGGCCAAGCAGACGCTTGGAAGGCCAGGAGAGTTCCGGACTTATCGTCGGCCCAAGGCGCTATCTGTTCTCTGGTTTGCTGAAGTGTGCTGAGTGTGGCGGTAGCATCACTCTCGTCAGTGGACGGTCGCAATGGTGCCGATCGCTACGGCTGCTCGCTCCATCATCAACGCGGCGTCACGGTATGCTCAAATTCAAGAAGGTGGAAACGGTCGGTGATGGAATCAATTAGGCGATCGGCAATCTCCGCGCTGCCACTATCTCTGGCTATGTAGTACCAGATATCGTCAAGCTCGAACTCGACTTGCGGGGCAAGCCGGTGAGCCATCAGCGTGGGGTTTGTCGCTCGGCATCGAGGCGTCCGCGCTGTTTCACCTCGTCAGCAAGCTCACGCGTTGATTGCTGAGTGACAGCACGGCCCTCGCCTCGTGCGATAGAAGTTTCTGCCGTATCAACAGCTGCCAGGATTTCCGCACGTCTGCGCTCACGTTCTTCCCACAACGAAAGTGCTTCCCGCACAGCATCCTCAGCCCGCTGAAATCGGCCAGCCTCTATGGCTTGGCGAATGAATGCTCTCTGGTCGAGTGTCAAATCTACTTCCATACCTGTCAGGGTAGAGGCAAAAGAAAGCAAGTGTCAAGCGCCTTCATCTCTCGCATCCCAACGTAGAGAGACGTGTGGAAACCGCTAAGGCCACATGGCCAGCGTCCCGACGAAGCAGCACGTGACCCGGCGTGTCTGACGATGAGTATACGTCAAGTCCCCGGCAACCGCGTTTCTCAGTTCGGCACCTTTCTGACATCCTTCCCGACATAATATCGAAGGAGAATAAGTAAAATCGGAATCACCAGTTCAATTACGATCGGTATCGTCCCAGCCGTTCCAGCGTCGCCGTATGTTACGCGGGCATAGATCCTTGCCGCCGCACCAAGCCGAGCTCTCGAAACACTGCACGGCTATTACGTTCACGCCGGAGGGATCGAGTTTCCGAATTGCTAGGGATTGGAACCTGCTCGGCGGACGTTCGGATGGTGCCGGGGGCCCGGCACGAACGGATTGCGACATCCGCTTCACCATCAAGGTCGCGGCATAAATCCTTCGGGTGCTATGAGATGTGCGCTTGCACTGTGTAAGCCTTCATCGAACCAGCAAGGCCGGCCAATTTTCGCTGAGCCGGCGCGTGCCTAGCAACCTCAGTCCGTTCAAGTCTTGGAGAAGTGGTCGCATCCGCGTGGGAAGACATGAAACCTCTTGGAGAAACCCAAAGAACTGAGTTCAGCCTGGCCAGTCAATTTGTTTTGCGGTGCCCTCTAAATTCAGAGCCGTTTCGGTAGATGCGCAGGCCATATACAGCGCCGTTGTCATGCTTCATAAACTCAACCCAGTTGTTTTGCGTCTCGGAGAAGGCAAACCTGGTCCCATGAACAGGAACCAACATTGACTTTTGTTCGCCGGGGATTTCGATCATCAGGTGCCCGTTCTCAGCCGTGATGAGCACGGTGAACTTGCTCGGCGCGTCCGTTGAGTACACCCCAACATAGGAAAAGAGGTTTTCTCTCGATAGGTTCGTGGGGACAAAGGGTTGACTCAAGGACTGAACTGGCGGGGTAGTAGTTATGTTCCGATGTAGCTCATCCGAGGCACTCAATCTTGCCTGTTCCTGAGGTCCAGAAACCG
>QHYZ01000076.1 GCA_003225295.1 Acidobacteriota bacterium | reverse complement strand
GAGATTTACTCTCGATAACTAACTGCCCGTTGCGCTGGCGGCCTCGTGCGCTTCGGGCATTTCCCCGTGGATCGGCCAACGCCTCGCCGAACTCGGCCCGTGCTAGAAGCGGAACTCCTGCATTTCGGAACGCCGCGTTGCGTTGCTATGCTAGATTGGCGCACAGAGGCGGATAAGTATTCGACTCGCTACGGCTGCCTCCGAGCGAGGCCCAGCCTTGGCGTCTGTCGAACAACTCGTTGCGTGGCTGACCAGCAACCGGGAAAAGATCCTTCGCTACGCGTGGATCCCCCAATTGCTGACGGGACTATTTCTCCTGGGCCTTTCCTATTTCATGGGCCACGCGCACTTTCATCTGATCCGTCAAGGGATCAGGGCACCCGGAAGAATCATCGGCTATGAGCAGGAGAATTTCCGCCGCTCCTCGGGATCGTTTTCGACGACTGGCTATATGCCCATCGTCGAATTCCACACCAACGGCCGCTTCGTCCAATTTCAGGATTGGCTGGGAAGCAAAATCGCAGGAAGCAAAAATGTTCCCGTGATTGTCTTGTACGACCCTGGCAATCCCACGCAGGCTATGATTGATCGGCCTGTCTGGAATTGGATCCCCTGGGCCCCCATCTTCGGCGTCGCGCTCCTCTTGGTTCTTTCGGCCATCAACGGTTTTTTTCGGTCCCGGCGCTCCGCTGAAACCTCATGACTCTCTTTGCGGCGGGTCTGAATTTGTCCCGAGCGCAGCGGAAGGAGACCAACAAAGAATGGGGCGAGAGTTGCATCACTTGGCCGCACTCGCCAGCGATTTTAGCCGTTCCTTGTTGATCTTCAGCACCATCCCCGCGTTGCGGTCCGCCACTTCGCTCACCTTGTATTCCGCCGATGTGCCCAGCACCTGCGCCACCTCCGAAGGAGTCAATTTGTACTCATCCGCCAACCACTCTGCCATGTTCGCCGTCGCACCCCGGAACGCATCATCCAACGACCCGCTCAGCCCCATCGCCATGATGTGCGTCGGTGACTCCACACGCGGCCCCACGATGCGTTTCCCCGGAATCACGTCGACCGTGAACTCCACATCCATGGACGTTTCCAGCGCGTTTCCATTGAGCTCCCCATCGCCCTGCAGCGCGTGTCCATCGCCCACATACAGCAGCGCGCCAGGCACACTCACGGGCAGATAGACTGTCGCCCCCTCCACGATCTCATTGAAGTCCATGTTGCCGCCGTAACGCCCGGAGTCTCCCGTCCCCGGAGCCGCTTGCGCCACGTTGGGCGCCACTGCCACGCAACCGAGCATCGGCCGCAGCGGCACCGAGTATTTCGTCAAGTGTTCCGCAGGCTTTTCCGGCGTCGCCACTCCGTGTTCCGCGTCCAGATGCCAGCGCACCGCCTTCCCGGCGTCCTTCATCTTTTGGGCAAGGTCACTGTCCAGCGCGCGGCCCACGACAAAGTCATCGCTTTCCGCCCAGTCGCGATTCAGCCGCAGCCGCGTCAAGTGCACCACTAGCGTGTCTCCTGGCGCTGCCGTCTGCACATAAAAAGGCCCCGTCTCCGGATTGCCGCCAAGAACACGCGCCACGCCCTTTTCATCCATTCCGCCGGCATCCACAGTGGTCGTGTGCACGCTGTCGCCCGGTGCAATGGTCAGCACCGGCTTGTTGGCCGCCGAGAATTGACGGTAAAAAGTGGCGGGCACAAATTCATGCCGCTGCGGCGTTCCCGTGCGCCGCGCCGGAACGAGTTCTGCCGTAAACTTGTGCGTCTGCGGATGCGCAGCATCGTCTGCGTGGGTAAACACAATGGTCCCGGTGATGGTCGCGCGTTCAAGGGTACCCTTGCCTTCATCCGTCCCGCCCTGCTCGTCCTTGGCCAGGAGATAGATGGAGTTGCCTTTGAGTGTTCCCTCCAGCTTGTCCCCATCAAAATTTCCGCTCAGCTTTTCTCCCTCCTGCTTCAGCTCCATCCGAAAGTAAATCGTTGTGCCGTAAAAATCCGTATTCACCACCCATCGCCCGGAAACACTCGCGTTCGCAGGACGCGCCGGTTCTTGACCGCTGGAGGCCGGAAAAACCACCGGAACAAACAACAGCAAACACAAGACTCTGCGCATGGTTCTCTCCTCGCCGCCACATTCTAGACGACCCCACATGGCCCCAGTTAGCTTCTTCTTTCGAGAGCCTCCCTCCCCAACTTGCCCGCCGCTCATCCCGGTTTTTTGTGGCTGTGCGGCTGGGACCGAGAAGTGGAGAACGAGAAATGAGCACGCCAGAAAAAATGGAACAAGAGTCCGCTACCCAGGTTGGCCACCCTTCTCTGCCAATCGGCGTCAGAGTTTCCAGTAGGATTTGATCTATGAGAGCCGTTTCTTCTCGAAGAAGGCTGTTTGCTATACTGCTGGCTGCTGGCTCCGCCCTCGCTCAATCACGGCAAATGGCCAGGCAAGAAACTCCCGCTGTCCGCACACAACCGCTAGCACCACCCGCCGCCCAACAGAGCGAAGTGCGAACCAAAATCAGCATCAATTCCGATCTGGTCGTGCTCCCGGTCATCGCTAAAGATCGTCAAGGCCATCTTGTGCCTGATTTGCGGAAAGACGAGTTCCGCATCTTCGACGATAACATCGAACAACAGACAGAAGTGTTCACTGCCGAAGCCTTTCCGCTCTCGCTGGTCGTGCTCATCGACGACGATCTGAAATCGAAGGACGCCGCGCAGATGGCTCCCACTCTGCGTGCCATCACCGGGGGAATCGGTCCGAGCGACGAGGCGCTCGTCTGCCGCTTTGACCTGTCGTTCTATCCAGGCGAGAGATTCTCTAGCGACCTCAACCAGCTATGGGCTGACCTGAAGGAAGCCCAGGACCACAGTGGCCCTTCGACCGCCGGCCCGGTTCCCTACGTTTCCTCGCCGTCGAGCCATTCACTCGGAGTGGGCGAACCGCCCCTGGCGGCTCCGACTGACCTTGGATCCAGCCCAACCAAAGCCCTTGACGATGCCGTGCACTCCGCCGCTGAGTTGCTTCATGATCCTGGAGCCAGTCGCCGCAAGGTCATCCTGCTGATCTCCGATGGTCTCAACGGACCCCAATTCAACCACCATACGTATGCCGACACTCTCGAGGCTCTGCTACACGACAACATATCCGTATACAGCTTGGCTGTCGGCCACTCCTTAAAGCGAAAGTTCTCTCGCCTACTCAACTACGCAAATGACTCCGGCGGCGATATTTTTTACGCCGTCCAAAGCGCAGCCATAGAAAGGCTCTATTCGCGGATAACCGAGGAAGCTCGCCACGAGTACACCCTGGCATACGTGCCTCACGGCAACAACCGCAACGCTGGCTATCACACGGTGGAAGTCCGTACCACGCGCGAAGGCGTCACCATCAAGACCCGGCAAGGCTACTACACAGGTCCTCGCGGCGTTCCTCATAAGCAGTAGTGGGTGGACTCAATACGGCATCGATCCATCCCACAGAGTTCCAACGCCCCAGGTCCAAGGTTCAACCTGGAAATCTTTCGACTGTCGCAACCCTGAACGATTGCACTCCTTGATCTTCTCCCGGCATTTCTCTGCCGGAGCTACGCCTCCGTCGCAGCCTGCTACAATCGGCTCGTGCCGGCTGGAGCCCAACCCGAGATTCATGAACTTCTGACCGGACTTACAGACGCCGGTACCCGGCTCGACCGGTTCGTGGCCGCCCATTGCCCGGAACTTTCGCGCTCGCGCGTGCAAGAACTCATCGACGGCGGTCTTGTCCTGGTCAATGGCAAACCCACGAAATCTTCCCAGAGACTTCGCGGTGGGATGCTCATCACCGTGCGTGCCCAGCCGCGGCCGGCGATCCGTGCCGAAGCCGAAACGATTCCGCTCGATGTGCTTTACGAGGACGACGATGTCATGGCCATCAACAAGGCTGCGGGGATGACTGTTCACGCCGGCGCGGGAAACGTCTCCGGGACGCTGGTCAACGCGCTTCTTGGGCGCGGGCAATTGCTTTCCCGGGCTGCCGATCAGCTGCGGCCGGGAATCGTCCACCGCCTGGACAAGGAAACGTCGGGCGTGATTCTCGTTGCCAAGAACGACGCAGCGCACGCGAAACTTGGCGAAGCCTTTCGCCAGCGAGCCATCAAGAAAACGTATATCGCGCTGGTGCAGGGCATTCTCGCGGAGCGAAGCGGCCGAATCGAGCTGGCCATTGGGCGCGACCCCATCCATCGCACGCGCATGACGACCGAAGGCAAGTCCTGGCACGGCGGGACAATCGCAAATCCGCGCGAAGCCCGCACGGATTGGAAGGCTCTGGCAAAGATCGACAGCACGGCACTGGTGGAAGTCCAACTCCACACCGGGCGCACGCATCAAATTCGAGTGCACTTCTCCGCGCTGAAGCACCCGGTAGTTGGCGATACCCTTTACGGCGCCGCGCGGCAGTTGAACGTTGGCGTAGGCTCCCACCGCGTCGGAGCGGCAGGGGCGCTGCGGCTAGGCAAGACCGCCTTGGCGCCGCTTGGACGTAATTTTCTGCACGCGGCAAAGCTCGGCTTCGCGCAGCCGCGGACCGCTGCGTGGATCGAAGTTCGCGCTGCTTTGCCGGGTGAACTGCGCGATTTCTTGAGAAAACTTTGTGACGCTGCGGGGGAGCCGCAGAGCCGAATTGACGCTGCGCTGACCGGGTACCTATAATCGATGCAAATGCGACGGATCATCACTTCGATCTTTTTGGCGTTGGCGCTGTTGCTCCTTCCGCTGACTGACCAGGCGCAGCAATCTTCACCGGACAAGCCTCAAGCGCCCACACCGGCGCCGTCGTCGGCCCCCAAGCAAGAGCCTGCCCAGAAGAGCAATGAAACGATTATTTCGGTGGTCAACCTTGTCGATGTGCTCTTCACCGTGCTCAACCGTCGAAACAAGCTTGTTCCCGAGCTCGAAAAGGGTGACTTCAAGATTTGGGACGACAAGGCTCCGCAGGAGATCCGTTATTTCAGCAAGCAAACCGATCTGCCTCTGCGCATCGGCATGCTGCTGGACACATCGAACAGCATCCGTGACCGCATTAAGTTCGAGCAGGACGCTTCGACCAATTTTCTATTTAGCGTGCTGCGCCACAACAAGGATGAAGCTTTTGTGATGACCTTTGACGACGAGCCGCAAATCGTCCAGCCCTTCACCGGCGATGCGGGGGCGCTGCGGGACCAGATCACCAAGACGCGCGCGGGCGGCGGCACCGCAATTTACGATGCGATTTATGAAGCGTGCGTGAAAGAACTGAGCCATCCGCCGCGCCCGCCGGGTGATCAACCGGATGTGGTGCGCCGCGTCATGATTCTCATCAGCGACGGCGAGGACAACTTATCGACGCACACGCGCGGGGATGCCATCGAAATGGCCCAGCGCACTAGTGTAGTCATCTACGCCATCAGCACCAGCACACAATGGGTTTCCCTCTCGCAGACCGATCCGAACAAGATGGCCGACCGCAAATATCACTTGACGGACGGTGACAAGATTCTCCAGGAGCTTGCCGAGGAAACCGGTGGTCGCGCGTTTTTTCCCTACCACGTAGACGATCTGGACCAGTCATTCCAGGACATCGGCGACGAACTTCGCAATCAGTATTCCATCGCCTATCTTCCGACCAACTACGTTCTTGATGGCCGCTACCACAAGATCCGTATCGAAGTGCCTGAACACAAGGGCTACCAGGTGCGCGCGCGCCGCGGCTATTTCGCCCGCGCCAATGCGAATGTCCCCACGACACCCAATCCTGGAGGCGCGGGGATCAAGTAATTAACCTTTGATTTTTCTCTGCTGGCTTGGATTGTTTTCTACTGAGAGGCATCGCGAAGGAGCACCGCGTCGGACTCCATATGCCCGCGTTCGATGGCGACTTTCGCGCCGTCGGGAGAATACCGGAACGAATAAATCGATTCCGACGTGAAGTGCGTCAACGGGCGACTGGGCGAGCCATCCACGGGGCGGGTCCAAAGATTATCCACCGCTTTTTCCCGCACGACGTAGGCCACCGATTTTCCGTCCGGCAGGAACGCATATCCACCGAGAGCTCGCTGGTCATATTCGATATAGGATTTTTTCTTCTCCTCGATCGAATAAAGCGCCAGCATCAATTGGTGATCGGAATCGCGCACTTCGTCCTTCACGATGGTTTTCCCGTCCGGAGAGAGTGCGTAAAGACCAGTGGGGGCATAGATGACCGTTTCCGCAAGCCCCCCTTCGAGGAAAATGCGCTTCAAATACCGGTTATCACCGCGATCCACGTAGTAGACCCATTTCCCGTCGAGCGAACATTCCGGATCAGATTCGTTCAGTCCGAACGTGAGCTGCTTGAGGTTGGTCCCCGCCGCATCGATACGCCACAGATTGGTGGCCACCCCGCTCACACCACCGAATTGACGGAACACGATGTACTTCCCACCGCCGCAGGAAGCGGCCTGGTCCGGAGGATGTCGCATGTTTGAGGCCACCACGCTCTCGCTTCCGGTGGTGCTCACGATTCGAATGTCAGGCCCTTGGGGAATCACCAGACGTCCGTCGGGCATCCAATCCCATCGCCAGATGCTCAATCGAGACGACAACGGCACGCGTTCGACCGCGTCGGGCGAGGATGCCGGGGCCACGCCGAGTTCAAATTTGAGCTGCGCTTGACTGGCGGCGATCGTGCGGCCGTCGGACGCCAGGCTCGGGTGCAGATAGCGATTGGTATCCGTGGTGAGCAGGCGAAATTCTCCTTTCGGATACGAAACGATTCCGAGCTGAGTCCGTTCGAAACCGGTTTCCGCAAGAGACGCGGAAACCAGCACGCCGTTCCCGTCCGGCATCCACGAGGGATCGAAATAGCTCCGTTCCTTCGCCACGGCCACCAGCGTCTGCTCGCCGCTTGCAGTGTCGACGGCGACAAAGCCGCCGAAGTCATTTGGTGTGGGCTGCACCACGGGGATCAAAATCGTTTTTCCATCCGGCGACCATGCCAGCGTGAGGCTGTCCGTCGAAATTGGCTGGTGATTGAACAACGCGCGGTCCGGAGAGCCATCCTTGTGGACAAGATACAGATCCATCAGGGAAGAATCTTCATGTTGGTGGAGATAGGCGAAGCGCTGTCCATCTGGGGAAAATGCGATGGGGCTGTCCACATCCCTGATCAACAATCGCGGCGTTCCGCCCAGCACAGGCGCCTGATACAGAGAAGCGATGGACTGCTCCTCTTCATCGCGGCGCACGAAATAGATGTAATCACCGTCGGGTGAAAATGTCAGTCCCGTATAGCGGGTCGTAAATGGAGCGACCACCTGCGTATTGCTACCCGTGGGGATATGCCGCAGCCAGAGCGACTGCAGCCCGTTTTCTTCGCGGACATGCAACAAATATTTTCCGTCGGGAGAGAGCCTGGTCAGGAAGACATGTCCGCTGTTCGTCAGATTCTCGATCTTGACTTTTTCAAAAGGCAGGTGCCGCGTGCGCTGCACCAGCGAGTAGATGCCGAATGTGGCGGCGACAAGCAGCAGGAAAACAGTTCCCAGCACGAGGCCTGTGCCGAGCTTGTTCTTGCTGGCGGCGGCGATCAGCACGGAGCTGCTCGAAGGCGAACGCGCTGGCTCGGCAGGCTGGGCGGCCGCCGGGGACAATTGCGCCCGGATTCGACCCGAGGAAGACGAAACGGAAGCGACCTTCCCGGAATCGATCTCCCGCTGCAGGCGTGTAAGATCGGCGCGCAATTCCGCGGCGACTTGGTAGCGCACCTCGCGATCTTTTTCGAGGGCTTTGTTGAGAATGCGCGCGAGCTCGGCGGGGACGTCGGGATTCAAGGTGACCGGAGCCACCGGAGCGCTGTGCAGGATGTTGTCGAAGACCACCGCGCTGGTGGTGCCCGGGAACGCCTGCCTGCCGGTGACCAACTGATAGAGGACGCCGCCCAGAGAGAAGAGGTCGCTGCGAGGGTCGAGTTCCTCGCCACGGGCTTGTTCGGGAGACATGTAGGAGATGGTGCCGACGGCGGTGCCGGGGCTGGTGAGAAGCAGAGTCTCAGGATCGACGAGGGTCTCGCCGCCAAGGTGTCGATGGTGCTCCGGCAGGAGCTTGGCGAGGCCAAAATCGAGAATTTTGACGGCGCTACGCCCGGTGACGAAAATGTTGGCGGGTTTGATGTCGCGGTGGATGATGCCTTTTTTGTGGGCGGCGTCGAGGGCGTCGGCCAGCTGGATGCCGATGTCGATCGTGCGCGGAATCGGGAGGGAACCGAGGGGGATCAGTTTGTCGAGGGTCTGCCCTTCGAGCAGCTCCATGGCGATGAAGGACCGGCCAGCGTGTTCTTCGATGGCGTGAATGATGCAAATGCCGGGATGATTGAGCGCGGAGGCAGTGCGGGCTTCACGGAGGAAGCGTTCGAGAGCCTGAGGATCGCGGTGGGTGTCTTGCGGGAGGAATTTCAGGGCTACGCGGCGGCCGAGTTTGGTGTCTTCAGCTTCGTAGACAACGCCCATCCCGCCCTTACCAAGCTGGCGGAGGATGCGGTAGTGGGCGATGGTTTCGTTGAGCATGAGCGCGGAGCGAAATGAGGATGGTAGACGGTCGGGGGATCGCGGTCAATTCATTCGCAACGATGTGTCAGAGCAACAAAGTGTCAGAGAACAAATTGTCAGAGAACAAAGTGTCAGAGAACAAATTGTCGGAGAACAAAGGGCCACCGTTGAAAGTTAAAAGTTGAAATTGGAAATCGGACGGAAGGGGGTCGGGGCAGTTATGCGGCGGGCGTGCTCTCGGCTTGATTCGATGATAAATTCGGATGGACGGCAGCTAGGGACGGACATCTATACAACATGCGATACCTGGTGCGAGCGCGGGTGAAGGATGGTTGCCAGCGGGGGTTGCTGGAAGCGATCGAGCGCGGCACGTTGGGCGAAGGTTCGGTGGCCGAGGGCGAATACCTGCGCAACATGAATGAGGCGCGAGTTTGTGCGGACCACACGGTGCGGTGGATCGAGGTCTGCTACTGCCCCACGCCGCTCCAGGAAGAGCGTCCTTACTGGGAAGAGTATTTTGACCTCGTTAAAGTGCAGGACGCGCATGACCGCCGCAAATGCCGCGACGAGAACGGCTCCGAGCCCTGGGCCTGCGGCGATTGTGACTGCACGTCGCGGCTTGAAGAAAAGCTGAAGAATACCAACGAGCCGTTTCTCCCACTCTTGCGCAATTCTCTCGCTGACCCCACCCCATAGTGTGACAGGAACGGAAAAAAAAAGCTCGCCCGGCCAAAAAAAAGCCGCGGTCTCAAACGCCAAGACGGAGTAGCGGCCCTGGCGGCAAGGCCGGGTCGGCCTTATGGGAGACGGATCTCCCGGGGAGGCGCATGGACGAGCGAGATTCTTCCGTCTTGGGGTGGCTCTTTCGACCTTGCGAATCCTCAACCAGGTTATACAATGCTCGAGCATTTCCCCTTCGAACTAACCAGAGAGGAGATTCCCGCCTGATGTTCTGCCATTACAGATTCTCGGATAGCCAACAGCGATTCAACCGAGTTGTTCGCGCCGTCCTATTCCTCACCCTGATGCTGGAGATGATGGCCGGTGTGCCTGGCGCTCGCGCGCAAGCGCCCGAGATCACCAGTAAGCTGAGCGACTTCGACGCCTACATGGTCCAAGTTCTGAAGGATTGGAATACACCCGGGATTGGCGTAGGAATTGTGGTCAATGACAAACTGGTTTTCGCCAAGGGCTATGGCTATCGAGACTACGAGAAGAAGCTGCCCTTCACGCCAGCGACGCTGTGCCAGATCGCCTCGAACTCCAAACTGTTCACCGCTGTGGCCGCAGGCATGCTGGTCGAAGAAGGAAAGCTGACTTGGGATAAGCCGGTACGTGAGTCCGTTCCGACAATCCAGTTTTACAACGATCAGCTGAACGACAACGTCACTCTGCGCGACATGTTGTCGCACCGTACCGGAGTGACGAGGCATGATTTGATCTGGTTCAAGTCGCCGTTTACGAGGAAGGAGTTGTTCGAAAAGCTGAAGTACCTCGAGCCGCAGGAGCCGATGCGGGAAACCTTCCTGTACAACAACCTGATGTACGCTGCCGCCGGTAACATCATCGAACTGAAATCGGGGAAAACCTGGGAGCAGTTCGTGCGCCAGAAGATCTTTCTGCCCCTGGACATGAATACGACCACCTACACGATTTCCGATATGACCCAGCATCCCGACCACGGCGTGCCTTTCCGGGAAAAGCGCGACTCGTTCGAGCTATACAAGATTCCCTATTATGAAGACACCGAGGGGGTCGCTCCGGCGGGCGCCATCATTTCGAATATCGATGAACTCTCCCACTGGCTAATTGCGCTCATGAACGACGGAAAGTACAACGGCCAACAAGTCCTGCCGGCAAATGTGCTGAAAGCCACGCTGCAACCGGCCATTGGTTTGCCAAACACGCTTGGGGAATCACAGGGATTTTGGGAGCTACTCAATCCGGCCTATGGCATGGGGCGCCAGACCGCAGCCTATCGCGGGCATCTGATTACTTATCATGGCGGCGATCTCCCTGGCTTTCACTCGCAGGTTTCTTTCCTGCCCAACGACAAGATCGGCGTGATCGTTCTGGTGATCAGCGATCACAGCGCCCCGCTGTACAACATCGTCAGTTACGATGTGTACGAGCGGCTTCTCGGGATGGACCAGACGCCGTGGAGCCAGCGCCGACTTCAACAGCGGCTGGCCGGCAAGAAAGCAGGCACGGAAGCACGGTCGAAAGCCGGCGCCGACCGCATTCCGAGCACCAAACCGTCCCACGCGCTGGCCGACTACGCCGGCGACTATGAGAATCCGGCTTACGGCATCCTCAAGATTGCGCTCAAGAGTGACACCTTGCAATTCGGTTTTCACGAATTCCAGTTTTCGATGAGCCATTTCCATTACGACCGTTTCGACACGCCGGATGACGAACAGTATGGGAAGTTCTCCGTTAATTTCCGGACAAACCCGCAAGGAGATATTGATAGCGCGGTGATCTCACTCGATCAGGCCGAAGTCGTCTTTACGCGCAAGCCTGATACCTTGGACCCGGCACTGTTCGAAAGACTCGCGGGTGGGTACGTAACTCCGACCAAAGTTAAATTTGAGGTGCTCTATCAGCCCGGAGCCGGACTCTCGCTGTCATTTCCGGGCGGACCTCCTCTGAAGTTGATTCCTATAAAGGGTCTCAAGTTCAGGACCCCGCAATTCGCCGACGTCATCTATGAGTTCGCCATGGAGAACGGCAAGGTCACCGCTTTGAAGCAGCGCGACCCGTCCGGCGAATTCACCTTCCCGCGACAGTGAGGGCGAACCGAGAAATACGTGCAGCCAATGGCCGCCACAGGCCAAACCAAGCGCCACTTTGATGGCACGTTCGGAAACGCCAGCAAAGAACAAACTCCAGGGCATTTCAGTTTGAGGGGCATGCGCGGCCGGTAGGAAACGGAAAGCGCGGCGGGGGCATCCGGAGAAGGGCAAAAAAAACTGCTTGACATATGCCCATATGGGAATGTAATGTCGAGCCCATGGCAAGAGCGGCGACAACTTCGGATGCTTTCAATGCGGTGGCGGAGCCGCGGCGGCGGGCCATCCTGAACTACATTGCGTTAGAGGAGCGGCCGGTGGGGGAGATTGTCGATTCGCTGGGGCTCGGGCAGCCATCGGTTTCGAAGCACCTGCGCGTCTTGCTCCGGGTCGGCCTCGTCAATGTACGCCGCGACGGCCGGCGCATGCTTTACCGCACCAACGCCCAGGCCATCCGGCCTCTTCACGAATGGACGAGCACTTTCGAGCGCTACTGGCGGCATCAATTGAGCCGGGTGAAGGAACGTGCCGAACGGAAGAACAATCCGTCAAACGACGGCGGGCCGGAGTTCACTTCAAGGAGGAAAAATGATCTCGACAGCAGCAAGAATTGAGGATTTGACGCTGAATATCACCGAGGAGATCCACGTGCGCGCGTCGCTGGATGCCACGTTTGCCGCGCTCCTGGAGCAGCTCGGACCCAGCAACGAAACGACGGAAGATAAGCCTATGCCCATGAAGATCGAGCCGTGGCCGGGCGGCCGGTGGTATCGCGACCTGGGCGACGGCAACGGCCATTTCTGGGGAAACGTGCAAGCCATCAAGCGGCCGACGTTACTGGAAATCAGCGGGCCGTTGTTCATGTCTTATCCGGTGGTCTCCAATGTGCAGTACCGCTTGAGTGAAGTAGATGACGGAACCCTGATTCAGTTTCGGCACTCCGCGCTGGGACTGATTCAGGAGGAGCACCGCAAAGGAGTTACCAAGGGCTGGGGGCATATTCATGAAGGCGTACGGAAGAGGGCGGAAACGGCGCGTTCGCGGTGAACGCGACTGCTACGGAAGGAGAAACCCTATGTGTCCCGCATGCCTGGCGAGTGCGGCGTTGATAATCGGCAGCGTGATGTCTACGGGCGGGCTGGCCGCGGTCGTGGTGAAGAAGCTTGGTGCGAAGAACGGCGCAAAGAAATTTTGCCTCAACCCAAATCCAAAGGAGGAAACATGGGTCAAGTAACGAGCGAACAGGTCAATTTGATGTTGCGGCTGTACGAAGAGCGGCGCGAGCCACGGTTGCGCGAGGCGCGGGAATGGTTCTCGGCCAATTTCCACGTCAAAAATGAGGCGGACGTGATGCGCGTCTGTCCTCCCGGCAGCAAGGAAAACGCGTACATGCGCATGGTGCTCAGTTATTGGGAAATGGTGGCGAGCATCGTAAACCGCGGATTGATCGAGGAAGACTTCTTCTTCGAAAACAGCGGGGAGCAATGGGCCGTTTGGGAACAGGTGAAGCCGATGATCGGTGCGTGGCGGGCGATGTTTAGCAGCCCGACGTTTCTCAGCAACCTCGAAGAACAGTCGCAACGCCTCGAGGCTTGGCGCGAGAAGCGCAACCCCGGGTCAAACGCAGCGATTCGCAAGTTGCTGGCACAAATGCAACAGGCATTGCAGATCCCCAAGGCGCATGCCGCGGGCGGCTAAATTCAGCCCGACGCCGGCTCTCGATTCGGTGAACGGCGAGTGAGTGCGGGAGTTGGTGTGAGCCGGACACTGTCCAGCTCCCGCCTTCACTCCAGCGTACCGCTGGCTTCGGAGTCGCTCCGATCCGGTGCGTTTCCCCGAGGGTGGACAAACTTGAAAGGAGAATCAAGCATGACAACGAGCGCGATGAAACCATCGAAAGTCGTGTCGCCGGCCGAATGGCTGGCCGCGCGCCAAGAGCTGTTGAAGAAAGAGAAGGAGTTCTCGCGGCTTCGCGACGAATTGAGCCAACAGCGTCGCCAACTGCCTTGGGAGCGGGTTGAGAAGGCCTATGTCTTCGATGGACCGAAGGGCAAGGAGTCGCTGGCCGATCTTTTCGGCGGCAAAAGCCAGCTGATTGTGTATCACTTCATGTTCGGTCCTGGGTGGGCGGAAGGGTGCCCGAGTTGCTCGTTCATTTCCGACCATATTGAAGGCAGTGTGGTGCACCTGGCGGCGCGTGATGTGCGGCTGGCGGTGGTTTCGCGGGCGCCGCTTGGGCAGATCGAGGCGTTCAAGAAGCGCATGGGCTGGCGGTTTCACTGGGTGTCGTCGCATGCCACCGACTTCAACTATGACTACCAGGCGTCGATGACCAAGGAGGAATTAGAGAAGGGCCAGGTGTACTACAACTATTCCATGCAGCCATTCCCGAGCGAGGAAATGCCCGGCACGAGCGTGTTCTACAAGGATCAGGCCGGGAACATTTTCCACACCTATTCGAGCTACGCTCGCGGGCTGGACATACTCATCGGGGCATACAACTGGCTGGACCTAACGCCAAGGGGGCGCGACGAGGCCGGGCTGAAGCATGGAATGGCCTGGGTGCGGCACCATGACAAGTATGACGAAGCCTACCGGGTGGACGCGAAGGCAGAGTACCGGCAGCCAGCTAAGGTCGCAGACCCTGCCGGCGGATGCTGCGAACATCATTGATGGTGATCGTTTTGCTTGCTTCGGTTCTTCAGAGGGGCTTGAGGGCATTTGCTGTGGGAGCCCGTGTTTTGTGTGGCCGCGTAGAGTTTACAGGCCTCATCCCTTGGGTGCGTAGTAGCCTTTGCGGGTGAGGACCTTCAAATCCTTCTCCGCGGTTTCGACTTTGACTCTACGGAATTTTCCGTCGTGCGTCGAGTTCGTCGGATAGTAGCCCAGCGTATATTGGCTGCGCAGCTCCTGGGAGATCTCATCAAAGGCTTCCATCAGCTTTTTTTCCGAACGAACGGAAATCATGCGCCCGCCAGTCTCCTCCGCCAGCTTGTGAGCCACGCCAGGGTTGCCGCCATATCGCGGATCCGCCACGAGCAAGATGTGAATCACGGTGTCCGTGCGCTGAGCTGCTTCAACGGCTTCTTCCAGTTTCACCTTGCTACCTTCGTCCTGGGCATCGGTGACGATGACAATTGCTTTGCGACCGGCTTCGGTAGCGAGTTTTTCACCGCACGCCAGGTAGATCGCATCGTAGAGAGCTGTGCCGGTGATTTGCCGCGATCCGATTGGTCCCGGATTTCCCACCCTGGCTCCCTGATCCGGTACGTTGATCCTGGTCTTATGAATGGCGCGTTCCAATTGGCTGCGTTCGTCCGTGAAATCCGATAGCAGATCGACATTGGCGTCGAAAGACATTACCAGGGCCTCGTCGCCTTTGCGGATGATGCGTGCGATGAACTGGCTCCCGGCGTCTTGAATGGAAGCCAGCATGTCCTGCTCGCTGCCGGAAGTGTCAAGCAGCATCGCGAGGGTGATCGGCAGGGCCACTTCTCTCGAAAAGAATGCGATTTTCTGGTCCTGATTGTCTTCGGAAATCCTGAAGTCTTCCTGCTTCAGTGTGGGCACGATCCTTTTGTTCTTGTCGCGCACCGTGGCAAACAGGTTCACCAGACTTACTTGCGACTTGATCACCCCGCCTTGTGCGGAAGGCTCCTGGGCGAGCACCGGCAGGGCCAGCGTGCAGACAACCAATGCTGCTGCGCACTGCGTCACAACCTTGTTTATGGAAGGCATGTATACTTTCCTTTGCGAGAGATGCCCGACCCGAAAATCCCCGCGGGGTCCTGCCGCCTTGTAGGATGCCGCGAAGTGGTGCGATGGATGCGTGGCCGAAATCACCCGCGCGGATAATTTCAATACGAAGTTTGGCTTGAGGACCATGAAAAGTCTACGAAAAACCTTCCTAATGGTTTGCGGACTCACCGTGCTACTCGCCCAGCTTGGTGCGCAAGCGCCCCAACCGCGCACTACCCCCGCTGCTCCGGGACAAAACCCTCCGGCGCTTGCGCAAGAGAACCGGCCAGGCAGAATTACTTTCTCGGTCAACCAAGTTGTGGTGCCCGTCACCGTGAAGGACGGGTCCGGGAGGTTGGTCGCCGACCTGCGGCGAGACGAATTTCGAATCTTCGAGGACGCCGTCGAACAGAAGGTCGTTTACTTCGGAGCGGAACCTGTTCCCATTTCCATGGTTCTGTTGATTGACAACGACTTGAAATCGAAGGATGCCAAGCAAGTTAGTGAAAGTCTGTGGTCCGTGGTTGCCGGCCTGGCCTTGACCGATGAGGCCTTGGTCTGCCGATTTGACCAGTTTTTCCACGTGGGGAAGGGCTTCATCAGCGACCAGGACAAACTCCTCACCGAGTTGAAGCGCACGCGTTTGGACGATGAGCCTTCCGCGGGGCCTTCGAGCCCGGCCATCAGCAACGGCCCGTCGATTAACGGGCACTCTGCCATTGGAGATGCGCCGAACATGACCGGCCCTACGTTGAACATCAAGGGCCAGCCGACCAAGGCACTGGATGATGCGGTGTACGCTGCGGCGCAGTTGCTCAAGGACCGTGATCCGGAGCGCCAGCGGCGGAAGATTATTTTTCTGATTTCCGATGGCGTGAACGGCCCAAAGTTTAATATGAATAACTATGACACCGTGCTGAAAGAGTTGCTGCGCTACAACATCGCGGTTTACGGAGTGGGCGTGGGCAGCGCTTTTTTCGAGCGACGTTTCGAGCGACTCTCCAAATACGCTCATGACACGGGCGGCGACGTCTACTATGGTATGAAGAGCCGGGCCATGGAGGAACTGTACGCCAGAGTCACGGAAGAGGCCCGCAATCAGTACACGCTAGCCTACACCCCCAGCGGAACGGACCGCGGCGCGGAATACCATTCCATCGAGGTCCGTGTAAGGCGCGAAGGGCTTACCATCCTGACCCGCGAGGGTTATTACCCCGGGGCCACACCGAGATAGCCTGTTTTTCATTTTCCTGCAATATTGTCTTGACTCTTGCCGAGACCGCTCGTATATGAGGTCAAGGACGAATGGCTGGCGGTGACGCCGGTCATGCGCCGAGCGTGAGGAGGAGATTCGAATGAAGAAAAAGGCCAAGAAGGACGAGAAAAAGGGCCCGAAAAAAGGGAAGTAGGACTTCGCCAACAGTTTTCGGCGGGACAGGCGCCCTGACGCGGGTTGGGGTGCCTTTTTTCCTTCTGTCAGGCAACTGCCGATAACTGATTCCATCAGGACTTGGCCGCCGGTACACCGCCAACTGCTTCTGGTGATCCTTCGAGCGCGCGTTCGCGAAGATCCAGCGACAGCGGCAAGCCGACAGACACGCCCACCGTGAGTAGCCCGACGATTGGCAGTCATAAGAGACGCATGCCTAGGCGTTTGTCTTCCACGCTGATGAACCTCAGCAGGACTATGGCCGAGACCAAAACGTCCAACCCGAAGAATGCGCTGACTCTGCTAGCAAAGAGTTGTCGGACGAGTCAGCCGAAGGACGGCACGTGAATCAAAAAAATGTACTTGTTTCTTGGAGACCGTGCTCCCCTACTCGCAATTCGTGCCGTGGATCATCGAACACGGACCGAACGCTCTTTTCCAGAAAAAATTAGAAGAACTCGGTTGCGTCCGCTGCAGCGCTCAGGGCTTCTTCATGTGCCGGGCAGATTGGCTGGTAGGCGCAATTGCGGCAGACGAAACCCGGCTTGGCGGGAAATGCTCCGGCTCGAATGTCCGCAGCTGCCTGCTGCACCATTTTCTGCGCCTCATCCAACTGCTGCGCTTCCCGGGTGGTCTCCTGCCGCTGATTGTTCTGCAAGTAATGAAACACCAGCCGCACCGGCTGCAGCTCCAAAATCTCCTTCACGGCCAGGGCGTACAAACTCAGTTGCAAATCCTTCTTGGCGTCCACATCCTTCTTCGGCCGCCCCGTCTTGTAGTCCACGATTTCCACCCCTCGATTGTTACCAAGCGAATTGATCTGGTCGATCCGCCCCTTGATGACGACATTGTTCTCCAGCGGCAATTCAAACGCCTTCTCCTGTTCCAACACCTGCGGCGCTTCCGCCATCATGCCCTCGTGAAACACCCGCAATTGCTCCAGCCCATCCCTCTGGTATTCTCCTTCCTGGTAATCGTCTTGAAACCCCTTCGAGTTCCATTCCGTCTCAAAAATCCTCCGCAGTTCGTCAAACGGCAGCTTCACGCCCTTGCGCAGTTGATCTACAAATCGTTTGATGGTCGTGTGCATCACGGCCCCAAAACTGATCGCTGCCTTCGGCCCTTCCCGCAGCGACCACAAATACCCGAACAAATACCGCTGCGGGCAGGTGCGGTAACCGTTCACCGCCGAAGGGCTGAGGGTCAGGGGCTCTGCGGCTGGTGGATGAAACTCCTCCGCCCAATCCGCAATGCGCGAAAAAATCCTTGCCGGCTCGGCCGTGGCGGGGAAGAGCCAGGCCTCTCCCGAACGGCTTTCCCGCGCCCGATCCTCTATTCCCGTGGGAAGCGGTTTCGGCATCATCTGACGCACGTCTTGCCGCTTTACCGCCGGTTCCATCAGGATGTCTTCGAGGAATACCGGCACTTTCCCCTTTTTCTCCGTCACTGTCGTGATGGTCAGCCGTTCTTCGGCGCGCGTCAGCGCCACGTAAAACAGCCGCCGCTCTTCCTGAATATGAAACTGCTCGGCGGGGCCACCCTCTTTCATAAGCTCCACTGGGAATTCGAACACCCGCGACCTCTCGGTGGCCGGGAAGGCGCGATTGTTCACGCGCAACAGAAACACGTGCGGAAACTCCAACCCCTTCGCTCCATGCACGGTCATCAACTGCACCGCGTCTCCCGGCCGGTCCTCTTCGAGGCTCACCGCTCCGCCGGCCTGAGTGTAGTAATCCAGATACTCTATAAACTCCGGCAGTCCGCGCGTTTCGCTCTTCGGTTCCCACTCCTTCATGAATTCTGCCAGTCGGGTCACGTATTTTCGGTCGTGTTCCTTCGCGCACTGCGCTACCTCCAGCCACTCCGTCAGGCTGCCCAGAATCTTCCGCGCGGTCGACCGCTTGAGTGTTTTTCTCTGCGACGAAACAAACTCCACCAGTTGCCCCAGCGCCACTTGCGACTGGTCGAAGGCCAATTGCCCCTGGGGCAGTTGCAAGATGTCGTAGATCGACCGTTTGTCTTTTCGCGCACGCTCCGCCAGGCGCACCAAATCCGCCGCCACTAGGTGCCACGCCGGCGCCCCCAACACCCGTGCGCAAGCAATGTCGTCGTACGGCGTGGCGATCAGCCGCAGGTACGCCAGCACGTCCTTCACCACGGGGTGTTCAAGAATGGAGAGTTTCGTGATCACAAAGGGAATCTTTCGCCGTGATAACTCTTCCACCAGATGATCGCGATGCGCGTGCTGGCGGTACAGCACTGCAAAATCCTTCCAGCGCCGCCCCGCTACATGAATGCGCTCGAGTTCGCCCGCCACCCATCGCGATTCTTGTTCTGCTGTTGCCAACTCGACGATGCGGATCTTTTCGCCCGCGGGCCTGTTAGGGGACAGGACTTTCTTTGGAAAGTCGGCGCTCACCGCATTCTGCGCGATCACTTGCATCGCAACGCGCAGAATATTCGGTGTCGAGCGATAGTTCTCCGTCAATGTCACGCGAAACGGTGTCGAGTCTTGGCCTTGCTTCCATCCCGCAAACCGCTCCAAGAATAATTTAAAACTCCCGAACGAAGCCCCGCGGAAGCGGTAAATCGCTTGGTCGTCGTCGCCGACCGCCACGATATTCTTCGTAGGCGCAGCCAGGAGCTCCAGCAACCGGAGCTGCGCGATGTTGGTATCCTGAAATTCATCCACCAAGATGTAGCGGTATCTTTTTTGCAGCGTCTCGCGCAGCTCGCGGTCCCGCTCCAGCAGCCCAACCGCCCCGGTGATGAGCGAGCCGAAGGAAACCCGCTTCTTCTCGCGCAGGAGCTCTTCGCTGGCCCGGTACGCCCGCGCAAGTTCCTGTTGTAATGCAACCGTTTCCAGGTGTTCCGCGAGTGTGTCTTGGTCGAGCGTTTCCCGCGCTGCTTCAAGCCGCCCCGCCAGTCCATCCGCATAGCGCTGATAGTCTTCGCAGGTCACCAGTTCGTCCTGGCATCGCGAAAAGAATTCCACGAAATCGTTCAGGAATTGGCCGGGATCCGCCAGTCTCCTGTATTTCGCCAGACCTAGCCGCCGCAGATTCCGACGAAGCAGAATCCAGTGGTCGAACTTGTCCAGCATCACGCGTTGCGGGTCAGCTTCCACCAGCAGCGTCTCGCAGAAGGAATGAAACGTCGCCAGGGTCACCGCTTTGCCGCGCTCACCGGTGGCCTTCACCACGCGAGCTTTCATCTCACCGGCGGCTTTCTTCGTGAACGTCAGGCCGAGAATATTTTCGCCGGAAAGTGTGTCATCCGATTGCAGAAGATGCCGGATGCGTTCGGTAATGACGCGTGTTTTTCCGGTGCCCGCCCCGGCAATAACCAGCAGTGGTCCTTGGCCGTGGGTGATGGCGCGCTCCTGCGCTTCGTTGAGCTTCAGGCCGCTCTCACCGAGCGGCTCCATCTCAAACAGCGTGGCCATTATTCAAGAAGGGTATCGGATTTTTCGTGGCAGGGGAAACGGGCGCTAGCGCTGCGAAAGCTCGCCGGAAGCTACCCTGCGGTTGAACTGGCCTGACTTTTTCTTCGGGATCGTAAGAGTTTGCCATTGGCGATCGGCAAAATGCTTCGCCAGGAAGACGATTTGCCCAACGTGGTAGGAATAGTGTGCCACCTGGCGATTGATCGCTTGCATCACCGAGTGCGGTTCCGTGCGGATGGTTATCTTTCGAACTGAGTCTTCATCACCGAGCGGGGCAAGCGCGCCGAAAACATGTTTCCAGCCGCGCTCCCACATTTCCATCAATTCCGCGCGCGTTCTGGGGGGATCTTCAAATTCGGTGTCGCGGTTGCGGTCGGGTTTTTCGCCGTCGGTAGTTAGAAAATCGGTCCAGCGGGAGCGCATGTTTCCGGCCATGTGTTTCACGATGATGGCGATGGAATTAGACTCGGCATCGAGTGTCGTCCAGAGCGCTTCGTCGGGACATTGAGCCATGGCCCGCTCGCCCAGTTTCTTGTAGTAGAAAAAAACATCCATGGAATCTTTCAAGTAAGAGGTGGTAAATTGGTGCGCCATACCGCCATTCTGTCCCTTCTCTGCGGGCTGTTCAAGCCCCCCGGGGAAGTCTCACTGCGGCGCGGCAAATCCGGACTGACCCCTTGCCGTGTTGGCGAGCCTCAGCAAGAACGGGCCAAAGAGCGGGGGAGCGGAGGAGTCGCAGTAAAAGCAAGAAGTACTTGACAATTCGCTTTTTGTTCGCCTAGGATCGGTGCGCCCGAATCTCGAATTCCGCAAGGGAGGAAGTCATGACCATTGGACAGATGATGCTTGGTGAGTTCGACCAAGAGATGCAGAACACCCGCAAGACCCTCGAACGATGTCCCGACGAGAAGTGGAATTGGAAACCGCATGAGAAATCCGGTACGGTTGGATGGCTCGCGGGCCACATCGCGACTATGCCCGGCTGGGTGGCGATGACTATCAACACCGAAGAATTGGATTACGCCCCGGTGGACGGCCCAAGCTACCAGCCGCCTAAGATTGAGAACAAGAGAGCGCTGCTCACTGAATTGGACAAGAACGTCGCGGAAGCACGTGCCGCGCTGGCGAGCGTGAGCGACGCGGAAATGATGAAAGGGTGGAAGCTGCTGGCCGGCGGCAAAGAGATTTTTACCATGCCGCGCGTGGCTTGCATTCGGGGGATGGTGATGAACCATATCATTCATCATCGCGCGCAGCTGACGGTGTATTACCGTTTGCTGGGTGTCCCGGTGCCGGGGCTCTACGGTCCGAGCGCGGACGAAGGGCAGCCGGGGGCAGCCGAAGCCGCCGCGAATTAAGATCGCCCGCCGGGGGCGGAGAGCTCCGCCCCCAGCGTTTTTCCCGCCGGAGCCTCCTTTCTTCGATCGCGGTATAATGAAGCACATGGCTCTTCCGGAGGCTTACCATGAGTACGGAAACTCCCGTCATTCTCTCCGCTGTGCGCACACCGATCGGAAAATTTCAAGGTGGTCTTGCTGGATTTTCGGCGCCCGAACTTGGCGGCAAAGCTGTTGCTGAAGCGATTCGCCGCGCTGGCCTCGAAGCTAAGCAAATTGATGAAGCCATTCTCGGCAACGTGGTGCAGGCGGGGCTGGGACAGAATCCTGCGCGGCAAGCGGCGCTGAAGGGCGGCTGTGATGCCCGCGTTGCGGCCATGACCATCAACAAAGTCTGCGGTTCCGGACTGAAAGCCGTAGCTCTCGCCGCGCAGGCGGTGCAACTTGGCGAATCGGAAATAGTCGTCGCTGGCGGGATGGAATCCATGTCCAACTGCCCTTATCTGCTGCCGCAAGCACGTACCGGCTACCGCATCGGCGATGGGAAGCTTGTCGATTCGATGATCGCCGATGGCTTGTGGGACGCTTACGAAAATTTCCATATGGGTATGACCGGGGAACTGGTCGCCGACAAATACGGCGTGACTCGCCAAGAGCAGGATAAGTTCGCCTTCGAAAGCCACCAGAAGGCGGTACGGGCGCGGAAATCGTGCTTTTTTGAAGCGCAGATTCTGCCGATCGAAGTTCCGCAGAAGAAGGGCGATCCGATGGTCATGCGGTACGACGAATCGCCGCGAGAAGACACAACCCTTGAAGCGCTCGCGAAATTGAAGCCGGCGTTCAAGAAAGACGGCACGGTGACAGCGGGCAACGCTCCCGGCACAAATGACGGGGCGGCGGCAGTCGTGGTTACCAGCGAGCGCCATGCGTCACGGCTGGGCAAGCAGCCGATTGCGCGGATTGTCGCACAAGCCGTGAGCGGCGTTGAGCCGAAGTGGGTGATGATGGCACCGGTCGAGGCGGTGGAAAAACTTCTCTCTAAGACCGGTTGGGACCGCGACAAGGATGTCGATCTCGTTGAACTCAATGAAGCCTTTGCGGTCGCTGCCATCGCCGTGACGCGGCAGCTCAAGCTCAATCCCGAGAAAGTCAACGTCAACGGCGGGGCGGTCGCGCTCGGCCATCCCATCGGGGCAAGTGGCGCGCGCATCCTGGTTACCCTCGTCTACGAATTGCAGCGCCGCAACTTGAAGCGCGGCGTTGCCGCCCTGTGCCTCGGCGGCGGGAATGCGGTGGCCCTGGCGGTCGAGCGGTATTAGCATTCCGGAGTGGGAAGAATTAGTGGATGAGGGTGCTCTGACTCGCAACGCATTTCCATGTGCCGCTCTGCCTGATCCAAGTGTCAGTGAAGCGCGCACGCCTGGTGTACGGTTTCCCTTTGGCGGTCCCCGTTTCCCGGTAGATCCCCGAGACGATGCCCGTACTGCCGTACACGTACGTTTTCATCCCCTCGTCGCGAATATGATCGGGTTTGGAAACGGGGTTAGCCACTGACCGCAGGTATTCCGCCTTGTTCATGAGTGAACCGTCGTAGTCCACATAAACGAGAGTGTCCTCGAACAGAGGAGCGAGGGCTGAGGGGTCGCCCCCGGTCTCGGCCTGGTTCCAGGCGCGCTCGAGCTGGATCAGCTGGGTTTCCTCGATGCTCGCATTTGAGCGTTCCTGGCCCAGCACGCCAAACGCCAGTCCCGTGATGGCCAGAGAGAGTGCGCCAATTTTTTTCATGAGAACTTTCCTTCGCGAGGGAAGGGCGGATTGGTCGGTCCACCGGGCGGTCGGGAACAAGAACGCGTAACTCATTTGCAGCTACGAACAGCAGACCGCGCCCGGTTCTCTTTCTCTATTCTCTCGCCTACCATATGGTGAGTGAGGATAACACCGTTCGAATTCCAGGGAGAACCGTTGGACCTCGCCGTGTTCGGTAGGTCACTAGAGTGAGCTTGGGGCTGAAACTTCAACGGTGCTCGGAGGTGTCTTCAGGTCATTTCCGCAGTAGGGGCAGAACTTGTCGGTTTCGGCGAGTTCGCGCTTGCATTGCGGGCATGAGGGATGCAGGTTGCATTTGCAGTTGGGGCAGAAGTTGAAACGGGCGCCAACGCTGTTTCCGCATTGCGGGCAGGGGTAGGGCATTGGTTCCCGCATCAGGAAGTAAATCACGAAGCCAATGAAGCCCCACGCGGGAAGAAGGATAATCACTAGAATTGTCCACAAAGCAGCGCTCATTCCGCGGCGCGAGGCATCGCGATTCACGTAGGCGACCATGAAAATCATCACCGCCATCATCAGAGAGACGGCGGTCACAATTCCGGCCATCGCCAAGGAAGCGAGCGCCGGGTTATCCCGCAACTCCCACGGAAACATGTTGTTTCCGTTGGGGTTGTGCGCCTGCGCCAGATTCACGGTAATGGCGATCACCAGAGCGATTACGTAAAGCACCGCCACCAGCGCCGTCAGCCAGCGGGGAATGATTCGAAACTCCTCCCAGAACCGGAGGTTTTCCTTTTTGCGGCGCAAGCGAATGAGCCGTTTCCGCTCATAAAAGGAATCACTTACGCGTTGTGGATAATCCGTCATACCGTTCCTCTCTCCATTGGTCCCACCTATCTGTCTTGCCGCATCCAAGCCGGTTCGTCGCCCTGGCGCACCCGCTCCATCAGCAAGACGGCCACAACGAACAGCGCCGGAAGGGTCCACCACAAGCCAAAAGCCAGTTCCCACACCAGCTTGGGCGCTCCCGTGTGCTGGCCAAACCATTCGAACAAGCTCCAGACATACGGCGCGCTGGCCACGCCGAAGATCCAGGAAACGGCGCAGGTCAGCCACAGCGCGCGGCGCTTGGGCTTACGCTCGCGCAGTTCCTGCGCGCGCAGGCGCACCCGGAATTGTGTGCGGCTGGCGAGCCCGCTGGGGAATGGAATTGCCGCTGCGCGCATCAAGCGCAACGCTTGATCTGTTTGGCGTGCCAGATCGGTACAGGGCGCGCACTCTTGCAAATGCGCGGCAAGCCATTCGCGTTCGGCTTGTGAGATGCCTTCGACGCGCTCCTCTGCGATCAACTGCTCGGCGCGGGCATGTCTTGCATGGTTCATGCGGGGCCCTGCTGGAGCGCTCCGCGAAGTGCCTGGAGGCCGCGGTACAGGCGCGACTTCACCGTGGAAAGCGGAATGCTGAGCACCCCGGCCATCTCATCGATCTGTAATTCTTCCTGGAAACGCAGGACCAGCACCTCGCGATAGATCGCCGGGATTTTCTGCAGAGATGTCTGAACGATTTCTTCGTTCTCCTGGCCGAGAACCTGGTGCAGCGGAGAAACTGCATTTTCGTTCACCAGTTGCAGCGGATGCTCCCGCTCGGGATCGGTCAGTGTGTCGAGGCTCTGAGGTTTCTTGGAGCGGTGCCAGTCGATCACCAAGTGGCGCGCGATGGCGAAGAGCCAGACTTCGAATTTCGACTTGCCATCGTACTGGTGGCCGCGCTCGAGAACGCGGATCCATGTCTCTTGAAAAAAATCCTCGGCGCGTTCTTTGTTCCCCGTGACGTAGAGCAGGTAGCGGAACAGGCGAAAGTGATACTGCTCGATCAGGCGGTCGAGCAGATCCGGGTCGCGCCTCCGTAAACCTCGCGCGATGCTTTTGGACTCATCGCTCATCAGCGTGGAGAAGAACAGGGTTGGCCCCGGCGTGGCCGGGGTGGTATAGACGCTGGACCGGTGTGGCGCGAAGCATGAAATCGTGGCGCTCATTCTAACTGGTATACGGACCACCGTGCGGAAAAGACGCATGCCAGAACGGCCCGACCAAGTTCAAGAAAGCCAACGACTTAGAGATGCACACGTTGTAGTAGACTAGGCGAGCGAGGCGGCTGATTTCGGCTGCCGGGTTAGAGGGATTTTTTGGCACTGCGGTTCGGCTGCGGCCGACGCGCCCCAGCCGAAGTACACCGTCGACGGGAGGGAAGTCATGTCATCGAAACCACTGCGGCAGGGTTCGTTAGTGATGCTGTGGGCTGGCGAGAATCCCGCGGTGCACGCAAATTTGCTTGAAGAACTCCAAGCGGCTGGGATTCCGTTTGCCGACAAGTCGCTCGGCGATGATGAGGTCGCTCCGACCGCTGATCCTCTCCCCATTGACTGGAAGCCGCGGTTCGGATTCGAAGTGACTGTGCTTTCGACTGATCTGGCGGCCGCCCGAGAGGTGTTGGAAAAGCTCTTGGATGAGGAGCCTGCCGATGTAGAAATTCCTGCGCGGGACGAGGTGGCCGCAGCGGAGCCGCCGCTCTTGGTGGCCACTGAAACGCATCCCGCGGTGGAAATTTGGAATGGCAAGGACGACCGGATGGCGCAATTTCTTACCTCCGCGATGCAGGAAAACGAAATCCCCATCCACCTTGAAAATCCAGGGGAGCAAACGCGAATTTTCGTTTCCGCGGCGAATGAAAAGCGGGCGCGGGAAATCGTGCGGGAAATTGTGGAAGGCGCCCCGCCGGAGTAGGTTAATCTCCGTGGCTCATTCGAAACAAGCAGCGCTCGGCTTTCGCGTGCATTCGGGCTGGGCAGCGCTGGTCGCGGTGCGCTTGGAAAAGGACGCGCCGGTTGTTCTGGCACGCCAGCGCGCGCACCTCGTGGAAACTTTCACCTATGAATTTCGCCAGCCGTTTCACACCGCGGGAAAAATGCTGATCAGTCAAGCCCGCGATTTCATCGAACGAGTGCGGGAAGAGGCGAAGCGACTGGCTCAAAGCGCTATTCACGAACTGCAAAGCGATTTGCAAAAACAGGGCATGGCCCTGAAGAGCTGCGGACTTCTGCTCGCGTCAGGAAAACCGCTTCCTAACCTGGAAAAAATCATTGCCTCTCACGCTTTGATTCACACCGCCGATGGCGAGCTTTTCCGCGAAGCTCTGCTCCACGCCAGCCGGCGCTGTGGCCTCCAAGCGACGGCCATCAAGGAGCGCGAGCTTGTGGAGCAAGCAGTGCAGGCATTCCATCTCAAACCTGCTGAACTCATGCGCCGTGTAACCGCACTTGGAGGCGCCCTCGGATCTCCGTGGTCCCAGGACGAAAAATTCGCCACGCTTGCCGCTTGGCTGGCCTTGCGCGCCTCGCTGAAAGGCGGCGGAACACACTCGCGAGGCGCCGCTTGACCCTGGTGGTTGCTGGAAGATCAGTGAGATTATTGAAACAGAAGGCACCAGGAGCGATGGAGAAAAGGGAGTGGGTCCGGTAGACCGGAGAGGCGCACTTTGGTCTTGGAGCCTGGCACTCAGCAATGGGCGCCCAGGGGCGCGCCCAATTCCTAAAATGCAAACAAGTCGTTATCAGCCGTCTAGCGGGCCGAGTGTTCCGTGGACCCAAGTCAAACCGACCCACGATCTGATTATTCGTCTGCTTGACCTTGTTTTGTGCGGCGTGCATCCTTGGCTTTCCTTACTTCCATGGAGTGGTCCGTTTCGGGGCCTTCATCCGTGTCCATCGACTCGATAAAAACGGTTGCGGTGCTGGGCGCGGGGACCATGGGGAACGGGATTGCGCATGTGTTTGCGCGCTCAGGATACCGGGTGATTTTGCGCGACGTGGAGCAGCGATTTCTTGACCGCGGGATGGAAACGATTGGTAAGAATCTCGACCGGGAGATCAAGAAGGGGAAGATTGCGGAGGCGGAGAAGGGAACGGTTCTTGGCCTGTTGCGGCCGGTGACGGAGATGGCTGCCATTGCGGCGGCGGATTTCGTGGTCGAGGCGGTCCCAGAAAAAATCGAGTCGAAGCGCGCTGTGCTTGGCGAAGCGGACAGGATTCTGCGGCCTGAAGCCATCATTGCCAGCAACACGTCGTCGATTTCCATGACCACGCTGGCAGCGTTGACGAAGCGGCCCGACCGTTTTGTGGGGATGCACTTCATGAATCCGGTGCCGGTGATGGTGCTGGTGGAAGTGATTCGGGCGCTCGAGACCAGCGATGCCACGTTCGAAACGACGATGAAGCTGGCGGTGAAGCTGGAGAAGAAGCCGGTGGCGGTGAACGACTCGCCGGGTTTCGTTTCGAATCGCGTGCTGATGCCGCTGATCAATGAAGCGGCTTATTGCGTGATGGAAGGCGTGGCGACTGCGGAAGCCGTGGACGCGGTCATGAAGCTGGGCATGAACCATCCCATGGGGCCGCTGGAACTTGCCGACTTCATAGGTCTCGATGTCTGCGTTGACATTATGAACGTACTGCTTGAGGGCCTGGGTGACCCAAAGTATCGCGTCTGCCCATTGCTGAAGAAATACGTGGCGGGGGGCTGGCTGGGGCGTAAGTCCGGGCGCGGCTTTTACAACTACCCCTCGTGAAGGGGGTATACCCAACGTGGGCGAATATAAGGCGAACAATAGTATTTGCTTTTTGTTCGCCTTAGTGGTACTTTGCTCCTCGCCGTTTTCAACAGGTGCACCATGCGCGGTTTTTCGAACCGTGTTCTAAGCTGTCTGGAACGTGAGAGACTCGCTAGAGGAACTCTCTAGCCTCTCCCGGTTGCGGCAACTGACCGACCGGGAACGGATGGCGTTGGACGAAGGCGAGCAGACGGCTCAGGCACGGCACGGAGCACGGTGGTCAACGGTCAAGTTGTTTTAGGCAGTTCGGGGTCGGCACATCTGGAGTTGACATCCTTGCGCCTTCATTATCGGATGGCCTCAGGATGACAAATCCCGGTGGCGGGTTATAAGAGGCGATGGCGAAGAGATGAATCGAGTGGTTGAGTCCACTCTTCGTTGCGTCCCTGCACATGGGCAAGGCGCTTTCCCGACGCAGAACCCAGGCCGTCGGCCCCGCAGGCCCAGTTTCCTACTTTCCTCCACCGAGGTGTGAAATGGCAGAAGACAAAGAAAAATTGCTGGCAGCGGCGATATCGCAGATTGAAAAGGACCACGGTAAAGGTGCGATCATGCGCCTAGGCAGCCGGGACGTCCTGGTGCCCGTGAGTGTAATCCCGAGCGGGTGCCTCTCGATTGACGCGGCGCTGGGTGTCGGCGGCTTCCCCCGCGGGCGCGTGATCGAGATCTACGGCCCGGAATCAGGCGGCAAGACGACCATGACGTTGCATGTGATCGCCGAGGCGCAGAAGCTCGGCGGGCAAGCGGCGTTCATTGACGCGGAGCACGCGCTTGATCCGGTCTATGCGCGGAAGCTCGGCGTGGACGTGGATAACCTGCTGGTCTCGCAGCCCGACAACGGCGAGCAGGCGCTCGAAATCGCTGAAACGCTGATTCGCTCCGGCGGGGTGGACATCGTCGTCGTGGACTCCGTGGCGGCGCTGGTTCCGAAGGCCGAACTCGAAGGCGACATGGGCGACCCGCAAATGGGCCTCCAGGCGCGCCTGATGTCGCAAGCGCTGCGCAAACTCACCGGCATCGTTTCGAAATCGCGCACCTGCCTGATTTTCATCAACCAGATCCGCGAGAAAATCGGCGTCATGTTCGGCAACCCGGAGACCACCACGGGCGGCCGGGCGCTAAAATTTTACGCTTCCATGCGCGTGGATATCCGGCGCATTCAGGCCATCAAGGAAGGCGACAAAGTGGTCGGCTCGCGTACGCGCGCGAAAGTAGTGAAGAACAAAGTCGCCGCGCCCTTCCGCGAAGCGGAATTCGACATCGTCTACGGTGAAGGCATCTCGCGCGAAGGCGACTTGATCGATTTGGGCGTTGAAAAGGGCGTGCTCGAAAAGAGCGGCACGTGGATCAGCTTTGGCGGCGAGCGTATGGGCCAGGGCCGCGAGAACGCGCGTGTCTTCCTCAGAGAAAACAAGGATATTCGGGACAAACTGGAAAACGTTCTGCGCAAGAAGCTCGAAATCCCGGTGCCGGGCAATTCGCACGCGGCGGGGGCCGGAACGAACGGCCACGCGGCTCCGGCACAATCGGAGAAGCCGCCGGTGAAGGCCTCGGCCGCAACTGCGAGCGCAGACGCCTCCAAGGCCCGCCCCACACGCTAGCCGTGCAGCGCTATTGGGTTCGGCCTGCGGGCTTTAGTTCTAGGGGTAGGTCACGTCGTGCCCCGCCCCTGCTTTTTTTCACCGCGGGGCGTTGTACGGCGTGAAGCCCTCCCATTCGATCGGTGTATAGGTATTTTTCAGCAGAGTTTCCAGCAATTCCTTGTAAATGCCCTCGCCGTTGGAACTGTTCGTCATGATCACCATGCCGATCTTCGCGTCGTCGAAGCACACCGTGTAATTCCGCCAGCCGTCGTCGTGGCCTTCTTTGAAGAAGGCTTTGCCGTACGGTGTCCAATACAAACCCCATGCCAGGCCGTAACTCAGGCGGATGGGCTTGTTTTCATCTGTGGTTTCGGTTGAGAGCGGCGGGAATTCGTGCTTTGAGAGAATCTGGATCTGCGGACTCAGCATGAGCTCTCTGCTTTCCTTGCGGAGCCTTTGTCCCTCTAGGATGGCCTGCACGAACAACGCAAAGTCGGCCGGCGTCGTTAGCATCGAGCCCGCCGAGTCAGCCTTCCATCGCCGTTGCGGTCCGAGGGAATTCTCCTGCTCGTCGTATCCATTCGCGTGATCACCTTCGAAGCGCCAACTCCAGACCATGCTGGTTCGCGTCATAGCGAGCGGCTGGAAGACTCGTTCTCGCATTAGATCCGCAAGGGGTCTCTTCGTGACGGTCTCGACGATCAACTGAAGGAGAGCGATGCCTTCACCCGAATAGGCAAAGCGCGAGCCAGGCTCAAAATGGATATGCAGCTTCTTGTCGTCGTTGAATCTGCGCCAATTCGGAAATCCACTCGTGTGATCGAGCAACATCCGGGTCGTGATTTTCTTGTAGCGCGGATCGCCATCCAGGTCGCTATAGTGGCTATATTCGGGCAGAGGCTTCGGCAGGTATTGGTAAACGGGCTTGTCGAGAGCAAATATGCCCTCCTCGACGAGTTGCAAAACCAGATAAGCAAAGGCGACCTTGGTGAAGGACGCCGCACTCATCACCGAATCCGGTGTTAAAGGACTGCTCTTCCGTAGATCGCGAAAGCCATAGGTCTTTAGATAAACGATTTTTCCGCCATTGAGAATCGTAATGCCCGCCCCCGTGACTTTGGCGGCGTGCATCAGTCGTGACACGGTTTCATCAATTTCGCTCGGCGTGATGGCGCTGCCATCCAAGCGTTTGATGGAGGACGCATTCGGAAACGGCTTCGATTCCCGCGAATGGCAGCCGGCGGTCGCCACAATAATGAGTATGCCGATGATCCACTTTTTCATTCGAGCATCCACGATATGCGCCAAGTGTCTGCCACGATTGCATTTCTGTCCACTCTTTGGGAAAGTCGATCCATGGCACACCACAATGAGATAGTCCGTGAGTCATTTACGGCGCAGGCGAAAGCGTTCGCAGCTAATCCGTGGGTAACCGACAAACAGCGGATTCGCCGCCTGGTGGCCGCGGCGCGGTTGACGGGGAACGAACGCGTGCTCGATATCGCCACCGGGCCGGGTTATATCGCGGAAGTATTTGCGCGGGCCGCACGGGACGTGATTGGCGTTGATTTGACGGCCGCGATGCTGGCCATTGGCGAAGAGCGCACCAAGAAGCGCGGGGTACCAAACGTATCGTTTCGAATTGGGGATGTGCAAAACCTTCCCTTCGAAAAGGAAGAGTTTGACGTTGTAGTGACCCGTCTCGCGCTTCATCACATGCAGAATCCCGCGAAAGTTGTCCGAGAAATGGCGCGCGTGTGCCGTCTCGGCGGTACGGTTCTCGTTGAGGATATTTATGGAAGCGAACATTCCGAGCGAGCCGCCTATCAGGACCGTTGGGAGAAATTACGCGATCCTTCGCATGTTCGAACGCTTCCGATCAGCGAGCTATTGCATCTTTTCCGCGAGGCGGGACTGGAAACCGATAGCCTCTCGACGTTTGAAGATCTTTGCCCGGAACTGGAGCGATGGCTGGCTACCACCAGGGTACCCCCGGGCGACGCCGCTGAGGTGCGGCGCCTCCTGGAAGAAGATCGCCTGCACGACCTGAGTGGTACCCGGCCGTTTCTGGATGCTGCCGGACAACGGCACTTCCACGCGCGCACTGCCACCCTCGCTGGACGAAGGTTCAGGCTCCTGACCTGACGGTCAGCTATTCAAAACAAGGCACATACCCTCGTACTGGGGCTAGTGAGCTATTGCTTGAGGAGGGTGCAAACTCTAAAATGTGTCTCATCCTGAGAGAAATGGTTTCTCTTGGGTACAGAGACTCCCTGGCGGGCCGGCGCACGGTGGCATCAAACGCTCGGTATGGCGGATGGCCGGTGGGATGCAATCACTACTCTGTAGTCCTTGACCGGTAGCAAGCAGCTGGTAGCGCCAACGAACAGTCTTTGTGAATGTTTGTTGACCCTAGGGCCAGCGTAAGGTAAAACTCTGACCCCAGTAGTTTCTCAGTTAGGGGCAGGCCAGGGTGGATTGACCGGTAATGCGGTCACCCTCAAAAGGTGGAAACGGTGAAGCAGTTCGGAAAAGCCACTCTCGCAATACTACTGTCGGCGGTCTTCGCCTTACCTCTGCCTGCGGCGCCGCGTGCGGGAACGCCGGCAAAGCGCACTCGGAGATATGCTACCCGGTATCGCGGAGTCCCTACGTTTGCGGATTCTTCCAGCACCGACGATGGCGCCTACGATGATCCCATTGTTCGCGCAGCTGCGGTCTCCGCTCTCGGCCGTTACAATGGGGCGGTGGTCGCTGTAGATCCGAACACCGGACGCATCCTCACGGTTGTGAATCAAAAAATTGCCTTTGGCGAAGGCTACATTCCTTGCTCCACTATCAAGCCGACCATCGCACTTGCCGCCCTGGAAGAAAATGTCATCACCCGTGACACTATGCTCAAGGTTGGGCGCCGCAAGTACATGAACTTGACGGAAGCGATGGCGCACTCGAATAATGTTTTTTTTGAGCAGCTCGGGTCTCGCATGGGATTCGAGACGGTTTCCAAGTACGGCCGTCTTCTCGGCCTGGGAGAACTTGCGGGGTACAATCTGCCGGATGAACATCCGGGTTCGTTTCCGACCGTGCCGCCTGCCTATGGCGGAGTCGCGCGGATGTCCAGTTTTGGCGAAGGGATTCAGGTCACCCCGCTGCAACTCGCGGCGCTCTCTGCGGCGTTCGCCAATGGCGGGACTCTTTACTATTTGCAGTACCCCCACAGCCAGGATGAAGTTGAAAATTTCACGCCGCGCGTGAAGCGCGAACTGAACATCGGCCCGATTCTCCCGGAGATCCGCGAAGGCATGCTCGCCGCAGTCCTGTATGGCACCGGCAAGTCGAGTTTCGACCGCGGCGGTGACGAGATGCCCCTTGGCAAAACGGGAACTTGCGACGACCATACGACGCCTTCGAGAATCGGCTGGTTCATCACCTACGCCGACGATGCGCACGCGAAAATCGCATTCGTGGTTCTCCTGCGTGGAAACACGCGCAGCGTGAAGGGTCCTACTGCGGCCGTTGTTGCCGGCCGGATCTACCGAAAGCTCCGGGAACAGAATTATTTTGCGGACTCCGGACACGCCGTGGCCATCAACACAGGCAACTAACTCAACCTAAGTTCTTCCATTACTGTCTTTTCTTGAGCATCTCCGTGGCGTTTCTTTTGCCGTGCCGAGCATGCTTGATAGCCTGAAAGTGAAAGTCCTTTCCCCCATCTGATGGAGGTCAAGGGATGGCCCGCAGAGAGCTGACCGTCGAGGAGTTGCCAGGGTACCTAACTAACAGCGCGCCGTGCCTGGACCGAGATGGTTGGGGAATTCCGCCGCGATGGTCAGTAAATGATGGGCAGTTTTGAAAAGTCTGAGGCTGTCTCGTTCGTCACTCGCAGAACGACCAAGGTGCGGTCGTCATGCGGAGCAAGGCCTGCCCCGCTGTGGCCGTCCGTGGCTGCCAGGATTTGCTCGGTAATCGCCTGAGCCGAATCCCACTGAGAAATAGCGGAGAGAATTTCCTTCAATCGTTCCGGACCGAACTCTTCCTGAGCAGCATTCTCGGATTCCAGGATGCCATCCGAAGCGAAAAGAACGACGTCTCCCGGCTCCAAGTCGATGGTCGTCTCATCATATTGGGTATCGGGAATGAGGCCGAGCGGCACGCCTTCCAGGCGGATGGCCTGCACCTCACCTTTGCGGACCAGAAGGGGATACGGTCCGCCAGCGTTGGCCAGCGTAAGCTTCCGAGTCGATGCCTCGTAAACGGCGAACAGCATGGCGATGAATCGCGAATCAAGCCGCGCGGCAACTAGTCGCTGGTTCAGAAGAGCAAGCATGCCGGCCGGCTCGCAGGCGTGGTCGACGACGATTTCTCGAACGGTGCCGATCGCCAGGGAACCATACAGCGCTGCTGCCGTCCCCTTGCCGGAAACATCGCCGAGCATGAAGCCCAGACGGCCCCGTCCATAGGGCAGAAAGTCGTAGAAGTCTCCTCCTAATTCGCGTGCAGGAACATAACCGGCTGCCAAGTCGAGGCCTGGTACTTCGCGCGCACCGGTGGGAAGGAGCTGCCGCTGGATCTCCCTCGCGGTGTCCAGCTCGCTGCGCATTCGCTGTTCGCTCTGGCGGGCCTCCTGGTAGAGGCGGGCGTTTTCGAGTGCGACCGCGATATACGAGCCAAGCGTGGAAAGCATGCGTTCGTGTTCCAGAGTGAACGCGTGAGGCTCCGAGCTTTCGAGATCGAGAACTCCGATGAGGCGGTCGCGCAATAGAAGCGGCACAACGAGTTCGGAACGGACCGTAACGCCGCTCTCGCAGCGAATGTACCGCGAATCGTCCGTTACGTCATTGATTCTCAGGACACGCCGCTCGCCCGCGGCAGTTCCAGTGAGCCCTATGTTCAGAGGGACGCGCATACGCAGCGGAAGGGAATCACCGCAGCACATGGCGAAAGCGGTTTCTAAGTGCTGGGTCTGCTCGTTCCAAAGCATGACGCTGAACACGTGATACTTTACGATCTTCTTGATGCGCTCGGCGACGCGGCGAAGGAGCTCTTCACGGTCAAGGATGGATGTGATTTCGCGGCTGACTTCGTAGAGTAGCGTGAGAGTATTGGCCTGTTCCGGGTGAGACAGAAACAGGCTCTGCGGGACGAGGTCAGCGTCACCCAACAATGCAAAAGATCCGATTTTTGAAAGGTCTTCCATGGGGGAGTGTTCCGCGCCTAGCCTTTATTGGATGTAACAAATCGTCGAAGGTTTCACAATTCAATTTTCAGGAAATGGACAGAATCCCGGAAAGGACATAGCCCGCGAGAGAATCTATGAAACAGCGCCGCGCTGCAGCTGGCCAATGGCAAAGGCTCCGTTTCATCCACTTCGAGGCGCCACATGGCTGCCTGGAAGCCCTCTCCCTTGATCGGGCCACGGCGCTTGGCTATGGTCCTGAGCGATCCTCCAAAAATAGAAGGACAGGCCGAAGTTCGAAGCCGCTACTGTCCACACTCCGGTGACGCAGGTCGTGTCGTCTCTGGGTTTTTAGGGTCATCCAGAAGTTGCGCTTGTGCATGCGGTCGTACAAGTACCTGAACATCGGGACGGGCCAGCCGAGCAGCGCAGAAAGCGCGAGCGCCTGGTACACCGGAGGCACGGCGAGCAGCGCCATCGCTGCCCCAGAAAAGAACAGTGTGATCGTCGCAGGTTGTTTCCTAGAGGGCTGAAAGTAAAGGACTTGCAGGATAGAACGGGACCTTCAGCGGCTTCTCGGGGAAGAAGAATCTAAAGCGCAGACGCCAGGCCGAGCGCTCACAAGCAATTGACCACGGTGACCGCCCGGATCGCGCCGCTTTTCGGTTTTTCGTGAGAAAGCTAGGTTTTCAGGAAAGCCAAGCCTACTTTACTTCCCAAGTGTCGCCCGCCCGAAGCAGCTTGGCGAGATCGCCGGGACCGCGCTTGGCAATGACGTCCTTGATCTGTTGGTTCATCACGTCTTCGTAGCGGGGGAGATCGTCCCAAGCGCGAAAAACTCCGATCGGCGTGGGGAAGCCCGGCCGGTGCTCCATGTGCGAGAGGAGAAAGGCGTAGGAGGCTCGCGGGTGGTGCGCGTCATGAATCACTAGATCGCTCTCCGTGATGCCGTTGCCGAGCTGGACGACCTCGATGTCGCCATCGGATTTCCTGCGGATGCCCTTGTCGTGGTTCTTGCCGAATACCAGAGGCTTGCCGTGCTCGAGCTGCATCACGTGCTCGCTACGCGCGTCGCGTTCGGTCAAGGAGAACCATGCCCCATCGTTGAAGATGTTGCAGTTCTGGAGAATCTCTACGAACGCGGAGCCCTTGTGGGTCGCGGCGTGTTTCAGCGTTTCTTTCAGGTGCCCCTGGAAAACATCGACGGAGCGCGCCACAAAGGTTGCTTCCGATCCGATTGCCAGCGACATTGGATTGAAGGGCCGGTCCACCGACCCGAACGGTGTTGATTTCGTCTTCTTGCTGAACTCGGAGGTCGGCGAGTACTGGCCTTTCGTCAATCCGTAGATTTTATTATTGAACAGCAGGACCTTGATCCCTACGTTGCGCCGCAGCATATGAATCGTATGATTCCCACCGATCGAAAGCGCGTCACCGTCGCCGGTAGCCACCCACACTTCCAGTTCGGGGCGGATCGCCTTGATGCCCGTGGCTACCGCGGGTGCGCGGCCGTGAATGGTGTGGAAGCCAAAGGTGTTCATATAATACGGGAAGCGGCTGGAACAGCCGATGCCGGAGACGATGACAAAATTCTCCTTCTTGATGCCTAGTTCCGGGAAAACGGACTGCACGGCGGAAAGGATCGCGTAGTCTCCGCAGCCAGGGCACCAGCGCACTTCCTGATCGGTTTGAAAATCCTTTTTTGTGAGAGTCGGTGGCAGTGTGGCTGTGCTCATCGTTCGGTTCTCCTAGAGTCCCAACATCTCTTCGATTTTCTGTTCCAGCTCAGCCTGCTTGAACGGCCGACCTTGAATCTTGTTCAGACCCACCGCATCCACTAGAAATTTTGCTCGCAGAACCCACAAAAGCTGACCCATGTTCAGTTCCGGCACAAGCACTCTTTTGTAGCGTTTGAGAATGTCACCGACATTCGATGGGAGCGGATTGAGGTGCCGCAGATGCAAATGGCCGATCCTGCGTCCTTTGGCGCGTTGCGCCTTTAAGGCCGCGGTAATTGATCCGCAGGTCGAGCCCCAAGCAACAATCAGCAGGTCGCCTTCGGGATCGCCGGCGGGGAGCACATTGGGAATGTCCTGCACGACCGCGGCGACCTTGGCTGCCCGGATGCGCACCATATTTTCGTGGTTCAGCGGCTCGTAGTTGATGTTTCCCGTGGGGTCCTGTTTCTCGAGGCCCCCGATGCGATGCTCGAGCCCGGGAGTTCCCGGAACAGCCCAGGGGCGCGCCAGGGTATGCGGATCACGTTTATAAGGCAGAAAGCCAATCGGATCGGTTGCGAATTTCACCGGGATTTCCGGAATATCGCTCAACTTCGGTATTCGCCAAGGCTCCGCGCCATTTGCAAGGTAACCGTCCGAAAGGATGATTACCGGCACCATATACTTAACGGCGATGCGGCAGGCCTCGATCGCCACCCAGAAGCAATCGGCCGGCGTTGACGCAGCCAGCACCGGAATCGGGGCTTCAGAGTTGCGGCCAAAAAGCGCCTGCAGCAGGTCGGCCTGCTCTGTCTTGGTCGGCAGGCCGGTTGACGGGCCACCGCGCTGGATGTCGCAAATGACCAGCGGGATCTCCACCGCGACAGCCAGGCCCAGCGCCTCCGTTTTCAGGGCCATGCCCGGGCCGGACGTCGTTGTGATGGCCAATGCGCCGGCGTAGGCTGCGCCGATCGCCGACGTGATGGCCGCGATCTCGTCTTCGGCCTGAAATGTCATCACCCCAAAATCCTTGTACTGGGAGAGCTCGTGCAAAATATCCGAAGCCGGGGTAATGGGGTAACTGCCTTGAAAGAGCGTAAGTCCGGACTTCTGCGCGGCAGTAACAAATCCCAGCGCCAGAGCCTGGTTGCCGCTCATGCTGCGGTAGAGTCCCGGGGTAAGCTGCGCCGGCGGAATCTCATAGCTGATCTGAAATGCCTCGGTCGCCTCGCAGTAGGAATACCCGCCCTTCAACGTGAGCTTGTTGGCCTCCACGAGCAGCGGTTTGTTCTTGAACTTGTCCTCAATCCACCGGACGGTCGGCTCCATCGAACGGTTATAGAGCCAGTAACACATGCCCAGCGCGAAGAAGTTTTTGCAGCGATCCATGGACTTGGCGTCGAGGCCCAAATGCTCCAGGGAACGCCGCGTCAGACGCTCCAGCTCCACAGAAAACAACCGGAATTTATCGAGGGAATGATCTTCCAGCGGATTCGAGGTCATCTGCGCTTTGCGCAGATCGTTCTCCTTGAAACTGTCGCTGTTGACAATCAGGATCCCATTGGCCTTTAGGTCAGCGACGTTTACCTTAAGCGCGGCCGGATTCATAGCGATTAGCACGTCGATGGCGTCGCCCGGTGTGTAGACCTCATTGGAGGAAAAGTGCAGCTGAAAGCCACTGACGCCAGGAATCGTCCCGGCAGGGGCGCGAATTTCTGCCGGATAGTCCGGAAACGTAGCAATGTCATTGCCGTAAAGCGCCGCGGTATTCGTAAACTGGTTACCGGTGATCTGCATGCCGTCGCCGGAGTCGCCCGCGAAACGGATGACCGCCTGATCAAGCACTTCGCGCTTATGCTTTACCGGTGGAACCTCTATAAGTGTAGACATTCTTGTCCCAGGCCTCCGCTAATCAATGAACTCCCCCCTACCCCGGGGGGAGTGCGGCTCAATCATAGGTATGAGGCGGCGCGCTGATAACGATGGCTTCTAAGGCAGCCCGCCAGGAGCCGTCTCTTAAGGATATCACACTGGATAGCGCACCGCAGGGCGAGAATCCCCTGCTAGCCCATGTGTCCTATCGGGAAAGACGCGCCGCGAACTACGAGTTTGATGCCCGAGTGAATTGAGATTCCCTTGTCCACAAAGCATTTCAGAAGAGAGCTATCAGGATAGAGACGCGGCCCTGGAGGCCGCTTCGAGGAAACGCGGCCGATAGTAAACCAGCAAGCCGAGAATTGCGCCGGCGAATGGGATTGCCAGAAATACAGTCCAGCCGTAATGATGGCTGAAGTTTGCGAGAGAGAATTGTGTTTCAGGCAGATGGAGCGTCGCCTGCATTTCCTTCATAAAAGAATCCATCGCTGAGTTGTAGTTTGGGCTTAGCACGGTTACCACCGTGCTCGCCAGCCAAAAGAGCTGGAGGCCGAGGGTCAGCGAGTAACTCCACGGCTTAAGCTTCAAGAGGCCGATGCCGGCGAGGAAAAAAGCCAGGCAACTCAGTATCAGAACTGTTGAACCCACGCTTCCGAGGAGAACGCGCCCGAACACGAAAATCGGCACGCGGAAGGGAAGAAAGGGAAGGAAGAGCAGGTTCAATATCGAAGTGATATAAAACCAGGCGAGCACGGAGATGGCCAGAGGGCATGCTGGCTTCTGAGGAAGATCTACGGCAACAGCAACGGTCGGGCCCCCAAACTGGGTCTTGACGGTCTGGCGGTTGAAGAGCACCAGCCACCAGATGCCAATCGGCAGCGGCATGCCGTAAACGATAAGCAAAATCCAGCGTACCGCTTGTATGCCCTCCGGGGACAAATCAAGAGCCGGCGGTGTGGGAGAAAGCGACATCAGAAATACAATGGAGATCCCCAGCAGACCGACGAAGACCGACATCCCTCCCCAAATCAGGATGGAGATACGCGCCCATTGGCGAAGATAGAACAGCCCAATGCCGGTAGCCATACCAAAGAGGGACAGACACATCATAAGTCCTTGGGTGGCCAGCAAGCCGTCTCTCATAAATGGGGGCACTTCGGGCGTGGTGCTGGGCAGCTTGACCAGCAGCATTCCGAAAAATACGACTGCACAGCACAGCAGAAGGAAGAGGCTGCCCAAGATGGCCAGGACCGCTGCGACAGTAACAGCGGCGGAGCGTTTCCGAGAGTCATCCATCGAATGTTTTTGACCTCCTCCCCGGCCTAAAGTCCGGGGATTCCTACGGGTTCCACGCCTAAGCGATGGATACCTTCGGTGGGTTCCTGCCACGACGCACTTACTGCATGCGAAGGTTGCGAACAGGCTAGCGAGGCGAGTCCCGCCTCTCGGATATTTACCGCACTGATGAAATCCGCATTGGCTGACAGCCCGCATTTCAGGCATACGAACTTCGCCTGGGTCTTGCGGTTATCTGCCGATACCTGACCGCATCCTCCCCATACTACCGGGCAGGTGCGGCTGGTATTCTGCGGCGGCACGGCGTAGAAAAGACCACCCCTCCACTCGGTCTTGTACTGCAGTTGACGGCGCAGCTCGAACGGACTCCCGTCCAGGATCGCGCGGTTGAGCCCAGACTTCTGGGCCACCTGCTTCCCCGGCTGGTCCTTCGTGCCTTTGCTGGACTTGCACATTTTCCTTACTTGCAGGTCCTCGACAAACACGACCGCGTGGTTTTTGCTGATCTCGTTCGAGGACCGATGTAGAAACTCTTTTCTGATGTTGGCAATGCGCTGGTGCAACCTAGCGATACCGGCTTTCGCTTTCTTCCAGTTGTGCGAAAACTTGATCTTCTGCGCCATACGGCGCTGTAACTTCGCCAACTTAGGCAAGCACCTCTTGAGCGGCTGGCACTGCTCTCGGTATTCGCCGTTCGACAGGGTATACAAGCGAACCACTCCCCAATCCAGTCCCACCGCCGAGGTTGACCGGTGCAACGGGGTTTCCACTTCACGCTCCGTTTGTACGGCTACGAACCACTTCCCGCAGGACTCGCTGATGGTGACATTCTTAGCCTCACCCAACACCTCCTGCGATTTGCGGTAGCCCAGCCAACCGATCTTCGGCAGTTTGATCCGCCCGTTACCGAAGCCTTGCGGAACCCGGAAACTCTCGCGCTGACCTTTCTTCTTGAACTTTGGGAACTCCGAGCGCTTCTCGAAGAAGTTGGTGTAGCCGCGCTCCAGGTTCTTTAAGGTTTGCTGCAAGGCTTGCGCGGGCACCTCGGACAGGAACGGATGCTCCTTCTTCCAGTTGGGCAACAGGGCGCACAGTCCGGCATAGCCCAAGCGTTTCTCTTTCTTGTTGTAGCGTGCGGTGTTGAGTGCTAAGGCCTTGTTGTAGACGAAACGGCAGGACCCCGCGAACTGCCGCAGGTTGCGGAGTTGCTGGCCGCTCGGCCGGAGTTCGAACCGGTAGGCTTGCCGTCTCAACATGGTCTTAATATATTTTGGTCCATGGGGATCAGTAAAGAACTCAATCGTGGCAGGCATTGTGTTTCTCGATGGCATGTTCATTTGGTCTTCATCACCAAGTATCGATAAGTGGGTCTTGGACAGAGACGCGGTCGACCGCCTGCGGCTGCTGTTTAGGAAGGTTTCGACCGACTTTGAATCCCCACTGACGGAGATGCATGGGGAAGACCATCATGTCCACCGAGTGGTCCGCTATCCACCGCTGGTGGCCATCTCGAAGCTGGTCAACTCGCTCAAGGGCGCTTCCAGTCGCATGCTCCAGCAGGAGCGACCTGACTTAGCGCGCCGCTATTGGCGAGGCGTGCTGTCGTCGCCTTCCAATTTCGCCGCCCGTTGCGGCGGCGCCCCCGGGCAACCTTCAAGTTATGTCGAGCAGCAGGAGAAGCCGCGCTGATATTTTAAGGGGCCTTATATCCCCGGCCTTAAGTCCGGGGCTTTACGGCCCCACGGGCCACGGGTAACGCGAAGAAAAAAAGAAGCTTGACGTTCGCTTTCCTTTCGCCTAAAGTGCCTGTGGAAAACAATTGCAAAGGGAGGCGCGCACATGGCTCTGACCAAACGGCAAAAGGAAGTCCTCGATTACCTGGTGGCATTTGAGACCAAGCACGGTTACGCGCCAAGCTTCGAAGAAATTGGCAAGGGCCTCAAGCTCACCTCTCTGGCTACCGTGCACAAGCACATCACTACGCTCGAGAAAAAAGGCTTCATTCGCCGTGGCTACAATCAAAGTCGCTCGATCGAGATTGTCCAATTGCCGAAGTCGGTCAAGGATCAGATAAGTGATCGCAAGATGCAGGAGCTTCCCCTGGTGGGAAGGATTGCGGCCGGGCGCCCTCTGGAAGCTGTTGAAGAACGCGAGACGATCTCACTGGGCGATTTTGCGCGTGGCGGCAATTCCTTTGTGTTGCAGGTCAAAGGCAGCTCCATGATCGAAGATCACATCCTGGACGGGGACTTCGTCGTGTGCGAGCAAACCCAGGTCGCCAATGCCGGTGACATCGTGGTGGCACTGATCGGAGGCGAAGAAGCGACGCTCAAGCGTTTCTATCGCGAAGGCGCCGGCAAGATCCGTCTGCAACCTGCAAATTCCGAAATGGCTCCCATCATGGTTGCCGCGAACGACGTCAAAATTCAGGGCCGTGTCATCGGCGTCCTTCGCAAGTACTAGCTCTTCATCATCTGATTGTTCGACCCCCGACGATAGGCAGTGTATCTCTAGCGGGTCTCCCTCTTTTTGTAGTGGGGCTTATCGGTCATATTTCCGCAGATAAATTGTTTGTGTCAGAATCCCGTGGCGCGCATCAGAACAGTGTCCACGATATCCTCGTGCAGCCCTGCGGCGCGCCGCGGCAGGGAAGACGAAGCCGAAGGAAGGCACGGGCGGGACATCCCAAGCCTCGGAGGTCGCGAACTTGCCCTCGAAACGCCAAAGCATTCTGGTTGTCGATCCCGATTCGGCCTCGCGCCGCCTGCTTGAGGAATTGGTGCGTTCGGCCGGCTATGACGTGGCCGTGTCGTCTTCTCATGCGGAAGGATTCAAGTTTGTCCAAGATGCCAGCATCGACCTTGTGCTTCTCTCCGCCGACCTTGCTGACATCCAGTGCTGCGATGCCCTGGCGGAAGTCAAAGGCAATGCCGCCACTGCGGGGACGCGTGTGATTCTCCTCACGCAGGGCGGTGGAGCGGAGCGAGCGCGTGGCCTCGATCTGGGCGCGGACGAAGTACTTACTTCGCCGTGGGAGGCAGCGGAATTACTTGCCCGCGTGCGAGTACAACTGAGAGAAAAACATGCCTTTGACGAGCTGCGGGAGAAGACTCGCATCGCCGATGAAGGCCGTGAAATGGCGCAGACCGCTTTCCAGGCGCTCGCCGTAACCGAGAAGATGACCCGCGATGCTTTTTCCCTGGGCCGGGCCTTGAAAATTGGCGTTTCAGTGCTCTTCGCCGTTGCCATGCTAATCGCCGGGATCTTTCTTCTCTATTCCCGGCGCGCCGACAAGGAAGCTAACCGTGCTTACTCGGTTATCGCCCAGCTCGAGCGTGGCGCTCACCGGCAAGAGCAATTGATGGCGGATGCGCGCAACGCGCGCGCCGATCTTCGGCAATCCGATGTTCTCGAGCAAAGGCAACAGCTCAAGCAGCAGTCGGATGAACTGCGCCAGAAAATCTCCGGCGCTGGGTCCGGCGACGTGTCCACACTTCAGAAGCAGCTCGACGAGACGACTATGCGGCTCAAACGCGTGGAGACCGAGGCGCAATCCGCGGAACAAGTGATCCGTGCCTATGCGCCAAGTGTGTGCCTCCTGCATGTATCCGTCTCTTTCGTCGACCAGGCTTCCGGCCGCCCTCTGCGTTATGGCGGGATCAATCCGGATGGCGAGCCACTCCACGACAGTGATGGTAACCCGGTTTATACGCTCGAAGGCCGTGCACCCGAGGTTCGCGCGGATTTCTTCGGCACCGGATTCATCGCCAGCGAAGGCCGTATTCTCACCAATCACCACGTGGCGCAACCCTGGTGGAAAAACGTCGAGCTGGCCTCAGTTGCTAGCCAGGGTCTTAATCCCGCCGTCGCGGAGCTGACCGCCTATTTCCCCGACGCGGCTGCCGGCGTTCCCGTCAGCATTTCCGAGATTTCCGAGGAGGCCGACCTCGCGGTGCTGAAAGGCGATTTATCTGGTTTGAAAAAACCGATCCTGAGAATGGATGCCAGCAAGGAAGCGGCCGTCAGTGGCCAGCCGCTGCTCTCCCTCGGTTACGCCACGGGAATCAGCGCCATTCTCGCGCGCGCGGGTGAAGATGCCGCGAACGACATCGCCAAGACCACGGGCGGAAAACCGAGAGAGGTTGTCGACGAACTTCTCCGCCGCAAACTCATTCGCCCTCTGGTTACACAGGGGCATATCGGCGACGTTCTTCCGGACAAAATTGTCTACGATGCGCAGACCACTGCCGGCAGCTCGGGAGGCCCGCTCATCAATCGTGAGGGGGAGGTGATTGGCGTGACATTCGCGGTCGTCAAAGGTTTTGGCGGTTCGAATTTTGGTGTTCCGATTCGTTTCGCCCAGCCACTGCTCAAGCCGTGAGGGCCCGTTTTGTTTTATTCTAATTCCTGGAGCCGAAACGAAGTCTTCCGTGGCCCACTAGAATCATGTCTCGCCTGCTTAGTCGCGTTCATCCGACCTTCGTTTGCCTGATCGTCATTCTGCTGGCGTTGCCAACACCCGTTCACGCCTACGCAGTCCTCGCCCATGAGGCCATCATCGATGCGGCTTGGGAGACGCACATCAGGCCGCTGCTGGTGAACAAATTCCCGCAGGCGACCGAGGAGGATTTGAGCAGGGCACAAGCCTACGCCTACGGCGGCGCCATCATTCAAGATATGGGCTACTACCCATACGGCAGCCCCTTTTTCAGCGACCTCACGCATTACATCCGCAGTGGTGACTTCATCCAGGCTCTGCTGCGAGACGCCAAAGATATAAACGAGTACGCTTTCGCCCTCGGTGCGCTCGCGCACTGCGCCGCGGACAACGACGGTCACCGCCTCGGCACCAACCGAGCCGTTCCCATTCTGTATCCCGGCCTGCGGAAGAGATTTGGCGACAGCGTTTCTTTTGAGGACAGTCGGTTGGCCCATGTGAAAACCGAATTTGGTTTTGACGTTCTCGAAATCGCGCGGGAACGCTACGCCCCGGACAGCTATCACGACTTCATCGGATTCGAGGTCTCTCGCCCGGTTCTCGAGCAAGCTTTTCTGGAGGTGTATGGCCTGGAGTTGAAAGATGTGCTGGTGAACGAAGACAAGGTTCTCAATTCTTACCGCCGCGATGTCAGCAAGCTCATTCCGAAAGCCACTCGAATCGCCTGGCACCTGAAGAAAGACGAGATTAAGGACGACATTCCGAACGCCACGAAGAGAAAGTTTCTGTTCAATCTGTCGCGATCAAATTATGAACGCGAATGGGGCAAGGACTATCGCAAGCCAAGTCCGGGCGAGCGTTTTCTTGCGTTTCTCTTTACCTTGATTCCGAAGTTCGGTCCGCTCAAGGTCTTGCAGTTCAAGACGCCTACGCCCCAGACCGAACAGATGTTTGAAGCCAGTTTCAATGCCACGCTCGACCGCTACCGCAAGTTGCTGACGGGTATCCGCGAGGGCCGCATCGATTTGCCGAACGATAATTTCGATGTTGGAGAGAGCACCGGTCCCGGGAAATACCGTTTGAACGATGAAGCGCACGCCAGATTGCTGGACAAACTCGCGGAAAAGAACTTTGTGGGTGCCACGCCCGGGGTGAAGGCGGAACTCTCGCACTTCTTCGCCGAACCGGATGCCCCTTATGCGACGAAGCGCAACGCCAAGGCCTGGGCCAAAGTCCAGACGCAACTGCAACAGCTGAAAGCGGTAGCAACCGCGCCAGGCATCACTGATTCTTCACTGGCCTCTCCATGTGCGGCAGTTCCTTAGCGCTACCCTGGAACGTACGTCCGCGCTCTTTTGGCTAATCTATCTAGTTTATAGCTTTGCTGTATCGGAAAAACTGTAACTGGGTCGCGTCATCACCATGAAACAATGTAGAATTTCGCGCGACCATTGATTGCTTCTACAGATGAGGAAGACCAGACCGATCCGCAAGCTGCTCGCTGCCAATCGCAGCGAAATCGCTATACGCATCTTCCGCGCCGCCAATGAGCTCGACTTGCGCACCGTGGCCATTTATTCGCAGGAGGACCGCCTCGCCCTGCACCGCTTCAAGGCTGATGAAGCGTATCAGGTTGGCGCTGGCAAGGGGCCTGTCGAAGCGTATTTGGACATTCCGGGAATCGTGGCGCTGGCAAAAGAGAGGGGCGTCGACGCCATCCACCCAGGTTACGGTTTTCTCTCCGAAAATCCTGCATTCGCCCGTGCCTGCGAAAAGGCCGGCCTCATCTTCGTCGGTCCGCCGCCGAGTCTCCTCGAGTTGCTTGGGGATAAAACCGCCGCCCGCAGACTGGCCGCTTCAACGGGCGTTGCGGTTCTGCCCGGAACGGAGAATGCGGTGAAGTCGGCTGCCGAGGCGCACAAAATTGCGCGAGAGATTGCCTTTCCCGTCATTGTGAAAGCGGCCATGGGCGGCGGCGGCCGCGGCATGCGCGTCGTTCATGACGCCACCCAGCTCGATGCCCTCCTGGAAGAAGCCCAGAGTGAAGCGCGCTCCGCCTTCGGAGATGCATCTGTTTTTCTGGAAAAATATTTGCCGCGTGCCCGGCACCTGGAAGTCCAGATTCTCGCCGATCATCATGGTAACTTGCTGCATCTTTACGAGCGCGACTGCTCCGTGCAGCGTCGCCACCAAAAAGTAGTCGAGGTCGCTCCCGCCGCGAATCTCCCCGGGAATATCCGCCGCGAAATATGCGACGCGGCGGTGCAGCTCGCGCGTATGGCAAACTATCGCAATGCTGGAACCGTCGAGTTTCTGTATGACGTGGATTCGCAGAAGTGGTATTTCATCGAGGTCAATCCCCGCATTCAGGTCGAGCACACCGTGACTGAAATGGTCACGGGAATCGATCTAGTGCGTTCGCAGATTCTCATCGCGCAAGGTCACAAACTATATGAGCCGCCGATGGCGCTGCCGCGTCAAGAGAGTATTCTCGTCAATGGCGCGGCTCTGCAGTGTCGCGTGACCACCGAGGACCCGGAGAAAAACTTCGCTCCGGACTACGGAAAAATCTCCACCTATCGTTCTCCCGCAGGGTTCGGCATTCGTCTCGATGGCGGCACCGCTTATGCCGGGGCGATGCTCGCAGCCTATTACGATTCGCTGCTCGTCAAAGTCACAGCCTGGGGCGCAAATCTTCCCGAAGCTTGCCAGCGAATGGACCGCGCCCTCCGCGAATTCCGCATTCGCGGAGTGAAAACAAATATCCCCTTCGTCGAAAATGTCGTGAACCACCCGAAGTTTCGCGCCGGCGAAGTCACCACCTCTTTCCTCGATGAAGCGCCTGAGCTTTTCCGTTTCCCCAGCCGCGGCGACCGCGCCACCAAGCTGCTTTCCTATCTCGGCGATGTCATCTTAAATGGCAATCCGGAAGTGAAGGGCAAGCAGATCCCCAAAGAAATAGAAGCACCGGTCGTTCCGACAAAGCCCGCCGGCAAACCGCCGGCCGGCACGCGACAGCTCCTGCAAAAACTCGGGCCCAAGGAATTCGCCGTCTGGGCCCGAAGAGAAAAACGCCTGCTCATTACCGACACGACTTTTCGCGATGCTCATCAGTCGCTCATGGCCACGCGCGTCCGCACGTTCGACTTGCTGGCCACGGCAAGCGCCGTCGCGCATCGAGTCCCCCATCTCTTCAGTCTCGAGATGTGGGGTGGTGCGACCTTTGACACGGCGATGCGCTTCCTTCACGAGGACCCCTGGCAGCGGTTGCGCGAATTGCGCGAGCATATTCCCAACATCTGTTTCCAGATGCTCCTCCGCGGCGCCAACGCCGTCGGTTACGCCTCCTATCCGGACAATGTCATCATCGAATTTATCCGCGAAGCGTACGCCCAGGGCATCGACATCTTCCGCATCTTCGATTCGCTCAATTCCATCGAGAACATGCGTGTTTCAATCGACGCTGCACTAGAAACCGGAGCCGTTTGCGAAGCCGCCATTTGCTACACCGGCGACATCCTGGACAAAGGTCGTCCGAAATACTCACTGAAATACTACGTTGCCATGGCCAAACAGTTGGAGAAACTGGGCACGCACTTCCTGGCGATCAAAGACATGGCCGGTCTGTGCAAACCTTACGCCGCATTCGAATTGGTGAAGGCGCTGCGTGAGGAAGTGGACGTTCCCATCCACTTTCATACGCACGACACTAGCGGCATCAACTCCGCCTCTGTTTTGAAAGCGGCCGACGCCGGAGTCGACGTTGCCGACGCGGCCATCGCCGCTATGAGCGGAGGCACCAGCCAGCCCAATCTCAACTCCATCGTCGAAGCGCTCTGCCACACGCCCCGCGACACGCGGCTCGATGTGGACACGCTAAACGAATGCTCCGACTATTGGGAAACTGTTCGCACTTACTATCTACCGTTCGACTCCGGCCCCAAGGCCGGCTCGGCGCGTCTGTACCAGCATGAAATTCCCGGCGGTCAGTACAGCAACCTGCGCGAGCAGGCTGCCGCCATGGGTCTCGGTCATCGCTGGCGCGAAGCCGAAAAAATGTACGCCCAGGTGAATGAGCTTTTCGGCGACATCGTCAAAGTCACGCCCTCCAGCAAAGTCGTCGGCGATATGACTCTTTTCCTGATGGCCAAGGAGATGCGGCCGGTTGATATTCTCAGGCTGGGCGAGAATCACGACGTGTCCTTCCCCAATTCTGTTGTCGAAATGTTTTCTGGAGTCCTGGGCACGCCTCCTGACGGCTGGCCGAAGAAGCTGCAAAAAATCATCCTGCGTGGCCAGGCGCCTCTTCGCGGACGCCCAGGTGCAAACCTCGAGGCTGCAAAGTTGGAAGATGAGCAGAAACTCCTTGAGAAAAGACTCGGTCATGCCGTCCGCCGCGACGATCTGCTGAGCTCTCTGCTTTATCCCGACGTTTTCGCGAAATACGACAAATTTCGCCAGACCTACTCGGATGTGGCCGTTTTGCCCACGCCCGCATTTTTCTATGGTTTGAAGTCCGGCGAAGAAATCAATGTCGAAATCGAATCCGGAAAGTCCCTGATCATCAAGTTTCTGACCATCAGCGAACCGCACGCTGATGGCACACGCACGCTCTTTTTCGAATTGAACGGACAGCCCCGCGAAGTCAACGTGCGCGACCGCGCGCTGCGGGTGGTTGAACGCGCTCATCCCAAGGCCGACCCCGCCGATCCCGGCCAGGTAGCCGCTCCCAGCGCGGGGGTCATCAGCGGTATCGCCGTCGAAGCCAATCACTTCGTGGAACGCGGGGCAAAACTTCTGACACTCGAAGCTATGAAAATGCAGTCCAATATCTATGCACCTATTTCGGGAAGCGTCGTGAAGCTGCTGGTGACCTCCGGGCAACACGTCGAAGCGAAAGATCTTCTGGTGACGATCGCACCGTGAGTTCGGGACAGCTCCGCAAACACGAACAATTCCGCTCGCGCTTTCTTCGCAATCAGCGCGACCTCATCGTTTACACGCCGCCCGGATATGCTGACCGGTCCCGGCGCCATTTTCCGGTCCTCTATCTTCATGATGGCCAGAATCTCTTCGATGGAGCCACTTCCTTTATCCCTGGCCAAGACTGGCACGTCGGGCAGACCGCGGATCAGTACATTCAAGCTGGCGTGGTCGCTCCTCTGATCATCGTCGGGATGTACAACACCAAAGCGCGAATTCGGGAATACACTCCCACCCAGGTCCCTAAACTGGGGGGCGGCCGCGCCGACCGCTATGCAAAATTCCTGATCGAAGAAGTGAAGCCGTTCGTCGACCGCGAATACTGCACGCTCTCCGGCTCGCAACACACCGGCATCGGCGGTTCATCTCTGGGCGGCTTGGTCTCCCTCTATTTGGGACTCCAGCATTCCTGCATTTTTGGAAAAATCGCCGCACTCTCGCCGTCGGTCTGGTGGAACCAGCTGGTCATTCACCGATTTGTCCGCACCGCGACCGCCGAGCCCCGCCCGCGGATCTGGCTGGATATTGGTACGAGAGAAGGACCGCGCATCGTGCAGGATGTCGAGAAGTTCCGTGACGTGCTTCTCGAAAAAGGCTGGAAGCTTGGGAATGACTTGCACTATGAGCGCGTCGAAGACGCGGAGCACAACGAGGTGGCTTGGGCGCGCCGCGTTGGACCGTTTCTGCAATTCCTGTATCCCGCGTACGAGGCCGCTGTATAATCCGCGCTCTGGTCACTTCGTTTCGAGGGGGCGTCGAATGCTGGAGGCCCAGCCTCTCGCTATCCTGTGTGTCAGTTCCTACGAAAAGGGTCAGGAGTTCATCCGCACTTGCAAAGCGGCCGGCTGCCGCGTTCTGCTCCTGACCGTCGAGAAACTTCGCCACGCCGACTGGCCATTCGAATCTATCGACGAAGTATTCACCATGCCGGAAGAGCTTCCCTTGCAAGATCTGATTTACGCCGTGAGCTATGCTGCAAGGTCGCAGTCCATCGATCGCATCGTAGCACTCGATGAGTTCGACATGGAGAACGTCTCCGCTCTCCGTGAGCATCTCCGCCTCCCCGGCATGGGACTCAGTGCCATTCGCCATTTTCGCGACAAGCTGACCATGCGCGCGCAGGCCAACCAGGCAGGTATCCTTGTCCCCGACTTCGTCCACGTTCTCAATTACGATAATCTTCGCGAATTCATGTCCCGGGTTCCTGGTCCCTGGCTGCTCAAGCCCCGCTCGCAGGCCTCTGGCATCGGCATGAAAAAGATTTATTCACAGCAAGAGCTCTGGCCATGGCTCGACCAACTCGGCGATCGGCAATCGTTTTACTTGCTTGAGAAATTCGTTCCGGGCGCGATTTATCACGTCGATAGCGTGGTTTCAGAGCGCCGCATTGTCTTCGCCGAAGCTCACGTCTACGGTACCCCGCCGCTTGATACCTCACATCACGGAGGCGTATTCACGACGCGCACGCTTCCTCGCGAAGGCCAAGAAACCAAAGCACTCCTGGAAATCAATCGCCATCTATTCGAGGGGCTGGGGCTCGTGCGCGGCGTGACCCATGCCGAGTTCCTGCAGGCCCACGCAGATGGCAGGTTTTACTTTATCGAAGTCGCCGCTCGCGTCGGCGGGGCCTATATCTCCAATGTCATCGAGGCCGCAACGGGGATCAACCTCTGGCGCGAGTGGGCGCGGCTCGAAGTTGGTGCAGGGAATCAGCCCTACCAGCTTCCCTCCGCTCGTGGCGACTACGCCGGAGTCATTCTCTCGCTGGCGCGCCAGGAGCACCCTGATACTTCCGCATATACCGACCCCGAAATCATTTACCGCGTCAGGAAGTATCACCACGCGGGTTTCATTCTGAAGTCCCACAGCCACGAGCGAATTCAGCAGCTGCTCGATTCTTACGCGCGTCGTTTTCAGGCAGATTTCGTTGCCACGCAGCCGGTTCCCGACAAACCGAGCTCTTAGGACCGTTTCTTGCGCCGCACCGCGCTTTACATTTGGCGCGAATTCCTTCAGTATTTTCGTGCACCGCCCTGCAGCCCCGGGCATGCCCTGTCCCAAAGCCCAGTTACTGTCTGGAACAGCGCTCTGACACTTTGTTTGCCGCGAGCCCTTCCGAGGAATAGAGTTTGCAGTACCCCCGGCTGGAAATCTGCGTGGGGTGGTGCTGTCCCTTGGGAGGTCCGATGTGGGGCAATAAGAAACCGGATGCACCGCAAGCAAGGCAACCGGATCCAAGAAACTTACCAACGAATCAGCCGCCGAAGCACGCTCCGTCGGCTTGGGAGGATAAACCCGCGATGAGTACAGATGCGATGCGTCCATTGGGTGCAACCGCGGACCGCGCCACGGCGCGGCTCGGGGTCAGCCTGCACGTGAAAGGTGAGATCTCCGGCAACGAAGATCTGTTGATCGATGGCTCGGTCGAAGGATTGATTCAGCTCGATGAGAGGAGGCTGACTGTCGGGGCCACCGCGAAAGTGACCGCCGACATCATTGCCCGCGAGGTGGTGGTGTATGGCAACGTGAAGGGAAATCTTCGCGCGAAGGATAGAATAGAAATCAAAAAGGATGGTTCGGTCAACGGTGACCTGACTACTTCCCGGATCATGATCGAAGACGGCGCCTACTTCAAAGGCTCCATCGAGATCGACAAGAGTCCAGAAAAGGAATCCGGCGGGAATGCATTTGCCCGGACCTCTTCGGCGTCTTCGGGCACACCGGCAACCAAGACCATCTAAGCTGCCTCGACATTCAACCTTCTTCTTGACGAACGACGCCCCGCTCGGGGCGTCATTTGTTATTTCGCTGCTACCGTATGTTATCCGGTGGTTAATAAAATTCAAAAATCAATAAGAAGCATTATCGCCGGTCCCGGCCCTCATTTGTCTTGCAGCAGTAGTCGTTTCCCCGGAAGGATTGCAAGGTCATCACCAGGGGCGAAATCCCGGCGGCGCAACAGTTTCGCTGGATGCGGCCTTGGCCGCCAACTGCGGGAGTTCTTGCCTCTTGACCCTGCGGATGCCCTCTCTAACCATTTCGCGGTATGCTCATCCAACGGGAGAGTCAAAAAACCGATTCGCCGCAAGGGAGTTTCACCCGGCGCGCAATTTATTGAGAGGTTTTGAATGGAAACGCGAAAACTGGGAAACTCAGATGTCAGAATTACCCCTGTAGGCTTTGGCGCTTGGGCCCTCGGTGGTTCCGGCTGGGAATTTGCCTGGGGCCCGCAGGACGACGCCGATTCCATTGCCGCAATTCATCGCGCGCTGGAGCTAGGCGTCAACTGGATCGACACCGCCGCCGTCTACGGCATTGGCCACTCCGAAGAGATCGTGGCGCGCGCGCTGAAGGAGTGGCGCGGCCCCCGCCCCTACGTTTTCACCAAGTGTGTCTTGCGCTGGAACGAGAAGGGGAAAATTTGGAAGGAATTCACTCCCGAATCCATTCGTCGGGAATGCCAAGACAGTCTACGCCGTCTGCAAGTTGAATCCATAGATCTCTATCAGATGCACTGGCCCCCGGACGACGGCAAACCCGGCCTGGAAGAAGCCTGGCAAACACTCGCTGCCCTAAAGACCGAAGGCAAGGTCCGCTGGATCGGCGTGTCCAACTTCCAGGTAGCCCAAATCATGCGCGCCGAGAAAATTGCTCCGGTCACATCTTTGCAGCCGCCCTACTCCATCATCCGCCGCCAGATTGAAGCGGAGACTCTCCCGTATTGCAAAAAGCAGGGCATCGGCGTGATCTCCTATGCACCCATGGCCTCCGGTCTGCTCACCGGGGCCATGACTCGCCAGCGCGCCGCCGCACTGCCGCCCGATGATTTTCGCAGCCGCAATCCGGAGTTCCGCGAGCCTCGCTTGTCGAAAAATCTGGAGCTCGTCGAAAGGCTACGGCAGGTCGGTGGCCGCCATGGGCGAACTCCCGGTGAAGTTGCCATTGCCTGGACGCTGCGCTTGCCGGCCATCACCGGCGCCATCGTGGGCGCCCGCAACGCCATGCAATCCGAAGGTGTCATGCGCGCCGCGGAGCTAAAGCTCAGCGCCGAAGAGATCAGGGAAATAGAAGGCGCAGCCGCCGCGGCCACCGCCCGCTGAATCTAATCAAGCAGGGCGGCACCGCCTGGTGCGGCTCACGTTTGCAGGCAGGAATTTAAGAGTGTTGCCTTGAGCTGTGATTTTCACCGGTGGGAACCTGGGCGTTGGCGTGCAGCGATCAGGAGCCGCCCGCCTTCATGCCATTGTTCGGGATAGGATAGAGAGGAACTACGCGCGCAGGTAGTCCGGCTTCCAACTCTTGATGAGTTGCTTGATGGCTTTGCGCTTCGTCAGTCTTTCGTCCAAGACTTTTCTCGCCAGGGCCGGCAATTCCGCATCGCTCGCAAACCGCAGCGACACGAATTGTCCCGTCGTGAATTCGCCGCTCCTTGCCTGCAGATCCGCAGGCAGCAGGCGCTCGTAGCGCAGGCGCTCTTCCAGACGGATGACCCGGTCCTGCACCGCTAGAGCAAATAGACGCGCCCGGAAGACTAGAACGACCAACGCCGCGGCCAAAATCACTCCAAAGATTCCCTCGAAGGAAATCCCTAGCTTCTTCAGCCGAAACAGCGACGATACAAAGTTGATCAGAAAAACTGGCACCGCAAAAAAATGAAATGAAGGTACAAACTTTGCATGATTCGCGAAATTCTGCTCGGCCATTGTTTCTCCTCCCTGGCTACTCGCGCGATTGTAGCACCCCACATCGGCCCACCCCCAGGAATCACTTTGCGCCGATTCCTCCGTTTCGATGCGCAAATGTATCTTCTGTTGTCGGCGGATTTCCGAAGCGATTCCGCCCCAGCTGCATCTCATCTCCTAGACATGTTCATCGGTGTGGCGATATCCTGATTTGAGCAATCCTTCTGCGCCGGGAGGCGTGCAAAATGGCCAAAGCATCTTGGGGTGGAAAAGTCATCGCGGAAAGCAACGCTACGGTGGTGGTGGAGGGCAACCAGTATTTCGCGCCCGACAGTGTCAAAAAGGAATTTCTCAAGCCCAGCAATCACACCACGGTCTGTCCTTGGAAGGGCACTGCGCAGTACTATCATATCGAAGTGAATGGCATTCGCAATGACAATGCCGCCTGGTATTACCCCGAACCAAAGCCCGCAGCCGCCGAAATCAAGGACCGTATCGCCTTTTGGAAAGGCGTGCGCGTCGAGATCTAGCCTAACTTCCCTTTGCCCCAAGCGTAAGTCATTGAGTTGCAAGCCTCGCTCCTGACTTCACTTGCTACAAAACGCCTGGCGCCCAGGTGGGCGGCTGAGAAAACAGCGGCAGTAGCCCCAGCTTGTTCAGGATGTCATTCAAGTCCTTGGGTACCTGGGCGACCATCGTTTTGAGGGGCTTGCCATGCACATGCAACTGCCCCAGCCGGATGGCTTGTAGCTGACGCAGCAGATTGTGGACCTCGATGGTCTGGTCCTTCTGCCGCCACTGCCGTTCCAGTTTGGCGCTCAACCAGTAAGCCAGGAAACAAATGCGCACATGGTTGCGAACCCGATCCGGTCGCCAATGAAACACCGGCCGCACTCGTAAATAGTC
>QHYZ01000033.1 GCA_003225295.1 Acidobacteriota bacterium | reverse complement strand
TGAAAAACAGAATTCCACCATAGTGCGTCAGACCCGCATGGCCAAAGGAGATTTCTATATTTCTAGGTGAATAGCGCATGCTGACTAAATCCTAACAGACAGTTAGGATTTAGTCAGAAGCCGAAGCTGTAAGGAAACGGCGTCAAATAAGGCGCAAAATCAAATTCACTACGGGTTTTCACGACGGATTCAGGTACTAAACCCAGCAATTTCGACGCGGCATGTGTTTTTTCTCTATGGTTTACAGTGGTTTGGGCAAGTTCATGACATCAGGTACATCTCGTCGAAGGCGTATTCGGAATGACTGCATTCGAATTAGATACGAACAACAACGCCGGTCCGCTCCCTGAGGGCCGGCACGTTGACACGATTTCTCTGAAAAGATGAAGATGTCCTGCGAAACCGGGCGGAAGGAGGGTGGGCATGAGGTACGACTTCCTTGTAGGAACGTATGCGACCGAGCGGATGAAGGTGGTGAGCGTGTGGAGTGAATTCCGCGATGAGGACCTTCCGGTGCGTCCGCGAAGCGGCGATCCGCGAGGGCGCAGCGTGCACGAGCAGATGGTGCACCAGTGCGTGAGTGAGAATCTGTGGTTCATCAGCATGTTGGGGATTGACGTCAACGCGCCGCCACTGCCGGAGACGGAGACTCGACTGGATTTCATGAAGCGCTATGCGGAAGACAGCGGGACGCGGCTGGTGTCGCTGCGAGCGAAAGATGATGTTTGGTGGGAGTCCGAAACGAAATTCTTTGACGTGCGGCGATCGCGCGCATGGGTGATGGTTCGGAGAATCGCGCACACGGCGCACCATCGAGGCCAACAGATGGCGATGCTGAGGACGCTGGGGAGGACTTTGCACAGTAATTATGGCCCCACAGCAGATACTGGAGGGCTCATGCAGAATCATGCACCCACAATCTACGGCTATTCGAGCATGAGCGAGTTATTCGAAGGAGAAGCGGCCGGTGGCGCGAAGGCCCTCCTTCCAGGTGCCGCCGGCAAGGCTGTGACCGAGCGCCCGGGCTAAGGCTGATAGAGGCCCGGAAAATATCTTTTCAAATTTTCCAGTTTGGGCAGGTCGTGGTAAACGATGTAGGGATTATTGGGATTGTGTTTGAGGAAATCCTGATGGTAGCTCTCGGCGGGGTAGAACGCCTGGAAGGGCTCGACTTTCGTGACGATGGGCCGGGAGTACACTTTCGCGGCATCGAGCTGCGCGATGTAGGCCTGAGCGACGCGCTTCTGCTCCGCGCTGTTGTAGAGGATCAAAGAGCGGTATTGGGAGCCGGTGTCCGGACCCTGGCGGTTCCACTGCGTAGGATCGTGTGCCACAGAGAAAAAAACCATCAAGAGCTGGCCGTAGGTGAGTTGTGACGCATCATAAATAATGCTGATGGTCTCGGCGTGGCCGGTAACGCCCGTGCTTACGGCTTCGTAGGAAGGCGACTTGAGGTAGCCGCCAGAATAGCCGGAGGTCACCAAAGCAACTCCCTTGAGATGTTCAAAGACGGCCTGGACGCCCCAAAAGCAGCCTCCGGCAAGAAGTGCTGGCTCTTGGCGATGGCCAACGGCGCATCGGTTGCCGGAGCGGGAAAAGGCGTCCTGGGGGTCTCCGGAGAACGCGTGCCGAGGGCACGCACGGCGGTCCAGGCAACCAGTCCGACGATCACGACAGTGGCTATAGCTCGACCAATATAGGGACTCTGCATGCTCCGTCTCCCTGGAGGCCTGTCTTAGTACCCTGTTTCTTAAATACATTCACGTATAATTTACTGCATCGAAGATCTTCCTTCTGGTACCCTTCTGCCAGGAGGTCAGTCCTTTGCCACGCAATAGCCCGTATAAAATCGCTCTCACCAAACAAGAGCGAAAGGAGTTGAAACGACGCGCCAATAAATATACGTTACCGTATTTTACAGTTGCTCGCGCCAAGATGATCCTCCTCGCTCAGCAGGGCTTGTCGAACGATCAGATTGCCGATCGCCTGTGCACGCGACGCGAGATCGTGAGTCGCTGGCGAAAACGGTTCTTTGAAAAACGTTTGGCCGGCCTGGAGGACAGACAGCGCCCCGGCCGACCCCGGGTTTTTCCCCCCAGAACTGGTCGTGCGCGTTAAAGCCATCGCCTGCGAATTGCCCCATCGCTTCGGTGTGCCCCTTTCTCGCTGGAGCGTGGCCGAACTCGGCGCCCACGTCCGCACTTGCGGCCTGACGGCATCCGTCAGTGACACCACCATCTGGCGATGGCTGAGCGAGGACGCCATCCGTCCTTGGCAGCACCGCTGCTGGATCTTCCCACGAGATCCGGATTTCGAAGCCAAGGCCGGAGGCATTTTGGATTTGTACCAACGCATCTGGAAGGGCCGTAAACTCGGCGCCAACGAGTTCGTCCTCTCGGCAGATGAAAAAACCAGCATTCAGGCGCGCTGCCGAAAAGCCCGCTCCCTACCCCCGCAACCCCGTCGGCCGATGAAGATCGAGCACGAATATAAGCGGCTGGGAGCCTGGGCCTATCTCGCCGCTCTGGACGTCCACCGCGCGAAACTCTTCGGTCGCTGCGAAAGCAAAACCGGAATCGCGGCCTTTGACCGTCTCGTGGATCAAGTCATGAAACAGCGGCCCTACCGCCAGGCTCGAAGAGTTTTCTGGATCGTCGACAACGGCTCTGCGCATCGGGGGCTCCCCGCCGTCCGCAGGCTTCAGGCGAAGTATCCCAACCGGGTGCTCGTTCATGGACCCATTCACGCCAGTTGGCTGAACCAAATCGAAATCTATTTCTCCATCGTCCAACGAAAAATCTTGACGCCAAACGACTTCCGTTCCTTGCAGCAGTTGGCGCAACGCTTACTCGCCTTCGAACGGCACTACCAAACTGTCGCTAAACCTTTCGAGTGGCGGTTCACACGAAAAGATCTCCACGCATTGCTTCACAAATTGAACCGCCCCCTGGCAAAGGCCGCCTAGAAAATACGTGACCGAACATATGAACCGGAGCACTTAGTTTACCCTTCCTACGATCAGTTGGATGCGGATGCATGGGTGTTAGATGGGGAAAGATTTCCTGCTATAGAAGCATCCCGGCGGGTTCGCCAACGCTTTCTTGAGCAGCCACGGCAGATGGAACCGAGCGTGCGCCTGAGGCATCATAGAGAGCGAAATCAGACTCCTTCTGAAAGGCTACCGCCATGCGCGTACGAAACATCCTTGCTCTAGCTTGCACGTTTTTTCTTCCTGCTCTGTTGCCGGGGCAAATCACCAACGGCCAGAAGCCGAAGCTGCCGGCACCATTCTCGACGAAATCAGCAGGCAATGGACCGGAGAAGCTGACGCCTCCGGCGGGGTTCTTGCCCACGGTGCCCCAGGGTTTTCGCGTGAGTCTATTTGCGACGAATTTCAAGCGCCCTCGATGGCTGACGGTGGCCCCGAACGGAGATATTTTTCTGGCCGATATGGGAGCGGGGGAAATCGTGGTGATGCGCGACCCACAGCATACCGGCGGAGCCCAAGCACGCGAAGTTTTTGTGAGCGGGATGAAGCGACCGTTTGGCATCGCGTTCCACGAAAACTACGTTTACGTCGGGAACACGAACGAGGTGGTGCGCTTTCCGTACGATCCCAAGACCTCCAAGCGGCTAGGTCAGGCAGAGCACCTGCTGGATTTACCGACGGGCGGGCATGATACGCGATCGCTGGCGTTTTCGGCGGATGGGAAACACCTCTTCATCGCAGTTGGCTCGGGCTCGAACATCGACACGGGAGAGGATTCGCGCCGCGCGGCAGTGACCATTTGCGATCCTGACGGCAAGAATGCGCGGCTGTATTCGACGGGGCTGCGGAATCCGGTGGGGCTGGGGCTGGAACCGGTGACCGGAGGGCTATGGACGACCGTCAATGAACGCGACGAGCTGGGGGACGATCTTCCACCCGATTACTTCACCTCACTGAAAGATGGAGGATTCTACGGCTGGCCGTACAGCTACATCGGGGACAACGTCGATCCCCGCGTCAAGCCGCAGAAACCTGACCTCGTCGCGCGCGCCATCATTCCGGACGTATTGCTTGGCGCGCATGTTGCGCCGCTGCAATTCGCGTTTTATACCGGAAAGCAATTTCCGGAGATTTACCGCGGTGGTGCGTTCGTAGCCGAACACGGCTCGTGGAACAGGGCAACGCGCGCGGGATACCAAATTGCATTTGTGGCGTTTAAGGATGGCAAGCCTTCTGCCGATCCGGTGCCTTTCATGACCGGACTCGTGCCAGATCCCCGCGCATCGGATGTGCTCGGACGGCCAGTAGGCGTGACGGTTGCGCCGGACGGTTCGCTGCTGGTGTCGGATGATGGGGCAGGTGTGATTTACCGGATTTCTGTCGCGAAATAATACCCTTTAGCAGCAAGAGCTTTGGCATTTGCCACGGCGAATTCCCCCAGAAAACAGGGCATCTGTTTTATAACCACTTCACCGTAAACTTAGGCTGGGTAGACGCCAATTGGAGCGGCTGCCCCGAGGAAGACATAGCATTCATAGTGACGGCGATCGTCGGCTACCGCACGGCGTGATCACGGGCGGCGGAGTGGCAGTAGTGCTTGCTTGATTATGAGGGGGGAGACAGTTAATGCTCACGCTTCCGCTACCATACGACGGCCTCAGTCTCAATGATTCGATCGGGTATGACGATGCATTAGCGTCCTCGGAAGAAGGCGTGGGGCGGGCTTACAGGTCAGCGGAAGGAATGGTTAGAGGACTCCAAAGCTTGAGCCAGGGTCAGCTGGGTGCCCAGTTGGGATGGCTGGTGAACAGGCCTTCGGTAAACCCGATCTGGTAGCAAACGAAGAGTCCGAAGCCCACGCTGAGCAGACCGGATGCCACCACGAGTCCGCGAGTCAGCCACGGGAATTCGTAACCGGTGAAGGAAAACGGCAGTGCCAGTGCGGCGGTAATCAGCATCATTCCAGCGATGGTGCCGGTGCCGAAGATCAGCAGGTAGAGAACCGCCCATTTCGGATCGTGAATCGTGCTCAACACCAGCAGAGCCACAGCGGCGGAACCTGCCAAGCCATGCACGACGCCAACGAGCAAGGGGCGTAGAACATGAAAGAGTCCCAGCCGTTCGAACGGTCCGCCCAGAGCCTTCGCTTCGCTGTGGGTAAGCCAGCGCGGCGGTGTAAGGCTTTCTTCATGATGATTCTCGGCCGGTGCATGTGCATGCCAATGATAATGCACTCGGTTGCCGTGTTCGTGGACGTGGGCATGTTCTCCGGCCACTCGCGGATGTGCAGGGGAGAATTTTTCGCTGATCCATTTCATCGCGCCAGTGAGGTTGAGCACTCCGAGTAGAATCAGCATCACACCCACGGAAAATTCCATAGTCAGGCCGACACGCACAGGAACTGCCAAGCCAAATAAAATAATGGCCGCCCCGACGGCGACGATGGTGACGGTGTGACCGCAGCCCCACAGGACGCCGATTAGGCCCGCTTTGGCAAGGGAGTGCTCGCGGCTGACGATGGTAGACACGGCGATCACGTGGTCCGGATCGGCGGCGTGCCGCATTCCCAGGAAAAATCCGATCACCAGAATGGCGAGTCCGCTGGTCAAGCAAGCACACCCCTTTTCAGGATTTCAAGAACTTGCAGACCGAAGCATATCTGACTTGAAAGAAACTTTCCCGGGGAAAATAGCTACCGTGAAGTTTCACTCCTCGCGAAGGATACGCATGAGCTCACTGGCGGCATGCGGGAGGCGCGCGCCGCGACGCGAAACGAGATAGACGTGGCGCGGCATGTTCAATTGCCGCACTTTTACCTCTTTCATCCAGCCGTGCTCGATTTCCCAACGAACGCACATGCGCGGCACGATGGCCACGCCCATGCCCATTTGCACGAAGCGCTTGATGCTTTCGATGGTGGGCATTTCAATGGGCATATTGAGTGCCGTGCGGTTTCTGGCAAACAATTCAATAACGCGGCGGCGAAAGGGTGATTCGACGCTGTGCGCGATGAAGTTTTCCTCCCCGAGCTCGGCGACATCGACTTCGCGTTTCCTCGCTAGGACATGCTTGGGATGCACGACCAGGGTCAGCTCATCTTTCAGGATTTCCGTGGCCAGAAGCTGGGCATCGCGTGGCACGAAGGAAATCGCGCCGAGATCCAGGCGGTAGTTCAGAACTTCATGCGGGATGTCCCGCGAAAACATGCGGTGCACGCGGACCTGCACGCCGGGGTGCTTTTCCCGGAATTTGGCCAGGGCCGGAAGGAGTGCGTGGATGGAGCTCTCGTTCACGCCCAGGGAGAGCTCGCCGCGCTTCAAGCCCTCCAATTCGGAGAGTCCTTTTTTTACCTCGTCGCGGAGGTTGATCAGGCGCTCCGCATAGTCCTTCAGAAGGGTTCCCGCATCGGTGAGGCGGACAGGTCGCGCGCCCCGGACGAAGAGAGGCTGGCCGAGGGAGTCCTCGAGCTTACGGATGGCCAGGCTGATGGCGGGCTGGGTACGGTAAAGGCGCTCGGCGGCGCGCGAGAAGCTGCCCTCCTTCGCCACCATCAGAAATACCTGCAATTCGCCGAGGTCCAAGGAGCCCTCCCGGTTGGCCAGTATAAGGTGAAATTATCAAAAGTAGAACAAAGATAAATTGGACTGCGGGGTGTCTGCCGTGCGTTACTAGAGCATGGGGGACTCTATGGACGCCGTACGCATCTTTGACACCACGCTCCGTGACGGCGAACAGTCGCCGGGCTTCTCGATGAACACCGAGGAGAAGATTCGCTTGGCGCGGCAGCTTGCGGCCCTGAATGTGGATGTGATTGAGGCGGGTTTCCCGATTGCGTCTCGAGGTGACCTGGAGGCGGTCCGGAAAGTGGCGCAAGAGGTCCGCAACGTGCCGATTGCAGCACTCGCGCGCGCAAGAAAAGAAGATGTAGGTGCGGCTATTGAGGCCCTGAAGCCCGCGGCGGCGCCACGCCTGCATATTTTCCTGGCGACCTCCGATCTGCACCTTCGCGTGAAGCTGAAGATGACCCGCGAACAGGCGCTCGAAGCCATCGGCTCGATGATCCGCTACGGTCGGCAGCATGTGGGCGAAGTGGAGTTCTCCGCCGAGGATGCCGGGCGGACGGACATCGATTTTTTGTGCCAGGTTTGCCGCGTGGCTGTGGATGCCGGTGCGACGGTGCTGAATCTGCCGGACACGGTGGGGTACGCGGTGCCGGAAGAATACGCAGCAATGTTCACCAGAGTCCGCGAACACCTGGGAGACGCGCAGGGGATTACGCTTAGCGCCCATTGCCACGACGATCTGGGCATGGCCGTGGCAAACTCGCTGGCAGCGATTCGCGCGGGCGTGCGGCAGATCGAGTGCACCATCAACGGAATCGGCGAACGCGCAGGAAACGCCTCCCTGGAAGAAGTAGTCGTGGCGTTGGCGGTGCGCAAGGACAGCTTTGGGGTTACCACGGGCATTCGGCTGGAAGAGCTTTTCCCCACGAGCCGCATGCTCACCGAAATCACGGGAGCGCAGGTGGCACCCAACAAAGCAATTGTGGGTGCCAACGCGTTCGCCCACGAAGCGGGAATTCACCAGGACGGAATCATCAAGAACCCGCTTACGTACGAAATTATTATGCCGCAGACAGTTGGCGTCCCGGCGCGCTCGCTGGTTCTCGGAAAGCACTCCGGGCGCAATGCGCTGCGCTTGACGCTGCGGGACTTGGGTTACGAGGCGAGCGATACCGAGCTTGCGGAAGTTTATAGCCGAGTCACCGCGCTGGCCGATCAGGCCAAGCAGGTGCGCCCGCGAGACATCCTTGCCATCGCCCACGAAGTGATTCGACGGCGTTCCACTGCGATGGCTGCGGAATCGTCGCCGGCAGCCTGACTTCTCTGCCGCCAAAGAGGTTGCCACAAGCGGAACGCGCCATTCTGCATCTCCTTGTGATGCGCGCGGGTTGCCAGGGTTCTGTTTCTGTTCGGGGACCATCATGAAGAAGACCATTGTCCTGTTACCAGGCGACGGCGTCGGTCCGGAAGTCACCCGATCGGCGACGGCCATCCTGCGTGAATCGGCGCAAGAGTTTAATCACCAGTTTGAGTTCGTAGAACTTCCGATCGGCGGCGCAGCCATCGATGCCGCCGGCGCGCCACTTCCTAAGGAGACGCTGGACGGCTGCCGTAAAGCGGATGCGGTATTTCTGGGAGCGGTCGGCGGGCCGAAGTGGGATTCGCTTCCCGTCGGGAAGCGCCCGGAAAGCGGATTGCTCGATCTGCGAAAAGGGCTGGGGCTGTACGTCAATGTTCGTCCCGTGAAGCTGATCGAATCGCTGAGAGGAATCTCGCCCTTGAAGGCGGATCGACTTGGGGACCTTGATCTCGAGATTGTGCGCGAACTCGCCGGCGGAATGTATTTTGGCGAGCGCGGGCACACCACTGAAAAGGGTGGGGAGCGCGCCTGGGACACAGAATCGTATTCGACGTCGGAGATCGAATGCATCGCCACGTTTGCTTATGGGCGCGCGGAGAACCGCTCGCGGCGGCTGTGCTCCGTAGACAAAGCGAATGTATTGACCAGCTCACAGCTCTGGCGCCGCACCGTAACGGCTATGGGTGCAGTCTATCCTGCGGTGAAACTCGAGCACATGTACGTGGATAACGCGGCGATGCAGTTGACGCTGCGGCCGGCGCAATTTGACGTGATGTTGAGCAGTAACATGTTCGGCGATATTTTGAGCGATGCCGCGGCGGCGCTGGTTGGCTCGATTGGGCTGGTTCCATCGGCCAGCTTTGGATCGTCCGCGCCGCTCTTTGAGCCCATACATGGTTCGGCGCCGTCCCTCGCCGGGACCGACTCCGCTAATCCGATTGGCTCGATTCTCAGCGCCACGATGATGCTGCGAGACGCCTTCGGCCTTTCGTTGGAAGCGGACTGGGTCGAGCAGTCTCTGCAACGAGTGCTCGCTGGCGGGTACCGCACACCCGACATCTCTGAGCCAGGTGTGCGCGCCGTGGGCGGCTCCGTCTTCACCGAGATCCTGCGAGAAGAGATGCAGCGCACGTTCGAACACGCCGAGCGCTACGGCTGGGGCGTCTAGAGTCAACCTGCCTGCCGGTGCAAGCGGTGCTCTTTCATCACGATCGACCTTCGCTCCGAGCGGCAATGCTCCCGAGGACCTGCTTGCCTTGCGAGAAGCCGCTGACAATGCTACTTTTACATTTCTCCGAAGCAGCCTACGGCCGGCTGGAGCCGAGGGCCACACGGCGGTGTGGCGCGGGCGCGGGCTGCGAATCCGTTACAGAGCAGCTTGACCAAAGGGTGAGAAATATCATTACTCATCGCCATTTTCTTGAGCTAGCCTCGCGGCGGATCGGTCGCCACTCGTCGTAGGCCCGCTATGGCACAGCCCGGATCCAATTCGAAGGGTGTCTTGCCTGCCACGGGGACCGGCCAAGTTTCCTATTGGCGCGTGGAAGGCTCCTTGCTCGAACTTGGCGCCCTGCGCCCGGTCGGCTTTTTCACCTGGAACTCGCAGAGCTTTGCCGAACGCTGGGCGCGGCGCGCGGGCATGGCAGGCATGGCGATTGCGAGGCCCTTTGCTTATTTCGCAAGCCGCACGTTTGCCACACGTTTCTTACACACATTACTTCGGGGAGTAAGCCGCGATCGCCTTGATCTTCTCGGCGAAGAGTATTTCCACTACGTTCTAAAGCCGCAATTGCGACGCGAGGCCGCCGAAAAGCTAATCGAAGCGGTCCGCAGCGGCGAGCGCGTCGTCTTGGTCGGGCAACTCCTGGAAAGCGTACTGCGGCCGCTGGCGCACCATTTCGGAGTTGCGTCGATCATCTCGAACCGGCTGGAATTTCGCGACGGCAAAGCGACGGGGCGGCTGCTTGATCCCATCGTGCGACCTCGCGGGCCCTTGGCTTGGATCGCCAGCGGCAGCGCGGACGGCCGGATCGCGCGCGAAAGACTTCTGCGCCGGCTGGGCTGGACGGGGAAGCCCGAGCAGCTTGAAAGCGCGATGCAGACGACGGCCCGTCCAGCAATTCCGCCGAGAGCGTCGGTCGCGCTATTCGGAGAAAGTCCGCGAGTCGAACGTCTCTCGGTGCGCGAGAACCTGGCGTCTCGGCATCTGCTGCTGATCGGCGTAACTGGATTTATCGGCAAGGTCTGGCTTGTCGATCTGCTCGACAATATTCCCAACATCGGCAAGATCACGCTGCTGATTCGACGCAACCGGACAACTTCCGCGCTGCGACGCTTCGAAAAGATCGTCGAGGAATCTCCCACCTTCGACACACTTCACGAGCGCCATGGCCTTAAGCTAGGCGCATTTCTGAAAGAAAAAGTGGAAGTCGTGGAAGGGGACGTGAGCCTGCCGGGTCTGGGGCTCGACGAGGGGACCCAAGCGCGGCTGGCAAAGTCACTCGACCTCATCGTGAACAGCGCCGGCTTGACGGATTTCAATCCTGATTTGCGCGATGCGATTTCTTCGAACGTCGATTCGGCGATTTATCTGCTCGGCTTTCTACGAAAGTGTAATCACGCCGGGCTGATGCATCTTTCCACCTGCTACGTTGTCGGCATGCGCGACGGGCGTGTCACCGAAGAGTTGCAGAGCAATTACAATCCCGCCGGCGATGCCCAATTCGAGGCCGAGCGCGAAGTCGATTCGCTGCGCGAGACGATTCGCCGTATCGAAGAACGCGCCGAAAGTCCAGAACTCGACAAAGCGCTTCGTCGCCAGGCGCTGGGACGCGGCGGTAATGAAGGGTCCGCGCCCGCAGGAGAGCTCGATGGTGTTCTGAAGCGCAATCGGGCACGCTGGGCGCGCAACAGACTCGTGCGCGTCGGCCTGCGTCGGGCGCAGCATCTCGGCTGGCCGAATACCTACACGTTCACGAAGAGTCTTGGCGAGTCCATCCTCGCGCGCCGTGGCCGCGATCTGCCGATTGCCATCGTGCGCCCGTCGATCGTGGAGAGCTCGGAACGCTCTCCCTTTGCGGGCTGGAATGAAGGGATCAATACTTCCGGTCCGCTTTCTTACCTTTTGGGAACGAATTTTCGCCAGCTCCCTTCGAATGAGCGGAAGTGTCTCGACGTGATTCCCGTCGACATGGTCTGCCGGGGGATAACGCTCATCGCTTCTGCCGTCATCGCGCGGCGCCATGCCCGCATGTACCAGCTGGCGACTTCCGCGATCAACCCCGTCAATATGGGGCGCAGCATCGAGCTCACCGGGCTGGCCCACCGCAAGCATTACCGGAGCACGCAGAGCATCGACAGTTGGTTGAAGGTGAAATTCGAAACAATCCCGGTCTCAAAGCAACGCTACGAGCGTCTCTCGATTCCCATGCAGAAGGCCGTCATCTCCAGTATCAATCGCGCGGCCATTTCTCTTCATATGAAGAAGCCGCCGCTTGCCCGAGCGGAGCGGGACCTGATCCGCGCTGAGAAGTTGATCGAGCTCTACGAGCCTTTTATTCTTCACAATGAACACGTCTTCGAATGTGAGAACGCGCGCCTGCTCTCCGCCATGCTACCGCCCGAGGAGCGTGCGCTCTTCGACTTTGCGCCGGAATCGATCGACTGGTGGGATTACTGGATCAACGTGCACATCCCAGCGCTACGCCGCTGGTGTTACCCGCTGATGGAAGGCCGGCCGCTTGAATCGCGCCAGCCGCGTGCGCTGGATTGGTCCGGCGAACCCACGCGTGGAGCGGCGCTCTCCAAAGCCGCGACACCGTCCGACCCTTTATGGCGATCTTCGTAACCGGCTCGACCGGCTACCTGGGCAGTTATCTTTCCGCGGGGCTCCTCACCGGGTACCGCGACAAGCTGAACCTCCTGATTCGCTGCAAAACCGAACAGGAGGCGCGCGAGCGGCTTTGGACTTCGCTGCAGCTGCATTTCGACTTTCCCGAATTCGCCGAATACCTGAACACGCGGGTGCGCATTTTTCGCGGTGATCTGACGAGCGAGTGTTTTGGTCTCCCCGATGCCGAATACCATGCGCTGGTGGACACTACGGACTCCTTGATTCACTGTGCCGCTTCGCTGAACCGCAAATCGGAGAAGCAGTGCCTGAACGTCAACCTGCGAGGCACACTCGAAGTCATTCAACTCGCGCGCCGCGGGCAGAATCGCAACGGCCTTCGTCGCTATTCGCACGTTTCCACGGTTGCGGTTGCGGGCAAAAGAAAAAATGAAATCATAACCGAAGAAGCCTCGATCGACTGGTCGCGCTCGGATTACGATCCCTATGCGCGCACCAAGAAATTCTGCGAACACATGGCGAATCAACTCTTGCCCGATGTGCCCAAGACGATTTTCCGCCCCGCGATCATTCTCGGCGACAGCCGCCGCCAGGAGACTTCGCAATTCGATATGGTTCAAGCGTTGCATGTTCTGGCGCAGATGCCTGTTCTTCCCCTGCGCCCTCACGATAAAATCGACATCGTACCGGCGGACTACGTCGGCAAGGCCATCGTGACGATTCATCAAAAAGAGGCGCCCGCTCACGGCATCTACCATCTTTCCTCGGGCACGGGCTCGCAGACGTACCAGGAACTGACGGATGCGATTTCGCAAGCCGGTGGCATGCTTCGGCCCATGTTTTTGCCGTCATTGGGCGGACCTTTTTCCAACACGGTAAATTGGGTCGCCAATCGCCGCGGCGCGGCCGGCTACGGCGCGTCGCTGCTCAAGGTTTTCTGGCCGTATCTCGATTGGAACACCGTTTTCGACAATTCGCGCATCGTCGCGGAACTCGGAGAAGCGCCGGCAAAATTCTCGACGTACGCAGCTCCTCTTTTGAAGTACAGCCGCGAAAATAAATTCCAGTTCCCCGCCAAGCCCTGGCCTTCCACTCCGGGTACGGAGAGAAATGCTGCCGCAGGGAGAAGCCGCGCTTGACCGACTTTCTCCTTGTCGCCTGGGTGAGCGCGCTGATCGAGATGCGGCGCTTCGGCTGGATGCTCGGGCTCGGTGAGCGCTGGAAGCCGGGCAAGAAACTAAAGCTGCTCTTCGCGGGCTACAACGGCACGCGCAACACCGGCAGCGATGTGCGCGTGCAGGAGATGTTGCGTCAGATTCGACATGTTCTTGGAGCGGAGCACGTCGATTTCAGCGTAATGACGCAAAACTTCGAGAGGACGAAAGGCTACTTCGAAAGCACGCGTCAGGTTTACCTTCCCGACGTGTACCCGCCTTTTCTCTTTCGCGAGGTGCGACAGAATCATGGTGTCATCGCTTGCGAAGGCTCGATGTTCAAAAGCAAGTTCGCCAACGCCCTGACGACGATGATGATCGGTTCGCTGGGACTGGCCTCCGCCGAAAACAAGCTTTCCCTTGCCTACGGGGGCGAGGCGGGTCACATGGACGGACTCATTCAGAAAATGTGCGAGCGCTACGTCCATAATTCTCTGGTCATCACGCGAAACGTGGAATCGCGGACACTCTTGAGTTCGCTCGGAATCCCGACAGAGCTTGGCACTGATACGGCCTGGACGTTCGAACCGCATCCGCCGGAATATGGCCGCAAGTCGTTGCGCGAGGCCGGATGGGACGAAAGGACACCGGTCCTGGTTCTCTGCCCCATTCACCCTTTTGTCTGGCCGGTGAAGGCTTCCCTTGCAAAATATATCGCGCGGGCAACCACTGGTGCGTATAAGGACAGCCAGTACCGCACCGTTTATTTCTTCGAATCGGGTCGGGAAGTCGACAGGAAATACGAACATTACATTTCAGGATTCACAAAGGCGACGCAGGCGTTCGTTCAGCGGCATCGCGTTTTTCCGGTTCTGGTTGGGATGGAACGGCTCGACGCGGTTGCCTGCCGCGAGATTGCCACACGCATACCAGGCACGCCGGTTTTCACTTCGGACGATTACAATATGTTCCAGCTTGTTTCCATTCTGCGCGCGTGTTCCTACATGGTTTCTTCGCGCTACCACGGTATTGTGACCTGCATGCCCAGCCTGGTGGCCTCGGCAGGCGTGACCATGGACGAGCGCATCCGCAATCTGATGCGCGAGCGTGGACATCAGCATCTTTTCTTGACGGTCGATGACCCCGATCTGGAGCCGAAGCTTCTCCAGATCATGGAGACGCTGGTTGCGGAAGCCGACTCCGTCCGCGAAGCCATCGGGCAGACGGTGGTCCACAACCTCAAAGTGATGGCCCGCATGGGCACTTTCCTTGAGGATGTTGTCCGGCGCGTCTATCCAGAATTTCCGCTCCGCTCCGGCGTCTTTTCCTGGGAACAGTATCTGCCGCCACTGAGCAATAATTTGATTCAGCTCGCCGGGCGTTACGACTCTTCGCCGGCCGCGCTTGCGGCAGTTCGCTGACTTTTCATGCCCAATTTCCTTGAAACGATTCTTGCTCGACTCAAGCGCGCGGATGGTCGCGTCGTTCTTCGCGAAATTCGCGGGGATCAGTTTGTGAGCGTGACGGGCAGGGAATTGCTAGAGCACATTCAGCTTGTGCGGATGTTCATTCGAAGCTCCGGCGTCCGGCCGGGGGCCCGTTGCGCTCTTCTAGCTCCCAACTCCATTCGCTGGGCCGTCTTCCATTTGGCGGTCATGGCCGAGGGGATGATCGTCGTGCCCCTCTATTCGCGGCAGGCGCCCGCCGAACTCGTCGGCATGATGAAGAATTGCCAGCCGTGCCTGATTTTTGTGAATGAGGCCACACTCGGCGAAAGCGTGGCCCAAATTTGGCCCGAGGCTCCGCGCCGTGTGCTCTTCGATGAAGTCCTGCGGCACTCAGTGCCGCAACCTCCGCTTGCCGATGCACCCAATCCTCGCATCGCCAGCGATATCGTCACCATCATCTATACTTCAGGAACGTCGGGAGAGCCGAAAGGTGTTTGCCTGAACGTGGGAAACCTCACTCACATGCTCTCCTGCACGACAGAACGCCTCGATCAACTGATGGGTGCGACACGCGAACCGGACCGCGTGTTTCATTACCTGCCATTTAATTTTGCGGCGTCTACGATGCTCCTGCAGTCTTGTCTCGCGCGTGAAAGCATTCTTACTCTTTCGACGGATCTCAACCACCTTGCCGACGAAATCAATCTGGCATCACCGAACTATTTCCTAAATGTTCCGACGCTGTTGGAGCGCGTCCGGCGCGGCGTTGAACAGGCCATTGCCAAGCGGCCCGCGGTCATTCGTTTTCTGTTTGCGAAAGCACGCACAGCCTGGCAGCGGCGGTCCGCGGGTCGTGGCCGCGCACTCGATGCGTTCTGGCTGGCGCTCGGCCGCAGGCTCATCTTTCGGAAGATTCGAGAGCGCTTCGGCACACACCTGTGCGCGCTGATCTGCGGTTCAGCGCCGCTCGCTCTGGAGACGCAACAATTTTTCCTGATGCTTGGCATTCCGCTGTTGCAGGCCTACGGGCTCACGGAAACCACTGGCATTTGCACGCTGGATGATCCGCGCGTGCCCGTGGAGCCGGGTTATGTGGGCACCGTGATTACCGGAATCGAGATGAAGATCGGCGAAAACGAAGAGATCGTCGTGCGCGGGCCGCACATTTTCCCGGGCTACTGGAACCGGCCGGAAGAAACTGCCCGCGTACTGCAGGAGGGATGGTTCCACACCGGCGATCAGGGCGAAGTAAACGTTCGCGGTAATTGGCGCATCACCGGCCGCATCAAGAACCTGATTATCTTGAATTCCGGACATAATATTGCGCCCGAACCGATCGAAGAAGAAATGGCGCGGCTTCTCCCAGCGGCGCAGCAGGTCGTCGTGGTCGGCAATGGGCGCGGCTATCTCGGCGCGCTCGTGACCGGGGAAGTTGAATCCGCAACTGTTCAAGCGGTGCTCGATGCCGTGAATTCTGAACTCCCGCATTACAGGCAGGTCAGAAGTTTCACCGTTATCCGCGATGTCTTTAGCGCCGAAACCGGGTTGCTCACCGCCAACGGCAAACTTCGCCGCGAGGCCATAAATGCGCGTTATGCTTCAGAAATCAATGCCATGTACGATTCGAAAGGGGGTCGCGAGGGGGTCAGCAGGCAGCAGGCATGAAAACCTTCACTGGCAAAACGTTGCATTGGGAGTGGCGCGAAGGGGTAATCGAGCTGACGCTCGATCATGAGCCGGCCAATGAAATCGGCACAGCCATGCTCGCGGAGCTGGAAGAGTTTGTTGCCGCGTTTGCTGTGCTTGCGCCGGAGACTTCCGTCTGCATTTTTGCGAGTGCGCGCAAATCCGTTTTCTCCGCCGGTGCGGACCTGCGCGAGCTATATCATGGCGCCGCAGCCCTTCCTGAAAAAGAACGCCTCGCGGGTATTCGCCATTTTCTGGAATGCATTCACGCCGTTCTGAACGCGATCGATGCTGCACCGTTCGTGACAATTGCTGCCGTTCACGGCGTCTGCTTTGGCGGAGGACTCGAGCTCGCCTTGGCCTGCGATATTATCGTCGCCGACAAGATGGCGCGGTTTGCGTTCCCCGAGCTGCGTCTGGGACTCATCCCCGGCTTCGGCGGCATCCCGCGGTTGAAACGTGATCTTGGCAACGCTTTCCTAAGGGATTTGCTCTTCACTGGGCGAACGGTCAACGCGACTCGTGCACACGCCGTCGCTCTCGTAGCGCAGCTCGCCGGTGAAGGCGAAGCTCTCCGTATCGCACGATCGGCCGCGGCGCAAATCACCAAATTTGATGCCGTGACGCGTGCGGCCGCCAAGAAATTCATCAAGCCCATTCCGCACGACGAGCTTCGGTGCGAGATCGACCTCTTTTGCGAACTCTTTACTCGCCCCGCCGTTATGGCCGCCCTGAAGAAATTTGTCGAAGACCCCAACCCCATGCCCTATCTGCCTTGAAGCTTATGGTTTCAAATCAGAAGAATGGGCTCGCACGCCAAGGCAAACTCACCTTGCATCCGTGACCTTCACGGGTCTTGCTCATCACTCGGGGCTCCCTCCCCTTGGTGGGTGCGGGATTTCATATTCGCTCCGTGGGCGGCGAAAGCCTCCCTCAATGGTTAACGATTTAAAGTCGGCTGTCTCGGGATGTGTTTCGGCTACACTTTGTACCGGCTGGCCAGACGTCGGCCCGCTTTGACAATGCTTCTGTGGTTGGCGCGGGGGCTGTCCATGGGGCGGAGATTTCTGCAGCTCCTTTGGGCGACACGGTCGTTTCAATGACGTTGACGGCCTTAAGTTTTCTAAATCGAATTGGCGGAATCAAAGCAGGACGAGGCGATGAATATTGGTCTAGCGGTAGTTTACTGCCGGCGGAGTCGATAGATTTCTAAGAGTTCCTTTTTGTGCAGTCTAAAGTGTGGGTTTGGTATTACCCACGGTGGGTAATCTGCAGCTCGTCCAGCTTCAGTGCCTTGGCCAAAGCCTGCTGCGCCAAAGTTTGTTTCGAGAGCACATAGGCAGCGCGAGGGAAACCTTTCTCGCCTTGCCGTGGGTAGAGCAGAACGAACTGCTGTATCCGTTGCAACTCTTCAATGAGTTGCTCCATCGAAAGATCACACCAAGCGGCTTTGGCCTGGCGATGCACATACTGCAACAGAGAGATGCCCAGCATGCA
>QHYZ01000179.1 GCA_003225295.1 Acidobacteriota bacterium | reverse complement strand
CCAGGAGGGGGGCTTCTGACCCAAAATCAGGGCCAGCATACACTCGGCCAGGCTGGAAGCGTCAAAGTACTTACATTTCAAGAAGCGCGAGAGCCATTTATAGCTGCTTTTAAACTTCTTGCCCTCGGGTAGAACGCGGGCGATGGAAGTGAGGTGCAGTCCGCCGTAGCCGAAACGGATGCTCTAGGCCAAGTGGAGGAAAGCGCCAGTCAGACGGGCAAGGTTCTTGCGCACCGGGCGGCGAAGACAGGAAAAGTACGACTCGATGAGGGAACGGATGGAGGCGTGGAGTTGGTGGCTCTGTTGCATCATTAATGATGAAACAATACAAGTTCAAAAAAATAGCCTAAAGATCCGCCCTTAACAATTCGTGATTGAGCTCGCAAATCGCTTCCAACTTGGCCCGCAACTTTCGATAATTTCGCAGCCACCGCTGGACCTGCCCCTTGTGTTCGGCGGGAACCGTGAACTGGCGCGTCCGTCCTCCGGGATAACCCACCGTGAGGACCCAGACCCGGTGGCCTTCTCCCCGGCGGCACTTCAGGCAACCCCGGCGATGGAAGATCCGGCGATCCAGCAGCGAACCTCGCAGGATCTCGGTCAGATCGGGCAGTTCGCCGAGGAGTTGCTTTCGCGCCTTGCGAACTTGGCTTTCGTTCATCAATACTAATGAAACAAAAAGACAAAGCCCTGTCAAGACTTTTTCCAAAAAACTGCCCACAAAAAGTGGGGGAGGGCAAGATTCACTGAAGCTCCTGAAGCTCCCTGAAGCTCCGGACAGCCCTCTCAATAACCGCCCAGCTGCCAGCCTGCAGTAAAAAGAAACGAAGTGTAGCAAGGGACGGAGATTGCGCAATGGGGAGATTCGCCTGAATCTCCCCGTACATCTTTTTTTTCATTGAGCCGAAGCACGCTCGACGCGGAATGTGAAACAGCCGGCCGTGGTGCTGTTCACCAGTAGATAGTCGACGTTGGGGTGGGCGAGCAGTCTTTCGATGACCGTCTCGAATTCCCCGTCCGCCACGTATTCCTGGGCCACGAGGCGGCGACCGTTGGCGTAGGCCTCGACCGTGCGCGGGCTCCCGCGAAGCTCCTCAGGAAATCCAGCGTCCTCCGCATAACGAGTGCAGGCATCCGCGTGAATATAGACTGGGCCAGGCTGTGGAAGTGATTCAACGCCGGCGAATCGATCATAGATAAAAAGAATTCTGCGGTCCTCGCCCACGACGAATGTGCGCAGGCAGTGACGGCACGGAGCAGCGTCCGTAGCCAGCTCCGCGTGCGCCGGGAATCCATAAACAGGCGCACGAGGGGCGGTGCGTACCTCCTCCGCGATTGGGGTTGGAATGGCCACGAAGCGAATGGGTAGCATGAATTGTCTCTCACGTCCTTTTTCAGATTCAGAGCGGCTGGTCGCGCCCGTCTGGCTGGCGATTGTGCGGTGAGTGCGCTTTCAGGTTCTATCCGATAGCGGCGGTCAAAACCGGTTTGCCAGAGATCCCGAGGATCTCTTTAGGCCGTGGGCGGCATGAAGACCAGAGGCTCATGGGCACGGCTCTGGGGCTGCCTCGGCACGGCAATTCGCTTTCAGGGAGCGCCCGCCGTTGGTGAGGGAAAGGAGTGTGAAAGACGCCTTCGATGCAAGATCCCGGCCGTTCGCCGTGGGCCGTGCAACCGGATACCCTGGACATATCTGTCACTACCTCGAGCCCAGCGGCGATGAAAGAACAAAAAAGGGCAGCGAAGTGCACCGCCGCCCTATATCGCGCACCATAAATTGCTATCTGTTTAACATGACAAGATCCGTCCCCATTTGCTCAGACCCGTGGCTACAGCCGGAACCGAGGAGGGTGGTGAAATAAACCACCCTTCACCGGAACCGTCAAGCCATTCGCGCAAAAGCGCTCAAGGCGGTCTGAACCCGCATGTTTGGGAATCACGGAGCAACGCGGACGCTGATGGCCACGTTGGCGCCTTTTTCTTCGCGATACGTAACGTCGGCGTTAGCATCAACTTTCAGACTGCCTTCTATGGCCGTATTCTTGTCGATGAGGAAGGTCATGGTCTTGGGACTGGCCGGGTCCTCCTGCAGGTTGTGTATATCACTTGAGGTCTTCGACTGTCCCACAGTAAGAGTGAAGGAATTCTTCTCCACCGACGTAATCTTTCCGGATACGGATTGCTCTTGCGAGGCAGTCTGGTTGTTTGACAAGTCTGCCAGCACAGCGCCGTGAGTTGCGACTGGCGGCAAGGCCCAGACCGGCGCGATGAGAGTCAGACAGGCCAGCGTGGGCAGAAATACTCGGCAAGCGTTCTTCATTTTTGAATCCTCCTTGGAATTTAGGCCGAGCACAATTGTTCTGCAGGGGATTTGCCATGCTTGCTGCGCAGTTTCAAGAATGTTGTATCCTCAACCGAATATTGGGCTTACGGGAGAATCTGCAGTGTCAAGCGCCCGGCATTGTGAGTACTAGAACGGGAAATCTCTTCATCATCGACTCCCATCTGGCTAGTTTCTACTCGAACATACTTTGAAGACTGGAATTGGGACTTGTGGTGACTTCGGGCATGGTGTAACGCGTGGCTTCGATGATCTTCGAGAAGCTCTATTTCGTCGTGGTTTTCGAGCCAGGGGCAGGCTGAGTCCCAGGATCAAGGAAAGAGGGATTGAGAGATGCAGTCAGATCGAATGACTTTCCGCGGTCGGTGAGTCCCGTCACTAGAAGCTCATAACGGAAACCATCCGGATGGTTGCGGCTTCTCAGAAGCACAAGCAAGCCTCGGACTTCCGCTTCGGAACGGACAATTACCTCCCCTTCCAAGAGGAGGGGAGCCGCCAGCGAGCCGTGAAACTCAGTGCCGTCGCGATCCGCGCCAGAATCGATGGAATCCAGGATTCTTACCTGCAGGACCGTGCCCTTCGGCAGGGCGTCCAATGTATCTCCGGCCGATGGATTAAGACGGGTTTGCAAGTGAAAATTCAGAATAGTCCCTGCGGCGACTCGAACGGGCGCAGCGAATGCACTCTGGCCAGGAGTGGGACTCGCAAACAGACTGATGAAACACAGAACTGCGACCACGGAACGATGCATGAGCCGGGCCTTTCTACGTTAGACAAACGAGACAGCACAATGATTCTAAGTTTGCCAGAGCGACACCGTCAACACGAAACGCGGCAATGAGTGGCGAATCCTATACTGCAGCCCCGGCCGGCGGAATTGAACAGGTTCACACTGTCACACTGTCGGTGGGAACAGAAAGGGCCGCTGATTTCTCGGCGGCCCGCAGACACTCACAAAAACTGCCTTTCTTCTTAACCCTTCGCTCAAAACCCCGAGGATAGACCCGACACGCTCTGGCCGAATCTAGTGTGACTCCACGGAAAGCGCCGTCGGAATATTCATACCTGTCACTCCATGAAGCGAACAAGCCTCCCCGACGGAGAAGCCCGTCCTTGCTAAAGAGCGCGAAGGACGGGCTCCAAGCCTTTCCACGCAATCGTTTCTGAGGTCGACGTCCTTACTTCTTGCAGCTGTCGCTGACCATCTTGAGGTTTGTCACATTGAGGTGGCCATGTTCGGTAGCATCCTTGTCCACGCCATGCTCTTTCATTTCATCTTTGACTTTCTCTTTGGCCTCGTGCAGATCGGCGGCTCGCACTTTGCCGGTCACGGTTACGGTGTGACCACTGTGGGGCGAAAGCTTGACCGTCTTGCTGTGGAGTTCCCAGGTGCCGCCATTTTCAGTCGTCAGCTTGTACTCGTGAGCGCCCTCGGCCTTCGACAAACAGCCTGTCAAGGTGCGCATTTCGGCGTCCTTGTCCTGGGCGGATCCTATCGCCGGAACCATCAACAGCGTGGATACGGCGACGATACTCAGCAACAATTTATTCTTCATGGAGTTCTCCCATTCTTGAATCTGAGAAGCGCAAAGAAATGCACTCCTCTGTTTCCGCGGATTTGTTTCATGGTCCTTAGATCCAAACCATACCGGCAACAAAAGAGACAAAAATCAAGTTCCTCCCGGGCAGTGTTGGCATTTCGCGACTAGGACGCCCGGCATCTCTATCTTGCTGAGTGAGCCAATCGGGCAAGCTCATGTCGCGGAGACAACTGATGTCCGCGGAGAAACAAATCCCCACAGCGGATGAGCGTAGTAGTTTCGGGGGAGGCAAGTCTGTTCAGTTTGGGACACTGTCGTGCGTTCTGGACCACTGCCATGCGGGGGATCCGATTGATGGACCTGCCGTGGGAAATTGGGCGGGGTAGGCGGCGGTGTAGTTCCCAACAAAAAGGGCCGCCGATTTCTCAGCGGCCCGGAGGCACTCGCAGGATTGTCTTTCCCTTTGACCCTTCGCCAAAAACGCTCAGGATAAACCCGACACGATCTGCCAGAACCTGCCCGAATCTACCGTGACCTCAGCCGGAGCCGAAGAAGGGTAGTGAAAGTAACTCGAAGCGTGCATCCCCGCGGCCCGTGAGAGCTTAGAGATGCAATGCGTGGCATGATCCGCACACCATAGCGGATGGAGCCACGACTACTTTAGAAAGGAGGTGATCCAGCCGCAGGTTCTCCTACGGCTACCTTGTTACGACTTCACCCCAATCATGAGTCATACCTTGGGCGCTTGCGTCCTTGCGGTTCGCGCGGCGACTTCTAGTACAACTCACTTTCGTGATGTGACGGGCGGTGTGTACAAGGCCCGGGAACGTATTCACGGCGTCGATCTGATACGCCATTACTAGCGATTCCGGCTTCATGCAGTCGAGTTGCAGACTGCAATCCGAACTGAGCAGAGTTTTTTCCGATTAGCTCCCCCTCGCGGGTTGGCAACGG
>QHYZ01000384.1 GCA_003225295.1 Acidobacteriota bacterium | reverse complement strand
TTCAAGGCCACAACTATCCAGTGATCGCCAATCCCCCGGATCAGATCCGCGAAAAACTTGGCGCTCGATATGCCCCGCTGCTGCAGGTTGTGCAGCAGCGGCTTCCAGGTTTTGAACTTCTCGAAGGGCATATCTGTTCGATACCGGGAAGCGACCGCAAGTATGTCCACTTCATCACGCGAGGGCACGGAACCATCCTTTCGGTAATTCTCACGGAGCGGAACGGCGCATCCCTTCCCAGAGACAGCCTCCTCCTCAGTGGGGACTCACGCGGCCTTGGTATTTACCAGGATCACCTCAGCGGGATGGAAATCGCGGGCTTTGAGTCTGGGCAATACTTCGCCTTCGTTGTCTCGGATCTGAATCAAAAGGAGTTGCTGCAGCTCGCGCGGGGGTTGGCTCCGGCTTTAAACGAGACTCTGCACACGACAGCGCGTCTGCTGCCGCCAGACGCTACAACGAAATGGGCGAAACTTGGCTAGACTCGAGCTTAGCTTGCGATTGCTCGTCTTCCTCGCCCTGGAGTTGCTGGCGGCTACGTTTCCGGTCCAGGCTTTTGCCCAGAGCAATGACCTAACTTTGTCGCTGGGCGGGATCCCCAATCACTCGCGGAGTTTTCGAAGTCCGTCAGCGGGTTCGGTGCAAATTTCCGCAGACGTGAGTTTGGGCGCTAACTACGGTCACCGTCTCCTGGACGCCGAATTCGCTGCCATTTATGGCGAAATCCAATTTGTGGCCCTACCTAATCGGAGTTTGACGGCTCCCACTACCACGGTGCCACAGAACTATGCTTCGCTCTATGTCACTCCAGGGTTACGGCTAAAGGTTCTTCCGACCGCGCGACTCTCGCCTTGGGTAGCTCTGGGAGGCGGATACGCTCTGTACGAGCAATCCGCCAAACTGTCAAATGGCCAGAACTCAACCAGCAAGTTTCTGAGCCGCGGCGTCTTCGATTTCGGTGGAGGTCTGGATTACCAGCTGTTTCGGTTGTTCGGCTTGCGCGGAGAGGTTCGCGATTTTGTATCCGGCAATCTGAATCTGAATGCGGCACTGTCCTCGAGTACACAGCACAACATCGTGGCCAGCGGAGGCATTAGCGTTCGCTTTTGATCCTTATTTCGAAAAAGCGCCATCATTTCTGTCGTAACTGTTCGTAGGTATCTCGAACGAATCAGAGGGACAATGTTGCACCTGGAGCAAAGGTGAAAGTTAAGATTGCGCTGTTAATTTCCGTTGTGTTGCTTGCTGCCGCGAGCGGTCAAGAAAGCCACTTATCCACGGGTGGCTCTGCTCCACCAATCGGGCTAGAGATCGGCCAGCGGGCGCCACAATTCACCCTCGTCGATCAGTTCGGTCACGAACAATCCAACGAAACACTGAAAGGTCCAAAAGGCACGATTGTCCTCATGGACTTCGCTAAGCGACACAAGATCGGGTTTCCGATACTAGCTGACCCCAATTCCCAGGTCATTCGCAGCTTCAACGTCCTCAACCCAGAAGCAAAGGGTATGACCAAAGGAATGGCGCAACCTGGCTTTTTCTTTATCGACGAGAGCGGAGCTATTCGCGAGAAATATTTCGAAGCAAAGTATACGAATCGCTTTACCGCAAACAACGTCATCGGGAAACTGTTCCCTGAACTCACCGAGGAAGTGAGCGACACCATCGAAGCTCCGCATCTTCGGCTCACTCTTTCACAATCGGATCGCACGGTCGTGCCGGGGAGTCGGGTCACCTTGACCGCAGACGTCGAACTTCCTCCGGATGTTCACGTCTATTCACCGGGAGTGCGCGGCTACAAGCCTGTCCAACTCATTTTGCACACTCCCGCTGGAATAGAATCAACGCCGGCAATTTACCCCAACCCAAAGATTCTTTACTTAGAGGCGATTAAGGAACAGGTGCCGGTTTTCGACGGCTCTTTCCGGATAAAACAAGATGTGATAGTGGGCGTCTCCAAACTGGGGGATGGAGCCCGGGCCCTGTTCTCCACCGGGAAGACAGTTTCGATTGTCGGAGAGCTGCAGTACCAAGCCTGCGACAAGACGATTTGCTATCCTCCAGGATCGGTGCCGGTAAAATGGGAGCTGCAGGTTCGCCCCCTTGAGCTAAAGCGATCTCCCAAGGCGATTCAACATAAATAGATCTGGACTAATGAACATAAGGATTTTGAGGCGCAGCAAGGAGGGCATTGTGAACAAGGTTGTTTACATTTCAAAATCCCATATCGAACGGCACGAGGGGCCTCTGCGCATCGCGCACCTGCCCGGCGAATCCATGCCGGTAATATTCAGCGTCCACGGCGCCATCGCCGAGCATTACAAAATTGATCCCTCGAAATTGACAGAGTCGCACTCCTCCACAATTGACTATGTCATTTCCGCAACCGCCGGTTGAATGCTCGGCACCTTCGGAGGCGCGCTGGAAGCGCGCCAAATTGACGCCAGCCATGGGCGATTGACGGCGGATGTAACCGGCGAGGTGGAAGCCGAAGAAGGCGTGTTGGTCATCCGGCGCATCCACGTAGCCATGCGCCTGAAAGCACCAGAACGGGCGAAAGAAACCGTGGAGCGCGTACACGCCAATTACCCGATGCATTGCCCCCTCTACAGGACACTGCACCAAGCAATCCAGCTCACTTCCTCGTTTGAGCTGATACGCT
>QHYZ01000178.1 GCA_003225295.1 Acidobacteriota bacterium | reverse complement strand
CTATTTTCAGAGCAGAGGGAGTACGAAAATGGGCCTTCCACTCGGGAGCCCAGTGGCGAAACTATCGTGCGAGGCCGCGACCGAGGAAAACGCAAAGAGGGCGGAGCTTTATGCCCCGGACCCAAGTTACCGGCAAGGCGAACTTCTCGCCCGGAATAACATCCTGTTTGCCCGTTACACCTCCGATTGCTCGCCGGAGTCGAACCATAGAAGGTGGTCGATTGCGGGACGAATTGTCTCGGAATCGTTCACAGACACTTTGGAACCGGCAAGACTGCCGCCGTAAGTTCCGGCCTGACATGCATATTCGAGTTAGACCGGTATGGCAGGTGACGTGCTCATATCGCATTGCGATAAGAGAGGCCAAAATGGGTAAGGAACGAACCGATCTTTTGCGTGGCACGTTAGACCTGCTGATCTTGAAAGCGCTGGCACTGGAACCATTGCATGGAGTCGGTGTGTCCCGACGGATCACGCAGATTAGTGCCGGTGCCTTTCGAGTGAGTTTTGGCTCGCTCTTTCCGGCTTTGCACCGCATGGAAGAGAAGGGTTGGGTCCAAGCCGAATGGCGCGCCTCGGAAAACAATCGCCGGGCCAAGTACTACCGCCTGACTTCCTCCGGCCGGGCGCAGCTCAGGGCGGAGGAACGGGATTGGAGTCAGGTGGTCAAGATCATGGCGGCGGCGGTCGAATCCGCCTGAGTTCGGAGGGGAGGCGTCATGCGGAGCCGAATTGGCAGTTTCTTCCGAAACCTTCTGCGCAAAGGCGCGGTCGAGCAAGCACTGGACGATGAGCTGAAATCTGCGGTGGAACTGCTGACCCAGGAGAAGATGAAGGAGGGGCTTTCGCATCCAGAAGCCCGGCGGCAGGCGCTCATCGAACTCGGCGGCGTCGAGCAAGTTAAAGAAGAGGTGCGCGCCATTCGTCCCGGTATGTTCCTCGAGACCTTCGCCCAAGATCTACGCTACACGGTCCGCATTTTGCGCAAATCTCCCGGGTTCACTACCGTAGCTGTCCTCACTCTCGCCCTCGGAATCGGCGCGACGACTGCCATGTTCAGTGTCGTGGACGGCGTGCTGCTCAGGCCTCTGCCCTATCCGCAACCGGGCAGACTCGTCGAAGTAGGGCTCGACCTTCCTGGCATCAACCAGTTCAACTGGCCTTTATGTCCAGCGGATTACTTTACCTTTCGAGAGCAGAGCCGCACTTTCCAGGACATCGGTCTCTACTATACGGGTTTCGGTGCTTCGCTCTACTCGGCCAACGTCACGGGCGTCGGACGACCCGAACATGTGCCGGCTCTCGGCGTGACCGACGAGGTGCTCCCAATTCTGGGAGTCACACCTCTGCTCGGGCGCTCCTTCACGCGGGCGGATGATGAGCCGGGCAGCTCGGACACAGTGATGATCACCTATGGCTACTGGCGCAGCAAATTCGGCGGCGACCGTTCAGTGATCGGGAAAACGATCGACCTGGATGGTAAGCCCACCACGATCATTGGCGTGTTACCGCAAAGCTTTCGCTTCCTGGGGATGACCGATCTGGGCGTACTGCTGCCTCTCAGGCCTCGAACGCAGCGAGGCTATAACTACTTTGCGGTTGCCCGGCTCAAGCCTGGAGTGACGCTGGCGGAAGCCAGTGCGGACGTGGCGCGGATGATACCAATGGAAGTGCAAGGCGATCCCGCGGAGATGCAGTCGCACCGCCTCAATTGGTTCAAAGAGTCGCGGATAGGGCCGAATCTGCAGCCGCTGAAGCAATACATGATAGGCGACGTAGGCAAGGTCTTGTGGGTTGTGGTGGGTGGGGTGGGCTTGGTGCTGGTAATCGCTTGTGCAAACGTGGCCAATCTTCTTTTGGTCAAAGTTCAAGGGCGACAACAGGAGTTAGCTATTCGAGCGGCTTTGGGCGGCAGCCCCGGACGTATCGCTGGCGGCTTGTTGGTCGAAAGCCTCGTGCTGGCGGTGATTGGCGGTGCTCTCGGCTTGCTGTTTGCTTATGGTGGCTTACAGGCCCTGATCGCTTTGGCACCGAGCGATTTGCCCCGGCTCAATGACATCGGAATCGACAGGCTCGTCTTGCTCTTTGCCCTAGGCGTCACGATGGTGGCAGGTCTCTTGTTCGGCTCGATGCTGCCTCTCAGATATGCTGGTGTTCGCGAGGGGACTGGATTGCGCGAGACGGGCCGCTCTGTCAGCGCCAGCCGGGAGCGCCATCGGGCGCGTAACGCGCTGGTGGTCATCCAGGTCGGTCTGGCTCTTGTTTTGCTCGTGAGCTCGGGCCTCATGATCCGTACCTTTCAAGCCTTGATACACGTTCAGCCCGGATTCACGGCGCCAGCTGAAGTCGAAACGTTCCATGTCCATTTTCCTCCGGAAATGATCAAGGCTCCCGAGCGGCTGGTCCGTATGGATCAGGCGATTCTCGACAGTATCGAAGCGATTCCTGGCGTCTCTTCTGCCGATTTTAGTTCGGCCGTGCCCATGGATGCTGGTGCCGAGAGCGGTCCCGTGCAAGTAGAGGATCACATGCTTCAGGGTCAGCTCCCGCCGGCTCGCAGGTTGTTTTGGGTTTCGCCAAGCTTTTTCAGGACCATGGGCATTCCCATCGTAGCCGGCCGCGATTTAACCTGGGACGACGTATTGAACAAGCGCCCTGTGGCTATCGTGTCGGAGAACCTCGCGCGTGAGTATTGGCATAATCCGTCGGATGCACTTGGGAAACAAATTGGAAACCCCAAGGCCTGGCGGCAGATAGTAGGCGTCGTGGGGAACGTCTACGATGACGGGACCAGCCGGGAAGCTCCGGCCACGGTTTACTGGCCGATAACAGACGCGGACGTTTTTCTGGGCCAGCCAGGGTTCGCCATCCGTAGCGCACGCGCGGGTTCGCAGGCGTTTATGAGCGAGATCCGGCAAGCAGTGTGGTCGGTGGCCCCCGATCTTCCGCTCTCGGCAGTCCACACGCTCGACTATTACTACCGGAATTCGATGGCCCGTGTTTCGTTTACGCTTGTCTTGCTGTCTCTCGCCGGCGGAATGGCTCTGCTGCTGGGAGCCATCGGGTTGTATGGCGTCATTGCCTATTCGGTGTCACAGCGCACCCGCGAAATCGGGATTCGCATGGCCCTCGGCGCGCAGAGGGAATACATTCTCCGACTAATCCTGGGGCAGGGAACGAAGCTCGCTTTAATTGGTGTAGCGACAGGTATCGCTGCGGCGCTTGGTCTGTCGCATTTCCTATCTAGCCTGCTCTACGGCGTGAAACCAACCGATCCGCTGACGTTCCTCGGCGTGACAATCGTGCTCGTTATAGTCGTCCTGTTGGCTAGCTACATCCCTGCGCGCCGCGCGATGCGCGTCGACCCCGTGATCGCTCTGAGGTACGAGTAAAGAGCCATGTCCTTGCTGCGAAATATAACGAGCGGCCTTCGCTCACTCTTTCGAAGGATCAGGTCGACCGGGAGTTGAATGAGGAGCTGCGCGCCTACTTGGAGATGGAAGCGGCTGAAAAGATGAAACAAGGCATGAGTCGCAAGGATGCCCTTCGCGCCGTCCGGTTGGAACAGGGAAGCTTGGACGTTTCGAAGGAAGTGGTCCGCGCCGCCGGCTGGGAATCCTTTGTGGAGACGTGCTGGCAAGACTTGCGATTCGGCTTCCGCCAACTCCGAAAGAACCGAGGATTAACCATCGTCTGCGTCCTTACGCTCGCGATTGGCATTGGCGCAACGACAGCAATCTTCGGTGTCGTCGATTCTCTCCTGTTGCGACCTCTTCCTTATCCAACTTCCCATCGGATCGTCAGGATCTGGAACACGTTCTCCCCCAGGGGACTGACGGAACTCGCTGCGTCGGAGCCGGAACTCCTTGAATATCATCAGAGCCAAACTTTAGCTCATGTCGCTGGATTTGCTCTCGGTTCAACAACGCTAACGGGACGTGGAGACCCGGCGAGACTTTCCGTCAGTTGGGGGACATCGGATTTCTTTGCGGCCCTGGGAACACAACCCGTACTTGGCAGGTCATTCTCACCTGACGAACAGGAGCTGGGGCACGATCAAGTTGTAATTCTCAGTCACCATTTTATGACGAGACCGCTTTGGATCGAATCCAGCGATCATCGGTAAACCTGTAATCTTGAATGGCAAAAGCTGCGCCGTTATAGGAGTTATGCCAGCGAATTTTAGGTTTCCGAGTGGCGACGTAGATTTGTGGCAGCCATTGCCCTCGCTGCTGCCATGTGAGTCGAAAGCATGAGCATCGTCTTTCAGGATGCGCGATATGGCCTTCGGATGGTGGCCAAAAATCCTGGTTTTGCCGCGGCGGCAGTGATCACCCTGGCTCTAGGCATCGGCGCGGCCACGACCATTTTTAGTGTGATCGACAACGTGCTGCTGGAGCCATTTCCCTACGTTGATGCGCAGCGCATCGTCATGATCACCATTCACAACGATGCCGACAATCGTCCCGGCGGGCGTTCATTCTTTCGCGATGACGAATTTCTGGATTATGCGGAACAGAACCATGTCTTCGACGCGGTGATTGGCGGAACAGGTCAGGACATTCTCTACTTCAACGGCGAGGGCACCGAGCAGTTCAACGGCGGATATGTAACTGCAAACATGTTCCAGGTTCTCGGAGTTCCCGCGCTCCTGGGCAGGACATTGATGCCCGATGACGACAAGCCAGGGGCTCCGCCGGTTTTTCTCATGGCATACAAGCTGTGGGCGGGACGTTTCAGTCTTGATCCCAAGATCGTAGGTAGCACCTTCACCCTTAACGGCGTGCCCACGACGCTAGTAGGAATCATGCCGCCACGCGTCACCAAGCTCGGTTCCGATCTTTGGATTCCGGTGGTTCTCGATCGTGGTAGGCCGGTCAGCCAGGCACGTTACTTCGTTCGAGATCGGCGGCATCTTGTAGGGCGGCCTGAATAAACGTGCGTCCTTCTTCCTCCACCCGTTTGTAGTGAGGCCGGATCAACTCCAGCAGATCACTCTCCATGTGGTAGGCAACCATCTTGAGCACGTTGGTGAGGTGCTTGCGTTCGGTGGATAGTTTTACCACCGCTTGTCCTTTTTGGGCCTCGGCCAGGGGCACGCGCCGGGGAAGAGCGTGGTGCTGGGCCTGGAGTTTTTCGAGACGGGCTTTGGACTGGGCGATCTCGGTGCGGAGTTTCTCTTTGGCCTGCTGGGCGGCCGTGCGGGGAAGCCGCCGAGGGCGCGCCGCGAGGGTGATGGCTGCATAGTTGGCGCGCAGCTTGCCGAGCTGGGCCCGCATGCGGCGCAACT
>QHYZ01000177.1 GCA_003225295.1 Acidobacteriota bacterium | reverse complement strand
CGGGTGGATAATCAGGAGCATGCTGGTGAAACCGTTGGTAATGAGGAGGGTGCGCGACGAATCACGGAAGGCGGCTTTGCGCGTATCGCGGGATTCGACGAGCTTCAGCGATCCGCTGTTGGGATTGGCCTGAAGCTGATAGTCAAAGACGGATTCCTCACGATAACTGGCTTTCCCGTTCTTCCCGACAAGCGCCTGGGTTACATTTTCCGTGCACACCACATTGGCGGCCTGCTCAAAGAACTTTTCGACGGTTGCGCGGGCGCGAGAGAGAGCCGCCATCGGAGGCGAAACGGGAGGAGCAGCCGTCTCCGCAGCGGGTTGAGCATCAGACTGCGCTTGGCCAAAGGCCGCGCCGCAGCAAAACAGCAGTGCCACAGCGAAAACAGCCGAGAGTAGCCCAAATATCACAGTCAGCGGAGTTCGGGAGCCTAGAAGATCTTGGCGCCGGAGATTTCTCATTTTTTGCGATATCCTCCAAAGCGATAGCCGAAAACCGTGGTCCATTGCTGGTAATTCATGGTGGTGCCGCGATACCAGCCGAAATTGCCTTCCACAAAATAGCGAGGGCCCACGTTCCAATCGACCACGGCGTTGACGAAATTGGAACTGTTATTGGCGCTAAGAGCGGAATTGAAGGTCTGATGACCGCCCAAGAACTGAATGCGGAACGAATCGCTGAGGTTCTTGGAAAGTGAAAAAGAGGTGTATTTGCCGCTTCCGAACGAGCTATCGAATTTCGAGTAATGCACATCGGCGAGCAGTCCGGTCTTCCACAGGTTGGGCACGGTGAGGCCAAAGGCCCGATTCAGCGAATTCTTCTTGTCCGAGGTGGCCTTACTCCGGCCCAAGCTGGCGTAGACGCTGATGTGCTTGACGAGCTCTACGCGCACGTCGCCGCTAAAGCCTTGAAACAGGTACTGGTCTAATAGACCGGTGCCGAGCAACCGAGGATCGTAGGTCGGCAGGCTGCGGAAATAATTGTGATTGACACCGAACCCCAGGTGGTGAAATGGCTGAAAGTGCAGCGAAGAATAGCTTTGGGAGATTCCCGTGGGATTGCTTCCGCCATTTGGCAACGGAGATGTTCTGGCCTCGTCCGCCTGCAAAGAACTGTAAAGCGTCATGTAGCGCTTCCACGACAAGTTATTCTCGAAGAATGCAAATTGCCGGGCCACTTTCCATTGGATGCTGGTAACGGCCACGCCGGCAGTACTGTAAAAGCGGGTGTGTTCGAAGTCGCCAGCCTCGAAATTCACGAAGGTCCCCGCAATATGCTGGTTTGGATTATAGCTCCATGAGGACGGATCTGGAGTGGATCCTGCGAAGAAACCAACCGTCGCAAGCCGCGTGATTTTCCTTCCCAGGTAACCACCATCAATCGTGCTCAGGCTCGGCGCCCAAGGAAGAAACAGGCGCCCCACGCCAATGGTGACCGGCGAATAAGGGCTTTGATAGAATAAACCGATTTGGTAGGTGCGGTTGAGCAGGTCCGTGAGCGTCGTGGTATTGGCGCCCGGCGGAGTGGAGCTGCTCACGTTCATGTTGCCGCGCCAGTAACCCTTGAAGTTCCAGTAGGTCCTGCCGATATTGCTGATGTCCGACGAGATGGACAGCCCCACTTGCTTGGAATTGAGCCCGCCAGCTTCATGGATCCCGCCGTAGTCAATGCCGATCCGGCCACGGACCCGTCCGACGGGTGATTCTCGAAGCTGCTTTTGCTCTTGTACCGTGCGAATTTCTTCCTCGAGAGGGTCGCCATAGGTGAAGGTCATGACGATGGGATACTGCTCTTCTTCAGTGGCCTCTACGGCCTGACGACGTTCGACCACGCTGTCGGGAGTGAGAAACGCCAATTGACCTACCTTAATCTCACCGTTGGAGCTGACGATTTCGCAGACCGCAGAGGAATCCGCCACCGAAACGACTTTGAGCTCCGCGATGTGTTCATAGCCCCGGAACCGCACGGCATCAGAAACCACGCCATCAGGGGGTGGGTTGACCAGAGAAAGCTTCATCGCTTCTTGGAGATTGGCGTTGCGCCCGGCATCAATATAGAGCGAGCCGTCGGCGACATACTTCACGCGAAAAACGGAAGGCTTGTTGCTCGATTGATCCGCCTGCGGATTCTGCGCGCGAGCGACGTTAACCGCAACTAGGACGGCTGAGCAAAGCAACACCGCGAAAGCCCATGATGGCTTCGAAAAGAGTCTCGCGGCTAGTCTTGTCTGCCAAGTCGTTCGATACACTTGCTTTCCTTCCCCCTACTACAGTTCCCCGAGGAGTTTGCTCTTGCACCATTTCAACTGCCAAGACCTCAGAAGCCCGCGAAGCGTTTCCCCCGTCAATTCTTATGACAGTCGTAGCACCGAGTCGGTGGATTGTACCAGCATGCGGGAGATGGCGTGCAAACGTTAGGATGCGACATTCCGGCCCGGTGCGCGGTTGCCCTCGTATGGCAATCCTCACAAGAGAACGTCTTATAATTCGTCGCAACCAGGTGGCAGTCCGAACAGACCGAGCCATTATGCGGAATGCGGAACCAGGTGTGATTAAAGGTCGCCCCCAGCCAGCCCGTGGTGACCCACGTAGTGTGGCAGGTCAGGCAAGTGGTTGGGTACAGCGCGGTAACGTGGTTTGGCACGACGCCGCCGAGCGTTTGCGTGCTCAACCAGGCCGCCTGATGGCAACCATAGCAATCCGTGTTCGCGGCTGTTAGCGCGACGCTGCTGACGTGGCACGAAGCGCAGGGTGTGGTCACGTGCGCGCCCTGCAACGCAAAGCCCGTCGTGCTGTGATCGAACTTGCCATCTGCCCACAGCAGCGTGTCATGGCAGGTCGAGCATTGTGCGGTCAGGAAGCCCGCCGTGACGTGATTCGGTACCGCTCCACCGAGTGTTTGCGTGCTCAACCAGGCCGGCTGATGGCAGCCGTAGCAGTCCGTGTTCGCCACCGTAAAGGTGTAGTTGTTCCCCACGTGGCAGTCCGTGCAGGCCACCACTTTCCCTGCCGGCGCCATTTGGTGCGAGCCCGTCAATGCCCAACCCGTGGTGCTGTGGTCGAAGATCGCCGTGGTCCAGGTGATGGTGTTGTGGCATGTCGTGCAGTTCGCCGCCGCAAAAGGGGCTCCGGCTGAAGCGTGCGTCGGATTATTGGTCTGCTGCCAGGTCGTCAAATGGCATCCCGAGTTCCCGCAGTCGGTCGGGGCAGTCGTCAGCGTGTAGTTATTGTTGACGTGGCAAGAAACGCAGCTCGGTACTTTGCCCCCGTTGGCCACCAACTGGTGCGCATTGGTCAGCGGGAAACCCGTCGTCGCGTGGTTGAAGGTTGACGTCCACGTATTCGTGTTGTGGCACGTCGAGCATTGCGAGGTCGGGAAGCCTGCCGTGATGTGATTCGGTACCGCTCCACCGAGCGTCGTGGTGCTCTGCCAAGCCGCCTGATGGCAGCCGTAGCAGTCCGTGTTCGCCACCGTAAAGGTGTAGTTGTTCCCTACGTGGCAGTCCGTGCAGGCCACCACTTTCCCTGCCGGCGCCATCTGGTGCGAGCCCGTCAAGGCCCAGCCCGTGGTGCTGTGATTGAAGGTCGCCGTGGTCCAGGTGATCGTGCTATGGCATGTCGAGCAGTTCGCCGCCGCAAAAGGCGCTCCGGCTGAAGCGTGCGTCGGATTATTGGTCTGCTGCCAGGTCGTCAAATGGCATCCCGAGTTCCCGCAGTCGGTCGGGGCAGTCGTCAGCGTGTAGTTATTGTTGATGTGGCAGTCCGTGCAGGCCACCACTTTGCCCGCCGGCGCCATTTGGTGTGCATTGGTCAGCGGGAAACCCGTCGTACTGTGATCAAAGACTGCCGTTGTCCACGAAATGGTGTTATGGCATGTCGAGCAGTTCGCGACGGCAAACGTCGGTCCCGAAGTTGCGTGCGTCGGGTTATTGGTCTGCTGCCAGGTGGTCAAATGGCATCCCGAATTCCCGCAGTCGTTCGGCATGATACTCAGGCTGTAGTTACTATTGATGTGGCAGGATTCGCAGGCCGGCACCTTGCCGCCGTTGGCCACCAGGGCGTGCGCGTTCGTCAGCGGGAACCCGAACGCGTTGTGGTCGAACTTGCCGTCGGACCACTTCGTGATGGTGTGGCACTGGGCGCAAGCCACGGCCGTGGTGGGAAACCCCGCCTTGATGTGATCCGGCACCGTGCCGCCGAACGAAGGCGTACTGTTCCACGCCGACTGGTGGCAGCTCATGCAGTCGGCCGAGTTCAGCGTGTAATTATTGCTGACGTGGCAGGATACGCAGGGCGTGGGTGATGGCGAAGCGTGCGTGCCTGTCAGCGCGAAACCGGTCGTGCTGTGGTCGAAAGAAGCGGAATCCCAGCCTTGCGTGGTATGGCATGTGGCGCAATTCGTCGCCGCAAAAGCGGGCCCCGATGTCGAGTGTACCGGGGTCGTGGTCTGCTGCCATTTCGTCAAGTGGCAGCCGGAGTTCCCGCAGTCGGTCGGCGTGATCGTCAAAGTGTAGTTGTTGTTGACATGGCAAGAAGCGCAGGGCACGTTGGCGTGCCCATTGGTCAGGAGAAACCCCGTCGTGCTGTGATCGAAGGTCGCCGTGGTCCAGGAAATCGTGTTGTGGCATCCCGCGCAGTTGGCCACCGCAAAAGTCGCGCCCGCCGAGGAGTGCACCGGATTATTGGTCTGCTGCCAGGTGGTCAAATGGCATCCCGAATTCCCGCAGTCCGTCGCCGCGGTCGTCAAATTGTAATTGTTGTTGAGGTGGCAGGAGGCGCAAGGCACATTCGCATGGCCATTGGTCAGCAGAAACCCGGTCGTGCTGTGATCGAACTTCGCGCCCAACCAACTGTCAAAGGAGACGTGGCACGATTCGCAGGTAGTAGCAAACTTCGCGCTGACGTGGTTCGGATTCGTAGTCTTCTGAAAATCCCTCAAATGGCAGGATGCGCAAGCCGTTGAGAGACCCTGAAACTGCCCAACCGCTGCGCCCTTGTGGCAATCCTCGCATTGCACCGCGGCGTGAGCGCCGAAAAGCGGGAAGCGATTCTGGTGATCCTTAACTTGCTGAATGGCATTGTTCCAACCAAGAACCGTGTGACACTGCGCGCAATCCGTGCCCATCTTGCGCTGGTGAATATCGGCGTGGCAATCCTGACAATTCTTCCCCACATCCGTGAATATCGGCTTTACGTGGCACTGCGTGCATTGCACTTTCTCGTGCATGCCGCGTAGCGGGTAGTTCG
>QHYZ01000176.1 GCA_003225295.1 Acidobacteriota bacterium | reverse complement strand
TTTTTGCCATCTCAAAGACTATTTACGAGTGCGGCCGGTGTTTCATTGGCGACCGGATCGGGTTCGCAACCATGTGCGCATTTGTTTCCTGGCTTACTGGTTGAGCGCCAAACTGGAACGGCAGTGGCGGCAGAAGGACCAGACCATCGAGGTCCACAATCTGTTGCGTCAGCTACAGGCCATCCGGCTGGGGCAGTTGCAGGTGCATGGCAAGCCCTTCAAAACGATGGTCGCCCAGGTACCCAAGGACTTGAATGCCATCCTGAACACGCTGGGGCTACTGCCGCTGTTTTCTCAGCCGCCCACCTGGGCGCCAGGCGGTGGTAGCAAGTGAAGTCAGGAGCAAGGCTTGCAACTCAATGACTTACGCTTGGGGCAAAGGGAAGTTAGGTTAACCCGGGACCAACCTTGCTCACCATAACGACCGCGTCCAGTCAGCTTCCCACAGGTACCGTCAGCACGGCGTACCCCGCGACGAATCTCACGGCTTCTGGCGGCTTTCCGCCCTACGTCTGGAGCGTTACCACGGCTGCAACTACTTTCCCGCCGGGGCTGATTCTGAGCGGCGCGGGGCAGATCACCGGCACGGCTGCGGCTGCTGCGACGTACAATTTCACCGTGCAGGTGAAGGACTCCCTGAGCGCCACGGCATCTGCCAGCCTCAGTATTACGATCAACCAGACGGTGTGGCAGCCAGCCTTGAATACCAGCTGGCAATGGCAACTGACGACTCCGGTGGATCAGACGGTCAACGCGCAGATGTATGATATCGATATGTTTGACAACGACGTCTCAGTCGTTGCCTCGCTGCACGCTCAGGGACGCAAAGTCATCTGTTATATCAGCGCGGGCACATTTGAGAACTGGCGGCCAGATGCGGCCAGTTTCCCCGCCGTAGTTAAAGGCAACGCAGTTAGCGGCTGGCCAGGCGAGAATTGGCTGGACATCCGCAGGCTGGATATTCTAGGGCCGATCATGACAGCGCGCCTGGACTTGTGCCAGACCAAAGGGTTTGACGGCGTGGAACCGGACAATATTGACGGGTACACCAACGGCACTGGATTCCCACTCACGGCCCAGGATCAGATTAACTACAACACGTTTCTGGCGAATCAGGCACACGCGCGAGGACTGTCGGTGGCCCTGAAGAACGACCTAGATCAAGTGCAAGCCCTTCTTCCCTATTTCGATTGGGCGCTCAATGAACAGTGTTTTCAGTATAACGAATGCAACACGCTGGTGCCGTTTATCACTGCCGGCAAAGCGGTCTTTGAGGTTGAGTACAGCCTGAGCACTTCTCAATTTTGCCCTCAAGCAAACGCCCTTAATTTTAATGCCATGCAGAAGGACCTCAATCTAGACGCGTTCCGAATTCCGTGTCGTTGAATCCGTTTGAGCAGAGTCCTCCTTCGGAATGGGTTCTCAGGAGCGAATAGCGTACAGTAATGAACTCCCCAACCGACGAGGGGCTCCCAAGCTAAAGTACGCTGCTGCAATCACTTGGTTCTCGCTCACCCTCAACTGACAAAACGAGCACCGAGCCGGTCTTGAAGAATTACGTATTGCGTAAGTCTTTTGGAATCTGGTGGACGAGAGGGGATTCGAACCCCCGGCCCCCTCGTTGCGAACGAGGAAAAATCTAAGCTAAGGCGCGGCGCCACAATCACTTAGGTTTTTCATGGGGCTCTGAATTGGCCAACTTGGCCAACCGACGATTCCGAGGACGCTGGCTTCGCTGGCGTTGGAGCAGTCAACTCGCGGCAGTCTGGTTGCGGGTCCCGCAACCAAATCTCATTTTCCATTATTTCCCAATTAAGCGCTGGCGCTCCGAAAACAAAATGCCGCCAATCCAGCGTTTTTGAGTTAAATTGCAAGGTTCCCAAACTTCGAACGTCCGACCGAGCGCAAGGTTCCTGACCAGATGCCCGGAATCGATCCGCACTTCCAATCCGAGTCTATTGTTGCTAAGTTCTTTTTTGCACTGAGGCCAACTATTGTTGCCCGTTGCGAATGGTTGCGAATCTGAGGGGGATTTTTGTTGCCAGCTGAAGGCAAATCCCAAAGCGTGGAAGTTCTTTCGGGAGCTGGCACCCACTCACCGCCGTCGATTCGTAATTTGGATTTATACAGCTAAACGACCGGAAACACGCGAGAAGCGCATTCGCGAATCAATCGCCCTGCTGGCGGCTCGAAAAAAACTATGCTTGGAGTGAGGCTCGCACTTCGATGTGCGACGGTACAAAGAGCCTTCTACGTCCAGAAAGCTCCTCCTGGCTTGCCCAAAAACGTCTAGCGCTTACTGGTCCTTGAGACCCTTGCTCAAAGGGTTGCTCCGTTCGTTAAGGACCGGCGTCCTTTGAAAAACCATTGACAATCGAAGTCACTTCCATCAGATTAGCCAGCAACCGGTTGCTCAAGCGTAGACCTCAGCAACTTCGGCTTTCCGTATAGCGGTAAGGGGCGCCGATGAACGCCGGATACCTTTTCAAATCAGGACTCCCTCGTTTTGCATTTCCTTGTCTCGCTCTTGTTCTGGCTGCGTTCCCTGCGGCACAACATGGGCAAGCGCAAGTCCTTTACGGTTCCATTGTAGGCAACGTGAAGGATTCGTCGCGCGCCCGGGCTGGTGAAGCTTGATTTCGGCTTGTTCCGCGACTTCATCAGGATTCGGAGGCTATATGAGTGTTCATAAGGTTTCGTTTCGATGTGTGTCGAGCTTCGGACGGCCTTTCTTCTGCGGTCCAGTCCTTGCGATTTGGACAATTGGGCTGGCGATCGCGTTGACTGGTGCTCATCCAGCTTCTGCACAAGTGCTGTACGGGTCCATTGTCGGCAATGTGGTGGATCAGAACGGGGCAGTGATCCCGGGAGCAGCAGTCCTTGCGACCAACCAGGGTACCGGTGTGGCGGCCAACACGACAACCGACGGGGTGGGCGAATACAACTTCGTGACCCTTCAGGCCGGCACGTACACCATCAAAGTTGCGGCGGCCGGCTTCAAGACCTTTGAGCGGCGAGATCTTGTGGTCGAGGCCAACAATATCATGCGCACTGATGTGAAACTCGAGGTCGGGAGCATGGAACAGTCGGTCACTGTCACCGGCGAAGCACCAGTGCTGCAAACCGATCGCGCCGAAACGCGCGCCAACATCAGTTCCGTGGAGTTGCAGAATCTCCCCGTTCCGCTCGGGCGCAATTACCAGCAGCTTTTCCGCACGTTGCCCGGGTTCGCGCCACCTTTCAACTCTCATTCGATTCCGACCAATCCGTCCCGTTCGCTAGAATTTCACGTGAACGGCACCAGCGACGATCAGAACAATACACGCATCGACGGCGTGAGCTCCACTACCGTGCAGTTGCCGCACATCGTTTCCTATGTCCCGGCACTCGAGTCGATCCAGGAGGTCAACGTAGTCACGAGCAGCTTCGACGCGGAGCAAGGCTTGGCCGGAGGCGCAGCGATCAACGTGCAAATCAAGAGCGGTACGAATAAGGTACACGGTTCGGCCTTCGAATACCACAGCAACCAGCATCTGAAAGCGTGGCCGGAATCCGTTCCCCCGGGTCAATCGGAAAAACCGAATCTCATATACAACCAGTTTGGCGGCACGATCGGCGGGCCGATCAAGAAGGACAAGCTCTTCTATTTTGTCAGCTATGAAGGCAGTTACGATCACCGCAACGTGCAGCGAAAAGTGACGGTGCCAACGGACGCCATGAAGGCAGGCGATTTCTCACAATTTCTGGCGAACGGGATAATTATTTATAACCCCTATACTGACGCGTCGGGGACTACGCTTGCCGACCCGTCTCAACGGCTGCCGATGATGGCGCCCGGCGACCCACGATGCGATACGGCCACCAATCCGAGCTGCGAGAACATTATTCCGGCCAGCCTCCTAAGTACACCGTCAGCACAGATTGCACAAAAGATTAATGCCCTATGGCCGGAGCCGAATCTGCCCGGTTTGAAAAACAACTATTACTCCTCGGGCGGTTTCGGGTTTGACCGCAATACGATTGACAGCAAAATGAACTGGAACATCAACAAAAAATTCACCGTTTTCGGGCGGTTCAGCTTTCTCCATTACTCAGACTTCACGCCGACAGTTTTCCAGTCTACAGGGGCTCAGGGAAGGCCGATTGGCGGCAGCAGTAACCCCGGCCACGGGCACGGTGAAACTTACAGCACGACTTTCGGCTCGACCTACACGTTCAAGCCGAACTTCATTATGGATGCCTATTTCGGCTTCACGAAGCAGGGGACCAATTCTGAGCAAGTCGGGCTCGGCAAGAATATCGGTCTCGATGTATTGGGTATCCCTGGAACGAATGGCCCTCGCAGGTTCGAAAGCGGCTGGCCCGAATTTCAACTTGGCGCCGTTAGCGGCGGCACCGATTTTGCGACCATTGGCAATGACACGAATTTCATGCCGTATTACCGGCACGACCCGCAGTATCAATACGTTGTTAACTTCAACTGGATCCATGGCAGGCACAACGTCCGATTTGGCACAGACATTTACCGCCAAGGCCTAAATCAAACGCAGGCGGAATGGATCGGCGGCGGCTCATTTTACGGGTCGCAAGGCGGATTTGATTTCGGGCAGCAGATCACGGGGCTGTGCCAGGATCCGCCGGGCTGCACCACGAGCAGCAAGACCAATCGCGGGAACAGCTATGCAGCCTTTTTGCTCGGCTTGCCGGACCAGGCCAGCAAGTCACTGCAATTCCCCGACGCGTATCACATTCGCTCGATGCTGTACAGCGCTTACATCCGTGACCGCTACAATGTAACGCCACGCCTGACCATTGACTATGGCATCCGCTGGGAGTACTTCCCCTATCCAACCCGCACGGATCGCGGTTTAGAGCGCTATGACCCAACCATCAACAAAGTTCTGATCTGCGGCATGGGGCAAGTGCCGGCCGGCTGCGGCACCGAAATCAGCAAGAAGCGCTTCTCGCCACGGCTCGGCATTGCCTGGCGGACCACCGACACGTTCGTCATTCGCGCCGGCTATGGCATGACCAATGACCCATACGAGGGCCTGGAGTTGATGCGGAATAACTACCCGATTATGGAACCATTCGGTATCCAGACCCCGAACGGCTTCACCCCGGCAACTACGCTTGCAAAAGGGCTTCCCGCCATCCCGCCTGTCACCATACCCAGCAACGGGATTCTGGATTTACCTCTGGATGTCGGCTTTGAAGGTCAACCGAAGAACCTGCACCGCGGATATATTCAATCCTGGAACCTGACGTTACAAAAAGGGTTCGGCTGGGACTTTACGGGCGAGGCTGGCTACGTTGGAACCCGCTCCATCCGCCAGCTCGGGTTCATCGACATCAACGCCGGGCAGATCCCCTTTACGAACAGGACCACTCAACCGCTCCTGCAGCAATGGGGACGAACTGCGGCAACCACATTCCTCGAAC
>QHYZ01000075.1 GCA_003225295.1 Acidobacteriota bacterium | reverse complement strand
CCTACTACCATGACATCGGTCTTTCGAAGGAAACAGTCGGAGCGGTGCGCGGCTCAATCGGACTCATCGCTACGTTTGCAGGCATCGCCGCGGGCGGATTCTGCTCGCTGAAGCTTGGCCACATGCGCGCGCTCGTCATCGGGGGCATTTTGCACTCAGTCGCGGTTGCCGCGTATGCCACTCTCGCGTTCGTGGGCGCGGGCATTCCTCTCTTCGCCCTCGTCATGGCAGGTGACAACTTCGGTATCAGCTTTGCCGGCGTTGCACTTATCGCGTACATGTCGAGCCTCACCAATTTGGGATACACTGCCACGCAGTATGCGCTCTTGAGTTCAACCTATGCCTGGCTGGGAAAGATCTTGAAGGGATTTTCCGGTGCTGCCGTCGAAAGCCTGAGCGCCACGCACGGCCTCATTCACGCCTACGGCATTTTCTTTATCGTTTGCGGACTGACCGGCGTGCCTGCGGTCCTTCTGTTCGCGACATTGGGTTACTGGCACAGGCGGAAGCAACCGGCGCCGGCCGATGCCTAGGAAAGTCTTCGTAAAGCAAAGCCGCTGCCCGGTCGACGCGCGAGGCAGGCTCAGCGTCCTTGGCCTCGGCGTGCTCGCGCCCGTTCCTAGCTGGGGGGCAATGCTCAATGATGCGCGGGGCCACCTCTTTGACGCCCCACACATGGTCGTGTTTCCAGCCTTAGCGGTCATGACGGCCGTGCTTTCATTCAATCTGCTCGGTGATGCCTGGCGCGATTGGCTCGATCCGCGGACCCGCTCGCAGATGGCCGCACAGGAGTTTTCCCGCTGAGCTGTTCTTGGTGTGTGAAAACTCAAACGCGTGACCGGACGATGGCAGCTCACTACTTGGTCAGAATCACCGGAGCACCGCGGCCCAGGCTCAAGGCGCGGGCGGCGTTGGCCTTATTCACGGCAATCTCGAGATATCCGCTCGAACCCACATAAGCAACGGGCTCGCCGTTGTTGCCGCGCGCAAATGTATCCACAAGTCGCGTCACTTGATGGGTTCCCACCTGAAGTTTGACGGCGCCGCCGTTCAGCACCGAGTCCGGCAAATCTTCCGAGCGGAAATTGGTGATCAGATTGCCGAAGGCATCGGTTCGCATAACCGCGCCTTTCATGGCCCCGCCCGACTCCTTGGGGCGGGGAATGACGAACTTTTTATAGTCGCTGATCTCATCCCCCATGCTGGGGGTCTGCCAGCTTTTGGAAAGCCAAGACGCGACGGGGGCGAAGATGTCTCGTCCATGAAAGGTCTTGCTCACCGGCTGCAGGTAGTAATGTTCGACATTTGCGTCCCGAACGACCAGACTGTCTTTCTCACGTTCATAAATGACAGATAGCACGCCGTTGTCGGGCGCGACAAAATACTGATTATGAGCGCTGACCAGCAGCGGACGACGTTCGGTTCCCACACCAGGATCCACAACTACGACGTGGATTGTTTTCGGGGGAAAGTAAGAATATGCGGAGCCAATGGCCAGGGCTCCGTCGAGCAGATCAAACGCCGTGACGTTGTGCGTGATGTCCACGATGGTTACGTCAGGATTGATCTTCAGGATTACGCCCTTCAGCGTGCCAACCAGATGGTCGTTGGTACCGTAGTCAGTCGTGAGGGTGATGATCGCGTTGGCCAATGGATTCTCTCAGCTGGGATAGTTTGCGCGACGACGCCGAGACGGCGCGGGTCGGCACTCAGCACCCTTTGACGCTAACGGAGGTGCGCGCTCACGTCAAGAATTCGCGGGGCGACTGCTGTGCAATCGCCAATGGCCCGTGCAAAGGCGAAATCAGCAGCGATTCAGCCCGCACCCTGTTCGGGTGCGCAAGGATGCCAGTCCGGGTCAGGGAAATGAGCCCGGCAATACCATTGGCCGCAGCGCTCGCAATACTGCTGGGCGCTTCGGTCACAGGGTTCATCGACGCGCGAAACTGCCTGACAGAGTTGTGCTTTGGGTTTAACGGCTGTTGCATTCATCGCATCCTCCACGGCACGAAATTCGGTGCAGCAGGGAAGAGGGCATTCAGCGAGCGCGTTCTACTACGCCGACTTTGTCCACGCCACTGCAAGCAATATACACCCGCCCGTCGGCCGTTGCCGCCATATTGCGCACCACGCCGCCCCCCGAAGGAATGGAGGCGCGCGCGAATTTTTCGGTCTGCGGATCGAATTGAATGATCGTGTTGGGCGTGACTCCCGATTCGCTGTACCAGACCTTTCCGTCCGGCGTGATTGCGATGCCGTAGGGGCCCGAGTCGGGACCACCGGGTGAAACCCACATCTTTACGGTGCCGGTTGCGGGATCGAGCCGGCCCAGATTCCCTCCCTTGAAATCCGTGAAATAAACTGAGTCGTCAGCCGCAATTGCCAGGCGCCGCGGCCGCGCTCCCTCCGGTAACTTGTACTCGGTGATAGATATCGTCGCCGGGTCGATTTTGCCCATCTTGTTTGTGCCGAGTTCACAAAAAAACGGTATTCCCTTGCTATCGATCTGGATCCCATAGGGCAGCGCGCTCTCGGTTTGCACCTTTTTCAATTCGATCTTTCCCGTGCGCGGGTCGAGCCGGCCTACCGCGTTCCCACCTTGCGCCGTGAACCAGAGGATCCCCCGGGCGTCGAAGACGGCAGTGTGAGGATCATCCACGCTTTCATCAGGCATCTGGTATTCCGTCACCTTGCCCGTTCGCGGATCGAGCTTGCCGATGTAACCGCCGAAGTTTGCGGTATACCAGATGTTTCCGTCTCTGTCCGCTACCAGGCCGTGCGGACCTGAATTCTTCCCTTCAACGAGCGAATACTCTTTGAACTGGCCGGTGGTGGGATCAAGCCGTCCCAGCTTGTTGGCCATCTGCTCCGTGAACCACAACGCGCCGTCCAGTCCGACCGCAGGATCATGAGGGTGGGCGCCCTTGGTAGGCACGTCCCATTCACGAATGGTGACCTTGAGATCGCTCACTTCCGCTGCTGGCGCTGCCCCCCGCGAAGTGAGAGCAACTCCCAGCACGAATACTGCGGAGCTGAAGAGAATTCCACTGTTTCTGTCCATGTGCACCTCCCTGCTCGCTTCCCATCCGGGTTTGCGCCACCGCACTGCAACCCCGGGCCCTCAAGCCCATGGTATAGCACGCTCGGCCCGTCCTTGCGGTCCCATTTCGATTTGGTAGCTTAGGGACAGAAAGGGCGCCGTCGCATAGTAGCAGTATAGAAGCTGGCCAGGCTTTTTCTAGTAAATCCTAACACGCTGAACTGGCGGCACTTAACTGCAGCAAAATTCCCGGTCTTTTGGGAAATGATGGAAAACGGAACGCGCTCTAGCCTACTTTATTGAGTGTCGGGGCTCATGAAACTTCACCGCCAACGAGGACTTGAGGGCGAAGCTGGCGATCTGGTTTCTCTCGGGAGTTGCGCGTTTCTTGCGAAAAAATTGAGTTTCCGACTTAGCGCCTGAATTGTTTCAAGCACGGGCAGACTTCTTTCTTCGGTAACGCCGTCGTGATGGACTCTCATGCGCAACCCCCGGTAGACGGTGGCGGGCCCCATTTCCAGCCAGCCCTTTGTGCCTGCTACGCGGTAGTGACTCTGCGAGTCGATGTTCATGCCTTCTTTACTTGGGACTGCGATGTTTCTGAATTTCCTCCAAGCGCTTCTTCAAATATTCCTTATATTCCTCCTGCAATTTCGGGTCGGCCGGAGTGGAATAAATTTCGTGCGACTTGTATTTCATTTCGTCAAATTTCTTCTTCGTCCATTCGTCATGAATCCGGATTTCATCAGCACGGTCGAGAACTTCCTTCACCAGCTGCGGCGGAACGAAATACACGCCCTCGCGGTCACCCACAACCAGATCACCCGGCATTACGGTAACGCCGCCGATTCGCACGGGAACATTGATGCCCGTCAGCATCACATTCCCTATAGGCGTTGGGTCGACAGCTTTGAAATAGGCGGGCATATCAATCTGCGAAATTCCGTTGAGATCCCGAATGCTTCCATCGACGACCAGGCCTCCACTATGGGTAGTTTTCATCACGTAGTAGAAAAGATTGTCACCCACTATGGTCCCGTTCACCTTCTTGCCAAACAGGTCCACGATCAACACATCGCCTGGTTGGAGCATGTCGATGGCCGTCTGATTGGTCAGCGGCCCGATACCGCGTTCTTTGGCTTTGGCCGAAGCAATCTTATGCACATCCGGGCGCTCGGGCATGAACTGAACAGTGAATGCTCGTCCGACCAGTGGTGTTTCAGGATGCAGTATCTGAAATCCATCGGCGTACTGGTTGTGGAACCCCTTTTCTTCAAGAACAGCCCAGACTTCCTCCGAGGAGAGTTCGCGCGCTCTTTCCATCAGATCCTCCGGGATCTTGGGCCGGCCGTCGGGGAAACGTTCAAAGTTGCTCTGTGCCGTGTAGTCGGCTAACTCCTGCTTGGAGAATGTCAACAACTGCCCGTGAAGGGGACTGGGCGTCAGCAGGACCATTGCGCACAGTCCAAGAACTGCTGAAATCACTATTCGAGTGCAGGAGTCATGCACGGTCTTCATAAAAAATTACCTCCAAACGTAGAAAGACCACGACTCGACAAACAAGACGAGTACTATCACTCGTGCCAGCAGGCGGCAATCTTTCGTTGTGCCCGAAACTCTCAAAAGAATGACGATTTGTCAAACGGCAATTCTTGTTTTGGGCGTATATTCTCTGAGATGATGCGGTTCGGTAGCCAAGCCGATAAGACAAAAGCAAAAACCTCCACGGATTGAAAAGGACACCGCGCCATGGAAAACAACGGCGGAAACACGTTCGATCGTCGCGCAGCGCTGAAAACATCAGCAATGGCGCTGGGCGGTTTGGTGTTGGCGGGGGAGCGGACGGAAGCCTTTCCCAGGTCCGTCAATACCAACTCGGGCCCGTCCAAGCTGAAGATCACAGATCTTCGCGTTGCGACTGTTGTGAAACCCGGCCCAAGTCCTTGTCCCCTTATTCGCATCGATACCGACCAGGGTGTTTACGGCCTCGGCGAAGTCCGGGACGGAGCAAGCGCGACCTATGCATTGTTCCTGAAAAGCCGCATTCTCGGTGAAGACCCGCTGAAACTTGACAAAATTTTCCGCAAGATCAAACAGTTTGGTGGACATGCCCGGCAAGGCGGTGGCGTCTGCGCCATCGAAATGGCGCTGTGGGACATCGCCGGAAAGGTTTACAACGCACCTGTCTACGCGCTGCTGGGAGGCGGCAAATTCCGCGACAAGATCCGGCTCTATGCAGACACCACGGAATCTGACGATCCCAAGGTCTACGCGCAGCGGATGAAGGAGCGAAAGGAAGGCATGGGCCTCACCTGGCTCAAGATGGATTTGGGAGTCGAAATGGTTGCAGGCACTCCCGGTACGGTCACCAATCCTACAGACCTAAATCAATGGGAAGCGAATCAGCTGCCTCATCCTCTGCTCGGAATGGAAGTCACCGACAAAGGCATAACCATGCTCGAGCAATATGTCGCCGCCGTGCGCGAAGCCGTCGGAATGGAAATTCCCCTTTCCATGGACCACCTCGGGCATCTTGGCGTGAAGTCCATCATCCGATTGGGCAAGGCCTATGAAAAATACAACTTGTCGTGGATCGAAGATGTCATTCCCTGGAATTATACTGACCTGCTCAAGCAAATTTCTGAACAGAGCCCCACCCCCATTCTCACTGGCGAAGATATTTATTTGAAGGAACCGTTTCAGGTGCTGTGTGAGAAGCACGCGGTAAGCAAGATTCAGCCGGACCTCGCCACCGCTGGAGGCATCCTGGAAACTCACAAAATCGGAGACATGGCCCAAGAATACGGCGTGCCGATGGCTCTGCACTTTGCTGGGACGCCGGTCTGCTGCATGGCGAACGTGCACTGCGCCGCAGCCACGCAGAATTTCTTGGCCCTCGAACACCACTCCCTCGACGTGCCCTGGTGGTCATCCATTGTGCAAGAAGGAGCCAAAACGCCAATCGTCAATCGTGGCTGGATCGAAGTACCAGACCGGCCCGGCCTCGGCGTAACCCTAAACGAAAACGTAGTTCGCCAGCACCTGGCGCCCGGCACCGGCTATTTCGAACCCACTCCGCAGTGGGACAACGAACGCTCCTGGGACCGCCTCTGGAGTTAGGAAATACCCAACCAGTCTGAGGAGTCATAAACGGCTTGTGCAAATGGCGTAAAGGGGTTTTCGTGGATAATGTCGAAACCACGAGGACTCCTCCGAAACACGAGCTCGTTGTCAGTCCAGAGCAGGAGATAACCTTGCGGCAACTGCTACGGCCACCAGGGAGTTCGCGATCCCTGGCCTTTCGCGCCCGCATCATTCTGGACTGTGCGGGTGGAGCGAACAACGCTGCCGTAGCCGCTTAGCTGCGGACCACGGGCTTCAGGGCGGGAATATCGCGGAATCGATCCACGGAAAGAGTCTGCCCCGTAACGGGCCTAGCTTGGTCCGACAAAATAAGAATCACCTGAAGCTGGGGCTGGATCTTCTGCTATTCATTATCGAGTTTCGCGATGCGCCGCAGCCAGATCTCTGGTCCTTCGACGATCGGCGATACAATATGAGCGCTGTAGATATCCGCGAACTACTTCGCCTCCTCTGTCGTCACACACAATTTCGTACTCCTTGCTGAAGCGTGTTGGCCAGGATAGATGCTTACTCCAATGGCAGTTGCAACTCCTGTTTGCCTGCATGAAGGCTTGAAGTCTTGCCGTTCCATAGCAGCTCGCCGGAAACGTCGGCCGGTAAAGTGATGATTGCTTTAACGCGAGAATGTTCAACTGTATATTCGGCTTCTATCATTCCTTTTGGATTCGCGACCGCAGCCGAAAGATGTTTGAGTGATCCTAGATGAGGCGCAACCAGGACCGTCGCGAAACCAGGTGTTCTTGGACGAATGCCAGCCACGATGGTCAGGAAATCATAGTTCGGATGCGCGCTCCAGGCATGTGAGTCTGAGCGCGTGGGTTCCGGCTGCTCAGCCCACGTTGTCAAGCCTAGCGATACCATCGCCCGCCATGGCCCAAGCAATTGCAGGTACTGGTTTCCCATCCCCACATGGTCAAGCGCGCGTGCGAGATAGAAACGGAAATAATAAGTGGCTTTGGTGAGAGGCGGCACGGGTCCGGTTGCCGTGTATCCGTCACTCACCGAAAGGATTTTCGTAAGCACATCCTTCTCCTGCTCGCGGGGAATCACGTCGAGCCAGACGCCGAGAATGTTCGCGTGCTGGCTGTAATGTTTTTGTGCGGGCGTATCTGCCAGCAAACCATAGTGCTGATTCCAGCAAAGCTTGTATACCGCCTGCGAAGCGCGCTCCGCGGCGCTGCGATAGAGTCCGGCCCTGATCTTGTCGCCTAACGCAAATTCAATCTCCGCCGCATAACACAACGCCTCGATAAATTGCAGCGTCATAACGGAAGATCCACCATCGTCATCGTGCGGCGGCACGCCAAAGTCGAAATCCGTACCCCAATCTACGAAGGGCCACCAGGGAATCTTCATCAGCAGGCCGTCTGCCTGTTGGCGTTGTAGGAACCAATCCAGAACGGACCGCGTGCCGGCAAGCTGTGCGCGAACGAAGTCAGGATCAGAGCGGTACATCCAGAAATCGTGCACCATGCCGACCCACAGCAATGAGAAAGTCGGAATGATTTGCCTCATGGACGAGGGATACCGACTACGAGTGATGCCCTCTGGAATGCGGGAATCACCGAAGGCTTGAATGGCTTGGCGCGGCAGCCGGTCATCACCGCCCACGGTATAAGAAATCAGGGCCTGAATTCGAGTGTCCCCAACGTACTGCATTCGCTCGTAGTAAGGTGTGTCCATATAGGTGTCGTGTGCGTCCAGGCGGGCAGTTCGCCAACCGATCTCCCAAATCGGATTCAGCGAATCGTCGTCTGACTCAAAGTGTCCGCGTTGTTCAAACGGATAGGCGGTAAACCAGGTCCGGAGCTTCTCTACTTCCAGGGGTTGATCGCCAGTCTCGATATCAAGTTGCAAGTAACGCCATGTTTTCCAGCCCAACGGCATGAAAGTGCGATTCCTCGCGCCATCCGTGAGGAACTCGTCAAAAATTCCTTGGATTTGCTTGCCGAAGATTTCGTTACGGTTGCCCTTCTTACCATGATCGTCGATCAAGGCTTCGGCGTAGGTGAGGCGAACGGTGGCTCCGCGACCACTACTCACAGTCAACTCGGGATATGCTGTGGTCAGATGCGAGTTATCGATCAAAACCGTAGCCTTTGAATGAGCTGGCACGGTAAATGCATTCGCTGGAAAACCGGTGGGGATGTCGATGCCTGTCGACCTTACAACGCGTCCGGCCGAAGTCAATGTCATCTCCATGGGAGGCAGCGGGTCTGACACAAGCTGCCAGTTGTTTTCTTGCAACACTGCACCAACCGGAGTGGCATACCCAATCGGCCACGCCTTTTTCCAACGCCCACCGGTGCCGGACTCGGCCGTGGCCCAACCCCAGTTGAACACGGTTCCATCGATGCGCTCCGCGGGCTCGGCAACATAATAGTGCCTTCGGAGCGCCTCTGGCGTGGGCAGTATCGTAACGCCATTCTCTTCTTCCACTTCCCACGTTGGATCAGTGTCGGCTATCCGCTCCACTTCGCCTTCTCCGTGAAGAAGAAAACCGGTACGATCGCTGACCTGGGCCAGCGGAGTAAGCATGCCAAAATTCCAGACTGCGGCGGCCAAGACATTTCTGCCCGGACGCAGGAACGGCGCGATGTCATAGGTCTGATATCTCCAATGGCCCAAATCGCTTCGCGATGGGCCAAGGCCCACGAGCTGCTGATTAACATACAGAATGAATTGATTGTCCGCGCTCACGTGCAAGGTAAAGTGCTCCGGCTGTTGCGCAAGCTCAATGAACTTCCGAAAGTGCAATACAGATTGGTCACGTTGTGGGCCCTCCGGGGAGGTGATCCATTGGGCGCTCCACATTTGTTTTCGAACATCAGTGGGAAGTTGTGCCCCCGCAACTCTCAGGTTGATCAACCCGAATACCGCAACTACGAGCATACGCACCAGCTGTTGGGTTCGCATCAGGTTCTCCTCTTTCGACGAGTAAATCGAATTTTTGTGAATCTTTCAACTCCTCGATGGCGCACCTGAGAGAAAAGGCTCCTGCTATGGCAAAAATTCCCCCTTGGCCAGTGGCAGACGAATTCAGGATGGATGTCGCCAACTTCGAAACAACCTGGAACCCGCAAAACTTTATACCGGCCAATGCGCGGGCGAATCAATTCTGAACGGTCATATATTCCCGGGAAGACGAGGTTCTCCACTTCGTGAAACCAATGTACTGCATGAATTCTGGCGCCTAGTCTTAAGAGCCCGCGCGCTTCCACAAGCTGGTATGCATGTTTTTCGTCACGGCGGCAATCGGAGATGGGAGTTGTCAGGGATGAATATTGCCGTCCTCGAGCTCTGCTTTGCCGACCGCCTTCTCAACATCCACACGACCGCAACGATTTTGTCGTTTCGGATAGCCACGGCTTCGGCGTAGGGATGGTCGGGTTCTGCGGTGAAGATTCTGTCGTTATACAAGATGCTCCACTGCCTCGTCAGCCACAGCGAGTGTGGCGATCAGGGACAATGTCACGATGAGTCCAGCCGCTGCGAGATACTTATAAGACTTCATCTGACACCTCTCTCAATTCCAAATTTCCGAGGTTGCAAACAATTTCAATCTGCACTTGCGCGTTCAAAAACGCTCGTACTTGTTGAAAAATCCACAAGATTGGTAACATCAAGGCACACGAGTCAGGGCGAGTGAACGGATCGAGGCGATGTCGCCAAAATCCGGACGACAATTCCATGAAGAAAAAGACGATTGCGCGGCACGACGATAAACAACACCTCCGCTTCCTTACCGTCGGACAAACCGCGCGGATTCTCGGCATGAGCCCCTCCACTCTGCGACTCTGGGAAAGCGTTGGACTTGTGACCCCGGCGCGCAGTTCGGGCCGCTTTCGGTTGTACACCCCCGAACTCCTTGAGGTCCTAAAGCGGATCAAGTACCTCCATGACGTCAAAAGACTCAACGTTCCTGGAATCAAAGAGGCCATGGCCCAAAGTCTGCCCGTCAAAGCGAGTACCGATGGCCGTAAAGTCCCCGATTTCGGACCCAAGCTGCGAAGATTGCGCAAAAGGCAGGGCCTGAGTTTGGCAGAAGCCGCAGAACACGCAGGAGTTTCTGCAGGGTTCCTGAGCTCCGTCGAACTTTCCCATGCCAAGCCTTCCGTCTCGACCCTTTCGCGATTGGCTGGTGCCTATGGCACGACTGTCTTGGAGCTCTATGACGTTCCGAAACAGCCCGACCGCATTGTCCGCCCTGGCAAACGCCAGTCGATTCAGACGCAATCGGGAGTTCGCATGGAGCTTCTTTCCACGGGGACGAAGATGCTCGAGACGATGCTGATGCGAGTTCCGCCTGCAACCGGGAGCGACGGAGCCTATACGCACCAGGGTGAAGACTGGATCTACATGCTGAAAGGTGAACTGGAAATCTGGCTCGACGAAGCGGAATGTTATGTCCTTCATGAGAACGAGAGTTTTTGGTTCGAAAGCAATCGCGGCCATCGATGGTATAACCCGGGCAAAAAGGAAGTCGTCATAATCTGGGTCAACACACCGCCGACGTTCTGATCCATTCTTAGGCGGACCAAATCGGAATTTGCCTCTCCCTGTTCGAGTGGCTCCGCCCGGCACGAGAGATGCTCGGCGGCCGTTGAAGATTTCTATTTCGATCAGAACGTCAGCCGTAACGAGAATTGCTGAACGCGCGGGTTTGTCAGCGTGCCGCTATACAAGCCAAAACCGCCGTCGTCGGAACCGTTGTCAATCGAATTGGTGTCGAAACGCACAGAATTGGTGATGTTGAAGACATCCCAGGCAAATTTCAGATTCATGCGTTCAGTGACCTTCCAGGATTTTGCCAAGCTGGCGTCTATCCCGAAGAAGCCCTGACCCCGGAAAGCGTTGCGGGTTCCGGCCTCGCCAGGAAACGCAAAGCGCAGGGGAGTGAGGGTCGCTGGAACACCCGTTGTGATCGAGACCCCGGCTACAACTGCTGCGGGATCAGAAAAAGCGATGGGCGCACCCGTCGAAGGATCGTGGAAGAGGCCGGATTTAACTGGAGCCGTCTTCACCATGAAGTCGTTGAAAAGAAAATTGTTTGTGAAACCACGCGTGTCGACCACGCTGAAAGGCAAAGCGCTCGTCCACCGCCCAAGACCCGACAATTGCCATCCTCCGATAACAGCATCGAGCCCGGTGCTGGCTTTGCTGCCCAGCAGCTGGCCGCGCCCGAAGGGTAATTGGTAAACCCAAGTGGTGGTAATTGCGTGGCGGATATCGAAATCCGATGGTGCGTAATTCAGTCTGGGGTTCCACGGATTGGCAATAAAACTCCGTGTTGTGCTTCCCGGCCCAAGGCCGCTTGACGTCGTGGAAGTCGTTCCTTGTGAGTTGGTCCGCTCTGCATCCGATCCCATATCCATCGATTTCCCAAAGGTATAACTGAAGTCCATAAGCAAACCGTGAGCCATTGGGTGACGCAAAATGAACTGGGCCGCGTGATAGCTGCTGATTCCGATGGAGGACCAAGCCATGAGCGAAGAGAATTGGGGATCCCAGAACGGCACCGCTGGGAGAAGGGCGCAGACCGGGCTGACGCCGCCATGGGCCAACGTCGTGTCCAACAGGCCCAACCGGAATGGGGCGCCGATTTCCCGGCCTGGCCGGTTCGCCCATCTGAATCCCGAAAATGAAATAGGGCACGCCGAGCTCCCGCCGGATCCCGTGTAAATGTTTTGCGTGGCGCTGAAACCTCCAGCGGCGGCCGACGGGAACAGATCCTCAAAGAACGGAATCGGCGCAATCACCGCACTCGGGTCTTCGCCGTGCGCCAAGGCGAATTTCGTCATGAGCGTGGCGGCCGTGTAGTAATCCATGCCCGACTTCGGGTCCACAAGATCTGTCGCCGCAGCCAGATCGAGCTGCTGCAGCAGGTGACGCCCCAGCCTCCCCACGTAGGCGCCTTCAAACGTGAACCCACCCGGAAGTTGGCGTTGAACCGACAAATCCATGGCGATGGAGTAAGGCGTCTTGAGACGGCCATCGATTCCGTTGGAATTGAAAGTAAATCCTGCACCATTCGGGTCGTCCGGAGGAGTTGCCGGATAGCTGACGCTCACTGCCGGGGGAGCCAAGACATTGACCGGCACAGTCGTCCTGGACGTATAACGCGGCGCGTTGTCAGGGGTGAGGATGTTTGACGGCGCTGCTTGAGTGCTGGTCAATCCGAAGGAGCCGAATTGGCTGAAGCCGTCTACAATACCTTCGCCGAAATGGTCGTAATACATCCCGATGCCGGCTCGAATGGAGCTCTTGCCTGGACCCCCGAATATGGCCTTTAAGAGACCGTCATTAAACCCAGGGGAAAAGGCAACCGACAAACGCGGAGCGAAGTTGTCCTTGTTTATGGGCCAGTAGGGTTTGCCGCCCCGACCCTGACCGGAAGGCGCGAATGAAAACTCGGGCTGGTTGCCAAGACCCTGCTTTGCGGCGATGGCCCGATTCTCAAACCATTGGTGCAGGTCAATCGTGGGCGCGACCTGCTGGCCATTCATTTCGTAGGGCGTTTGCAGCAAGCTGTGCCGCAAGCCGAAAGTGACCGTCACGTTTGGCCGCAAACGATACGAATCCATTGCATACCATTCAAATTCGTTCGCCTTGAATTGACGAGGGATCACAGTCCCGACCGGCACCAGCGTGGCCTGTGTGCCATCGCGCGAGACCTGATAGTTGTTGTTGGCGTTAATGGTTGACAAAAGGCCGGCGATCGCCGTTACAGCATTATCATAGCTGGTGCCGAAGCCCCCGGACACGGTCGGATAACCGAACGCCGCAGGATCAAAACTCTGCCCCGTCCCGGCAATCGCCGCTTGACTAATATTGCCCGCCCCGCTCGCGGCGGAATCGAAAGAGATCGCATTGGATGAAGTGTTGTTGTGAATGAGGCGCCAATTCGCACCAAATTGCAGGGTGTGCTTGCCCTTCATCCAGGTTAAGTCTTCAGCAACGTTGTGCACGGGCACGTTCAGAAGAGTGCTTCGACTCTCTCCTGTTAGCGGACTAAGTCCAGCAAAATCGGAGAAAGAGGCAGTTCCAGCACCGGTGACGTTCAATCCCTGCCGAATGTAGCCGTAACGAAAATTATTGATCCGATTATTTCCAATGGTCCAAAGGTACCCCGCGGCGATGCCTTTCGAAGTGTCCGTAATCTCTGAGCTCGGAGGGTCCCCGGCAAACTGTGGGGCACCCGAAATTCGGTCGCCCTGCTGAATGCCACGCACGAATAGATGCATGTGACTCGAAAGTTCGTAGTCAACCTTCGCGAGATATGTATTCAACGTTATTGGGTTTGGGGCGGAGAAGGTGAAGCCTCCTGTGTTGAGCCCGTCACCGCCAAAGGTGTTCGGTAAAGGATAGGCGCTGAAAGTGGTGAGGGAGTTAGGATTCGCGCCGGCCCCCCATGGACACGTCCCTGCTGCTTGGCAATTCGGATCCATAGAAGCCAAGTCATCCTTGGGGCTGGCATTCGGACATGCATTTTTCGAAATCGAAGCACTGCTGCAGAGAGTGACGACCTTCCCATTGGTATCAAGATATTTGAGATTGCCATCTCGCAATGACTGCGTCGGAACGGTTTGCGTCACCTGCTTGTTCTCGGCGGTTCGCTGGCCTTCGTAGTTGAGGAAGAAGAACAGCTTGTCCTTCTTGATGGGGCCGCCAAGAGATGCCCCGAACGTGTTACGGATGAGGGCCGGAGCCTTGTTCGGCAGTCCAGCTTGCAATTGTGCTGTCTTGTTGAAGAAATCATTGGCATGCCCGAAATTGGTCCGGTTGTACTCGTACGCACTCCCGTGAAGTTGGTTAGTGCCGCTTTTGGTCACTAACACGACCTGTGCGCCTGAGGATCGCCCATTATCGGCGTTGGCATCGGACGTCGTTACCCGGAACTCCTGGAGGGAATCGAGTGTAGAGCGCAAAACCCCCGTGAAAGCATAACCCTGTCTCTGGTCGTTGTTATCGATTCCATCCAGGGTGACATTCGACTGGTCTGAGCGCGCCCCTGCGACCGCTCCACTGCGGCTATCCGTGTCGCGGTTGGAACTGCTGATGTTGTTAAATTTCTGACCGAGGTAGAGCACACCCGGCTGGAGGCTCAGCAAATCGGGAACATTTCGTCCTTCCATGGGTAGCGACTCGACGGTCGCGTTGCTGACAGAATTTCCGATGCTCGCATCGGTGGCGTTGATCGTCTGTGCTTCGCTGGTCACCTCAACAACGCTCTTGGATTCTTGAATCGAGAGGATGAAATTGATGGTCGCAGGCTGGCTGACGAGGAGTTCCGCTTGTTTAGACTGGGCAGCAAAGCCTGTCATGGTTACCGTGATGGTGAACCGGCCGGGAGCAATCTGCGGAAATTCATACGCTCCATTCGAGTCGGTCTTGGTGGTTGCGTGGAAACCAGTCGCATTATTCTTGAGCTCCGCTTGGGCTCCGGGCACCAGGGCTCCCGCCGGATCGGTGACAGTACCTCGCAGGGAGGTCAGCCCGGTCTGCGCGGGCACGCAGTCAGCGAAGCCCAGAATCAGGGCCGATGCCAAAAATACCTTCCAGTGCCTCATGTGAAGTCTCCTCTAAATTGAATCATTGCGGAAGGATCGGAGTCACAACTGTGTGTCTCTTGGCGGAAACGGAAGATTCAAGAGGCGGTCCAGAAGGAACAGTGTAAGAGAGCGCAGTGATGGCGCTCGCGAACTTGTCCACCGAACAGCAGAACTCAAGCAGCGCGGCGTCCATTGGAATCGGCCTACCCCGGCCATCCTCAAGTCTGCACCGTTCAGGACCTGCCCACTCACGGGGCATAACCCTACTATAGTTATGCAAAGTTATGTAAAGAGCGAGTGGCTGTCAAGCGGAAAGTTTGTGGGCAACTTGGCAAATCAGTTTGTGGGACCCGGACCTCGTTGCGGCGAAGCTTCTCATGGTTCCGGATCGAGTTGAATGGTGATGATCTTCCTCTTGGTCCCTATTGACCTTCACCCGACTTCTTCACGTAAGTTGCAATCTGCTCGAGAGTCGCAAACCACACGCCGGGCTTGGATTTCATGTAGGTGATCAGCTTCTCGAGCGGCGCAATTCGGGAGCGGTGCCCGGTGATGTGCGGATGCATCGTCAGAATGAACAGCCCGCGTTCCTGGAGGGCGCCGTCGAATTCGGCTTTGTAAACGCGGAACACCGCATCAGGAGAGGGCAGGGAGCCCGCCGCTTTGGGTTCATAGTATGGATAGTCATCGGCGATCCAGTTGATGGGCAGTTCAAGCAAACCAGTCGACCTGCCGTTGGATACTAGATCGTAGGGCTCGTCCATGCCCATGAAACTGGAGTCATACAGAAAGCCAGCCCTCTGGACTTGCTCCAGCGTATGCGTGCTGTACTCCCAACTTGGGGCACGAAACCCAACAGGGCGCTTACCTACTGCTTTCGTCAGATAATCGACGGACTGGGTTAGTAATTGCTGCTCTTTGACGGCATCATTGACCTGTGGGTAACTCTCATGCACCCAGCCATGGACTCCGATCTCATGGCGTCCACTCCTGGTGATCTCTGGAATCATTTGCTGATGCAGCATGGCACTCATGGCGGGGATGTAAAAGGAAGCCGGCACTTGCTGCCGGTCGAGAAGCGCGAGGATACGCGGCAGGCCGGTGGTGGCGCCGTATTCTCCTTCTGACAGAGGAACAGGTAGCGGGCGCTCTCTCCAAAGCGCTTCGTTGTCGACATCGAAAGACAAGCACACTGCTACCAGTGAACCATTTGGCCACTGTTTGGGTGTGAGTTTTCGTCCAACTCGAACGTTCGCGACCGCCTGCTGGATCTGCGCCTCGGTCGCGTCGATCCCGATAGCAGAGACCACTCCAGACGCTTGCGATTGCGACGCCTCCAGGCGACTGGGCGACGTACGCGTGCAAGCGGCGAGTCCGAAAAACGCGAGCACCGAGGCCAAAGCTGCTGCGGAAAAGTTATTGTTACTGTGACACATGGATTGCCTCCTACTAAGGAGCAGTCCGTTCCTACGGAATCGGTTCAGGTTCGGCTGAACCATCCGCGAGGATCGGATGCACCAAAGTCAATTCGACGCTTCAAAGTCGTGAAGTACAGCTTGTCCCCTTCTCATCGCAGAGGGCATGCGAACTCTCATTTGATGGCCTTTTTGTCGAAGCTGTTTCAAAAACGTCCCGAGCGACGCGCCACTCCACAAGGATGTCGCAACCGATGGCGCGCGTGCCCGTATCCGGGATGGTGAATCGGGGAGCCTCCCATGGGGCTTGGATGTTCCTCCCATAGTCGGCGAAATTGGAAACGAATTGGGCGTGCGGCAGTGGTTGATTCGAACCGCCCATGATGCCAAAGCCGACGTGAATATCTCCGCGTTCCATGAATGTGGGAATAATAGTGTGGAAAGGGCGCTCGCGTGGGGCCAGTGCGTCTGGATCGTTGGCGTCCAAGACGAACAATTTTCCGCGATTGCGCAACGGGAAACCCATGCCACTAACCACCACCCCTGAACCGAAGTAATCGTAGTTACTCTGGATCATCGAAGCGATATTCCCCTCTTTATCCACTACCGCTAGGTACGGCGTGTCGCAAGACCTGCGCTCCGGCCTGTGAAGCGAGGACGTGACTCGTTGCGACAATTCCCCGGTCCGTAGTGGCCATGGATCGTCCGTAGGAACAATCTTGCGCATCAGCGGAAAATGAACAGGAGAAAATCACAAAGCGTGCTGCACCGAGTCGCCGCACGGGCACCTCCGATGGATGCCAAGTTGTTCCTAACTCTTCAAGCCAAACGATTCCCTTAGACTCCCGAAAAGCTGTTTTCGCTTGACATTCCGAAAGGTGCGGAATAGCGTACCGCTTCTTGGAGTGATATTGTCGACGTGCAAACCTTCAGAGTCATACCCGTTAAACTTTGCTCCCGGGTTCCGCGCCTCGCGCGGTACGCAAGCGAAATAGCCCTCAGTCCGCTTGCGAAGGACAAAATCACGGCCTGCGGATAGCTGGCCTTCCCTTTAAGGACGGTTCCCGTGACATCACACGGTATGCAACACAATCCACGCGCCGAGAACCTTACTAGAAATATACAAATTTACAAGAAGAACATGGCCGGAAACACAAAGCAGGCATGCGACGATTCAGAATGGTTCACCAACGGAAACGGAGAGTGAGCATGATAGAAACATCGCGTCGCAGTTTCCTGGTAACACTTGGGGCTTTCACCCTTCTGCCGTTGGAACGCGTGGAGCCTGACCTAGTTCTCCACAACGGAAATTTTTGGACTGTCGACCCGCACAATCCCCGGGCCCAAGCGGTCGCGATCAGCGACGGTCGCTTCCTGGCCGTGGGTTCGGACGACGAGGTTCTTCATCTGGCAAGTTCCCGAAGCCGGAAACTCGACTTGGTCGGAAAAACCGTTTTACCAGGATTCATTGATGCCCACGCGCACCCTGCCTCCTCCGGCCGCTCGCACCTGCGAAACGTGGATTGCGATCTCCGTTCCATCAAGGCGATTCAGCAGGCGCTTCGCGAACGGGCAGCCAAGACCGCTCCAGGACAATGGGTCCTCGGTTTCAAGTACGACGACACGAAAACGTCGGAAGGACGAAAGCTTCTCTTCAAAGACCTGGATGAAGCCGTGCCGGATCATCCCGTACTGGTTACGCATCGGGGAGGTCACGAAAGGTTTGTAAACTCAATGGCGCTCAAGTTGGCGGGCATCGATGACAACATAACGGACCCGCCTGGCGGAAAATATGACCGAGATTCCTCGGGACATCTCACCGGCCGGATCATTGAGCGCGCGGGCGCGTCGCTTCAAAAGCTCATCCCTTCGAGCTTCACACGGAACGACTACCGCGAAGGTGTGAAGTTCATTTCCAAAGCGATGACCCAGACTGGAATCACCTCCGTGGGCGATGCTCTGGGAGGTCCACTGGATCTTCAGGCGTATCAAGACGCCCACGATTCCGGTGATCTGGGAATGCGCGTCTATTGTTTTATCAACGCCGGAAGCATCGACAAGATGCTTGAATCGGGCGTCCGCACAGGATTCGGCAGCGAATGGGTGCGCGTTGGAGGAATGAAGCAGGTCGCTGACGGTGCGGTTTCAGGGCGCACCGCAAGGCTTTCGCAACCCTACATTGGTTCTAAAGATGACTATGGAACGTTTTCTGCAAGTGAAGAGGAATTGTATGAAAACGGACGAAAAGCCTACGCCGCGGGTTGGCAACTCGGGACGCATGCGAACGGTGATGTCGCGATCGAAAGAGTCTTGAACGTATACGAACGCTTGAACAGCGAGATCCCTCGCAAGGATCCACGCTTCCGCATCGAGCATTGCACGCTGATCACGGATTCGATCATTAAACGCATGCAAGCATTGAGTGTCATTCCCACGCCTTTCTCGACGTATGTCTACTACCACGGAGAAAAAATGCGGTATTACGGCAAGGAGCGTCTGGAGCACATGTTCGCTCTGCGGACTTTTCTGGACGCGGGCTTGCGGCCCACCCAAGCCTCGGACTATCCACCGGGTGAGTTTCCTCCCATGATGGCTCTGCAATCCGAAGTCACCCGTACCGACATGGACGGCAACGTCTGGGGCGCTTCGCAGCGAATTTCCGTAGAGGAGGCGATCCGGGTGGGAACCATCAACGGCGCGCACGCCTCCTACGAAGAGAGGCTCAAGGGTTCGATTGAGCCGGGAAAGCTAGCCGATCTTGTTGTACTCGGGCGCGATCCTTTCCGTGAGGATCCATCGAAGTTGGTTGACATTCCCATCGAACGCACCATGACGGGCGGAAAATGGGTGTACGAGTCTTGAGCAAGTCTTGTTCGGAAGTTCGAGTGGCACGATTTGGTTCGGTCCTTGACATGCATTCCAAACGCGCGAGGTGCTACATGAAAATCAGGCTGATTGTGATTCTATTGTTGGCCGGTGGTCTGCTCACTTTGGTGGCGAAAACGCCGCCGGGGAATCCAGAACAACAGATCCGCGAACTTGAAGATAAGGTTAACGGCGCCTACGCTGCCAACGATCTGCCCGCATACTTCTCTTACTACGCGCCGGACTTCTCGCAGTGGTTACCCGAAGGCCGCACCGACCTCCCTACCTACCAGAAGGATTGGACACGATTCATTCAGGGTGGGGGGCGAGTAGAATCTGCCACCCATTCGGATTTGCACGTCCAGGTCGGTCCCAGCGGTGATACGGCTGTGGCCAGCTATATCCTTCGCGCGCGCACGCGTAGCGCGAAGGGAGAAGTATCGGAGGAAGACAACCAGGAATCAGACGTCTTCTTCAACCGAGGCGGCGTTTGGAAGATTGTTTTCCTGCACTATTCTCCAGCTCCCAAAAAGAAAGCACAGCAGGGTGAAAGATTGTCCACGCGACGACTGCTGTTTGTTCCGCTGCACGGACGCAACGGTTTGTGATGCATAGAGGAACGAGTTCATGAACGATGACCGAGACTGGTATCTGGGAATGGGTCGGGCCATCACGCGCCGCGATTTCATAAACGGCGCGGCGGTAATGGTGGGCGGTACTTTACTTGGGGGCGCCACTTTATCCGGCAGCTCTGCCGAGACAGAGCCACACAGCCAAGCGGACTATAACCCGCCGAAGCTGATCGGCCTGCGGGGAAGTCATGCGGGTTCGTTCGAGACGGCCCATAGTCTCCGCGACGGCACGTTTTGGAATACAGCCGCTCCGCCAATCGATACGAAAGAAGTCTACGACCTTGTCGTCGTGGGCGCCGGTATCAGCGGTCTCTCGGCGGCACATTTCTTTCAGGAGCGTGTCGGGAAATCGGCCCGCATTCTCATTCTAGAAAATCATGACGACTTCGGTGGTCACGCGAAACGCAACGAGTTCCACCTCGGGGGAAAGTTGCAGTTATGTAACGGCGGCACGTTTCTGATCGACAGCCCGACGCCCTATAGTTCGCAGGCCGACGGATTGTTGAAAAAACTCGGGATCGATCCGCCAAGACTTGACGAAACCACGACCGATCACAAGCTGTACCGCTCATTAGGATTGCAGTCTGCAGTTTTCTTTAACAAAGAAAAATTCGGCTCGGACAAACTCTTGGTCGGTGAACCACATGGTCGTCGGGGCAGTAAGAGCGAGAAAACCCGTTCCTGGGATGACTTTCTCGCGGATGCGCCCCTGTCCGAAGCCGTTCGGCGCGACATCGTGAGGATTGAAGAATCAAAGGTCGACTACATGCCGGGTTTGTCGTCGGCGGAGAAGAAAGCACGGCTTGCGAAGATCAGCTACCGCGACTTCTTGTTGGACGTCGTGAAGGCTGATCCCGGCGTAGCCGCGTTCTACCAGACACGCACCCACGGGGAGTGGGGTGTCGGAATCGACGCCGAGCCGGCCTTGGACTGCTGGGCCCTTGGGCTGCCGGGATTTCAGGGAATGCACCTCGACCGGGGCGCTGCTGCGAATATGAGCTACTCCGCAGCAGGCTATGCAAACGGTGGTTCGTACAGATACCATTTCCCGGACGGAAATGCTTCCATCGCGCGTCTGCTCGTTCGCAATCTGATACCCGAAGCCGTCCCTGGCCACACGGTTGAGGACGTAGTGACCGCAAGGGTGGAATACGGCCGATTGGATCACTCGAGTTCTCCCATTCGGCTTCGCCTGAATAGCACTGTGGTTGCCGCAAGAAACATCGGCAGCCCCGCCTCTGCCGGCGAAGTGGAAGTTACCTACGCGCAAGGGAAACAGGTGTCTAAGGTCCGCGCAAAAGGATGCGTGCTGGCCTGCTGGAACGTAATGATCCCGTATCTTTGTCCGGAACTTCCGGAGAAGCAGAAACAAGCGCTGCACTACCTGGTCAAGGTGCCTCTGGTATATTGCAGCGTGGGCATCCGGAACTGGATTGCATTTCAAAAGCTCGGCATACAAAGTGTGAGCGCACCCGGCGGCTACTGGGAGTCCATCAGTTTGAATGCGCCCATAAACATCGGCGACTATCACAGCCCGACATCACCAAACGAACCAATTCTATTGCACCTCAGCCGCACGCCCTGCAAGGTCGGGCTCCCGGCCCGCGAACAGCACATAGCTGGCCGCATGGAGCTATTGGTCACGTCGTTCGAGGACTTCGAACGCAAGACGCGAGACCAGCTCGCCCGTATTCTTGCTCCGGGTGGTTTTGATCCGGCGGATGACATTCAAGCGATTACGGTGAACCGGTGGCCGCACGGATACGGATATGAATACAACCCGCTCTTTGATCCGGATTGGCCCGAGGCCGAGCGCCCCAATGTAGTCGGGAGAAAGAAGTTCGGTAGAATCACAATTGCCAACACCGATTCCGGTGCGACCGCCTATTCGGACGTGGCCATCGACCAGGCGCACCGCGCCGTACAAGAACTTGTGAGCGAGTAATAGACTTCGCAACAAAATTACATTTTCGGACGAGGTTTTGACGTGACGACAAAAGTAGTACCCGCGATGAGCGGCGAAGAAATGGTGGCCCTCTCAAAGAAGCACACTCTGTATGAGTGGTCTGCACAATCGAAAGTCGACCCCTTGCCGGTAGCGAAAGCCAAAGGTATCTACTTCTGGACTTCCGAGGGTAAGCGCTTCATTGATTTCAACAGCCAATTGATGAGTGTAAACATAGGACATGGCGATCCGCGGGTCATCGAAGCGATCCACCAGCAGGCCTCCACGCTGGCGTATGCCAATCCATTCATGGCCACGGAACCGCGAGCACGGTTGGGTGCCAAACTCGCGGAAATCACACCCGGGGACATCGATACCTTTTTTTTTACCAATGGAGGTTCGGAAGCGAATGAGAATGCCGTCAAAATCGCACGCTTTTTCACGGGACGCCACAAGATCCTGGCGCGTTACCGTTCTTACCATGGCGCTACAGCTGGAAGTATCTCCCTCACCGGCGATCCGCGACGATGGTCCACCGAACCCGGCGTTCCGGGCGTCATCCGTGTTTTCGATCCATATCATGGCATCGAACGGGGTTGGGATTCGGTCGAGCAAGCTCTGGCTAACATCGAAGAAGTGATCCAACTCGAAGGACCACAAACGATCGCGGCTTTTATCTTGGAGCCGGTTACCGGCACGAATGGAGTCCTTGTGCCGCCGGACGGCTACATCCAAGGCGTGCGCGAAATCTGCAACAAGCACCGCATTCTGATGATTGCGGACGAGATTATGTCCGGCTTTGGACGCACCGGCGAGTGGTTCGCCATAGACCACTGGAAGGTCGTGCCGGACCTGATCACCATGGCAAAAGGGCTGACCAGCAGCTACCTACCGCTGGGTGCTGTCGGAATGCGCCATCACATCGCGCGGCATTTTCAAGACAAAGTCTTCTACGGCGGGCTCACCTACAACAGCCACCCGATGGGGTGCGCCGCGGCACTGGCAACGATCCGCGTCTATGAAGAGGACCAGCTTCTTGAAAATGCAAGAAAAATGGGCCACGTGATGAAGCTGTTGCTTTGCGACCTAGAGTCCCGCCATCCTTCCGTCGGCGCGGTGCGCTCGATTGGCCTCTTCGGCATCGTGGAGTTGGTGCGTAATCGTCGCACGCGCGAGCCAATGGCGCCTTTCAACGACAGCTCCGAAGAAATGGCGGCCTTAGGAAAGTTCTTCCGCGAGCAGGGTCTCTACACGTTGGTACGCTGGAATACCTTCTTCACAAATCCGCCGCTCTGCATCACGGAGAAAGAACTCCGCGAGGCCTTTGCAATTATCGATCGAGGACTGGAGTCCATGGACGAGGCTGTCACGCATTAGGCGTGGGAGCCGGTGAGTGGGGGGCAGGTACTCCCCAACGCGGCAACAGCTGGATGCGGGTGGGCCCGACAACGCAGCGGTCCGGCGCGAGAGCGCGCACGTTCACGTCTGGGAATCGGTCGAAACACTGTCCCTCCGCGCGGTGGAAACATCTCTCACGATCCGAAAACAGGCGAGCCAGCCGGGTGTATTCAAGAGATGCCTGGGGTGTGGCTGTCCGCTATTCCGCCTCCCTCATACGAAGTCCGCGAGCAATCCGTTGCAGAGGTGATGCAAGACTTCATGAAGAAGGGCGCCCTTGCGCCTGCGTTACCAAATCATCTTCAGCGGAACAGACTCAGCTTTTCAGCAGTTCGTCATCAATTACGGCCCGCGTACAGGCTCTGGTGACGACTGGCTGAGGCTCGGCGGTACCAAGTTGTTCGTCGATGGCAGAGACATCCGCGTCTGGATGACGGTGATGGACGGGAAGATCGTTTGGCGGAGCGCGATGTAGCTTTCAAGCAACCAGGCGGGGCCACAGGAGAAGTGAGACGAGTGCTGGAGGATGAAAAAGGTTTGGGCAGGGGCTGCCGGATTTCGGGACGGCACGTTGTGAACGGGGGCAGCGTCGCCATAACCAGTGTTGCGCCTAGTCATGATTTTGTCTTGACAGCGGAAGCCGACTTCTCTAAGGTTCCTCGACAGCAGACAAACCTTGCATTCTTATAGTAGAGATTGGGCGTCCCGTCTGCTGTATCGCACTTCCTTTTGTTGGATCTTCGAACTGGAAGAGGGTTTCTCGTGACGGATGAGAATAGGGACAAATATTTGGGTATGAACCGGCCCATCGGGCGGCGTGACTTTCTGAATGGCCTGGCGATGACCGTAGGCACGACCAGGGCTGTAGGTTTCCTGCCCGGGCTCGAATGGATGGCGGAAGGCGCGGAACAATTTGCTCAAGACAAGCCGGGCTACTACCCCCCAACTCGCACGGGCATGCGCGGAAGCCATGACGGATCATTCGAATCCGCTCATTCTGCCCGCGACGGTAATTTCTGGAACAACGCGGGCTCTCCGATCGAAACCGGGGAGACCTATGACCTGGTCATCGTGGGCGGCGGCATCAGCGGCTTAGCCGCAGCTTATTTTCACCGCAAACAGAATCCTGCCGCGCGAATACTGATTCTGGACAATCACGACGATTTTGGCGGTCATGCCAAGCGCAACGAGTTTCATGTCAACGGCCGCATGCTGCTCGCCAACGGTGGCACAGTTTCGATCGAATCGCCGTTTCCTTACAGTGCCGAAGCACGCGGCTTGCTTACGGAACTAGGAATAGAGCCCGCTAAGTTCGAAGAGAAGTACGACGACAGCAAGGTGTACAAAGGCCTCAAATCGGCTTACTTCTTCGACAAGGAAACATTCGGGACAGACCGTCTTGTGATCGGAGGGCCGGCCCCGTTCGGCAAGCAAGGTACGGTTTCTTGGTCCGACTTCCTCGCGAAAACACCCCTTAGTGAAACCGTCCAGAAAGACATCGCCCACCTACAGGAAGTGAAGGTCGATTATCTACCAGGAATTTCTTCCGACGAAAAAAAGGAAAAGTTGTCTCGAATGAGCTACAAGGATTTTCTTCTGAAGCTGGTCAAAGTCAATCCTGGCGTGATTCCGTTCTACCAAACCCGGACGCACGGACTGTTTGGAGTGGGGATCGACGGAGTTTCGGCGCTCGATTGTTGGGGCCTTCGTTTCCCCGGTTTCCAGGGAATGGGCATCGCGCCGGGTCCTTACCGTCGCATGGGTTTCACCGCGACGGGGGAAGCCACACCCGAAAAGGAACCCTATCACTTCCACTTTCCAGACGGAAACGCTTCGATCGCGCGGGCAGTCGTAAAGGCGCTCATCCCTGAGGCGGCAACTGGCCATACGGCCGAAGATATCGTCACGGCGAAGTTCGACTACGCGAAGCTTGATAGGAACAACATTTCCGTGCGGATTCGATTGAGCAGTACAGCACTGCGGGTGCGACATATCGGCAATCCCGCGTCGGCGAAAGAAGTAGAAGTCAGTTATGCTCGCGAGAAAAAGATATACAACGTCCGCGCCAAAGGCACGGTGTTGGCTTGCTGGAACATGATGATACCGTACCTTTGTGCGGAATTGCCGGACGCACAGAAGGAGGCCCTCCGGTATGGGTCGAAGGTTCCCTTGGTATATAGCGTAGTCGCCGTCAAGAACTGGAAGGCCTTTCACACCTTGGGAATTCAACGCGTTTCCGCTCCTGGGATGTATCACACTGGCGTCGGCCTGGATCAGCCGGTCAGCATCGGCGGTTACAAATGTTCCCAAACACCGGATGAGCCCGTGCTGCTGCGCATGACGCGCACGCCATGCATGCCGGGACTCTCGGAGCGAGATCAGCATCGGGTCGGGCGCGGAGAATTGCTGTCGACGCCATTCGAAACGTTCGAGCGCAATATCCGCGATCAGTTGTCGCGCATTTTATCGGCGGGAGGTTTCGATCCCGCCAGAGACATCGAGGCCATCACCGTCAATCGGTGGCCGCATGGTTATGCCTACGAGTACAACCCACTTTGGGATCCCGATTGGCCTGATGGACAAAGACCCTGCGACCTTGCGAGGAAACGCTTGGGGCGGATCGCGATCGCCAACTCCGACGCCGCAGCCGCGGCCTACACCGACCAGGCGATTGACCAAGCCTACCGAGCCGTTCAGGAGCTTGCCTAGTTTCTTGCTCTGCCCACAGTTTTCGCTTGACACGCGACAGTGATTTCCCTAAGGTTCCACGATTATAGTAAGGTTGGGTCCTTGCTGTGCCCAGGGTTGGACAAGCGATGCTCGAGGAATCGCTCAGGGTTGAGGCGGTTTCCATGAAACACACGTTCTTCCTTGACGAGTGCCTGTCGACTTACTCGACGGCACAACGTGACGTCTCGCCCCTGCCTTCCTTTTCCTTTGTGCCATTCATGCACGCATGGCTACATCGCAATATCCTCGCCCAGAAGCGTTTTTGGTTTTCAATTCTAGGTTAACTCCCATGACAAGAGCCTCGCGCAGTCTTGTGATGAAATCTGGAGGGCACATTATGATCGGCACACGCATTTTGTTTCTTGATTGTCGCGGTTTGCGATACCTCCTGTTGGCTTTGGTCGGACTTCTGCTTATCTGTAATTCTACAACCGCGCAAAACGCCACTGGCCGAATCATCGGAACGGTAACCGATGCGCAAGGTGCGGCCATCGCTGGTGCCAAGGTTACGGTGACCAATACCGGCACGAACGTGCATTGGAACACAGTCACCAGTGGTGACGGCTACTACCAGGTCTTGGAGCTCCCGGTAGGCACCTATTCGGTCGGCGCAGAACATGAGGGTTTTTCCAAAGTGGTGACGGCAGCGGAACCCCTGGACATCAACCAAGCGCTGAGAATCGATGTGCACATGAAGGTCGGCTCGCTAACGGACGTGGTTAGAGTCGAAGCGCAGGCGGCACAAGTGGAAACCGTTAACGCCACTCTCGGAGGGACGGTCACCGGCGCACCGATCCAGAATCTGCCGCTCAACGGCCGAAATACGCTGGATCTGGCTCTGACGCAGCCCGGCGTGGTTCCGATTGCCGACGACCTGGGAACTTACGGCACAAGCAACGGGGGATCGAACGGCTTCGATGGTATCAGCGTGGCGGGGGGACGCGGAGACTCGGTCACGTATCTGCTCGACGGCGGCGTCAACAATCGGGTGACCAGCAATCAAGTTGTCTTTAATCCGAATCCAGAAGACGTCGCGGAGTTCCGTCTCCTGGAAAATAACTATACGGCGGAATACGGACGCAACGGCGGCGGCACGATCAGTGTGGTTACCAAGTCGGGCACAAATTCCCTCCATGGGAGCCTGTATGATTACCTACGCAACGACGCGTTAAACGCTAGCGATTTCTTCGACAACGCACAGGGCAACCCCCGCCCGGTCCTCAAGCGCAATCAGTTTGGGGGCACGATCGGCGGTCCGATTACGATTCCCAAGTTGATTGATGGCAAAGACCGGTTCTTCTTTTTCTTTGGCTACCAGGGGCAGCGACTGACGGAAACGGGGAATCAAGGATTAGGATTCGTCACGACCTACACCCCAGCTCAACTAACCGGCGACTTCTCGAATTTCAACGGCTCGGGACCTGATCCAGGGGTGGCCGCGTTTCTTCAGAGCCACCCGTTTTACCAGTCAGATCCCGCTAAGGCAGCACAAGCGATCATCGATCCCACGACCATCAATCCTGTTGCGCAAAACTGTATCGCAGCCGGCTTGATCCCCACGTCCCCAACTGGACAAGTATTTCCCCTAGGGTCGGGAACAGAGAATCCATACCAATACACAGGTAAGTTCGATTTCTATGCGACGCAGAACGACCGCATCTCGCTCACCGTCGGATATAACAAGAGACCTGTATTCAATCCGTTTTCTGGGGCCAACGTTCCGGGCTTCACCGCTAATACAACGGACTGGGACTATTTTACGAATGTGGGCTATACGAAAACGCTTTCGCCCAGCATGCTGAACGAGTTTCACGCCACCGGACAGCGTTGGTACCAGACGCAACTTGCGGCATCTCACCCGCCGACAGTGGCGGCTTTGGGCGTAAATATCCAATCGGACGATCCCTTCGGCACGCCAAACCTTTACTTTGCTAGCGGCCTCTCCCTTGGCTTCGACCCAAACATTCACTGGAAGGCTGACAATACCTATGCTTTTACGGACACGCTGACCTGGAATCGGGGCCGCCACAACTGGAAGTTTGGTGGACGGTTTGCGATTTTCCAGGCGAATACGGTTTATGCCTACCAGACCAACGGAGCTTTTGTCTTCTCCGGACCGGACGGTATCGGATCCGGAAATGACCTGGCCGACTTTTTGTTCGGCGCTTCGGACGAATTCTTCGAATACTCCAAGGCTCCGGATAATGAGCACCAAAGGCAATACGCGCTATTTGCGCAGGACGAATGGAAGGTTACGCCGCGCCTCACCCTGACGCTGGGGCTCCGTTACGAGTACACCACTCCGGAAACAGATACGAAGGGATATACCTTCAGCATTATCCCGGGCCTTCAGTCGAAGAGGTTCGTGAATGCGCCACTAGGGCTGGTATTCCCAGGCGATTCGGGTGCGCCAAAGGGCTGGTATTTCCCGGACCGCAAGAATTTTGCCCCGCGGTTCGGCTTTGCTTGGGATCCCTTTGGGAGTGGGCAGACCAGCCTACGCGGCGGTTTCGGTATGTTCTACGACACTCTGAATGGCTGGATGTCGGATTGGGCGACCGACGAGCCTCCCTTCGCGGGAGGCGCCGACTTCTTCTTTGACCCCAGCATGGTCCCTACGCTGCCCACGGACCCGGCAAGCACCATACTGTCGCACCCGTACGAGACCGGCGGCGCCGTCGATCCTTTCCCTTCGGTAATACCACCGCCCACGAATGTTGACTTTTTCGCGGCGGGATTCCTCCCTCGTTTCGGGCCTTCCAATAACTTTGTTAACGTCCACCTCAAGACCCCGTACATTTATCAGTACAACCTCAGTGTTCAGCGCCAAGTGGCAAACGGCCTCATGGCCGAAATCGGCTACGCTGGGAGTTCCTCGCACCGGCTGCTGACGTGGGTCGACGCAAACCCCGTGATTCCGGGAACCAACAACCGAGTCCTGAACGAAGGGCAAGGACTTGCGCATAACACCTACGGATATGCGACCACCTTTGACGGACTGAACAACGCAAACTATAACGGCCTGCTGGTGAGCCTTTCGAAGAGAGAAACCGATGTGCGTTATCTCGGCCAAGTGTTCTTCACGCTCGCGTATACCTGGTCCCACAATCTGGATGATGGATCTGGATTCAACTCGCGTAGCGGGCAAAGTGCGTCCTACAATCATCATCAATTCTACGGCAACTCCAACTTCGACATCCGGCAGCGCTTGACCTTCAGCGGCGGTTGGGAACTGCCATTCGCCCGGCTCTGGTCGAGCGGGCCCAAGCGGTTGACAACGAGTTGGAGTCTGTATCCCATTCTTTTCGCGCAGTCCGGCATTCCCCTCGATGTTAGGGCTGGTCTGTCCCACCGATCGAGCACCCCCGGTCCCTCTGGTGCCGGCGATCAAGGAGTAGTAAGAGCCGATCAGATCACTAGTTCGATACATACATTTGATCCGCATCAAGTACAAACTTTCAACGGAACTCCCGGGAATTACTGGTTCGACCCTAACGACTTCACTGTACCGGATTGCTTTTTCAGCTCCGCCATTCCAGGCTCGGGGGCGGCGGGAGCATGTCCAGCCCCGACGTACGGCACCTTCGGGAGAAACTCTTTCCGCGGGCCGAGGCGCGTCAATATGGACTTGGCACTGGAAAAGACGACCAACCTCGTAGGTGAGCGAGCAAAACTCATCTTTCGCGTCGAGGCCTTCAATCTTTTCAATCACACCGAATTCCGGCCGCCGGCATCCAGCTCTTTTAGCTCCGGAACGTTCGGCGAAATTACCGGAACGTATGATCCCAGGATCCTTCAGTTGGCGCTAAAGCTGACGTTTTAGCTTCTACACCCGATGCGCGGGCGGACCGTTCACACCCGGTCGGCCTACGTTCTTCTTTCCCAGAGTCAGATTGCGCCGCTCCATTTGGTGAACAGAGGAATGCCGTGAGTAAGCGCGATGGCGACAAGAAGAAAGGACGCCCGATCGACCGTCGAGACTTCTTGAACGGCGTGGCTCTAACGATTGGCAGTTCGCTCTTGCCGTTTGAGAGGTTGCTAGGACAAGACCCCGGGCCAGATCCCTCAGCCCAGGAATATTTCTTGTCGAAGGGTATCACACCGCAGGACCCGCGGTACTATCCGCCCGCCCTGACCGGCATGCGTGGGAGTCACCCCGGTTCGTTTGAGGCAGCTCACGGCTTGCGGGATGGGAAGGCTTCCCTCGATGCGATCGACACAAAAGAACACTATGACCTAATTGTGGTGGGTGGAGGCATCAGCGGGCTCGCGGCCGCGTATTTCTATCGAAAATCCGTCGGGCCTCGGGCCAAGATTCTAATCCTCGACAATCATGATGACTTCGGCGGTCATGCCAAACGCAACGAGTTCCGAGCCGGGAATCGTCTGTTGCTGGGATACGGCGGTACACAATCCATCGAAGCACCCGGCCACTACAGCAAGGAATCGATTGGCCTGCTGAAGGAGTTGGGTATCGACACTCACCGATTCTACAAATACTACGACCAGAAACTGTTCCAATCGATGCACCTGAAGTCCGCGACCTTCTTTGATAGAGAAACCTTCGGTCAGGATCTGCTGTGGCCGAATGTGATTGTTGGTTACGACGAAACATATTCCGGAGGCAAAACCGTAACTCTGGAAGCACTCGCGCAGATACCGATCGCGGAGGCCGCGCGCAAGGACATCTTGCGTCTACAGACGGAGTCGATCGATTACCTTCCAGACCTGGATCCCCACCAGACGCGCGCAAAGCTGACTAAGACGAGCTACAAAGATTTCCTTCTGCAATTCGCGACGGTCCATCCAGATGTAGTCAAGGTTTTTCAATCATCCACTCATGACCTTTATTGTGTGGGCATCGATGCCGTCTCGGCACAGGCATGTCGAGGTATGGGGTACCCGGGGTTCAAGGGAGTGAAGGCCACTCCGCGCCGAAGGTCTGAGGCTCAGGAAGGGGAGGGAGAAGAAGAACCATACATTTTTCACTTTCCGGATGGCAACGCGTCCATAGCACGATTGCTGGTGCGCACTCTGATTCCGGATTCCGCCCCCGGACACACGATGGAGGACATTGTCACGGCAAAAATGAACTACGCGCGTTTGGACGATCCGCGGAATCCTGTGCGCATCCGTCTGAACAGCACTGGGATAGCGGCAAAACATGTCGGAGAACCATCGACAGCGAAAGAACTCGAGATTACGTATGTCACTGATGGGAAGGCACGCAAGGTGCGCGGTTCACATAGCGTTTTGGCCTGCTACAATTGTGTCGTTCCGTATTTGTGTCCGGAGATGCCGGAAGAGCAAAAGGAAGCCCTCGCCTACGCGGTAAAACAACCGCTCGTTTACACGAATGTTCAAATCCGCAATTGGACGGCTTTTCAAAAGCTCGGTGTAAGTTACATTTACGCGCCCAGTAGCTATTTCTGCTCGACGACTTTGGATTTCCCGGTTTCGATCGGAAAGTATAAATTTCCAAGTTCGCCCGAAGAGCCTTGTATCCTGCACCTGGTCCGCACTCCTTGCAGCCCCGGCCTCCCCTGCAAGGATCAGTTCAAAGCCGGGCGCTACGAACTTTTCACGACGCCGTTTGAAACCTTCGAACGGAAAATTCGTGATCAACTAGGCCGCATGCTTGCCGCTGGGGGGTTTGATCCTGCGCGAGACATCCAAGCGATCACGGTTAACCGATGGCCGCACGGCTACGCTTATGAATACAACCCTTTGTTCGAGCCGCAGGACCGGCCCGTGTCAGCGCGCCCCTGCGTCCTAGGCCGCAAACCATTCGGCAGGATCACCATCGCCAATTCGGACTCCGACGGTCACGCCTACACCAACACGGCCATTGACCAGGCCTATCGGGCCGTCCAAGAAGTTGTTTCCATCAAAGAGGGGATTGCCAACAGCGCCTGAGGGGACCGTCCATGAGCAGGAAAAGACGCGATCGTGACTTGGGAATGAGCTCGAATATTACCCGCCGAGACTTTCTGAACGGCGTTGGGATTACCGTGGGCTTCTCCTTGCTTGGTACCGACCCGGTCCTGCTTGACGTAATTCGCGTGCCTGACACCGCCTTCGCGCCCGAAAAAGACCCCCACTACTATCCACCATCCAAAACTGGTTTGCGCGGCAGCCACCCGGGATCGTTCGAAGTTGCTCACTCACTGCGCGATCGCAAGCAATGGCCCGAAGCCCAGGAGGAAAAGGAGACTTTCGACCTCGTCGTGGTAGGCGGCGGAATGAGCGGCCTTTCTGCCGCGTACTTCTTCCGCAAGTCTTTCGGGTCCAAAGCCAGGATTCTTATCCTCGATAATCATGATGATTTTGGCGGCCACGCCAAGCGGAATGAGTTTCGCGCCGGCGACCGTCTCCTGATCGGATATGGAGGCACTCAATCAATCGAAGGGCCCGGGCACTATAGCCCCGAAGCCATTGGCCTGCTTAAAGAAATCGGCATCGACGTACAGCGGTTCTACAAATACTTCGACCAGAATTTGTACAAGTCCATGAATTTGAAGCGTGCAACGTTCTTCGACAAGGAGACGTTTGGTGCGGATCGGCTCGTGCCCGGCGCCGGCCTTCACTCGACTCCGGAAGCCATCACTCAAATTCCGATCGATGAAGCCGCGCGCCAGGACTTGGCCCGCCTGGAAAACGATGCCGTCGATTATTTGCCGAGTCTGTCCGCCGAAGAGAAGCGCGTCAAGCTGATCAAGACCAGCTATAAAGACTTTCTTCTTCGATCTGCAAAAGTCCACGCGGACGTTATTAAGGTCTTTCAGTCCGCGCCGCACGGGCTCTACGGCGTAGGGATTGACGCCGTTTCCGCGGACAACTGCAGAGGGATGGGTTACCCGGGCTTCAAGGGCATGCCCGCTCCGCCTCGAGAACGTGGAGAGCGCGAGCCGTACATCTTCCACTTTCCTGACGGTAACGCCTCGATCGCGCGGCTCCTGGTTCGCACGCTCGTACCAGGCTCCGCTCCGGGAAGAACGATGGAGGATATCGTCACCGCGAAAATGAATTACGCGATACTCGACGATCCCGCTTCTCCCGTTCGTATCCGATTGAATAGCACGGCAATTCGCGCCGCCCACGTCGGTGATCGAGCAACCGCGACGGAGGTGGAGGTCACCTACGTCCGCGGCGGCAAGGCACTCAAGGCCCGAGCGGCGCAATGCATCCTTGCTTGCTACAACATGGTGATTCCGTATCTATGCCCCGAAATGTCCGATAAACAGAAGGAAGCGCTTGCCTATGCGGTGAAGATTCCCCTCGTCTATACCAACGTGCAGATTCGAAATTGGAAGCCCTTTCACAAACTGGGCCTGAACAACATCTATTGCCCCGGCGGCTATTTCTCCTCCTTTTCTCTCGATTTTCCCGTTTCCATCGGAGATTACAAGTTTCCCAGCTCGCCGGAGGAATCCTGCCTTCTCCATTTGATGCGAACGCCCTGCCGTCCTGGCTTGGATTGTAAGGACCAATACCGAGCCGGACGCGCCGACCTCCTGGCCACTACGTTCGAGACCTTTGAACGTAATATCCGTGATCAGCTCGCGCGAATGCTTGTGACCACCGATTTCGATCCTGCGCGGGACATTCAAGCCATCACCGTGAACCGCTGGCCACACGGATACGCTTACGAATACAACCCTCTGTTTGAACCGCTTGACCGACCAGATTCTGAACGTCCCTGTGTGATCGGGCGAAAACCGTTTGGCCGAATCAAGATCGCCAATTCGGATGCCGACGGCCACGCTTACACCAACATTGCCATCGACCAGGCCTACCGTGCCGTGCGTGAGATTTCCGCCCAGGGGGACCTGTGAACCGTATGAGTTGAATAAGACCAAACGCTTGTCGGGGCCGGGTGTTGTGGCAAGGGAAGACCGTGGATGTGAACCGGAGGCCGAAACATATGCCCAGAACAGTAGTGGCGCTGGTGGTGCTAGTGTGTTTTTGTACGCCAGCAGCGTTCTGCCAAGCAGTGCCGACGTTTGTGGGTGTCCGCACGTTTCTGGGGGCGCCCTACGTTGCGAATCTGGACGACGTGCATGCGGATTTCGCGGTTCTCGGCGTTCCCTTCGACGAAGGAACCTGGGGCTGGCCGGGTGAGCGGTACGGTCCCCGCGGCATGCGCGAGAGTTCTCAAGAATACAATCACGATCTCACTGAAGGCTTCTACTACATCGACCGGGACAGCACGGTTCTCAAAGGCAAACACTGGGTGGACGTCGGCGACGTGCCCATAATGCCTACCGTTCCATCGCAGACGGGCGACAAGATCACCGAAATGGTACGGAAGATTCGTTCCAAGGGAGCCTTTCCGATTGTATTGGGGGGAGATCACAGCATCACCTTCCCGATACTACGCGCCGTCAACATCCCGGTTACCGTCATCCACTTTGATGCCCACCTCGATACATGGAACGGAGCGCCCGGAAATCTCGATCACGCGTCTTGGGTAAACCGGGCGGTAGGGCTTCCGAATGTGAAAAAGGTGATTCAACTTGGGCAACGGGGGCTAGCCAACGATGAGGAAGCGATGGGGAATGCTCGCAAGGATCACACCACGATCATCACGGGAGAGCAAATTCATCGCAAAGGAGTCGAGTGGGTCCTTTCACAGATTCCGGACAGCGGAAACATTTACATCACGCTTGATGTGGATGTGATGGATCCCACGCTTGCACCAGGCACTGGAACTCTAGAACCGGACGGCCTCAACTTCTCCGAGATAGACGGGCTGCTGAAGGGCGTGACGTCGAAAGGACGTTTGGTGGGGATGGATATTGTGGAAGTAAATCCGATGCGCGATGGCAGCACACGTACCGAGCAGACCGCGATCCGGCTGCTGATTGACACGCTGGGCGCCGCTTTCCACTAGGGCGCCACGCAGAACGCCCGCCAGAGCGGTCTGAGCGGGTGTCGGAAGTGTGGTGTCGCAGTTCTAAAGGGGGAATGCATGGGCAATAGATTGCTCGGTTTGTTTCTTGTCTTGGGGTCCGCAATTGTTGGTGCTTCGGCGCAGACAGCTCGCCAGCATGCCGATCGTATCTTCGTGAATGGCAAAATATGGACCGCAGACGACGCCAGGCCGCAAGCACAAGCCCTAGCCATAAGCGGCGACAAGATCATGGCCGTCGGTTCGAATGAGGAAGTACATGCGCTCGCCACAACAGCGGACACAGCAGTCATCGATTTGCAGGGTCGCCTGGTTGTTCCTGGATTTCAGGATTCCCATCTCCATTTTCCGGGGCAGTCCGTTAATGAAGTGGACCTGCACGGGACAGAGACGCTGAAGGAGTTTCAGCAGCGCCTCGCTGATTTTGCCAAAGCTCATCCCAAGCTTCCCTGGATCACGGGGCATGGCTGGGGTTACTCGGCCTTTCCAAACGAAACGGTTGACAAGAAATACATCGATGAAGTGATTTCCGATCGTCCCGTGTACGTGAGTGAACGCGACGGGCACATGGGCCTTGCCAACTCCAAGGCCCTGGAAATCGCCGGAATTACTCGCGCCACATCAGACCCGCCGAACGGACATCTTATGAAGAACGCGAACGGCGAACCCACGGGCGAATTCAAAGAAGCTGCGCAAAGACTTATTGGCAGCCATATCCCCCCTGAATCAGCCGATGACCGCTATCAAGCCTTGATGCAGCACATGAATGAAGCAGCAGAAGCCGGTCTGACGTCCGTGCAAGACGCGGTTACAAGCCTTCGCACGTTTGGCGTCTACGAGCGGGCTTTCAGTGAGGGGGCTTTGAAGCTGCGATTTCGTTTTGCTCCTCTCATTTTGCCCAAAGATGGAGGAGCTCCCAGAAATCACAAACTGGAAACGGCTTTGACCGAGGCCGACTTGGCCAAATACAGAAGACTCCGAGAGACCTTTAAGGGGCCAATGCTGAAGTTTGGAGCCATCAAAGGAGTTCTTGACGGAACGGTGGACGCAAGGACGGCGGCGATGTTTGAGCCGTATGTGGGCGGTGGCACCGGAATCCCTTTCTGGGATCAGGACGACTTGAACAGGACCGTAGCTCTCTACGACAAAGAAGGATTTCAGGTCCTATTGCACGCGATCGGAGACAAGGCCATCAACATGGCATTGAATGCGTTTGAGTATGCGGCTAAGACGAACGGGACGACGGGGAGGCGGCATCGCGTGGAGCACGCGGAAGTTCCATTGCTTTCCGATCTGCCGCGCTTCAAACAGCTTGGTGTTATTGCGTCGACGCAGGCCATGTTCGCCAATCCGGACGCCACGGTATTGAAGAATTTTGCGGTACTGCTTGGTCCGGCGCGAGCTTCACACGCGGATTCCTTCAAGGATTTTGACGACGCAGGGGTAGTGCAAGCGTTTGGCAGTGACTGGGGGGTCTTCTCGTTTGCTCCGTTGCCAGCGATTTATTGCGCAGTGACACGCATGACCCCGGAAGGCACGCCCGCGGGTGGCTGGTACCCAGCGGGACGCATTTCAGTGGAAGCCGCTCTAAGGCATTTCACGCGTGACGGAGCGTACGCTAGTTTTGACGAGGACGTACGAGGTTCACTGACGCCGGGAAAGTTGGCGGACTTCGTTGTGCTGTCCAAGGACATTCTTACCGCGGACCATGCAGATATTCTCAAAACAAAAGTACTCCTGACCGTGATGGGTGGAAAGGACACCTATCGAGACAAGGACCTGTAGAGCGAAGCCAATTTGAATGTTGGAGAGGACAATTATCATTATACGTAGGAGAAGGGGACAGCAGCGTAACATGTTGCATCTTCTGTATTGCACGACTGAGTACAATCTAATGCAGTAGAGCGGGCGTCGTACAATGGCAGTATAGAAGCTTCCCAAGCTTCCTCTAGCAAACCTTAACTCGCTGAACTGGCGGCACTTAACTAAAGCAAGATTCCTGGCAATTGGAAAATGATGGAAAATGGAACGGACCCTAGCCTACTCGATTGAGCGCCAGGCAAAAAAAACTTGACAGAAAGCGACTTGACGACTGAGCTAAGCCGGTTGGAGAACGGGCCGTCGGTCGAAAGCCCACCGTCCTTGGGCGCATCTGCTAGAACACCTGCCTTCCAAGCAGCTGCATAGAAATCAATGAAGTCGGTCACTTCTTCCGAGGGCCTGCGCAACCGTTCTTTCCCAGAGCGGCGGATTATCCGCTCTGCAATTGAGGTCGGCCTCTGTGAATGGATCGTCACTGGAACGGAGTAGCGCGACGATCGGGACTCCCGACAAAACTTCCCCGAAATGTGCGACCAAACCATCGCGTTCCAACCACGGCGAACCATGCCCAATGACTACGACTCCAATTGGAAGGGCTAGAACCCCAAGGCTTCGCGCATCCGAGGAGCCGAGAGCGGGAATTACCCGATACCCATTGCGCTCTAGGAGGCCGCTCTCTCCGACAGCAGGCTCGGAGAGAACTCCACTTGCAAGACAGTCTTCATGCTCGACTTGGCCCCTCAGAGTGCTCATTACCGAACACAGGTTCGTGAATCCAGAGGACGACTTGCTCTTGTCAGTTAAGCCTATGCCTTGACCCCTGCTTTGCGAAGAAATGTCATCATTGGACACCAATTCGTAAAGGCCGATTGAAACAGGTTCAAGCCTACGAGAGCTGTGAAGAGAAACCAGTAGGGGCTTACCCAGTATCCCAAAGCCAGGGAAACAAGGACAAAAGCACCCGCAATCAGTCTAAGGTAACGTTCTAGGGTCATGGTATTGCCTCCTTTTTCAATCTGCTGCAGGCACGAGATCCTCGCCAACGGGTGGCGAAGCTCTTGCGCCGCCGCGTTCACTCAGGTAATAAAGAACCGGAACAGTCATTCGAGAGAGCACCGTCGAGGCGACCTCCCCGGCCATCAGTGAAATCGCCAGTCCCTGGAAGATCGGATCAAACAGAATCACGCTCGCACCGACAACGACAGCCGCGGCCGTTAGCAGCATGGGACGGAAACGAACTGCTCCTGCGTCGACCACGGCTTGTTCCAGAGACATTCCGTGCGACCGGCGTAGCTCGATGAAATCCACAAGAATGATTGAGTTTCGAACGATGATTCCCGCGCCAGCGATGAAACCAATCATCGAAGTCGCGGTGAAAAATGCCCCCATCAGCGCATGAGCTGGCAAGATGCCGACGAGCGTTAGCGGAATCGGGGCCATGATCACGAGAGGTGTCTTGAACGACTTGAACCAACCGACCACTAGGACGTAAATCAGCACCAGAACGGCCGCGAAGGCCAGACCAAGGTCACGAAATACCTCGACCGTGATGTGCCACTCACCGTCCCATTTCATGGCGTAATGGCTTGTGCTTTCCGGAAGGATGGTGCCCGAATAGAGCTTTACGTGGCCGCCGTTTGGCAGTTGGAGTTTATTGATTGACTCGTTCATCTGAACGATCGCGTACACAGGACTCTCCACGATTCCGGCAACGTCCCCGGTAACATACACGACGGGTCGCAAGTTCTTGTGATAAACGCTTTGATCAATCGCGGTCTCCCGTATGTTGGTAACCTCGCGAAGGGAAACCTGTGCGCCCGAGGGTCCAGGTAACTTCAGGTTTTCAAGATCCTCGATGCCGGAACGATCTGGTCGAGACAAGCGCACTTCGATAAGGACATCTTCTCGCGATGCGGGATCGTGCAGCAGCCCCGCTGAGGCCCCGCTCAGGCCTATCTGGACCGTTCGGGTAACCTCGGCTGCTGAAACGCCTTGCAGCGCAGCCTTGTCGAGATCCACTTTCATGTCGTACTTGTTCTGCGGATCTTCGACGTACCAATCGACGTCCACTACACCGGGAGTCTCTTGGAAAATCTTCTTTATCTTTGCCGCCAGTTCCGTCTGACCTTTGTAGTCCGGCCCATACACCTCAGCAACGAGAGTTTGCAGCACTGGCGGACCCGGTGGAACCTCGGCGACTTTGATGCGCGCGCCAAATGGCACGGCAATTTTGTCCAACTCGGGTCGTAATCTGCGCGCGATTTCGCGGCTCTGTGCTTTGCGGTCATGTCGAGAGAGAAGATTCACCTGGATATCAGCTTGGTTCGGTTGACGCCGCAAGAAATAACGTCGCACGAGCCCGTTGAAGTTGTAGGGTCCCGAGGTTCCTGCGTAGATCTGGTAATTGATGACCTCCGGTTGCTCACCCAAGTAGCTCCCCAAAGCCTGGGCTACATGTGTCGTCTGCTCCAGTGGGGTTCCATCGGGCATGTCTATGATCACCTGAAATTCGCTCTTGTTGTCGAAGGGGAGCATCTTGACCTGCACCCACTTGAGCGGAATGAACGCCACCGCTGCCAGCAGCAGCAGCACCACACCATTGAGGAAGAACCACCTCCGTCCTGAATTCTGAATCAGTGGATTCATCAAGCGGCGATAGAGCCGCGTCGTCCAGCCTTCGGCCTCATGCCCGGACTTGGGACGATCGGCGTAATGATGCAGCAGGCGCAGAGCGGCCCAGGGTGAAACCACGAAAGCAACGATCAAGGAAAACATCATCGCCGCTGAAGCGCCCACTGGAATCGGCCGCATGTACGGCCCCATCAGGCCGCGCACGAAGGCCATCGGGAGAATGGCCGCAATCACTGCGAAGCTGGCCAGAATCGTTGGGTTACCAACTTCGTCCACGGCTTCAACTGCAACGTCAGCAAGTGAGCGGCCACGATTTTCGGGCAGCCGGAAATGGCGAACGATGTTCTCGACCACGACGATGGCGTCATCCACCAAGATGCCAATCGAAAAGATCAGTGCGAAAAGCGTCACGCGGTTGAGCGTGTACCCGAGCAAGTAGAAGATAGCGAGAGTCAGTGCGAGGGTTACGGGAATGGCCAGAAGCACGACGCCTGATTCGCGCCAGCCCAATGCCAGTGCTATCAGTAGTGTGACGGAAAGCGTGGCGAGGAAGAGATGCTTGAGGAGTTCGTCCGATTTGTCCTTTGCCGTTTCCCCATAGTTGCGCGTGACGGTGATATTCAAATCGTTTGGCAGCGTGTTGCCTCGAAGAGAGTCAATCTTTTGCAGAGCGTTCTCAGAAATGAGCGTGGCGTTCGCGCCCTTGCGCTTGGCCAGGGTAATCGTTACGGCTGGGTACTCTGCATTCGCCGTGCTTCCAGTAGTTCCTTTGGCGTTGGCGAACAGGACGTGCCTGTCCGGTTCCGCTGGGCCGTCTAGGATCTTTTCCGCCACATCCCGCAGGTATATGGGCCGCCCAACATGAACGCCCACGACGACTTGTTGCAGTTCTTCCGGGAGCGTAAAGAAGTTGCCAGCTTCGACCTGAAACTCCTCGTTGCCACGCGCAAAACTCCCCGCTTGACTCCGCGTATTCGCGGCTCCGAGTTGCATGACAACGGAACCAGGAGTCAGTCCGTAAGCTGCGAGCCGTTGGGTATTCAAGACGACGCGCAATTTTCGGGGCTGCCCGCCGATGATCGTTGTTTCGGAAACGTCATCCAGTTGTTTGAGTGAATGCTCCAGTTCTCCCGCGATGCGCCGCAGTTGGTAGGCGTCGTAGTTCTTGCCCCAGAGCGTCAGAGCCAGAATCGGAACATCGTCTATTGAACGCGCCTTGATGATCGGCTGCGAGACTCCTTGGGGGATGCGGTCGAAGTTCGAATACAGTTTGTTATAGGTCTTGACGATCGCATCTTCTTCTTTTGTGCCCACATAAAAGCGCACGATCACCATGCTCAGGCCGGGGTGGCTGATCGAGTAGATATACTCGACTCCCGGTATTTCACGGATTAGCTTTTCCATGGGCACGGTGGCACGTTGCGTTACTTCTTCTGCTGACGCCCCCGGCATCTGGACGAAGACGTCCAGCATGGGGACGACAATCTGCGGTTCTTCCTCGCGCGGCGTCCGCAGGATGCTGAATGTTCCCAGAAGGAGAGCCCCAACGATGACCAGCGGTGTCAGCTTGGACTGAATGAAGAGGTGCGCAATCTGGCCCGCCAGTCGCAGGACGTGAGTGGAGTTGCCCGGTTTGGGAGACGTGTCGCTCATGGCCGTATTGCGATTCGTTTGCCACTCAGGTCGCGATCTCCCGCTACCGCAACTAGCTTTTCGCCGCCTTGTAGTCCGGAGAGAACTTCAATCTGTTCTCCTGCACTCTTGCCAATCGTGACGTAACGCAATCCCGCGATTTGGTTTGCGTCGAGCACGTAAACTCCCTGGAGTTGGCCGCGCTCCACTAACGAGGTGCGTGGAACGAGCAGCGTCGGCCGCTCACCGCGTGGGAATCGGGCTCTCCCGAAGAGCCCAGACCGGAGACGCCCATCAGCGGGCAATGCAACTTTCACGAGGAAGCTGCGGCTGGCCGGATCGGCTGCCGGAACGATTTGAACGACTTTACCGAACAGTGGGACATTCCCTAGCGCGTCAATCGTCACTGGACTGATCTGCCCAACTTGGACAAGGCGGAGGTCGCTTTCATCGACGGCCACTTCCAGCCGGTAGCTTCGCGTATCTTCAATGGTGAACATGGGCATGCCGGGAGAGGCCAATGTGCCCGCATCGGCCTTTTTTTCCGTCACTAACCCGGCAAACGGCGCGTGTATGCGCGTATATCCAAGCGAAGTCCGAGCCTGCATTAGACCTGCATTTGCTTGTGCTTGCCCGGCACGCGCCATATCGCGGCGAGCTTCGGCCGACTGGTAGCGCCCTTTGATCTCGTCAAATTCCTGTGGACTGACCGATTTCTTCTCGTACAGTTGTTGGTAGCGCTTCAGTGTTGCTTCGGCGAGAGCAAAGTCCGAATCGGCGGCCGAGACTTCTTTTTCCGCCACATTCAGGGCAGCAGTGGCTTGATCCGTTCCGGAGCGAGGCTGCGCGTCATTGAGAACCGCAAGCACCTGACCGCTTTGCACGCGGTCGCCTTCACGCGCACAGATCTCGACGATGTCGCTCATCATCTGACTGGCAACCTGGCTCGTATGCGCGGCGCGCACCGTTCCGACGGCTTCCAGCCAGTCGGGTGCGGTTGCCGTTTGCGCGACAATCACGGAAACGTTGCCCACCGTTTCTGGCGCCGCAGCCGGAGTGTGGCGCTCGTTCGAACAACTGGATAGCCCGCCGCTTGCGACCAAACACAAGATAATTGGAAGTGTGAGTCTTTGATTTCTGCGATTCATTGCGTCACCAAAGGAGACTGAGGATTCAAAGTTCCACTGGCCAGTTCGAGGTTCGCGTAGCCGGTGTGATAGCGATAGACGGCTTCCCAATATTCGGCTTGCGTGCGCCGGGCCGTTTCTTCCGCCGCGAGCAAATCGGTAATCGTCGATAGTCCGGAGTCGTAGCGGTTCTGATTGATCCGCAGACTTTCTTGAGATGCGGCAATCGTTGCGCGAGCGACTTCCACCTGCTGACGCGCGGAGTCCAGCTCATAGTAGGCGCGACGGACTTCGAGCCGCGTCGCATCGGTGGCCATTTCCTTCGCAGCCGCAACTTTTTCCTGCATTGCTCGCTCTCGGGAAAGCCTTGCCTTCTTGGCTCCGCCGTCGAAAAGATCGACTTTGACCTCGATTCCCGCTAGCCAGTTATTCCCCCCGCCTCCTGCAAGAAACGTCGGGTTGTCGGCCTCCCACCCCGCAAACGCGTTCACTCGTGGCCCGAAGGAAGACTTCGCGACCGATACGCTGTGTTGCTGCGCCGCCTCCTCCGAGCGAATGCGTTTCAGATCCGGGCGGAGTTCTACTGCTTTTTTCTCCGCTTCTTCCAGAGTCATTGCAGGGAGATTTCTTTCTTCGAGCGCCTCGCCTGGTTCGAAATCTTTCTCCGTGGAGATCCCAATCGAGGTGCCCAATTGTGCCCGCGCCAGCGCCAGGTAATTTTGGGCGCGAATGAATTCCTGCTTGCGGATCGCGAGTCGTACTTGGGCGCTCAGTAAATCGGATTCCACGACCACACCGCTTTCGAAGCGATCCTTGCTTCTGTTCTGGATGGCCTGTGCGGTCTTCATGCTTGCCTCGGCGATCTCCAGTTGTTTCTTCGCGAGCAACGCACCGTAGAAGGAGTCCACAACGTGAAAGATGATTTCCTGGTCTGTGCGTTCAAGCTGATGCCCGGCGGCGTCCTTCACGCGCTCCGCGCGATTGACCGCGCGCCAGCTCCCGAAGGAATCAAAGAGATTCCAGGTACCGCCAAAGCGTGTCGCGAAGTTGCCGAACGGCGTTGGCGTATTCAGGAAGTTCAGCGCGAAGTCTGCCGTCGTGAACCGCTGCTGTCTCAATTTGCTGCCAAATACGTGCACAGGGTCGTTCCCACCGGTAGCCGTCTCGGAAAAAGCGACGCGTGGCAGGAGAAAGGACCGAGCTTCCCTAACATCAGCTGAAGCGGCCCTTGTGTCAGCGAGCGCCGCTTTGCGCTCCGGGTTCTTTTCTAGCGCGATGTTGACCGCCTCTTGGAGAGTCATCGGTGAGGGCTGTTGTGTTTGTTGTGCGCAGAGCAAACCCGGAATCGACAAAACAAGAAGGAAGATCAACAAGCTGTTCCCTACAAAACGAGATACGCCTTCTGATCGCACAAGAGTCTTTTGCTTTCTTTGACTCTTTTCACCGGCCTGTCGCCCGCGCATGCTCATGGACAGTTTTCACCCTTGTACAGTTGCTGGAGTCGGCGTGAGCCACTGCGTTTTCTCTTCGACGATCTCGTAGGTGGTGTGCAGACTAGCCGTTTGCCTCACCATCGCTCCCACCGAGCAATACTTTTCCTCAGAAAGCCGGATAGCTTCCTCGATTGCAGCTGCGTCTATTTCGAGACCGATGACCACATGGTGGATGCGGACCGAGGTAAACACTTGCGGCGGGCGTTCCGCCTGGTCGGCTTCCACTTGCACTTCATAGCCTGTCACCTTCTGGTGGAACTTCTGCCGGAGAACGGTGATGACATCGAATGCTGTGCAGCCGGCCAACCCCACCGCGACTAGCTCGATGGGCTTGGGACCGGTGCCTCCGGCCGCGTTATCGAGCAACATGTGGTGTTCGCTGCCGGTCGTCGCGGCGAACTGCCGTTCCGCCTTAAATGGTTGAGTTAGCAGGACCTTAGCCGTGACCATTCGTGCCTCTCATAAGCCCCCGGTAGATCGGGGCCACACCAATAAATGCAAGGAAGTAGAATTTGTTACAGGAAAATGCGGCTTGGATTCGGATTGCCTGGAGGAAGCCTAGATCCGCTTTATGTTGATTGCGTCGCGCTTAGTGACGTCCGCCATTAGCCCCTGGTACTCGGATAACAATTCGCGTCTGAGTCTCGCAGCGATACGCGGGTCGGGCGACTCATTTGGTGCTATTCGGCACAAATGGATCGATTTCTCGAGGCTTGATAGGAAGGCTTTGCAGGGCTCGCAGCTGTCCATGTGCTTTTCAAGCTCTTCACAAAGGGAATCATCCAGCTCGTCATCCAGATAGTTTGAGAGTTCAGCGAACATTTCCTTGCAGCGCCGTTGGCGCGGCTGGGAGGAGAGGTGTATTTCTCCGGAGGGTTTCGCCGGTTCGCGGCGCATGCGATGCCGATCTTGCTTCGCTAGTTCCTTTCGTACGAAGAGTCGCGCCCGGTGCAGCCGCACGCGGATTGTCCCTAGCCGGAGGCCTGCGATTTCGGCAACGTCTCCGTCGGACAGTTCCTCCATATCGTGCAGCACCAAAATGAGGCGATAGTCGGGCGGTAGTTTCTGCACGGCTTCTCGAAGACGCTTCGCATTCTCGCGATGCAACAAAGAGGTCTCTGGCGTTCCGTCGGGGCCGCCCGACAACTTCTGCAATTCCTGACGGTCGGGCATCAATTGTTCGAGGGATAGATCTTGCTTGGGAGCAAATTTGCTCTTGCGTCTGCTCATCAGACAGCGGTTCTTGGCGACTTTATAAAGCCACACCATCAGAGCCTTGGGGTTGTCGAACTTTGGCAGGTTGGGAACGGATTTGAGAAGCACTTCCTGCATGGTGTCTTCGGCATCTTGCCGCTGCCCACACACCTTCATGCTGAAAGAAAAAACTGTTTTCTGTAACAACACCAACGCTTCTTCCAAAGACTTAGAGTCCTTGCGCTGGATCAGTTGCAGCACCTGCTCGATTTCGGGTCGCACGGGGTCAACTGTAGCACGTCAGCTAGGGCCTCAGAATTCATTAGCCCCTCACTGAGTGGGAGGCTACGGACTGTATGACCTAGCCATTTTCTCACCGGCGGGCGTTTTGTGGCCTTGTAACGATCATATTCGTTATAGTTCGACGGTCGCATACTTATAAGAATCTATAACTATATAACTGTGTGACGGCCGTCACTCGCAACAGTATCCATAGTCACTGCGGCTTCAGCACCAGTCCCCGCAGACTCGTTCGTAGAAATGAGGGGCCTTTTTCATGGGGTCCGATTCACAGACGCACGCAAGCCAATTACGGAGGTCATAGACATGGCCAAGTCTTTAATTCTCACAATCTGTTTACTCCTGGCCGGAGTTTCGGGCTGGGCACAATCCCCAGCAACGGAAACTCCTGCCGGCAATCCCCCCACAACGGCGCCAGCAAGGGGTGACGCGGCCGCCGTGCGGCAAGAGATCGAGCAGCTCAAGAAGACGCTCGCTGAACTCGAGAAGCGGCTAGAAGCGCAAGAAAAACAACGGCAGGCCGAGCAACAAGCGCAGCAGCAAGCGCCAAAGCAGGAGAGCTCGTCGTCAAAGGAACTCGAAGCGAAGGTCGAAGAATTGGACACTCGCGTTTCGAAGACCGAAGTGAAGGGTGCGCTTGACCGCCTGAATTTCTCCGGCGATTACCGTTTCGAGGCCCACACTATCGTCGGGCATGTTCCAGCGCACTTCGATGGTATGCAACTGCAAAACCTGGTTGTGAAAACGCTTTTTGCGTTTCCCATTCTAGGGCGAATGCCGTCGAGCGTGGATGAAATCAACAACACGATTTCCGCGCACTATGCGGACTACCAGCAATTCACGAACAATCTCACTTTTGCCCAGCTGAAACAGGCGATGGGCAGCTTCTCTCCGCAAATGCAGCAACAACTGTTCGGTTTGCTGATGCCTTCCACGTTTGTGCCTGGATACCAAGCCAACACGCCAGACTTGCTCACAAATCGTCTGCGTCTCGATTTCGGCGGGCGCGTATCTGACAACGTCAGCTTCAGCGCACGACTGAGCATGTATAAAGCGTTTGGTGATTCCACTGGAGTTCAAGTGTTCAACGGTCAGCCGAATACCTTCAATATGGACGGTACAACTACCGGCGTGCCGAACTCCGACCAGGTTCGCGTCGAACGCGCGTACTTCAGTTGGAACAGGATCGCCGATTCGAAGTTTTATCTTTCGATCGGCCGCCGACCCTCCACATATGGTCCGCCGATGAACTATCGGCAGGATGAACTTCGCGGCGGAACTCCCTCTGGCTCATTGATCGATTATCAATTCGACGGTATCACCCTCGGTTACAACCTGAGCGATCACATGATCTGGCGGCTTTGCTACGGCATCGGGTACCAGTCTGGTTTCGGAAACGGCAACCTGATGAAGATGCCTCAAGACCGGCTGAAGGACACGCATTTTGTCGGCGCGAATCTGGATCTCTGGTCTACCGAGAAGACCCTGTTCCAAGCCACCTATGCGCATGCCTTCAACGTGACCGATGGTTTCAACGGGCTGCTCGTTCTTTCGAGGAACCCGCTGACCGGCGATGTCATCAACGCACCGGTCATCATGCGCTATACACCGTCGGCGAATCTCGGCGGCATCAATTTGTTCGGAGTGAATATGACGCGTTCGCTGCGGTCGTTCGATCTCTATGGCAGCGCCAATTATTCCGGGACGCGCCCGAACGGCGAAACCACTCCCTTCGGCGGGTTGATGTCCGATCCGTTTGAAGTCCCCGTGGATCGCAACGGCTTTATGGTGTTGGCCGGCTTGCGGTACAAGTTTGGAAACGACGAACGGACGAAGATCGGCTTTGAGTTCAACCACGGCAGCAAATATTGGTTCAACTTCGCGCAAGCCGAAGACGACATCATCGCACCGAAGACGAATACGCGAGGAGAAGCGTATGAATCTTATCTCACGCACCGGATTAGCGAACGCTTCATCTTCAAAGCGGACTTCATCAAGTACATGTACGCGTACTCTGGCTCCGGGTGGCACGTTGGCGCGCCGAAGCCGCTTGGCTCACTGCCAATCCTCGGCTTCCCGACTTACGACAACGCATACATGTTCTCACTGGGCATCATCGCCCGGTTCTAACAACTAATTGAGGCTGAGAGGCTGGCAGGACGTCGGCCTCTCACCCAACTCAGAATGCAAGGAGGACGCCATGAAAAGTTTCAGAAAGCTTGGGAAAAACTTGGGAGTACTCGCAGTCGCTTCGTTGGTGTTTGCCGGATTACTGGCTCTCGTGCCCTTGAGCACGAGCCGCGCGGGGCAGAAGGGAAATGAAGCGAAGGGGAAATTCTACTTCAAGCAAACCTGCAAGTCTTGCCACATCAAGGGTGAGAAGGGAGGAGAGGTCACGCCGTTGAACAAGACTCAGGCTCAGTGGCAATCCTACTTCGCGAAAGGGAAGCACATGAAGGGAACAGAGCCACTGACAAAGTACATGACACCCGAGCAATTGAACGATGCTCTCACATTTCTTTACAACCACGCGGTGGATTCTCCGCAACCGGAAACCTGTGGGAAGTGAGGCTCGGCAACTCTGAACTCAGAGAGCGAGGGGCATCATGAATCGGCGAGGATTCCTAAAAATGGCGACGGGAGGGGCGGTCGGAGCAGCGCTGCTGCAGACCGAAGCGTGCCGAGTGCCCCTCCAACAGCAGAAAGCCGCCAAGGATGTAGTGCCACGATTGGAAATTCCTACCACCTGCGACATGTGCGTAAACAAATGCTCCATGATTGCCATAGTGGAGAAGGGCGTGCTCAAGAAGCTGAATCCCAACCCGGAGAATCCGAAGTCCAAGGGAATGCTGTGCGCTCGTGGAAATGCCGGCATTCAACAACTCTATGACACGGCGCGAATCAAGCATCCGATGATTCGCACCGGCGAGCGAGGCGAGGGCAAGTGGAAAGTAGTGGGTTGGGACGAAGCGCTCGACTTTGCCGCCCAGAAGCTCTCGGCCATTAAGGAAAAGTACGGGCCGCAGGGTACCCTTTGGTCTTCCAGTGCAAGTTTTCAGGAAGTTTTCTTTCGAAATCTTAGCCAGGCGTTCGGCTCACCGAACAGCGTACGGCATCCCACTCTGTGTCTTGCTTCCGTGAATTTGGCCTATTCGGTGACGTTTGGTACCGTGCCTTCTTTCGATGTACAAAATGCACGCTACATCATTATGTCCGGCGCGAACCGGCTCGAATCCTTCATCACGCCCGACACCATGGATCTCATCGATTCGACGACGGAACGAAAAGCTCGGTTGATTTATCTCGATCCGCGGTTCACGAAGACGGCGGCCAAGGCGGATGAATGGTATCCGATCAAACCGGGCACCGACCTAGCGTTCATCCTAGCGATGCTCAACGTCATTATCAGCGAAAACCGTTACAACAAAGAGTTCGTATCCACTTACTGCAGCGGCTTCGAGCAGCTTGCGGAGCACGTGAAGCAGTACACCCCGGACTGGGCCGCAGAAGAAACGCAAATCCCAGCGAAGGACATTTTCCGCATCGCGCGCGAATTCTCAGACGCTGCGCCCAGGGCGATTTACTACGCAGGCAGACGTTCTTCATGGTCTCGTGATGATTTTTCCATGCGCCGTGGACAAGCCATTCTGAACGCCATTGTGGGTAACTGGGATCGTCAGGGCGGCATGGTTCCCAACGCAAAGGTGGAACTCGGCGAATTGATGTTCCTGCCGTGGGATGACCCGGTCGCGCCTCGCGTGGACGAACTCGACAAGAATTTCCCGCTCGCCGCGAAAGGCGACGGTGTCTATCTGAAGTTACGCGAGAACGTTCTGGCGGGGCAGCCCTATCCGGTGAAGGCTTGGATGATCTACAAGCAAGATCCAATGAGCGCGATCCCGGAGCAGGAAAAGACTCTACAGATGCTCCGCCAGATGGATTTCGTCGGCGTCATAGACATCCAGATGAGCGATACAGCCTGGTATGCCGACGTGATTTTACCCGAGTCGACGTATCTTGAGCGGCTCGACCCTGTCGAGATGCTGGGCGGAATTCGTCCCGTGGTTCTCTACCGGCAGCCTGTCGTGAAACCTCTCCATGACACGAAGCCGGCCTTCGAAATCGTGCAAGGCCTCGCGAAACGGCTGAACCTCTCTCAGTATTTCGATTACACCATGGAGCAGTGGATCGCGGAGCAGGTGAAGCCTTTACCCATGGATTTGCCGCTGGATTACATGAAGAAGCATGGCGTCTACTCGCCGCCGCAGTATCCCAAGTACGGGTCAACCTTGAGCCCCGACCACCGCTTTGTCACTAAATCAGGGAAAATCGAGCTCCTTTCAGAGCGGTTGCGCGAAGCGGGGTACGATCCGCTTCCGGTCTACCACCAGCCGTCGCAAGTTCCCGAGGGGAAATTCCGACTGGTGCTGGGCCGTCACGCCTTTTTCACGCACGCGAGCACCAGTAACAACCCGTGGCTGAACTCATTCTCACCCGAAAACGCCCTGTGGATTCATCCGAAGCCTGCGGATTCGCTAGGAATCACTGATGCGAGTCTGGTGGAGGTAGCAAGTGGAGTCGGAAGTGTCCGGCTCAAAGCGCGAGTCACACCGAAAATTCGTACTGACTGCGTTTTCATGCAGCACGGCTACGGGAAGCGTTCGCCATGGCTGCGACTCGCGAACTCTGGTGGCTCCGACGCGCAACTCATCGAGACCGCTTGGGACACGGTCTCGGGCGGAGCAGCACTCCACGAGACCTTCGTAAAGGTCAGAAAAGTTTGAGGTGCCACGATGGCGATGCGAACTAAGCGCTATGCGCTGGCAATTGACGCCAAGAAATGCATCGACTGCAAGGCTTGTGTTGTCGCTTGCCGGGCCGAGAACGGCGTCCCGCTCGGCAAGAGCCGCAATTGGATCAACGAGGAACTCCGCGGCGACTGGCCAAAGTTGATGGAAGTGTTTGAGCCGGAACAATGCCACCACTGCGAAGCACCTGCGTGCGTACGGGTCTGTCCGACAGGTGCTTCCTATCAGCGTGCGGATGGCGTGGTCGCTGTGAATCCTTCGGAGTGCGTCGGTTGCCGCTACTGCATGATTGCCTGCCCGTACGATGCACGTTTCTTCCGCGAAGACCTGGGCGTGGTCGAGAAATGCGATCTGTGTGCACATCGGCTGGATCGCGGGGAGCTTCCAGCTTGCGTCGAAACCTGTCCGTCAAAGGTCCGGATATTCGGCGATTTGAACGATCCGACAAGCGAAATCCATCAAATTTTGGAAAAGCGGCAGTATCGGTTGAAAAAGCGGGAAGCAGGGACCGGGCCGCAGATCTATTACCTGCTGTGAGGAAACCGCGATGAAGACGATCGAATGGCAATATCTGATTGTCAGTTACTTGTTCCTCGGAGGGTTGTCAGCCGGACTCTATTTCGTCTCTGCTCTGACAGAGTTGTTTCGCAAGGATGACGACTCAGCGCAGGAGCATATTGCCCGCTTAGGCGCGCTGCTTGCCTCGTGGCCAGTAATGCTCGGTTGCACACTCCTCGTCTTTGACCTAGGGCACTGGTACCGCGCTTACAAGCTGTTCCTGCACTTTCGCTGGGAAAGTCCGATGTCGATCGGTTCTTGGCTGTTGATGCTCTTCATCGGCATTTCACTGATCTACGCCTACGGGTGGACATCCCGCGACGGGCGAGAGCACTTCTTCGGAAGGCTGCCGAGGCGCCTGCGGTTTCTCGGAATCCTCAACGTGGATGTCGCGCCTTGGCGTCGTCCGCTGGCGATTGCAGGGCTTCCAGTGAGCGTAGGGGTGGCCATCTACACGGGCGTACTTCTCGGAGCGGTACAGTCGCGTCCCTTCTGGAACACAAATCTCGTGGCACAACTCTTCCTATTCTCAGCACTGTCTTCGGGATGCGCGTTGCTAATCTTAGTTCTCGCAATGCGTTCGAGGAAATTCGAGATGTATCAATTTCGTTCGCTATACCTGCTGGATGTCTGCTTTCTGACGCTCGAATTCTTCATTGTGGTTCCTTATTTCATTCACGGAGAGCTCTCGGTTGAAGCCGTGCGCGAATCACTCAAGTTGGTGCTGGGGGGGCCGTTCACCATGGTGTTTTGGGTGTTTCTCATGGGCTTGGGACTGGTGCTTCCCTGGGCCATCGAAGTGCGCGAAGTGGTGCCGCTGTTTCTCACCCACGTTCAGTTATTGCCTCGCATGGGTGTCGCCACTCCCTCTCCGGCCGGCGCTTCCGTCTCCGTTGTCAGTGAACTCTCCGCACTCGCCCCTCCGGCGAACAAGTTACATTTCAGCCGCGGCTGGGCCGTCGCGGCTGCGTTGCTTGTGCTGGTGGGCGGAGTGTTAGTGAGATATATCTTTGTCTTTGCAGGTCAGATGAGCGCCATTCGGTGAGGCATTCGACCGCCGCGAAATCTTGCCTAGGAGGTGGTTATGCATGAGAATGAATCGACGGCCCACAAGGTTGGTTCGAGTTTGAACGCACATCAGGGAGCCGCGGCTTTCCTCGCCCGGGAGCGGCCGACCCGCGTACTTAACGTGAGAAGAAAAACAACACTCAAGAGGCCCCGGCCCGCTGGAGCCGCTGAAACAGCGAAGGCCGAGAATCGCATTTGCGAGATGCAAGTGCGGATTTGCAAAGCGCTCGCTAATACTACCCGGCTGCGCATGCTAGATCTCCTCGGGAAGAAGGCCTACACGGTATCCGGACTCCAAGCCGAGCTGGGAGTCCCGCTCGCCAATGTTTCTGTCCAGTTGGCCACGCTCCGTTCCGCAGGCGTCGTCGTGACGGAGAAGAAGGGCAGGCAAGTCTACTGTTCTCTAGCGCTTCCTGAAGTCCGGCAAGCGTGCCACTTCATCCGGCAAGTTCTGAAGGCCCAAGTGCGCAAAACACAGAGTCTGCACATCTAAGGTCAAATTCTGAGACCGCTGGGTACGCGACGGTGCGTGTTTTTGTGATAGAAGCAAAGATACTTCAGCAGCATCCACATCTTCCGCACCGGGAAAATGGCCAGGCTGAAACGAGGAGACCACTCATGAAGAGACCAGGTTTACCCAAAACGGTCAAATCCTTTTCTGCATCCTTTGCACCCATATGGCAGGCATTTCAGAAACTGGGTGATGAATGTCACGGCGCTGGGCCGCTCGATGACCGCGTTCGGCGACTCGTCAAAATAGGAATCGCCGCCGCCGCCCAATCCGAAGGAGCCGTGCACTCCGCAGTCCGCCAAGCGAAGACAGCCGGAATTTCCGCTGCCGAGATTCGTCATGTGATCGTAATAAGTATCACCACCATCGGGTTTCCCCGGGCCATGGCTGCAATGAGCTGGGCCGACGACATACTCCGAAAATAGTCTAGTTGATCCCAGAGCGCTCGGAAGCGCACCGGTGCACCTATCGCTGGGGGTCGTTCTGTGGGTTGGGTTTGCACAAACTAGTTATTCCCGCACCGCACAGCAATGGTGACTACAAACAAGACCCTAAGAGCGGGCGTCGTACAATGGTAGTACGGAAGCTTCCCAAGCTTCCTCTAGTAAATTCTAAGTCGCTGGAACGGCAGCACTTATACACTCCAAAGCAGCCCCAATTGGAAAATGAATGGAAAATGTGAAAATGCCGCGCCAGAGAAAAGTTGCGGGTTTTGTGTCCAGTGCATGCTCTGCTTCCTATTGACGCTCTATATGTGGGTCAGTATTACTCCTACAGAAAATCGATAGGAGCTTCCCATGCCACTCTTCATGAAGACCCGAAGTTTCCTGCGCAACCTCTTTCTCTCTCGGCGTGTGGAGGTGGACTTGGCCAGGAGGTTCACTCCCACCTTGAAATGCTCACTGAAGAAAATCTTCGCGCAGGCATGCTCCCGAACGAAGCACAACGCGCCGCACGCGTCGAACTTGGCGGCATCGAGCAAGTGAAAGAGCAGGTTCGCGAAGAGCGAATTGGGAATTGGCTCCACTCCGTCCTCTCCGATTGCCGCTTGGCTTTCCGCCAACTCCGGAAGTCCCCTGCCTTCACAGCCGTCGCCATCTTGACGGTCGCGTTGGGCGTCGGTGCCTTGGGAGGCTCTTCAGCACCGGAAACGACCCAAGCCATCCTATTGCAGTGATTGGAATCGTAAAGAACAGTAGGAACTACGATTTTACCGGAGCCTTCGGTCCATACTTCTACATTCCTCTCACGCAGCACTACTCTTCTTCCCAGACGCTCCAGCTCGGGACTGGCTTTAGGGGCGCCACTGGGTATACTTAAAATGATTTTGCGGCATGCCTTGCTCATTGTGACCGTAGGCGTGATCTGCGCACTTCTTGCTGCTTTCGCTGTCTCCCGCTTGATGGCAGATTTCTTGGTCGGTGTGCTTCCGACTGATGCCATTTCTTACGCAAGCGTGTCAGTCTTGTCAGCAGCGGTCGTTTTGTTTGCGAGTTACATCGCCGCTCGCCACGCAACCCGCGTCGATCCCATAGTCGCTCTACGTTACGAATAGTCGCTTGCTTGTTTAAGCCACAAGTGCGCCAGGGCCTCATGAGATCGCACCACGGTACATCGTCCTCACTGGCCCTCCCTCCACCCCGTCCTAAACGCCCCGCCTTCGGCGTCACAGGCCTTCGTTCCGGGAGGGGCCAGTGAGGCGCAAAGATGTGCCTCGCCAAAACGGACCATCCTACTCGGAAATCTCTTGCCAAAGCGAGCGGCTGCTTTATGGGAGCGAACCCAATGGTGTAAGGGAGGAGCCGGGAAAGCAGAAGACCCGAAGCTGCCGGACGCAGGAATTAGCCTGAAGCAGTGCCCAGATTTTCTGAGGAGTGGCAGAAAAAGGCCACTTACTGAAATCAGTGACAATCGGGCTGGGGAGCAGGAGTCGGGCTAAGAATCAGCGCGAACTACTCCTACGAAAATAGATTCAGGCGGTCTGAGCGAGTGGCTCCAAGGTCACTTTGTGGCCCAGACGTTCCAGTCGGTTGACCAAGGATCGGCGGATTCGGTTCACGTCGATCCGGTCAAAGTGATCCGCACCGAGTTCTCGGTAGTCTTCCTTACGCTTCAGCATGTGATAGGCAATAACTAACAGTGCGTGAGCTACCGCCATGACCGCACGCTTGGCTCCCCGCCGAGCAGCAATGCGCCGATACAGCGCCGAGAGGTAGTTATTCTTCATCATCGAGATGGCCCAGGCCGCCTGCGACAAACAACGCCGCAGCGACACATTGCCCTTGCGCATCTTCCCGCTCAGTCGTTTCCCGGCGCTCTCAAAGCTCCCTGGACACAGACAGGCCCAGGAAGCGAGGTGCGCCGAGGAGGGAAACTGATCCATGTTCAATCCGATCTCCGCCAGCAATCCCCAGGCGGTCACCCGGTCGACTCCAGGAATGGTGCACAGCCGAATGACCTTATCCTCAAAGGGCACATGCGCCTCTCGATCTCTTCCTCAATCTGCTGCATCTTCGATTCCGTGAAGCGCAGGTGCTCGAAGAGCTGTCGGAGCAAAAATCGATGATGCTCGGTCACGCGACCTTCGAGCGCCAATTTCAGTTCCGGGATCTTGTTCCGCAGTTTCCCTTGGGCCATCTCTGCCAGCTGGGCAGCGTCTTGCTTCCCAGCAAGCATCGCCTCCAAGATCGCTCTCCCTGAAGCACCCAAAGCATCGGTCGCTACCGATGCCAACTTGATGTTGGCATCCTCCAGTACTCTCTGAATGCGATTCGCAATCCGGTTGATCTCCTGTACCAAACTCACGCGATACCGCGTGAGGTCGCGAAGTTCACGTGTTGGTTGCGGGGGCACGAAACTCCCGCGCAGCAATCCGTGCTGCAGCAAATCCGCGATCCACTCACTGTCTTTCTGGTCCGTCTTCCGACCGGGCACGGCTTTA
>QHYZ01000175.1 GCA_003225295.1 Acidobacteriota bacterium | reverse complement strand
TTTACGTCTCTCCTTTTTGGCCTGCTCTTCTTCTTCGAGCACCTCTAGGCTCGCCGGCGCAGGGCTTTTCGCTTGTTCCTGAGCATCGTCGGCCAACTGTTCCAGCTGCGCTTCTTGTTCGACAGACAAGGGTTCGCCTTTGGAACCAAACAGCTGCCGTTTCAGTTCCGCGAGTAGGCTTGGGCCTCGGCCAGCTGAGCTTGCACGGCCTCCAACCGCGCTTGCAGTTGGCCCTGCTCTTCGAGCATCCGGAATTTTACCCGCTGTGCTTCAGCCAGCTCCGCCTGTACTTCGGCCAGTTGCGCTTTGGCACGTCGTGCTTCCTCTAACGCAGCTTCCAGGTTCCCCGCGGCCTCCGCTGTCCCCGGCGGTTGCTCGCCGAACCGTCTCCGTATTTCGTCACGCAGGTTCATCGACTAACACCTTTCGGAAATGCTTCTGGAGCGGATACACGTAGATCTCTTTGATGGGGACCTGCAGCGCGTGATAGCGATCCTGCCGCGTGCGGCCTTGCGTCTCCCCGACCCTCTGCCAGTTGGCCGCCTGATACACCGTGCCGCGAAAGCGATCACGTTCCACAAACGTCTCCACCAAGGCGATCGGGTGTCCGTACTTGTTCTGCCAGTCCGCCGAAAGCCGCCGCAACACGCTCCCCAAGATATAACTCCCCAAGTGAGAAATACGCACCCAGGGCAGAATGAGAAATTTATGATTGTTGGTGATGCGGGACAGGTTCGCGCGCCGTTCTTTCTCGCCCCAGCCAATATATTGATCGCGCTCCCGGCACTTCCAGGCCGCCGAACCAAACAGCAAGCCCGCCAGCAGCCGTCCCCGGTGCTCGCGAACGGTATACTGCAAGTTCTCTCCTACCGTGCCGCCGGAGCCAAGATAGTGAAACTCCGCCAGCGCGGCGGCCAACTCCTCCCGCTCGGACTCCACACGGCTGACTTCCTGTATTTCAACCCGGCCCAGTTCTGCGAGAGTACCGCGGTAGGGTGTCTGATCCCACACGCGAGGCGCGAGCACGCGCGTGCGCATACGGTTGGTCGGTAGCTGACGCCGCGCGGGAAGGGCAATCAAGCCCCGCTGATGCAGTTTCAGCAACAGCGTCCGTGCCGCCATGTCCTTCCGCAGCCCAGCCCCATTACACCAATTCCACTGCTCACACAGCGCCTCGGACAATCGCCGCCGGCTCCAGTCCGGATGAGCCGCCAGCAACTCGCGGATCTCCTGCAGGTTGCTCTCCGTTACTTGTCGGCCTTGCACCAGCAAAGCGTCGTTCACCAGGGAAGTATGCCGGAAGGAAAATCCGGAGTCCAGCGAAAAGTAGAAGTACAGAGGAACCGTGGAGAGTAGTTTACGCCCGGTACCACTGGGGGCGGGGTGTCCCTTCCCAGCCATGGATCAGCAGGTTCAGTTCTTCGGGACGCAAACAGCGGCTCGGACCTTCCCCAGTGGGCCAGCCGAAGGTGCTTTTTTCCAAACGCTTGGTACACACCCACAGCCCCGAACCGTCCCAGACCAATAGCCGAAGCCGCGTACGACTACGATTCGTGAACACAAAAAAGTGGCCCGAGAGAGGATCCTGTTGCAGCACGGTTTGCACCCGAGCATACAGCCCGTTGAAGTTCTGGCGCATATCGACTGGTTCCAGAGCCACAAAGATGCGTGTTGCTATCGATGGACTCAGCATGACGGGCGCACCGTCTTCAGCAACGACGCGATCCATGACGGCGTGGCTACCATACCGAGCCGCACCACCACCCCATCGGGTAACTGGACTTCAGCCGCCCACGGCCCGGTGGCCGCTACCGAAGGCAAAAGAAGTTCTTGAAAGCCGGTAGTTTCCCTGCCGAGCGAACTCTCGTGGGCCTCCTTCTGGATCCAGTTCCGCAATGTTCCCAGCTTTAGGCCATGCTGCTCGGCGAACTGTGGTGCGCGTAATCCGCTGGAGCGATACCGGGCAATCCACTCCGCGCGTTCGTTTCGGTTGCAGTAGCGATGCTTCTCGATGCAAGTGGTTTCCATGCCGGTAGCTTTGCACCGGCATTAAGCGCCCGCAAGGTGCACCCTGTTTACCGCTTACGGACGATAAATCCTGAGACGACTCTTGATTGAATGACGGCGTCTGTTAGCGCCAGTTTAAAACGGATCCACTTTCGCCGGTTTGGGGCGGGCCACTTGGCCGAGTGTTTCCTGAGCGGTGAGCCAGTGCCGAGGCAGCGAAGACCGTACACAAAGCGGACCATGGAATCGTGAATTCTTAAACATCCGCGCTCTGCGCACACACAAAAACCGTGGGACATTTTGTATCGCAAATCGTAGCGCACTTAGTGAGAGGGTTGCACAGGGGAACGTGAGCCAATTCAACAGCTTAGATTTGGCACTGCCATGGTTCGTAGCCAGACGCTCTATCCAACTGAGCTACGGGCGCATCCTTGGCAACTCCATTATTTAACACTACTTACGCTGCGACTTCAACTTCCGATTCGACCGAGATTTTGGAGCATTTTGGAGCAACATAAGCAGGAATCTCGAACCCGAGGCCAACTATTTCCGCTTCTTGGAGTCTCAGTTCGAGTTCCTCGTCCATGCGGGAAAGCCCGATTCGGCGATACTGGCACAGAAGTTTCAATGGTGAAGCATGAACCTAAATTTCAGTGGTGTCTGGAAAGGAAATCTTGAGAAGAGCAAGCTGCTAGGCCCTGCGCCGAAAGCAGTTTTGGTAAAAATAAATCACGCGGATCCGGAGCTGATCGTGGAGATGGTCATCACTAAAATGGATGACACTGAAGACAGGGTCCTCTTCAGGGGTCTCACTAATGGCGAGGAAGTCGCCAACCCCGTTCACGGTATCCAAGTTCGGAGTCGGTCGAATTGGGTAGGCACAGAACTGCTCATCGAATCATGGATGAAGGTGGGCGGTCGCGAAGGCCATTTCCGCGATTTCTGGTCGCTCTCAGGTGACGGGCAAACGCTCACGATGGAGCACCGTGATGATGACTTGGCAGGCCAAATCACTCTCTTGGAAAGAACGCACGCACACTAGCCAGCGCACGTTTTCGGATTCCGCTGCGTCCACTCTGCGTAAGGCTCTTGTCACGGGTTTAACAGGACAACTGAATCCATTTGTCCGGTTTGCGCACTGGCCAATTATCGGTCTAGCAGCTTTTAACAAAACAGCCGCGGAAGCTGCGCTTGACACCGGCTTTCTTGACTCTTACCCTTAGGATATGGAAGTACATTTGACCCCCGACCAGGAAGCGTTTGTCCGCCAAGCCATCGAGACGGGCCGGTTTCACCGTGTAGAAGAAGCGGTACACGAAGCGTTGTCTCTGTGGGAAGAACGCGAGCGCAAGCGGGCGGAATTTTTGGCAACTCTTGACGACGCCAAAGCTTCTCTCGCACGTGGCGAAGGACGAACCATCACGCAACAATCGATGCGGGAGCTTGCTGAGGATGTGAAACAGCGCGGCCAAGCTCGCCTCGCTAGCGAGCAACCAGCGCCCCGCTGATGGCGCATCGCGTAGCGCCGCAAGCCGCCTCCGACTTGGACGATGTCTGGTATTACGTCGCCAAAGAGAGCGGTAGCTTTGAAGTCGCCAACCGCCTGATCGATTCCATCACCGACCGATTTTTCCTTCTTGCATGCCATCCCCACTTGGGCCGCGCGCGCGACGACGACTTTGGCGTTGGCGCGCGGAGTTTCCCTGTAGGCGAGTACGTCATAATATATTGTCTGAAGAATGCGGACGTGCTGATTCTTCGCGTGGCACACGGCCGCCGTGATATTGCAGCGCTGTTTGACCAATGACCATTTGCATCCTTCATGAATTTCCTTGAGCGGTACCTTCACGAAATCCTGTCCCTTGCCAAATCCAAAACGCGTTTGAAATGACTAACATACCGGGCTTCCGGACGGGAATCGACCTTTCGTTCGATTACTGGCTTGCGATCTGGACAGTGGGTTCCGCGCTGGCTTTCGTTGCTGTTGCACGCGGTTCAAGACGATGGGCCTGGGCTGGTCTCTTGTCGCCCTCAATCCCGTACAATGAACGAATGAAGCCCAAGGCGACAATAAATTCGCCAATTCTAGCTGTCTGGTCCGACGAACACCTTTTGAAGAAGTGTTGATAGACCGGCGCGGAGTGCTTAGCTCCAGTAAGCCGAATTACCGGTTGTCGTGATGGGAAAAGTGAAACTCATCCTCGGTTTGGCGGTTCTTGCTTTGGCCGGCGTCGCGGGCTGGCGGATCGCTTCGTGCGAGCTGGCCAACATCGAGCTGCGCGAGGATATGCGGGACCTCGCGGCGCAAGTCGGAAGCCGAATCGGGTTGACTCCTCAGAGCACGGATGAGGATTTCCGCAGGGCGGTCATCCGCAAAGCCGAAGAGCATGAGATTCAGCTTGAACCTGAGCAAGTGACCATGCAACGCACCGGCACCGACGAAGCGCCGATCATCTACCTTGCGGCGGACTATAAAGTGCGCGTAAAGTTACTCGGATTTTCGTTTACTTTCCACTTCACTCCATCGAGCGCGAAGTGACCCACTACCTGGCCTCTCGACTAACTCCTGTGTCGAATAACCGTACATGTAGTTTTGGGTCAGTTTCAGTCCGGTAAAGCTCTAACGTTAATCAGTTGAGCCTTCCGGTAAGCCTGCAAATTGCACCTCGTCAAACGTGAGTCCGCTCAATTGAAAACGATTCATCGCCACGACCTCCAGCCGGGTTCGCGTTTAGCCGGGCGCGCATGTGAACGCTTGAAGAGTGCAGGGAGCAGGCCCCAGGCAATCGCTCCGTCAAGAGGGCGAACCGGAAGTAGATTAAGTACGGCCATGCTCAAACTTGAGAAACCAAGAATGGCCAAGATCGCGTTCACTGCTTGAAAACGCGTGCAGCCGAATATCTCTACCCAAGCAACCAGAGGCACTCCGACGATTACTTGTGCCACGACGCCGCCCCAGGCGATGACGCAGTGGTCGAATCGAGAGTAGCGTTCGCCAAAACGCGTGATTCCCCAGATCGGGTACAATTCGATCGACAACACTGCACATCCTTTGCGCTGCGCGGCGACCATGTGACCGCATTCATGGATCAGAATGGTACCGTAGTAAGCAGCCAGGACCGCGAACGCAAGCAACGGTTCTTCGAGCGCACCCAGAAGGATGACTGCTCCAATGAGGAGTACGGACCAGTGGGTAAGTACCTTTACTCCTCTAATTTCCATTACTTCGATCAGTTTGTTGAACTTTGGCAGACGAAACGTTCTCATGGCCCTTGGCGTTTTCGAAGCTCACGCACTCCTCAAGTGATTCGACCACAGTACGTCCTGTCCGTGTCGGCGAGTGTGGTACCTAGCCTATGCACGGAATTTGAGTAGATGAAGGATGTTGAGATGTTGGAACCTTTGGGGCCCCTGGAAATCCTGTAGTAAAACAGAGAGGCCGCGAAGTGATCGCTTCGCCAGCCGATCTCCAGGAGGTCACCCCAAAGGTGAAGAACAAGAAGAAGCATAACGACAAAACCCGCATCCAGCAAGGCTTTCG
>QHYZ01000174.1 GCA_003225295.1 Acidobacteriota bacterium | reverse complement strand
ACCAAGAGTGCAGAGCTCGCCCTTTGGATGACTTCCAAAGAAGGCGCTGAAATCGTTAAGGCCCAGAAAATCACCGGCACATCCACGGGTGCCGGTATCAAACAATAATTTCGGGACAATAAGAATTTCAGGAGGAGTAAGAGCATGCGAACCAAGCAGGCTTTTATAGCGGGAGTAGCCATCCTTGCCGCGGCTACTATGACATCTGCAGTACCAGGTGGCGGCACGGTGAGCGGCAAGGTAACCTATGAGGGGACACCGGCCAAGCAAAAGCCCATCGATATGTCCAAAGAACCCAGCTGCGCGAAGCAATATGCGACGCCGCCGCCGACGGAAACGGTCGTAACCGGTCCGAACAATGCGCTGGAAAATGTGGTGGTGTACATTTCGGCGGGAGCTCCCGATGAGCCGCCACCGTCGCAAGCCGCGGTGTTGGCGCAAAAAGGCTGCCGCTATTTGCCGCATGTCCTTGCGTTTCAGGTGAACCAGGAACTCAAGATTACTAACGAGGATCAAACTTCTCATAACATCCACCCGCTGGCTAAGATCAACCGTGAGTGGAACAAGTCTCAGCCGCCAGGCACTCCGCCTATCTCCGATAAGTACGACAAGATGGAATTCATTCCGGTGAAATGCAATGTTCATCCCTGGATGCATGGTACTTTTGCGGTCATGAAAAATTCCCACTACTCGATTACCGGCGCCGACGGTGGCTTCACGCTGCCCGATTTGCCGCCGGGCAAGTACACCGTGACCGCCTTCCACGAATCCTACGGCGATCAGACGCAGGAAGTGTCCATTGCTGGCAGTGAAACAAAAAGCGTAAACTTCGTCTTCAAAGCCAAGCCCTATTGAGCCTTTTTCGCAACCACGGGACGACTCTTCCGGAGAATGCTGATTGCTGGCGACACGAAAAATCGCGTCCGAATAAACTGAGAGCGGGAGCGAGGTGTCATGGGTAAGCTGTTTGCAATCGTCCTGGTGATCATCGCGTTAGCGTCTGCGTATCCGATCGTCACCCACATGTACGTGATGCCCGAGGATGTCTCTACCCACGGCCACCAGATTGACGAGCAATTGTCCGACACCATGGCTGAGGCGGGGATCTCCTTTCTCCTCGCGCAGTTCGTACTGGCGATTTTTGTCTGGAAGTTTGCGGAACGTAAAGACGGCGGGAAGCTCAAGAATTTTCCAGGCGGCGCTAAGATAATGGTGGCGGGCGCGTTCATTCTCGTGGGTACGGAGATCCTCGCGCTAGGTGTGTTTGGCCAACGGGCGTGGGCCAATGTCTATTTCACGCCGCCCAGGCCGGATGCTCTGCAGATCCAGGCGCAGGCGGGTCAATTCGCTTTTTACTTCCGGTATCCGGGCGCCGATGGGAAATTCGGCGCCATCTATCCCGACAAGATTGACGAAGGGAACCAGAATTATTTTGGCCTGGACCCTGCCAACGACATCGAGTCGCGGGATGACATCGTCTCCGCTGAGTTGGTGATACCCGTCAACCGCGAAATCCACCTGTTGATGCACGCAAAGGATGTGGGCCACTCCTTCTACGTCAGGGAGCTGCGCATCCAGCAGGACTTTGTTCCGGGTCTCGATCTTTCCGTGCATTTCACGGCCACTAAAATCGGAAGGTATGAAATTGTCTGCACCCAGCTTTGCGGACTGGGCCACTACAATATGAAGGCATATCTGAACGTGATGGCCCAGGACGATTTCGAAAAGTGGGTGAAACAGAAAGCGTCCGAGCTGTGAACTCGTAGCCCAGCCGCACACCGGCGCGCGGTCCGTTGCAGCCGGTCTGCGGGCTTCCCCCGAGCGAGGAGACTAAATGGAAGAAGCGTCAGACCAGCAAGCCCACGTTCACCCGCCGCCGGAAGGATTTCTCCGGAAGTACGTTTTCAGCCTTGATCACAAAGTGATTGGAAAACAATATTATGCCCTTGGTCTCCTGGCCGTTTGCATAGGCATGGCGCTTTCCTGGCTGATGCGTTTCCATCTCGTCTGGCCGACAACGCGAATTCCCGGCTTGGAACTGTTGTCGAAAGCCGGCGCTCCGGGCGGCATCATCACACCGGAATACTATCTCTCGTTGCTCACCATGCATGGCACGTTGATGGTGTTCTTCGTGCTCACCAACGCTCCCTTCGCGGCGTTTGGCAATTACTTTCTCCCCATCCAGATCGGCGCGGAAGACATGGCTTTCCCGCGCTTCAATATGATGTCATTCTGGACGACGCTCGTCGCCTTCCTGGTGCTGATCCTTGCCTTCATCATTCCTGACGGACCACCGATCTCCGGCTGGACCTCGTATGCTCCGTTGAGTGCAGTCGGCAAGGATGCTGGCCCTGGGATGGGCTGGGGGATGAACCTCTGGGCGATTTCGATCGCCATTTTCTGCATCGGGTCCCTGCTTGGAGCCCTCAACTTTATCGCTACAACGCTCGATCTGCGCGCCAAGGGCATGACTCTGATGCGCATGCCGATTTGCACCTGGGCGTGGTTCATCACCTCCTGTATCGCTTTGCTGGCTTTCGCCGTGCTCCTTCCTGCTTGCATACTTTTGCTTCTGGACCGCGCTGCCGGGACCAGCTTCTTCATCCCTTCCGGCCTGGTGGTAAGTGATCGCTTGCAGGCGCACTCCGGGGGATCCCCCCTTCTCTGGCAGCACTTGTTCTGGTTCTTCGGCCATCCCGAGGTTTACATTGCGATACTGCCCTCGATGGGCATCGTTTCGCACATTCTGATCAACAGCATGCGCAAGCCGCTCTTGAGCGCTCGCGTTATCATCTACTCGATGATGTCCATCGGCTTCCTGAGCTGGATGGTTTGGGGACACCACATGTTTGTGAGTGGCATGAATCCGTTTTCTTCGTTGTTGTTCTCCTTTCCCACGCTCACGATCACGATTCCGGCGACGATCATGACACTGATATGGTTGGGCAGCCTGTACGGCGCGAACATTCGCATCAACGCAGCATCGCTCTTTGCGCTCGGATTCATCTCCATGTTCGTCAGCGGCGGCGTTAGCGGCTTTTTCTTGGCGCAACCATCCATTGACATCGTCTTGCACGCCACCTATTTCGTTGTCGGCCATTTCCACATGGTCATGGGTGTGGCGTCCCTTTTCGGTGTCTTTGCCGGCACGTACTTCTGGTTCAGCAAGATGACCGGCCGCATGATGAACCAAACCCTGGGCCAGCTTCATTTCTGGCTCACCTTTATCGGTACCTATTGCATTTTCATGCCCTTCCACTACCTCGGGTTGGTGGGCAACGTCCGGCGTTATTCGTCCTTCGTGGATGATTTCATGGGGCCGCTAATGCCGTTGCACAAGTTCATCACCATCGCCGCACTTGGCACCGGCGCGGCGCAACTCATCTTCATCTTCAACCTGATTTACAGTCGGTATAAGGGTGTGCCTGCTCCGGAAAACCCGTGGAACGGAACCACGCTCGAGTGGAGTATTCCTTCGCCTCCACCTTGGAATAATTTCGGCGGCAAACATCCGATTATCTATCACGACCCTTATCAGTATGATGTGAAGGGTTTGAAAGGCGACTACATCATGCAGGATTCGCCCGAACCGTCCGCGGGCTGACGGGATGGAACGGATTCGGAGCGGAGATCTAAGAGTCTCCGCTCCATGGCCTCCCAAAGGAGCGGGAATACATGTCATCGACAAGTTACGAGTCAGTGCGTAAGCCGCCACCCGCTTTAGGAGTCTCGAAGGCTTCTTCGGCCAGAGTGGCCAAAGTGCTCTACGGAGCAGGAGAGGCTTCGAGAAGTGGAATCTGGGTGGGCATCTTTGCGATCACCATGTCGTTTGCGGCTTTCACTAGCGCGCTCTTTGTGCGCCAGGGATCCTCGGCGGATTGGGCGCACATCGCCCTGCCGGCGATACTTTATGGAAATACGCTGGCGCTTCTGTTGAGCAGCGCCACTCTGCAAAGGGCGCGTCGCGCGATCCTTGCGGTAGCGGCGACAGAGTCCCATGCCGTTCGTCAGGGACTAGGCTGGCTCATGGCCACTCTCGCGCTCGGATTCGTTTTCATTGGCGGACAATACCAAGCCTGGCGGCAGCTCGCGGCACAGGGTCTTTACCTCGCGACTAATCCCAACAGCTCGTTCTACTATGTGCTGACCGCCATGCATGGATTGCATGTGCTCGCAGGCATTGCGGCGTTGGTTTTTGTGATGAGCCGGTTCGCCTCACGTCATGCCGCGCTGCGGCGGAGCACCTTCGAGGCGACGGCAACGTATTGGCATTTCATGGGTGTTTTATGGCTCTATGTGCTGCTCGTTTTGCGCACCAAGCTGTAGGGGTCTGGGAGCGGGAGGAACTGTGAGCGAGTCTGAAATGGCCATGCTCGGCCACGGTGGCATGTTGATGGAGGGATCTCCCTATTCGATCCCGTCACGTAAGCTAACGATGTGGTTATTCATAATTTCGGACGCGGTTACGTTCGGGGCCATACTGTTTGCGTATGGGTATCTGCGCGTGGCGACTCCGGATTGGCAGACTCCTTTCAATTCCGCGAGCATCATCAATGTGGCCACCATGACGTTTGTGCTGATTACCAGCAGCTTGACGATGCTGGGTGCCGTGGACGCTTCCAAGGACGGAGACAAACCCAAAGCCCTCCGATTCCTCGGCTGCACAATGGTTCTGGGCCTCATTTTCGCGGGGCTGCATATCCGTGAGTGGTTTGGCCTGTTTAATCAAGGCATCAAACTGAGTTCGGGGCTTTTCGGCCAGGCCTTCTTCAGCATCACAGGGTTGCACTTGCTGCACGTGCTCATTGGGGTGGTGGCGCTGGCGGTGGTGGCGCGCAAGTATTCCAGCGGGAGCTTGACTCCAGGACATGTGGAAACGACCGGGCTATACTGGCATTTCGTCGATCTGGTGTGGATGTTCGTCGTGCCCTTGGTGTATCTGACGAATATCGCGCGGTGACGCGGGCGACTGCAAAGGAGACGAACGATGTCTGCATCGGGAAAATCCGGAAACGTGATCGCGAAATATCTGCCGGTGTATTTTGTATTGTTGGCGATTGCGGCGATTGAATTTTTCCTCGCGTATCAAAATTTTTCCAAGGCCGGGCTGGTACGCATTCTGCTCGTCCTGGCGATCGGCAGCGCGGCTCTGGGGTTGATGTACTTCATGCACCTGGCGCACGAGAAGCGCAGCTTGTTTCTTTCGCTGATTCCGGCCACGATCTTCGTACTGCTGATGTTGAATATGATCTGGTCGGACAGCATCCGCCTGCTGCACATGCGGCC
>QHYZ01000166.1 GCA_003225295.1 Acidobacteriota bacterium | reverse complement strand
CCTCTGGTTCCGGAGACCAGCGCTCTATCCAGCTGAGCTACAGGCGCGCGGTTGGCGCATCTCGATGCTTCCGGAGCGCAACTCGCGGGAACTTCAAACATTAGTATTCTATCCGGTATGATTCGCTGGCGCCAGCGCGCATTCTGGCCCGGGCTGGCGGGCTGGATCATCCCTTCGCCCGGGACCTGATCTCCCTGGCTAGTTTTTCGATTTCATCCGTCTTTCGAAGCATGGCGATAGAGAGCACGTGGACCGAATCCGTTTTTTCTACCTCGGCCTTCAGGTCGCTTGCCAGATCGTAAAGCTTCTCGACATTTTTTTTAATTTCCTTTTGATTCGCCTCCAGGATCATTTTGGGATCGATCTTGGGCATATGCGAATCATCTTCCTTCGGTTGTTCGGGGTTCTGTGGGCGCTGGGCGCGAACCTGGGCGCTGGAAATGAGAGCGAGGACCCCCGCAGGCACCCCTGCGGCAATAAGAGTCAGTAGAAACTTGCGTCTTGGCTCCATGGCTAGAACCCCCCTTACGCCCGCGCAATCCCCGCCGCACGGGACGACACTTCCTCGAACCTCTTCCAATGTTATACTCCCTCTCTCATCAAAATCATGCCTAGTTCCTTCAATCGCTGGTTGAATTTGGCGCTTCCCAACATATTTCATCTTCTTGGGATCTTTGTTATCGCGCTGGTCATGAACCGCATACTCCGCGCAATTACGAACTTACTGATCAACCGTGCGGCTTCGCAGACCCGAGCAGCCCAAGTTCGCGAACAACAGACGCGGACTCTTGCCGGTGTGCTCTACGGCGCGGCCAACAAAGTTATCTGGGCAGTCGCTCTGCTAACCGCCCTGTCGGAGTTCGGCATCAACGTCACGCCCGTGGCGACGCTGGCAGGCCTGGCCAGCTTGGCGCTCGGCTTCGGCGCGCAGAACCTTGTGCGTGACATCATCACCGGTTTCTACATCGTACTTGAGGATCAATACGTCGTGGGCGACACCATCCAGTTCGCCGACTACGCCGGACGCGTGGAGCACCTCACGCTTCGCCGGACCGTTCTCCGTGACGCCCGGGGCGCTCTGGTGACGATCGCCAATGGCGAAATCCGCACCGTGAGCAACTTGAGCCGCGACTGGTCACAGGCGTTCGTGGATGTCTCGCTCGCGCCGGAATGCCCAATTGAAAGAACCATGCAGGCGCTAGAGGCCGCCGCGGCCGCTCTGCGGTGCGATCCAGCCTGGTCGCAAACATTGGTCGACGGGCCGCGGATCCTTGGCGTGCAGAGCTTCAACCGCAGTTCGTCGACCGTGAGATTGCAGGTGCGGACCCTGCCTACCCGGCAGGATGAGGTCGCACGCGAGCTGCGCCGCCGCATTCAGCTCGAGATTCAAAAGCGGGGTATACCCATATCGAACGTACAACGCATCGAACTGGCAAGCGTTTCCCATTCCTCGCAGGAAGCGGGCCACCCAGAAGCGGCGAGTTAGAACGAAGGAGGACCGGTAATGGCCCAGATTACCTACGACGAAGTAAACCTGATGCTGCGCTTGTACGACATGAGGCGCGAATCGCGCCTGCGCCAGGCGCGCGCCTGGTTCGTGGAAAACTTTCATCCGGAATCTCCAGAAGAGATGATGCAGAGGTATCCGCAGGGCAGCGAGGAAAACACTTACATCCGCATGGTGATCAGTTACTGGGATATGGTTGCCGGGATCGTCAACCGGGGACTGATCAACGACGAATTATTTTTCGACAGCAATGGCGAGATTTGGGTGGTCTGGGATCGCATGCGAGCGATCGTTCCTACGTGGCGGGCGGCATTCAAGAATCCGCATCTTTTCCACAACATCGAAGAAACTTGCAAGCGGCTTGAAGCCTGGAGGGAGAAGCGGGCGCCCGGATCCACTGCAGCGATGCGGCAAATGATGGTGCAGGCGAAAGCAGGGACGAAGGGCACTTAGAAACTTCGGGGCGGGAAGAGGATCCGGGAGCGGGCTCCGCCGTACGTTCAACGCCCCAGGCGGACAGGCTCCAGAGCTTGCGAGTTCGAATCGAAGGAGGACACTTTCGGACTTGCGACTTTCACGCAGTTGCGTCCAGCGGCCTTGGCTGCGTAGAGCGGAGCGTCGGCCTCCTGAAGAAGGTCTTCTACTGGGCGGCAGCCCCACTCCTGGCTCAGCAAGAGGCCGAGGCTCATGGTGATGGAAACCGGACCGCTAGACGACGGCATCGGCCTTTGGGCGATGCCTTTGCGAATCTCCTCGGCGCGGGCAAATGCATAGGCCGGATTGCAATTGTTCAGGACCACGAGAAACTCCTCACCGCCGTAACGGCCGACGAAATCATAGGACCGCACGGAGGCGAGCAACCGCTTCGCCGTTTCCTTCAATATGTCATCACCTGCGAGATGGCCATAGTTATCGTTGACACTCTTGAAGTGATCCAGATCGCACATCAAAATTGAGGTGGAGACTCGTTCGCGCCTGGAGCGGGCAAGTTCGCGCCCCAACAGGTTCACAATCACGCCGCGATTCCAGAGAGTTGTCAGAATGTCATGCGTGGCTTGGAATCGCATCTCCTCGCGCGCCTCGACCAGACGGTCTTCGAGACTGAGGATGCGTTGCCCCGTGCGCAGGCGAGCTTTCAGCTCTTCGGGATCAAAAGGCTTGGTCAGGTAATCATCGGCCCCAGATTCGAGTCCTGCGACGACGTCTTCTTCGATTCTTTGGAAGTAAGCAACACCAGGTAGACGTACGATTGCGCATTCCTTTTCCGCACTTCGCGGCAAACACCGGGGCCATCCAGCTCGGGCATAACCCAGTCCAACAAAGCAAGCCTTGGTCCGTCTGCCGGGCACAACTGGTCCGCCGCCTGACGGCCGTTCTCCACTACGGTCACTTCATAGCCGGCGCGCTCCAGAGTCTTCTGTAGCATTTTCCGCGACATCATTTCGTCCTCGGCGATCAGAATCCTCATCCACCCACCTCTGCCATGCAGGTGTCTAGCTGCAGCAGGAGCTTTTTGCTGATGTTCTCGAACGCGGCGTAAGCTTCCTGAAACTCGCACACTTTTCGATTCCGGCCCAACTGCTCGAGCCGGGCGGCGGCGCTGGCCGCCGAAGTGGCAGACAAGGTGGAAAGCATTCCCTTCATAGTATGCGCCTCAGCCGCGACCTTTTCTCCATCCATGGAGTCCACCGCATCACGCAAGGCCTGGAGATGGCGGGGAAACTCCTCCTTGAAGATCAACAGAAGGTCACGTATGAGTTCGCGGTCATTTTCGACGCGCTCCAGCAATTCAGTGAGATCCATGATCGCCTTGGACATGCACTCTTCCTTCTTTCAGGAGAAAACCAGAGTCTTGGCGTTGGCCGGTTTTGCCAATCGGTCAATCTCCGCACTAAGGAAACCGACCCGCACCGGTTTGGAGACGCAGCCATCCATTCCGGCGGACAAGTATTTCTCTGCATCACCCATCATCGCATGCGCAGTCATGGCAATGATGGGGATATGGACTCCGGTTTTCAGTTCTGCATCCCTGATCTTTTGCGTAGCCTCGACTCCGCCCATCACCGGCATTTGGATGTCCATCAAGACCAAGTCAAAAGCACTCGACTGCAACAGCTCGATAGCTTCCTGGCCGTTGATGGCGAGAGTCACTTGATGCCCCAACTTCTCAAGGAGGCGCAGCGCCAGCTTCTGATTCACGCGATTGTCTTCCACCAGCAGCAACCGCAGCCCGCGCGCTTGCGCCATTTCATGGGGTCTGGTGGGAACCCGTTCTGAAGGTGCCGGCGGCTTTAGCCCGTGACGGATGGCTTCAAACAGGGTCGCGCGGCGCAGCGGTTTGATGAGGGTTCTATCAATGCCCAGCTTCTTCAAGCGACGCGGATCGGCAAGGCCCGGTGCAGAAGATAGGATGATGATCACAAGCGGCTCGTTTTTGGCTAGAAGCCGAATCTTTTTGGCAGCCTCATAGCCATCCATTCCCGGCATCATATGATCGAGGAGCACGAGGGAGAATGGCGCGCCATCGTCCACGCTTTTTCCGAAGGTCGCCAGGGCTTGCAGTCCATTCGCGGCGAAAGCTGGCTGCAATCCCCATTGAGGAAGAAGCTGCGCCAACAAGTTACGGTTGATTTCAAAATGTCATTAATGATCCCCAGCAAGGATTGGGCCGAGGAGTGCACCATGTCCAGATACTCGCGTTGCTCCGGTTTGAGATCTGTATCCAGCGCGAGTTCGGTCATGCCGAGAATCCCGTTCATGGGAGTGCGAATCTCATGGCTCATGTTGGCCAGGAATTCGCTCTTGGCTTGGCTAGCGGCTTCCGCAGCCTCCTTTGCCTCCAGTAGACGCTTCTCTGCGGCACGCCGCTGGGCAATGTCTTCGATTACGCCCACATATCCTTCCATGCGTCCATCCGCTCCCAGCAGGGCTCGTGTTTGCCACTGTACCCAGTTCACATGACCATCTGGTGTGAGAAAGCGGCATTGATCCCTCAACTCCATCTGCAGGGCAAAACCACTCTCCCAAAGTCTCTCCACCGCGACCCGGTCGTCGGGATGAACAGCGTCCAACCAGCCTTTGCGCATGGCATGTTCTGCTGTGCGGCCCGTCATTTCCGCCCATCGATTATTGGCGTAGAGAATTTTTCCATTTGCGTCGGTACAGAAAATTCCAATCGGTGCCGTCGCGCTCACCGCGCGGAAGAGTTCCTCACTCTCGCGCAAGCCTCTCTGTGCCTCCAATCGCTCGCTGATGTCTTGGTACAGCGCGAGCACATCTTGCTCTCCGCTCTCTAAAGGCAGGGGCACGGCATGTACGTCTACATCCACTAGGTCTCCATTTTTCTTCCTGCGCTTCGCCGTCTCGTGGATGGATTCCTTCTTTGCATTTTTCAGCCGGCTATCCATTTCCTCTCTGCTGAGATTTGGAGGGTAGAGCAGGTCGTCAACGCTCCGCCCGATGGCCTCATCGCTTGAATAGCCGAAGAGTTTCTCGAATGCAGGGTTCACAAGTTCCAGTTTGCCGCCGGGCCCTCCTTTCGCTCTTGTT
>QHYZ01000165.1 GCA_003225295.1 Acidobacteriota bacterium | reverse complement strand
TGTGATTCCCGGCCGCGATCGAGGCGGCGTGCTCGCTTCGTGGGCGGCCGGTGTGTCCTACGCGCGTATCCTCAACAACCATCAGCGGCACGGTGATGTGCTGAAAATTGCCACGGCCGCGGACTTTTGCGGCACACGGTGGCAGAACAATGCGGTGATCATTCCGACGCCGAAGGGCAATAACCGCGCTTATCTCCAGCCGGTGGCCCGCGTGATGCAACTGTATCGCCACCACATCGGCAGTCACGCGATCAAAGTGGGTGCCTTGCCCGACGGCCTCGATGTGGTCGCGAGTCGCCGCGGCGACTCTGTGTATCTTCATGTCGCGAACATTCAGCGCACGAGACCGGTGAACACCACAATTCAGATCGGGAGCCACGTCATCCGGAGCGGACGCGTATTCGAGATCACTGCCGAACCGGCGGTGGAGCTGTCGTATTTGAATAGTGCTGATGTGATGAAAACGCTAGAGAAGCCGTTCGCCGCGGATGGTGTTTGGGAGTTCCCGGCGGCCTCCGTGTCTGCAGTCGAACTCCAGATCGCGGGGAACGGGACCAGGGCATAAGGCCTTAACATTTAGAAGCTGCGCCGGGCGCCAAGTTGCACCGAGCGCCAATTCGGCGACGGACATTCGGCCAAATTCCGCGGACAGCGTCAAAATCCACGATCGCGGTCGGATGACGGCAACTCTGAAGTTACGGGCGAGGACGGGGACACGACTCGGCCCTCGGCATAGAAGTCAGCTTCTGACACGCGGCATGTTCCGATCGCTCAGTCTTGGAGCGATGTTCATTGGCTTCCCGTCTTGCCTGGCTCTCTGACGATCGTGCCATCCACAATCCGGATCGTCCGACTGATAGCTTCTTCGAGCCGCTACGCAATGTTTTCCCGAAGCATTTCGATACACAACAAACGCAACCACTCCGCGCTGTTGCGCAGGCGCTTGAGCAAGGCAACATCCGAAATGTCGGTCCAGTTCGCCGGGTTAGCTACCGACGAGTCGCCTCCGACGCCCAGCGGCACGACGTGGTGTCCGCGATCGTACTCGGCGTTTATCGCGGACCTTGGAGTTTCTTCGGAATCAACGAGTTTTGCTGCAGGATCTGATCCCAATTCAACGGCTTCCCGCCTGGAACGCAGCATTGCGAGCGCCGGCTCTCTTCCTTGAAATAGTCAGGGTCAAGGTAGATGTTGGGATCGATCGGCGATTGCGTGAAGGTATCCGGCGGACCAAGATAGAGGATAGCGTCGGAATTCACTCCGGAACGCATACTGATCTGGGCGGCGATCATGTCGGCCGGAGACGGAGGCTTACCCGGTCCCTGCCATTGCAGGCCGGGAGGTGGAGGTGCGGTAGCCATGGCCTTCATTCTCTCGAGCTGCTCCGGCGGGATGTAATTGCACTCAGACAGCTGAAGCTCCGATTTCAGCGAAGTGCCCTCAACCGGACCCATCACGGCCGGCACCGGCCAATCGTGCGCCTGCGCGACGACCTTAGCGTTGCATTCTGGCTCGATATAGCCCGTGAACGGGGTGACAACGGCCAACATGCTCGGAAAAGCCTCGCCGAACCTGGCGCTGAGCGAACCTGGGCCGAAAAGATGTCCCGTACCAATGATCAGTAGAGTCTTCTTTTGCTTTTTGAGAATCTCATCGCCGATGATCCGGAAGAAATTGTCATCGCGGCGCGCTAGAAAAGGCTTAAGATCCTGAAACGCGTTGATTTTCGACCAGTCGATCTTTGGATCTCCGAGCCACACCTTAATGCGGTGCTCGGACGAGAGTTTCAGGTTCGCAGCGCGGACATTGGCGAAGAAGTTGACGTAGCCCAGGCTGGTGGGGCCGGGAATCCATCCGGCGGTTTCGGTCCACACGCGCCGAAGCTCGGTGAGCGGTATGTCCTCGCCCGCGACGTAGCGATCAATAATGCTTTGGGAAGCCTCGCCCCCGAACTCCACGACCACATTGCCGACACTCTCAGCGAACTGCGGATCGCGGATGAGGGCACTGTAGAACGCTTCCTCTTGCGCCAACCCGTGATCGTCGCCCAGCGCCACCACCCGCTTTTGCTTAAAAAGGTCTAGGACTCCGGCCACGGCGGGCTTGATCCAGGGCGTCGGCCCCGCCGCGACTCGTCCGGAAGGAGCCGCCCTTGTTCTGAAATCCAGTTGCGGCATAAGGGCCATGCTGGCTCCCAAATGAACCGGCGCGACTGAAACGACCTCCAGGGACGGTACCGGAGTCGCAGCTGACTGTGTCTTTGTTCGCATAGCCGGTGTATTTATGATGCCCATGATTATCGGCACCGCGAGAGGCGTAATCCTTGCAATATGCAGCAGTAGTTTTCTCCAATTTAGCTTTTGTGACTTGCGCATAATCTGATACACCATAATCGCCTCGATTCTCGAAGATTTCCCGCTCCACGCCGCCAACGAGGATCGCTAGATTGACGGTGACACTCGCAGGAAAAAATGGGCCTACGCTGCAGGCTCGATTCCTGAGCCTTGTTGATTGGGCTGAAACAGAAGGCGATGCATCCAACCGCACGCCGTCGTCTGTAGAGCCACTGCGAATAACGGCAGCGAATCGCGAATTCGCGAAGAGAGAGTGGCTGAAACAAGCGACAGCTCCCATATGAATCGGACTCCCCCCAAACCCAAGGCGAGCGCGACGGCGAGAGCCAGGAACGCCCTTCGCCACTCGGCAAACAATCCTGAACAAAAGAGGATTGATAAGGCTACCGCGAGGCACGTGACGTCGACGGCCGGTATCCACCAGTAGAAGATGACTGTTGTGACGAGCGCGCAGAGCATCAGCGCGAGCTGAGCAAAGCTGTCTCGAAATCCATAACGAACGGCGGCATAGGGTGCAGCCACCCACAAGACCATACAAAGCGCACCGAGGAATCCAAAGAATGGCACCCAGAGTTCGGGAGGCCTATGCACTGCGTGCACGCTATAGAGCGGCATGGGGAGCGCATGCACGAAGTACAGGCCGAAGAATCCAGTCACAGAACCAATGAGACTCCGCCAACTGAGTGACAGCAGTATTCCAGTAACGGACAACCAAAACCATACAGTTCCTTGTTCTGCCGCTCCTTCGAAGAGATCTCCGACGATGGCGGCGGCTCGGCTTCGATCGGTAAGACGAGCTATTATCCACTCCGGCCAAAATGCATTAGGCATTCGCACCTTCAAGTAAACCGAGCCCTTGAAGCAGGCTTCGGTAGGAGCGTTGTGCACTGATCACGGCAACGCGGCCCTTCTTTGTCACGGTGATGTAACGTTTCGCGCGGCCGCCGCGTTGGGGCGTGGGATCGCCCAAGCGAGATACCACAAGCCCCTTCTCTTCCATTCGGTCGAGAGTGGTGTAAAGAGCACCGGGCACTGGCTTGCGTTTCGTGTGCGCTGCGATTTCGGCACGAATCGTGACGCCATATGCGTTCTCGCCGAGGCGAAGAATCGCCAAAAGAACGATCTGCTCGAACTCTCCTAGCGATGCCGGCCGCGCCATAATGACTACAGTGTAGGCATTATCGTGCCCGATAGTCAACAGACGCGCTGTCGGTAGCGGGACTGGGACTGGGAGACTTTTACCTCCGAGCTTTCCACCGGGTCGGTCGCCGTTCCCGGCGGTCGGATATAACTACGGTGGCCACTGAGCAAGCTCCACCGATGGGACTCTCACCCATACGACGGCCAACAAAATCTGCAGATGAAATTTCGCAATCACGAAATAGCTTGCGTGAAAATAAACATCAATGGACTGATGCCCGGTTTTACTTTCGAGGAGCGCCAGACCAAGCTGCAAAATCGCCAGAGTCGCAAACAATTTTGCAGATAACATTTCAGCTCTCCGCTTAATAACACCAATTTGTGGGCCGCATCCAGTCGGATTCTAGCGGGCGCTCCGAAGGTCGGCAAGTGCCTGGTAAACAGTTCACGTCGATGTGGAATCCGTCGTGAGGCGTGCCGGCCAAGTGGACGAGAACCCACTATACGGCCAGAAGACCACTGGAAATTGTGTCCAAGGATAACTTCCGAGTGGCCGATTCGGGAGCTATCGCGTGGTCGTTCAGATCGAAATGGCAAGTGCGGCCACTTTTATGTGCACAGTCCTAGTCTGTACTTTAAGCAATTGGAACAGCCTGATTTGCTGAAAGCTTGCTGTGTTTTACGCTCGTTGACTGGCTAAGAGGGCTCGCCAGTTGTTTTGGCCGTCACGTCTACGGCCACAGCCCAGGCCGTGCCAAGCTGTTGGTCGCAGCCCTCCGCCACCGGGCTCATCACACCTTCAACGAAACGAGAGTGATGCAAGACGCGCCGCGTGAACTGCCGGGATCATCGACGCGACGATCGACACTCCAGCCAGTAGCGCAGCGACCGTCAGAAGCGTCAGCGGATCGAAGGGACCCACACCGAACAGCAGGCCGCTCGTTAGCCACAGCGCCATCGGCGCGAGGACGATACCCATCGCAACGCCGACAGCCGTCAGCACCATCGCGTGGTAGACGATGAGTGACACGATGTCGAAGGGCGTGGCGCCGAGCGCGATGCGAATTCCGATCTCGCGCGTCCGTGTGGTTGTTAGATACGCCATCACGCCGTACACCCCGACGGCCGAAAGGACGAGCGCGAGCACGGCGAAGGCGCCGACGAGCCACGCTAGTTCGCGTGGACGCGCGAAGGTCTCCTGGATCACGTCGTCGAAGGTTTGCTCGTAGCTGACCGCTAACTGCGGATCGGCGGCGCGCACAGCGTCGCGAATCGTCCGTGTAGCTGTCCCGGCGGGGCGACCGCTCACGCGAGCCATCAGTGTCAAGGTGCTCGTCGGGTTCTGCGCGTATGGAAGATAGAGCTGTGGCAGACCGGCGGCGTCGGGCAATCCATCCTCACGCACGTCGCCAACGACCCCGACGATCGTGAGCATCTCTCCAGTCACGCGTGGAATCCAGAATGCGTTGCTCTTGGGGAATGCCGGCCGCAGGCGCCTCCCGACGACGTCTGTGGTGTTCCAGAAGCGCCGCGCGAAGGTCTCGCTGACGATAGCGACTCCGCCCCGCGTCCGATCATCGGCCGAAGTGAAATCACGACCGACAAGAAGCCGAATCCCGGCTGTGTGAAAATAACCGGGCGCGGCGACCCAGTACCGCGCCATCCACAGTTGGCCTGGCGGTGGGGTCTGGCCCTCGATGGTGACCGGCACGCCCACGCGAATCATCGAGAGAGGTGGATAGTTGACGAGTGCCGCTGCGTCGATGCCTGGCGATGTGCTGAGCCGTTCAAGCATGGAGGTGGCGACACGGACCAGTTGTTCCGTGTCGGCGTACCGCGGATCGTTCAGTGCCACCTGCGCCGTCATCACGCCGTCAACTGTCACGCCTCGCGCGAGGCCGTGAAGGCCCAGAGCGCTCCGCGTGAGCGCCAGCGCCGATGCC
>QHYZ01000164.1 GCA_003225295.1 Acidobacteriota bacterium | reverse complement strand
TGTTGTTTTGAGTGCGAATTCAATGGCGATGAAAGGGCCCTGCCAGTAGGAGATATAGACATTGAATGACGGTCCAGCCTCCAGGCTGACGCTGCGTACATCGTTTACTACTCCGATCACCTCCTTGTCGGGAACGCTCGGTGGACCGAAATGAAAGCGTTTTCCAATCGGATTTTCGCCTGGCCACGCACGTTTCGCGATCGACGTTGAGATCACGGCAACCTGACGCTGTTGGTCTCCGTCATTGAACAACCGCCCAGCTTGCAGCGACATGCCCATCGTACGGAAATAGTCGCTGCTCACAGTTCGAATATTGCCGAGTGCGTGTTCGAAGAGCGCGGTGCTCGTCCCGGCGACTGACAATGCGCTGTTGCCACCCTCACCGCTGAGAGGCAGCATGTTCGCCGCCGCCACGCTAGTGACCCCGGGCAGCACCTTTAGTTCATCCAACACAGTGCGGACGAACGCGACGCGCTTTTCGAGAGTTGGATACTGACTGACAGGCGGATTGACCCCGACGGTCACGACCTGACTCGCATCGAAGCCTCGGTCTACATTCAGAAGATTGACAAGACTCTCCAAGAGGAGACCGGAGGCAATTAAGCATAAGGCACCCAACGCCACTTGCCCGCTAACAACCGCAGAACGGAGACGCCCGACTCCGCGGCCTGACGTTGATCGCGTTCCACTTGGCATCACTTCGGCAATCTCCGCTGCGCTCAATTGCGAGGCTGGCCAGATGCCGATCACGAGACCTGCAATGGTGGAAACAAGCAGCGCGAACATAACCACACTCATGTCGACGTGCACTTCGTCGAGGCGCGGTAGATCAAAGGGCGCGACCGCCAAGAACAACCGAACCCCAAGATAGGCTACGAACACGCCGCAGGCCCCGCCCATCGCCGAGAGCGTCAGGCTTTCGACAATCATCTGACGCGTGAGACGCCAACGGCTGGCCCCGATCGCGGACCTCACCGCCAGTTCGCGGCGACGCGAGGAAAGGCGCGCGAGTAGCAGGTTCATTAGGTTCAGGCATCCGATAAACAATACGCTACCTACCGCCATCAGCATCAGCTCGAGGCCAGTCCTTGCCCTTCCCACGATTCGGTCCTTAAGCGGAAGCACGTGCGATCTCAGATCCGATCCCAGTGCTTTCGACACCTGAGCCGAGAAACCTCTCTCAATTGCATCGAGTTCAGAGGAGGCCTGTATGAGAGTGACACCGGGCTTGAGACGCCCGATCGAGACGAAGTTGAAACCACCGCCAGGTGTCAGTTCCTCGGGACGGAGCGCGATTGGCTTCCAGATCTGTGGCTTTTCTTGCAGAATCGTGACCGGGTAGAGAGCACCGAGTTTTGGAAAATGAAAATTGGCAGGCAGCACGCCCACAATTTCATGAGCGACGCCATCAATGGAAATAGTCCGGTCTAGAATGTGTGGATCGGCCGAATAGCGGCCGCGCCAGAGTTCATTGCCGATCAGCACGACATGATCCCGTCCCGGAACGTCTTCCTCGCTCAGAAACGCACGCCCGAGTTGCGGCTGAACCGCCAGTATCGGAAACAGTGCAGGGGATACCCGTGCACCGGGAAGACGTTCCGGCTCGCTGGAATCCGTCACATTCACGTCCCCACCGCCGACAAGTGCTATCTGATCGAACGAGGTTGCCGTCCGTCGCCATTCCTGAAAATGGAGGCTGTTTACCGGTATGGGTCCGAAGCTCGGCGTCCACTCGTCGATCATCACGAGCTGGCCTGAATCGGCATACGATAGAGGCCGAAGAACGACCTTATCGACGATACTGAACATCGCTGTTGTCGTGCCGATGCCTAAGGCGAGTGTGAGCACAGCGACGGCGGTGAAGCCGGGAGATTTCCGCAATAGGCGCAGACCAAAGCGCAAATCCTGAACGAAATCCTGAATCCAGTTCACGCGGCGGGCGTCGCGGCACTTCTCTTTGGTTTGCTCGATGCCACCCAGGTCGAGCCGCGCGCGGCGGTGCGCCTCTTCTTGCGTCATCCCTTGCGCCACGTATTCCTCGGTTTTTCGTTCGAGGTGCTCGCGCAGCTCGTCGTCCAATTCCTGGTCCGTCTGCGCCCAGCGAAACAACGACCGCAGCCGCAGTGGAATCGTGAACAACCAATGCTCCGGTCGCATTCTCCGGCCCTCCCTCTACTCGTACCTCAGCGCCACCATCGGATCCACCTTCGACGCACGCCGCGCCGGAAGAAAGCCGGCCAACGCCGCCGGAACGAACATCAGGAGACTGGCGCCTAGAATGGTGAGCGGATCGGTGGAGTTGACGCCATACAACATGCTGGAAACGGCGCGTCCTACCGCAGGCGCTAAAGCTAGACCGATGACCACGCCGATTGCCGTTAAACGTAGGGCTTCCCTGAGGACCATAGCCATCACGTCGCGGCGATGCGCGCCGAGCGCCATCCGAACACCAATTTCCGCTGTTCGCCGCACTGTGGAATAAGCAATAACGCCGTAAAGTCCCACCGAGGCTAGCAAGAGCGCGAGCAGGCCGAATAGCGAAGTAAGCCAGGCAAACATGCGTTCCCCTTCCAAACTTTCGTGCACTTGCTGCGTTAAGGTCTTTACGCCGTAGATGGGCAGGTTCTTTTCGACCGCCAGCAACTCCAGGCGAATGGCGTTCGTCATGCTAGCAGGCTCACTTGCGGTGCGCACCTCCAGGGTCATATGGCCTATCAGAGACGGCGGTAACTCGGATTGCAAAAACGGGAAGTAAACAACGCGAACCGGTGGCTCGTCTAAGCGCCTTTGCTTGGAATCCTTGACTATTCCCACGATCTGAAACTGTCCCAGGTTTTGATCTACACCAAGACCAATGGTCTGGCCGAGGGCCTTCTGCACGCCATTCTGTTCACCGAAAAAGTCGTGCGCAAACGTTTCATTGACGATCGCCACTTTCGGTACCGTCTCATTATCTTGCTCGCTGAAATCTCGCCCCAGCAGAATAGGAATGCCGGCCGTTTGGAAAAAGCTTGCACCGACCGGGTTGAAAGTGCTTCCCATGACTTCGCCGGGCCCAGGCACATATCCCGGCACGCTGACGCTGTTATACCAGACCCCGCGAGTCACTAATCCATTGCGAGACAGGCTCGCCGCCATCACTCCAGGTATCGCGCGCGCGTGCTGAAGCAAATCTTTGTAGAGGCCAACGAGACGCGACCCTTGGTACCCAATGAGCGTGGGATCCACGGAGAGCACCAGGACGTGCTCTGGCCGAAAGCCAAGGTCCACACTGAGAAGTTCCTGGAGACTGTGAGTGAATAGTCCCGCCACGAAAAGCAGCACAATGGACAGCATCACTTGCGAAACCACCAGCCCGTTGCGCAGGCGATTTGGACTCGATTGTGTTTGCCCTTGTCGCACTCCACCTTGAAGCCCTTGAACAAGGCTGATCCGCGTAGCGCGGACGGCAGGAGTCAGACCGAAGAGCACGCCGGCCAGGAATGAAATTCCCGCAGCGAACACAAAAACTCGCGCGTCGGGCGCGAGGTCCAGAGAGACTTCTTCTGGCGCGAGTTTCAATAGACCTTGGGTTCCCCAGGACGCTAAAAGAAAGCCCGCCGCGCCCCCGAGCAGTGCAAGCAAGAGACTCTCGGTAATCAGCTGCCGAATCAACCTGCTTCGTCCCGCTCCGATGGAAAGCCGCACGGCGATTTCCTTTTGCCGCGCCGCACTTCTTGCGAGAAGCAAGTTCGTCACATTGGTGCAAGCGATCAGCAGAACCAGCCCAACTAAGGTCATGAGTAGTATCGCGAAGCGGGCCGTTTTGCTGCGAGGGGAAAGGCCCCAGGCGCCCGGTTCGAGCTTGATTTTTAAGCCCTCCGTCCGCAGGCCCGTCGGGAGGCCGCGCGCTTCTACATAGTGCTCAAAGACCGCAGACAAATCAGCGGTTGCTTGCGCTGCACTGATGCCGGGTTTCAGACGTGCCATTGCATCGAGCCACCAAGAGCCGGGGTTGCTCAGTTCCGTGCTCCCGGGGTTGAGCTGTGGATACATCATCATGGGAACTGTGACATCGGGCGAACGGCCAACCTCGATCCCAGAGAATCGTGGGAGAGTCGCGCCGATAATGGTGAATGGAAGCCCGTTCAAGTAGGCGGTCTTGCCCACGGCGGACGGACTCAGTGCAAAACGGCGCTTCCAGTAGCCGTAGCTGATCACGGCTACCGGATTCTGGCCTGGGACTTTATCCTCCGCGGCCGTGAAGGTTCGGCCAGCGATAGGCTCGACGCCTAACGTAGAAAAATAGCTGCCCGAAACATACTCCCCACCGTTCGGCGCAAGCTCGGCCTGCCCGTCCACGCTCACATTCATAGCGCCGCCAGCCCTGACAAAGACTCCGGCGAGTGTTCGATTATCATCCCGGATGGCTTCGTACAGAGGATAGGAGAAGCCCAAAGACCCATTACGATCGTTGGCGGGACTGATGAGGACCAGCTCATCCGGCTTCTGGACTGGAAGAGTTCGCATGCGCAGTGCGTTAATGAGACTAAAGATCGCCGTGTTCGCTCCAATACCGAGCGCCAAGGTCACAACAACCACGGCAGTGAACCCCGGAGATTTGCGCAGGGTGCGCAGACCAAAGTCCAAATCCTGTACGAAGTCTTGAATCCAATTTACACGTCGGGCGTCCCGGCATTTCTCTTTGGTTTGCTCGATACCGCCCAGGTCGATTCTCGCGCGGCGGTGCGCCTCTTCTCGCGTCATCACTTGCCCGACGTATTCCTCGGTTTTTCGGTCGAGGTGATCGCGCAATTCTTCGTCCAATTCCTGGTCCGCCCGCGTCCAGCGAAACAATGACCGCAGCCGCAGTGGAATCGTGAACAGCCAATGCTCCGGTCACATATCCGATCTCTCCTATTCATACCGCAGCGCCACCATAGGATCGACGCGCGTCGCGCGACGTGCCGGGAGGTAGCTCGCGACTAGGGCCAAAATCAGCAGCAATAACGGGACAATGACGAATGCCATCGGGTCATGCGCGCTAAGACCGAAAAGCATGCTGGAAAGCACCCAAGACACCGCGGCACATCCGGCTACGCCAACGAGCCCGCCAACCAGGACTGGGCGCATGGCTTGCCGCAAGACAAGGTTCATGATTTCGCTGCCGTCAGCGCCGAGCGCCATACGGACGCCGATCTCGTGCACGCGTCGGCTCACACTGTAAGACACCACTCCATATACACCGATGGAAGCGAGCAGGAGCGCGAGGGCGCCAAGCGCTCCTGAGAGCGCGGCCACAATGCGAGAGGGCTGACGCCAAACTTCGAGGTAATCCTCGAGTTTGGTCACGTCGACGGGCAGGTCGGCGTCGAGCGACTGCACTACATTGCGAATGCCTTTCGCGGTCGCGGGGAAGTTACCCGCATAGCGAACCAGCATGTAAACGCGAAGATTGTCTTGCGGCCCAGCAGGAAAATAGACATACGTCGTGTGG
>QHYZ01000163.1 GCA_003225295.1 Acidobacteriota bacterium | reverse complement strand
TGCTCAGTTCAGGTCTTTGAGTGAAGTTGAACGCAGAACGCTGACTCAAAAGAGCTCTTTGATTGTCGTTGCTGTCACAGACGCAGAGATGGGCTTGATCGTAGACGGCCGCAAAAGGAAGAGTATCAAGGGCTCCGTGCCTGATGTGGCTAAGGTGTCGGACTCTATTGTGGGCAGGATCATCAACGCAAGGGTTAGCCAGGTTGTTAAGATGGATGGGTCAATCAGAAAAGGTGAAATCGTAAAAATATTTCTCCCTGGAATGATGGAAGCTGAAAACGAGGGAACCCCCTTGGTCCATCACAAACGGCCATTCTTCTTTTGTCCAGAATCAACCCGTCGGATCACCGATTCAAGGATGTGGAAGTTCAGTTGCCATCGGCGAAACCTCCCGCAGTGCTCCCTTTCGATCCATCCAATTTATATTAGTTCGCTGGCGGAACGAACTGCGTGCTGTCGCCGACTCCAGCCGCGCTGGCGATGGTCAAAAAAGACGTTCGTGCCACAAAGAACGGCACCGGAAAACGTTAGCCTTTTTCTACACCCCCGTCTCCGCATCACTTTCCTACTCCCCGCGCGCGCAGCGATGCAAGGGTTGAAGAGCTTGTCTGGGCAGGGGTGCGGAGATAAGCTACGTGCCCTGGGGAGGGATTTATGAGATTGCGACCGCGGCGTTACCAATGCCCGAACTGCCAATGGGATTTCGCTTTTCGGAGGAAGAGATGTTGCCCCTGATGTGGCACGTTGCTGCTGATCGCGTCGGATGTGCCCACCGATGCCGAGCTCACCGCAATAAAGAGCTTTTGGATGTGGGAGCCATTCAAGGAGAAGTGGGACTACATTCGTGACTGGGAGGAGCATAAGCGGGAGGCGATGCGAAGGTTCGAGCAGCAGACCCACCAGGTGTGGCATACGGGCTTGGTCAAAGCTGAGGAGGAGCTACATCCTCTGACGCGATGGATTCAATGAAAGTAGATACCAGTTTCGGAATCGAACTCGCGCCCCGTGTACTGGAACGGATTGATGAGCGTTTCCGAGGATGCAATCAGTCTCCCGAGGCCGTCATATGCGTAGGTTAGGTTCGGGCCAGCGATCCCGCTGAGTTGCGGAGACGTAACCGACGCGAGTCCATCTTGCTCATAAAAGCTCGTGGTGTCCAGACTCGTTGCGCCCACGGTTCGTCACAAATACAACAGTTGTGGAGACGATCCGTTCGGAAGAAGAATCTATAAGTCCTCGTCAGGCAGCACTTCGATCTACCCGTATGATCGGGCAAGCTTGGTGGAAGAGGTGGATAACTCAGGAAATGTCATTGCCAGGTACACGCAAGGCAAGAGCATCACTTATCCAACGGCCCCCATCGCAGATTCTGGCGGGCTGTGCGCAATGGAAGCGTGGTGCTATCCTCCATGGGCGGATCTCGGCCTTGGGTTGAACAGGATTTTTGACATGCCTCACCTCCGCTTCACTGTCCATGCTGACTGTGACAGCCAAGAACCATGCCGCGTTGTGCCCGCGCTGCGAGGCGAAATTTTCGAGTTCGAAGGAGAATCGGACAACGAAGTCAGGATCGGTCAAATCGATGCGTACCTCGTTTTGCGAGGTCGTGCGCTGAACGAGCAGGAAAGCCTTTTTGAGGCGATGGATTCCATCGATTCGTCGGTCTTCGAATGTTATGAGGCGTTGTTCGATCCCGAGACGGATGATTGGAATCAGTCTGTACAAGACCTGTACAAGGACCAAATAATGGGGCTTGATGTTTTATTCATTGAAAGCATCCAACTCAAGGCGAATTATCGGGGGAAGGGAATCGGTGCTCAAGTCGTGCGGGAAACGATTGCGACTTTCGGAACACACTGCGGACTGATCACTTGCAAGCCTTTTCCCTTGCAGTATTCCAATTGGGAAGATGAGGAACACCTCGAAATGCGGCAACAGCCCGGCATAGAAGAGAAGAGACTCGCTGATTTTGCCAGGCTTGCCAGATTCTGGACCGACCTGGGTTTTGTTAGGCTGGATGATTCTGACTTCTATACGTACGCTCCCGAATTGATCCAGCAACCCGGCCTTGCTTCCGACATGGCCCCATCTCCGATTGTCAACCGAGTTCCCCGCGGTCGGCGTCGTCGCCAATTTCGATAGAGTCGTGTCTTACTTGGTTCATCCTTTGGTTTCGGCCCTGACCTGCTAAGTGCTGCCAATTCCCAATTCGCCAATTCAATCCCTTTCAGATTTTAATTCCAAGCTTCCCAAGCTTCGGACGTGGGTTCGATTCCCATCGCCCGCTCCATAAACCCTGATGATTCGATCGCCTTTACACGGACAAGTTGCTGGAAACCGGCCTTAAAGTGGTCTGTTTTGGACCGAAGATGGCCCGAAGTCGTTCCAATTGAACGGAACGTCGGCCGGACACTCCGCATTCCAATTGGACGCTCGAGAAAGCGCCAGTTCGATTCCGGGGACCGGTATGCACGATTCTGCCACAGGCTAAGTTCTTTGTAGACTTGGCTGCATAGCCCCTCGATGGGAGATCGTGTAGCGGGGTGCTGTCCGGCGTTCGGCAAGAATCTCATCCTTGAGTTTCTTAGCCAGCTATAATCCGTAGCCGATGAGTGCGGTCTCGCCAGAAACAAACCGGAACGGCTTTCCGGAGTCAATGGTCTTCCAGAACACCTGGCGCAGTTACCAGGCGCGCGTCTTGGAGCATCTCGATTCATATCTTGATGACAAACGTGTCCACATAGTGGCAGCACCTGGCTCGGGGAAAACCGTGTTGGGGTTGGAAATCATCAGACGCATTGACCAGCCAACGCTTGTGCTGGCGCCTACCATCACTATCCGCGATCAATGGGTTGACCGTCTGGTGGGACTGTTCCTGCCCGCCGGTCAGTTTCGACCCTCCTGGATATCAACCGACCTGAGGAAGCCCGCGCCGCTCACTATCGTTACCTACCAGGCTCTGCACTCTCTGTGTTCTGGCGAGATTAACAAAGAGCTGGAAAACATCAACGAAGAAGAGAACCACAACCGTTCTCACGACCACGCCGATGGCGACCCAAATGACCAGGTCGGACCTGTTGCACAGTTCCCAGAGGTACTCGCTCATTCAGGATTCAGGACGCTGGTTGTAGATGAAGCACATCATCTGCGCGCCGAATGGTGGAGGACTCTGACGTTCTTTGCTGAGCACCTAAACAAACCTACGATCGTCGCTTTGACGGCTACACCACCATATGATGTTTCACCATTTGAGTGGCAGCGCTACGAAGAGCTGTGTGGAGCGGTCGATGCTGAGGTGTCTGTCCCCGAACTCGTTCTCTCTGGTGATCTGTGTCCGCATCAAGATTACGTCTATTTCAGTGTGCCGTCCGAAAGGGAACAAAGACTTCTCTCTGAATTCCGGGCGGCGGTTGATTCGTTCATTCAGCGGCTACGCTCAAATAAAGGATTTACAGCAGCGTTAGTGACTCATCCGTGGCTCAGGTCGCCGAATAACCACGTCGAGGAAATCCTGGATAATCCGCAGTATCTTTCAAGCATAGTCGTGTATTTGCACGCTATTGGCGAAGAGATTTCATCAGATGTCTTACATACGCTTGGACTGTCGCGCCAGCGAATCCCAACCCTCGATCTCGACTGGCTGGAGGTCTTGCTTTCGTATTGCCTGTACGCCGGTCTGGAGCATTCAACGGAAAGCGAGGCTGTCTTCAAAACGCTTCGTCGCGAATTGTTGGAGAAGGGTGCCGTTGAGCATCGAAGGATAAAGCTCCGCAATCCAGCAGACCATATGAAGCTGCTCACGACTTCCGTGACGAAGTTGAAGTCGATTCAGGACATCGTCGCGCTCGAATCCGGTGCCCAAGGAAATGAGCTACGCTGCGTGGTCTTGACTGATTTCATCCGCAAAGCGGAATTGCCAAAAGATGGCGGCGAGGGTGCACTATTTGAGGACATTGGTGTCGTTCCGATCTTCGAAACGCTGAGGCGCGCCGAGTTGACGAATGTCCGGTTAGGTGTATTGAGTGGCTCACTCGTCATCATTCCTCAAACTGCCGAGGCTAGCCTCCGCGAGGCAGCGGTAGCGCTGGGCGTTCACCCAACGGATTTGTCTGTTACATCGCTAGCCCACGATGTGAACTATTCCACGGTTGAGCTCCGTGGCGAGTACCACCAAGGCACGGTCCGATTGATGACGTGCGTATTTGACCGGGGCGGAATCACGGCTCTCGTAGGCACAAAGTCGCTCTTGGGTGAAGGATGGGATGCGCCCTGCATCAACACGCTAATCCTCGCGACTTTCGTAGGCTCATATGTCCTTTCAAACCAAATGCGCGGACGATCGATTCGGGTCGACCCCAACCATCCTCTGAAGACGGCTAACATTTGGCATCTCGTCTGCGTTGAACCTGGCATGTTCGGACCGGGAGCGGATTACGAACTACTTGTTAGGCGGTGCAGTGCGTTCGTCGGGGTCAGTGCAACTGCTCACAGGATAGAAAATGGCACGGAACGGCTGGGACTCGGCCAACCGCCGTTTTCCCGCGAGCAAATCATGCAAATCAATACCAAAACCTGCGGCCGTGCCCTCGATCGGTCCGGTCTCCGGACGAGCTGGCAACAGGCACTCGCGTCAGGCACGAACAAAGAAATGGTGGATGGACTTAAGGCAGTTGAGGAAGCATTGCCCCACGGATTTGTTCTAACGAGCACAATCACCTCGCTCCTGATCGAAGCTTGGTTCATTTTTCTAACTCTGTTCTTTCAGTTTCTGCGCGGTGCCGCGCGCTTTCCCGGCTCCCAGGATTCGCTTGCGCGCTTAGCTGCAGTTGCAGGTCTCGCCGCCGCAATCAGCCTTCCTTGGGCGTTTCTGGCGGTGTGGCGGTTCATTCGCCACGGGACCCCCGAACGCAGTATTCGGGAAATTGGCCGCGCTGTACTTGAGTCCTTACAGTACGAAGGGTCCATCGAGCAGACCGCTGCACAGATGCGCGTGTACGCTAATAGAAATGACGACGGAACTGTTTTCTGCTGGGTCGGAGGGAGCACAGGAAGGGATCAGGTGGCCTTTCTACGTGCCCTCAGAGAGGTTCTCCGGCCAATCGAAAATCCGCGGTACTTTCTAGCCCGGAAACGGCTGTGGCGCGCTTTCCGTGAAGACTATTTCGCCGTTCCGGACATCCTTGCGAGGAAGAAAGAAATCGCGGAATTCTTCGCTAAGCGCTGGGGGCGCCTCGTTGGGCCGGTACAGCTTGTCTATGCGCGCACTCCAGAGGGCCGTAGGATGTTGCTTCGAGCGCGCGTGCATTCACTCGCTGGCGCGTTCCAAAAACGCTCAGAACGTGTGAGCTGCTGGAAGTGACCCACTGCCAGGCTAGCGAGGGTCTGGAGCAACCCGTCGTTTGCGAAGACGATCGGGAGTTGACCGCGAAGACGCACTGAACTGTGGAACAGTGTCCTGGGAAAATGCGAGATGTTAGCCTGAATCGAGAGGGTTGGTACATCGGGACAGAGAAGTAGGACAGCCTCGGCAACCACCCTGAAATGGAGCAGCAAGAATGGAACCTTATCGCGTTGCTTCGTCATGCCTCGTGAGCTGTTTTGCCAAAGGGCAGCCGACAGGCTCGTACATCGTGCAGAGTCCAATTGTGACCTCACCCGACGGCTTTCACCGTGCCTATGTCGAAGTAGAAGCCATCGCCTCCCGGCCCAAGGATGAACCCTCTGACAGCGAGCCCTCTTGTGAGAACGCCTCCCGTCTGTTCCTCGCTGGACCGGGAGATAATGAGTTCAAGGTCGTATATTCGCAGTCTCCTCCAGACATCTCGGACGGTAACAGTTTGAAACTTGTAGATTGGTCTGCTGACGGAACGAACCTCCTAGTAGAGCGAACCATCTGGAACTATGAGTCTGAAGGGGACTTCACCGACCTGGTGCTCTTTGCTGTGAGTTCCGGGACGATTACAGCCCCTGACCTGTTGAAGATTCTAGAAGCCCGATTTGGCAAGGACTGTAGCTCCGAGAACTCTGTCATTGGTTTTACGCCGGAAGGCAATGTCGCCATCTTCGTGGCCCCTGTTAAGGACACTTACTACAACGAAGGCGCGACTTCTTGTGTGAAAAAGAAGACGCCGGTAGCACTGGATGCGAAGCGTGCATTGCAAGCTGTCGTCCAGGTATTGCCCGCCGACTTCAAGATTCGGCATTACGGGCAATTTCCTGAACGACAGGCATCAAGGAAATGACCTACAACGCGGGTATCGTCGAAGTCGAATCCAGTGGGAAAGCGGACCGGGGGCCGGTTTTCCGACAAACCAGGCACTGAGAATGCCAAAGTGCCTCACTCAACGTCATTGTCAAAGGCGCCGCCCATCTCACTCAGCAACAGGATTGTCTCAGCCGATAGGTACAGCCCCCGAGGTTGTTCGCCTTTTTCGTACTGCGTTACTACCTCCAAGTAGATATCAGTCTCCGGTCCCTGGTGCCTTTTGATTATTGGAAGAATCGGTTTGTGAGCGAGCAAGAGTGCTCTAAACCGAAGTTCCACGAGGTTTGAGAGACTATTCTGCTGATTTCCGGAGAGATAGCGCAAAATTCACCTGGCGGTTACTGGGAACGTCC
>QHYZ01000162.1 GCA_003225295.1 Acidobacteriota bacterium | reverse complement strand
CAAGCGTGAGAGCCAAACCCACAGGACTCGGTCAGCGAAGCGGAGACGGAGTTTATGACCGCGGTTCGAACGTTGCAGGACCAAGAGCTGATGGCGGAGAGCAAGAATCTCTGCTTGCAGAACGGCGCGAGCTCGGAAACAATCTCGGAGAGAGAAAAGTAGAGTCAGCATGGCCTGGGAAGGCTACTGGTCGCGATACGGAAAATGCAACGATTTCAATGAGAACGGGCTTTTTGGTAGTTGGAGCGCTGCCGGTTATGTGGTGGGCAGTGTTTAACTCCGTGCTACCGCAGGCAATCTTCTCGTCTTACAGCACAAAAAAACGTGGGAGCTGTCGGGCAGACGCTTGTGAGGTCCATTGTCGAGATGCCCGTTCCCTTCAGCGTGACTTTCAACCGAGGACGAAAACACAAGGCCGAAACCGAGGCCCAGCCAACTGGTTTCCGAAGCGTCGTTTGCGCGCGGGCTACTAGGAACGTGACATACTCACCCAGTTGGGACGCTGGGGTCTAAACGGCAGGAGGCAAGAACATTGGGAATCATCGAATGGCTCGACTCGACTCGGTATTACGCCCGTCTTGGTTTGATCACGGCAGTCTTCGGTACAATCGCGGTCCCCTGCGGCCACCCTGCGATTACGGTCAATGTTGGTCAGGAGCGTGTCGTAACCATTCCGGGCGTGGATGCACCAGTGGTCGAGCCACACCTCTCTATAAATCCAAGAAACCCGAATAATCTCATTGCCGGCGCAATGGTTGCACAATCTGACTACAACTACAGTGTCATCGGGCTTTCATCTTTGGATGGCGGTCTGACATGGTACAAGCACGAGTTTAGCGCCAAAGGGGCTGGCGATGTCTGGACCGCGTTCCTTGCAGACGGTACCGCAGTATTATCGTTCCTGGCCCAGCCTGATTCTGCACTCCAAGTCTTTCGCTCCGGCGACGGCGGCCGTACTTGGTCGGAAAGGCCAGCAACGACGGCGCGCGGACAAGACCATCCGACTCTGCTCTTTGGTCCGGACGGCAGCCTCTACACGGTCTCCGCAGGATATGCCCGCACCAAGTCCGAACGAGCAAGGGACGCGATCATAGTGACACGATCTGCCGATGGTGGCGCGAGCTTCGCGGGGCCCGTTAGCGTCATCGCAAGCAACTTGTTGTATGAAGCTGGTAATCCGGCAATCGCTCCTGATGGCATGCTGCTGATTCCGTTTGCAGACCACCATCGACCCGGCAGCCGACGGCGACTTCAGGGTCCACGCGACTGGATGGTAGTCTCTAGCGATGGCGGCAAGACGTTTTCGGAGCCACTGCTTATATCGGAGTCTTGCGACGGCCGGGGTGGATGGTCGTCTCTCGCGGTGTTTCGCGACCGGACGTATCACGTCTGTCCAGCAGCGGAACTGAACGGCATTCAATTCCGGCATTCCGAGAATCGGGGCGAGACGTGGTCGGAACCGATTCGAATCGACCATCCGGGTGATACGACCCCGCAGACCCGGACGCCTGCCATTGCCGTGAACGGAGAAGGCCTTATAGCAATCGCCTGGTACGACGCCCGTAACGACAGGAGCACAGAGCACAATCAAGGGGAACTTCCGCTGCCAAGAGATCGTCGTCGCAGTCTCAGTGGATGGCGGACTTACGTTTTTGCCCGAAGTACAAGTTTCAAGCAAACCATCTTGCGCGGCGACTCCGCGGAATGTCGAGACGGCACTTCGCTTTCCGGCTGGCGGCGAGTACATGGGGCTGGCAGCTGCTCCCGACGGCTCGTTTCAACTTCTTTGGTCCGACAGCCGAAGCGAGATGTATCGCCTGTATACCGCGAAGGTTGCAGTCAACGAAAAATGATGTTGCGCGACCAGTGGTGATCCTCCGAATCGCGCTCTGTGACAGTTAATTATGTAGCGTTCTGAAACGGCCGATCCTCTGCGAGCTTCGAGCTATCAGCGGAGCGCCACATAACTGACAACCCCACATAAGAAATGAAGCTATGCATTGGCGCCGGTCCGATGCATAACACACTCGCAGGAAAGGTGAGAAAAACCCGGGTCCGATTAGGGTCCAATAAGTCGTGGCAAAGAGTTCCTCAGAATACCAATGACGGGCTGTCAGCGCCGTTAAGTATCACTGAGTTCTAGCAAACTGCCACTCTGTCACGGTAGAGGTCGCGAGTTCGAGTCTCGTCGTCCCCGCCATTTTTCTCAAACATCGTATTTCCCTTTTTGCGAAACGCTCAGGGCAGACTTTGGGCACTCGCTCGTTTGTACACGACGCGAGGCGAATTGTGCAGTTACACTCGGCAGCCAACTACGAAAGCACCAAGTTCCTTAAACCGGAACCCGGGCTACCCGCCCCGTTTTTTATCTGTCCAGACCCCAGGTGCGAATGATTCCCTTGTTGACCAACTCCTTAGTCTTCGATTGCCTCAACACCAAGGTTTTTAAGTCGCTCGAGACCATCCTTCATGGCTTTGAGTTCTTCGGCGGAGTGCCCCTGCCAATTCAGGACCTCGCCTATGACACGAAGGGGATCCTTGGAGCGGTATGAAAGCGTAGGGTTACCCGGGTACTTCTTGTCAGTCAGATTGGGGTCGTCTTCAAAAGGGCCAGTCGCCTCCACCACGTAGATTCTGCCGGGGCTCTCACCAAGGGCGAGCTCGGCTCCCCAGATAGCCGCATTCAACGTGCCGGTCAAATAAATGTAGGCCGCCTTCTTCCTCTTACCGTAGTTAGAATTGTAGCCGGGCCTAATGAGATCCCCCGGTTTTAGGTCTACTTTGGTACCGTGGAAGAAACTTCGGCCTGGCAGCTGAGGTTTGATCACCTTTAAATCTCCTGTCGATAGGTCGATGGCGAGCTAGCCCTCGCCACTTCAGTCGCAAAATTTCCAACCCACAACCCAACCCACAGAATACTGTGTCTTGTGCGATTTTTAACAACTTAGGCGGCCCTTGGCAGTCCCCGCGGTCTTGTATGTTGTTGTAAAACCTTTCAGGGGGCCGCTGTCACGGCGGAGGTCGCGAGTTCGAGTCTCGTCGTCCCCGCCATATTTCAAGAGACTTATTTCTTTAAATAGGGCTCACTGCCAACGACCATTCGGCACGGTAAATTTGTTCTGACGGATCGCTGGAGAAATTTATAGGATCGGCTGGATCCGACCACACTCTGCCATGCGGTGCGATCCTTTTTGATTCCTCAGCTGATCAGCAGGTATTCGGCAGCGCAGAGCGCTGCTGCGCGCCGTGTAGTGTTCACTCTGCGGCGGGCCGAGGGTCCAGGAAAGAAGCTGAGTCGTTCTCCGAGGGCGCCTATTTCAGGTGACAGGCGCAAGAGTTCTCGCTCATCCGCAGGTAATCGAATACCAAACGCACGTTACGCGTGAGTTGTCGCATTTTCTGCGCCACACCTCCTCGGCCTTTGGATTTGAGCACGCCGATGGCGAAACGGCGAAGCCGGGTGATGTTTTCCGGGCCATAGCCGGTACGGATGCGACTGCGGTCCTCATCATAGTTCCAATCGATCATGTAGTGGCAACTCTGTCGGGTGAAGGACTGGCGCGGTGCCAAGGTTGCCCTCGGTCCGTTTCCAGCCCCTCCCCATAAGAACTGCTCGTGCGGTTTTCCCGCAAGCAGCTCACCCAGTAGGTTTCGTCAAAAGGTTTATGTGTCGGGTCGGGTGGCAGGGACTTTCACGTCAGTCTCTTCGCCCCGGGTAGTGGCTGGACCTTCCAGTCCCAGTACAATCCGAGTACGCCGTAGAGATATTCGTTAGTCCATCGCCGCCATCCGATACTCGTCTTTTTCCGCCGCTTCCTTCGCGTGAGCAGGTTGCGAACCTTCATCTCCGTGTAGTCGCGCACTTCACTAAAGGCGCGGCTCGAGTTGCCGACTCGGAAGTATGTGATCCAGCCGGCCAGCGAGGCATTGATCTGCTCGATCATCTTCGGCAGGGGCGTTGCTCCACCATGCCGGATGATGTCACGTATCTTCGCCTTGATGGCTTTGCGGGCCTTCTTCTTCGGAGTCATCTGGAGGTAGTGGCCGTTTCCCTTACGCTTCCGGATGCGGCGCAGATCAAACCCCAAGAACCCAAAGGCTTCTCCCTTCAATAGATCCACTACCTTGGTTTTCTCCTTGTTCAGCTCTACTCCAAGCGGTACGAGCTGTTCTTGGAGCCGTTGCTGGGCCCGGTCAGCCCAACCTCGCTTAGAGTGGTGGCCATTGATGGTGATGACGATATCATCGGCGAACCGATGATAGTTCACCTCCTCGTAGGGTCCTTCTGCCGTCTTGCGTCGTATCGCGTCGAAGGTCCAGTCCAGCTCGTTCAAGTAGATATTCGCCGCCAGCGGACTGAACGGGCCCCCTTGTGGGACGCCGACCTTTCCTCCGACCTTGAGAATCTGCTTTACGAGGTGTAGCACTTCGGGATCCTGGACTCGCTTCGCGATCTTGTCTAGCAGCACCGATTGCCGGATCGTGTCAAAGTAACGTGATAGATCAACATCTATCACCGTAGACATGAGCCGCAACACACTGCGTCTGACTTCCGCTAATGCGCGGTGTGGTGAGCGCCGGGGGCGGAATCCGTAGGAGTTCGTGCAAAAGTCTGCCTCGAAAATAGGCTCGAGGATCAGCTTCACCGCTCCTTGCACTACGCGATCGCGAATGCAAGGAATTTGAAGCGTCCTGACTTTGCCGTTCCCCTTCGGGATATCCTTCCGGCGATTCGGTTTGGGTTCGTATCTGTTCGCTACCAGGTCTTCCCGTATGGCCGCAAGAAAGGCGGTTCGCCCTTGAGCCTCGATGTCCTTGAAACTCTGGCCATCGACGCCTGGGGCGCCTCCATTCTGTTTGGCATTACAGTAGGCCTGTTCGAGGGTCTCCGCCTTTGTAACATGCACGAAGAGCCCCCAGAAGCGATGCGTCGGTTCCGACTTCGCCTTTCGATAAATCCGTCGTCGCAGATCCTGCAGATTGACGGGTGCTTTTGTCATTTCACCCCTGCCTCACTTTGACGAACGGAGCACTTACCGGTCCGGGCCCTTCCCTCCAGACGTGTTTTACTGCACGCCTATCAACGGTAGTACGACCCGATCCGTCGCCCGGATGCCTGCGCCTGCATTTCCCACTCACGGTTATAGCAAGCGCCCCTTCGGCGAGATTTCTTCGCCGGGCACCGCGGGCTTCTCCAGTTGGCACATCCGCCCTCACACCATGTCGCCGCTGATACCCCGCCGGTGAGAGCTGCCGCATCGGACTCGTTTCGGTCAGCCCTTGCTGCTTTCGCGCGTTATCGATCGTCTCAGCCACCGGATTTTCCATGTAACGAGGCTACGTCTGCGTTCACTGCACGTTGCAACCTGGTGCGTTGCGCATACTCCTTTCCGAGTATGTTGTCGGAGGGCCTCACCGTCTTGCTTTCGCGCCACGGCGCCTCCCGTGCTACGAGGCTTCAGTCTCCTGGCCTCGGTCGGACTTTCACCGACTGGTTGATGTGCCCTTCTCTGGACACGCCGATCACCCAATGCCCCCGGTTGACCTTGAGCACGCGTTGCGGGCCGGCTTCTTTCCCAGGGCGGCTGGTGAGGCCGTAAGAAATTTCCAGCG
>QHYZ01000161.1 GCA_003225295.1 Acidobacteriota bacterium | reverse complement strand
CTATCAACAGCTATGACAAGTTTCAGACCTGCCAACCGGACAAAAGTCCTTCAGCAAGATCTGCGGGCGATGGCGAGGAGCGACCAAACCCTAGTTAGGCGTGGTGTTCTTCCACAGCCAGCCCCGGCGACTGCGATTAGTGGTTCACCCTTTTTGTTTTTGCCCAAGGTGGAGTTCCATTCGTCGCACGAGTTCAGCAACAGAAATACCTTTTCCCTTGGCAATCTTTTCCAACGCCGCTTTTTGCGGTTTCGAGAGATAGATATTTATTTGTTCGTACTCCGTTGATGGATGGCATACACCCCTAGGTCTCGAGTTGCACGCACTATTTTAACTGTTTAAGGCTCGCTTACTCCTCCCTGAAGTGCCCCGGGATGCGCATACGCTATGCCTCGCCGCCGCCGCTTTGACCCGCATGGCGTACAGCACGATTGCGGTACCTCCATCGTCTTAGGCACGACTTACCGGGAGTTAGCCCGCAACGGTACGGCAAAGGTCTTGGTCAGACTGCCCGTCTCAAGCGAGAGTTGGTGGGGATCGATCCAGGACATGGAAAGCTTTCGAAGGTCTTCTTCAGAGAAATCATTCAGCAAGAACAGCACAGCCTCGCTATTTTTCGAAACAACCACGAGTGAGCATCGGCGGTTCGACTGTTCCCCATCTCCTTCAGATTGCGATTCCGCGCTGTTTGCCTTCCAGTCATAAACGCAATCAACTAACGCAATCCGCTGGGAATCAGGCGACCAATACATCTCCGGCATGAATTCGTGGATGCCTTGATAGAGCAGGCCCTTTTGATGCACGACTTTCGGCGGCTCTTGCAACCCTTTTTGCTCGACAGGGCTCATCCCCTTTGGAAGGGGATAGATCGTCGTGTGGTCAATTTGAAGGTATTCGCTCTGGGCATAAGGCGGCGCAAAGTGAGGAATCCATCCCACATGTGCGACCTCTTTCCCGCTGGGTGAAACCGTGAAGTTATATCCGACAAGGTCGCGCACCGTTTGCCCAGTCGATAGATCAATCTCGACGTATTCGCTCATAGAAGGATTGCCGTGGCAGACAGCCGAAACTACGTTGTCCCCAACCCACGCAATGGAAAGAATGCTGGAGCAAGGCTCTGCTGGGGGGAAGGCCTGATGCCTCGGTTGGAAAGACGCGATTCGATGACCTTCGAGGTCAAGGACGATCACCGTAGGCGTGCAGTGTTCTGCTTCTGTACATTGCTCGTAGTAAGCGATTCGGTTTTGCTCTGGCGACAGTTCCGCCTGCAACTTAGATTTTCCGTCGTCGGTAAGCTGATACTCACGTCCATCACGGACAACCCAAACTTCGGAATCGCGGATTTCCACTCGAAGCTGAACTGACCAAACAAGCACTCCCACGAGAAAGAGAGTCATTCGCATAGATCGCAACCCTGCACTGTAGTGTACGCCCCAGCGCCGCGAACAGGAGGTCGCTCAAAGATAACTTATCGGGCCGCCAATGCAATGAAGACCAATGCCAATACAAGGATCAGACTGGAGGCCACGCTTCAGATTTGTGGTGCTTTTCTGTAAATGTCGCTTGGCTAGATCGCCTGTCGAAGTCAGCGCCACATAACGTTCATGGCCAGAGAAATCTTATGTGGCGGGCCACATAGGATTTCCAAGACCCACTGCGTACCTTCAGGTAGCTTCGATACCGATAGAAACTCCATTGGCTCTATGAATGACGCTTCTGTTTTGAGCAAGGACTCCAAGCGTGCTCGCAGTTTTCTATCCATCGCGCCCCTTAGGAAACCAAAGGCCCGACAAATAAGCAAACGCTCGCACTCGCCTCGACCCCGGAATAAGATGGTGCCAGATGACCGCTCGCAAGATCATTCATATCGACATGGACGCGTTTTATGCCTCCGTGGAGCAGCGGGATGATCCGCAACTCCGGGGCCAACCCGTTGTCGTCGCATGGCGTGGGAATCGCTCGGTAGTGTGCGCTGCTTCGTATGAAGCGCGAAAGTTCGGCGTGCGTTCTGCTATGCCCGCAGTTCGAGCCGAACGTCTGTGCCCCAACGCCATCTTCTTGCCCCCGGACTTCCCGCGCTATCGGGCAGTCTCCCAGCAGGTGCGCGAAATCTTCAAGCGCCATACCGACATGATTGAGCCGTTGTCCCTCGACGAAGCCTATCTCGACGTTTCGGAGAACAAGACAGGCTTCACTACCGCGACACAAGTGGCACGCACGATTCGCGAACAAATCTGGTCAGAACTGAGCCTGACGGCATCGGCAGGCGTAGCGCCGAACAAATTCCTCGCCAAGATTGCTTCGGACTGGAAAAAACCGGATGGACTCTTTGTCATACAGCCGGAAGAAGTAGATTCATTTTTGTTGCCCTTACACGTGGGTCGTCTACCCGGAGTAGGCAAAGTCACGGAAGAAAAGCTGAAGCACCTTGAGATACAAACGGTCGCTGATTTGCGGCGAGTGGATTTGCCGACACTCCAAGGCCGCTTCGGTCGTTATGGTGTGCGTCTCTACGAATTGGCCCGGGGAATCGACAAGAGCGAAGTGGTTGCTGACCGGCCAACACAATCCATATCGGCCGAGGACACCTTTGAACAGGATGTCTTGCTGACGGAGATGGAGCCGATGATCCGCAGACTTGCGGAGCACACCTGGGCCGCATCCCGCAAGGAATCACGAAGAGCTCGCACCGTCGTGCTGAAACTGAAGACCAGTGAATTCAAGATTCTCACTCGCAGCCACACGCCAGGTTCTCCACCTTCTTCTTGCGAGGAACTGACGAATATCGCCCTGTCGCTGCGGGAACGCGTGGGCCTCAGCCCGCAGCAGCGGTTTCGCCTGGTTGGCGTGGGCCTAAGCAATTTTCACGACCCCGCGGATGCATCTCTGCAGCCCGCTCTTTTCAGCTAGCAGTGGTGGTCCGTTCCGGTTTGCTGGTCAACCGACCACAATCACGGATGGGACCCTGCCGAATCTCAGGTAAACACTAATGTACGTGTGGTTTGGGTGCATCCTTAAGGTGCTTGCGGTAGTCACGGGCGGCTTTGTCAGCGTCACTCTCGCTGGCGCTGTTGGCAGCCAAATGTCCAAGTTCATGCGCCACCCAGTATCCGAGAGAGTCATCGCTCACATAGCGGTCGCTGTCGATAAACACGCTTCGGCTGGGCAGGTGCGTGAACATAGCGCTGGTATATCCGGCGGGCACATGGAGGCGAAAGGTTCTGGCCGTGTCAACGTACTTCCTGTGCGGCACAAAGAGAACTCGCAGAGGATAAACGTCGGGTTGCATGATCCGAATCTGAGCCCGCAACAAAGTCTCTTGTTCGAACGTGGCTCCCAGGACGGTGTAGCCGTTTACGGAAGGTTCGGTCGCTTCCGCGTTGACCAACTTTGGGTTCGTGCTTGTTTGTCCCCAGGCGACCTGCGCTATTGTCACCAAGAATAGGGTTGTCCAAATTCTGAGCTTCATTTGCCACCTCCAGGTGTGCGCTGGAGGCGAACTTGGGGCTGGTTCTGAGGAAGCTCAATGGACGGTGGATTGATTGAGGCTTGATTGCTTCTAAGCTACTAAAGGTCCTCGTTTCAGTTATTTAGTGCGTTGGCTTATCCAAATCTTGTCATCTAGTGGGGGGTGTTAGACTCGCGCTAAGATCTGCGGTAGATACGGATGGCCCTCGAAGTCCGATCTCGCTCAATTCTGCGCTTCGGAGTGTTTGAGGTGGACGTGCGCGCGGGGGAGTTGCGCAAGCTGGGCGTGCGGATCAAGCTGCAGGAACAGCCCTTTCAGTTCCTCACCGTCCTGTTGCAGCGGCCCGGTGAAGTGGTGACTCGCGAAGAGCTTCGCTCCGAGAACTTGCTGATACCTTCGTTGATTTCGACAACAGCCTGAACACGGCGATCAACAAGCTGCGGGAGGCGCTGGGAGATTCTGCCGATAACCCTCGATTTATCGAGACGCTGCCGCGCCGCACCGGGCCGTGACGGGCTGAGTTTGTGCCTAACGGCGGACCGCTGCGGGCAATTCATTAAGCACCAGACCTTCGAGTGCGATCTCGTGCATCCCCTCGACCAGGCCAGACAGCCATTCGTGTGGCCTCCAGACGGTGCCAAGCAGCGTCCTTCAGAAAGCACTGGGCCGAATCCCCAACAACAAGTCGTTATGGAGTAGCCCACCATTCGCCCCGATAAAGAACGAGCGTGAGGGGACGACTGGGCTAGCTCAGACGTACATCAAATAGTGACAGCCAATACTGAAAAGATTGCAGGGTAAAACCGCAAAGAATGAGTCCAATGCCGAATACGCCGAGCCGCCGCTCCGGGAGGTTGTCGGCGTAGTATTCGATGTAAGGATTGACCGTCACTCCCACGCCGGTGACAATGCCTGTCACCAAGCCCACGCGAATGGCAAAAGACCAGGCGTGGTCCACGTGATGGATGAACGCGCTACAGATTAGGGCTGCGACCGTGTAGCCCACGGTACGTACCACAGTTCCCCAAAACTGACGACGCGTAAGCCGTGGACGGCGAGACGCTGCATAGTCCATGGCAGGACGCATGCCGCGAGAGTAGGCGAATACTTGGCCGAAGGTGATGAGAATGGCAAATGCGATGGCGAATCCGAAGCCCAAAATCCTGTACAGTCCAGCTCCGAAGGCGAATCCTCGGATGGCGGAAAACAGTCCTTCCCAAGGCAAGGAGTAATGATCCAGCCCACGGGATGCTCGACTGAATTCAATCGACAGAGTGATACCGGTGGCCATACCGGAAGCTAGGCCAAAGAAGAGACCAAGGCCGAGGCCGTAGCCGATGCCGAAGACAACGGAGTACGTTACCGCGCGGGTAAGCAGCCGCAACGGGCCGTGTTGTCCACCCAATAGGTCGTAGGCCAGATAGAGACTACCGAGCACATCCAGACAGGTACCCGTAATGCTGACGACTGCCACGGTATGGTGGTCCACGCAACGATTGTAGACCTAAAATTTTGGTGATCATGCCCGAATGACACGCGGAGCTTAGCAAGGGACGCTTCTCAACTTCCGGATTGGCGACATTCAGGGTCGGAATCCGCGGCTCTATTTAAAAATGGCGAATGCATCTGCTGCGACCTCAACAACTTTTCCTGGGGCGGCAGGCCAGTCCGCACACTGACTCCCAAGCGCTTAGTGCCGATGAGCAATCTATTTCGTCGAAGGAGCA
>QHYZ01000032.1 GCA_003225295.1 Acidobacteriota bacterium | reverse complement strand
TTAAGCCGCCCTGCGTTCCTCCCAGTAGTCTTCAAACTCACCATTCATATGGCAGCAGCGGAGAGCCAGGATCGCGTTGGCTCCTCGAACGGTCCAGAACATTCCTGACCTTTTGAGACGGGAAGCGATCACCGTTTTGCAACCGGCTTCGATGACGCCCGAGCCAACAAATAAGTGTTGGCGGCGAAACTTGGGGTATCGCATGCGCTCCGCGTTCCGCTCAAAATAGTCCGCCTCGATGCAAATCTTCTTTATTAGTTCGGGGTTGTCGGATTCGATGGAACGGAGTGCGCCAACCAGTTTTTCGATTTTCCCGCGATCCAGAAGGCGCTTCTGGTGGATCTTCATCCAGGCTTTTTGCTTTCCTTCGTCATTTGGGTACAGCTTGTGGGCGACTTCCCAAAGATGCTGGCGGGCGTGGTAGAGATCGACAATCTGAATGGCGTCGGAAAAATGCAGGGCCACAAGATTCCAAATCCATTCGGCGCCGTCGCCGATCACGACCTTCTGGAGTGCGCGGCTCCAGCCGCGTCCCCAGGCTTCCCCATAGATTCGACGACCAAACTCTTCCGCACTCTCGATGGCTCCGGTGTAGGTGGTGGAATCGGGGTCGCGGATTGGATAGCCTTCCTTATCCCACGTCGTCTGGGTGAACACGCATCCCAACTTGGCTTCCCGAGTATGGGCCGGTTGACCTTCGGTCTTGCCCTGCCGACCGACCGTCTCTTTCTTCACCACCGGAACTCCCGTCCCATCCATCTGCACGTACAGGACGCGAATCGGCTCGCCGGCCACGATGGGCAGTTCCAACTGCAGGGCTTTCTGAATCTCGTCTTGTTCGCGTTGAGCGATAGCGGCTCCGATGGCCTCCGCTGTGCGCTCCACCGATTTGGTGGTCACCTCCAGGCCGGCCAGAACTTTCATCTGTTCGCGGCCATGATCGAAGGGCGCCTCCTGGCCCACCAAGGCGTGCATGCGGCGCACTCCGGGAGAAAACTCCGTGTTCTCGATATCCAGTTCGACATCCACCGGAAACTGGCCGACGCCGCATTGCGCGCACAAAAAGTAAGGACGGGAAACGCTGGCCGGGCCGACGATCGTCACGACGGGTTTGGAGCGGAGTTCCTGGTATTGAGCGTGATGGCCACACGGACACGGCAACTGGCGCTGCTCGGCCGTCGGAGCCTCGAACTTCAGCAGTTCGGCTAAGACCGTGGCCCCCGCTTGGTGCAGAGCGGCTCGCAAGGCCGATTCCACGGCTTCCAGATCGGTCCGACCGTCCTTATGGCGTTGTGCAAAAACAAGGCTGAGGAATCGGTTTACTTCTCGCGTCACTTCCTGATGGATCGCAGCAGCGTTTTTTTTTCCTGCTCCGTCCAGCCGCCCCGTTGCTGCTCGACCGGGCGGAGTCGACAGATCTTTTCGTTGAGGGCCACCAGGTCCTGGCTGAGCTTCTGGAAGCGGTGAAACTCGGTGACCTCCTGCTGGGCTTTGCGCAGGGCGGTGGGATTGGGAAAGGTTTCCGTCACGGTCTTGCCGGCCACGCGGCGAGTGAGGCGGAATTGCGGGTCATGTCCCGGGTCGTTGCGTTTGGCGCAGTGGCAGGACGGTTTGCCGCAGCGGCGCATGACCGCGGTAAGGGAGCCGGGTCGCAGATCACCCAAGCTAAGGAACTCCTCCAGGAGCTTGGATCTTTTGGTTTCCAAAGTATCGACATCGTCAGGCATAAGGGATTCCTTTCTGTACCGCAGATTGTCTGTACGTATATAGACGTTCAGAACAATGTCACAAAAAAAGAAATCCCGCAAGATGGCACCTCCATGTCGCTCACCCGTCCAAACCCGCACCCTTGAACCGAAGGCTGCGGCTGTGTACGCCGTTCCCGCCAAGGGCGGCCATGCAGTCTACCCGCGTCACCCGCCCTACATAAATTGTAGCAAGCATGATGGGTGTTCGTCGCCGCGGGAGATATCCCCTGATTTAAGCTCCCGCTACCTGTCCGCGGAACCGAATCAGCGAATTGCTTCCGAACAATCATCGAATACTCAGCCGTAAAACCTGGGGTGTCATGCCTCACGTAGACCGAGAAGGTCTGCGCCAGCCCGCCGTAACACTAGGACGAAGCGGACGATGAAGCCAACTATAAGAATCCTCCCGAAGGCGTGCAGCCAGGTGTGGTACGCAAAAACTCCATCCAGCTTGTTTTCGACCCAATGTAACGCTGTTACATTGCGTTGGAAACTTCCACCGTATCAATTCGTCAGAGACAGGTTGTCGCTGATTCCGCGTCCGCAGATTGGCTCGGGAAATTCTAAGGAATCATGTGCGAAACAACAATTCGCCAGCCACAGGCCGCGCTGTCAGCGCGGCCTCGCCTATCGACCCTTCACATTGAGGACAAAACAGTGTGCAAATAGCCTCCGACATGAATCGCTCTATCAGGATGCCGCGGCAGTCGCAGCCCCTTTGAGAAACGCGAACAAACCCTCATTAATCTGCTCGGCGTTGGTCGGGGGCATGCCGTGCGGAAAGCCGAGCTCCACTCCCTCGTTGCCAAGTGCGCAAAACGCTCCATATTATTCCGTCACGCTCGGGCTCTTTCCTGCACTATCTTTAAGGAACGTGTGACCCATGCGCGCATCCGCTACTTCAAAGGCTTCAGCTCCGGCCTCTCCCGACGCGACACCCTCGAGAGGCAAGGGCGGTTTCTATCTGCAGTCGCGGACCAAGGTGGCGATCCTTGCTACTTGCATGGTCCTGATGCTCGGCGGTTCTATCTACGCTGTCCTCCAACCACTGAACGCCGAGCCCACTCGCGTCACGCCTTCCACGCGGTTTTGGTATCCGCGTGAGACCAACCCTTACGCCCGCCTCCCCTACCTAGACTGTCCGAATGATAAGGCCGACGACTACGCATGCCGCTTGAACAGCATCGCGGTCAGCATCCCCGACGCTGCGAACGCGGTCGACGACTCCCAGGTCACCCGGCCGGAAGTGTGGGCCGTTGGTAATTTTGGTTTGGTCTTGCACCGGGCCGCCGGACAGTACAAGTGGGAACAACTGAAAATCACTGCGCGCGCCGAAGCCAGCCCGCCTCCTTCGCCAGCTCAATCCACCACACCGACGCCGTCCAGGCCATCCGCCGCGAACCCGCGTGGCACTCCTCCAGCCGCTACGCCAGCTGTCCGAGTTCCAGCGCTCGTCGGCTTGGGACTGGACGCTGCACGCAAGACCGCCCTAGGCGTTGGACTGCAACTCGCAGTGGAATACGAGCCCGGGGCCGCACCCAATGCGCCGCCGCAGAAACAGCAACAGCAGCAACAACCAGGTCCGTCGCGGACACTGGTCGTGGTTTCTCAGTCACCTTCCGCTGGTACGGTGGTCCCTGCAAAATCAACAGTCATGGTTCGTCTCGGCAGCCCACCGAAGGCGGCGGCCAGTCTACTAATTCAGCGCTTGGTTCCTGTGGTCTACGCGTCCGAAAAAGCCAAAGTGCTTGCCCGAGCAGGGGTGGCCACCAACACTCCATCCGTAGAAGTTTCGTCGCGCGCAAACTCCAATGTGAGTGTCAATGCTGTTCCACCGTCAACGCCATTTTTGTTGGACGACGACCTGATCTACGTCAGTTGTTCCAACCAGACCTGCCACGCTCTCGGTCGCAGCGGAAGGATTTACAACGTTGCTGGCAAGGAGTGGACCTTTAAGCAGGCACGGTTCAACCTTCCCGCCGGTGCCCAAGGTGATCTTTCCCTCATTTCCGCGATGAACGGCGGCAGAGTAATCGCTAAAGTTGGCGACTCGCCCTACCTGTGCTCAACCTCGTCGCTTCCAGAAGCCCGGGACAAAAGCCTCCCGTTTACCTGCGCGCCCTGGTCCGATGGCTCCCTCCTCAAGGGCAATCAGCCCATCGACAAGGCCAGCCAGCTCGCGAACGGCCCGGCCATCTTCCTGGCCGATACCTTCACCTCGTCCAATAACTCTTTGCAGCGCCTCCTGCTTGGAGAAAACGGCTTCATCGGCAAGAGCTCGTCAGCTCAGGGAAGCGCCGCTCCGGTCACAGTTGTCCCCACGCGAACAACCGCTGCACTGCGGGCATTCGCTTTCGGCAAGGGGGCTCGGGGCTACATTGCCGGCGACCACGGTCTAGTCCTTACCACTTCCGATGACGGCGCCACTTGGTTCCATGAAACGCGTGGCCCGGAAGCCGCCCTGCCGAACCATCGCCTCCCCGCGCCCTGGTATTGGCTACTTGCCTTTTTGCTGATTGTGACTTGTTCCGCGGTGGTGGCTACACCTCCGCCTCCCCCGCCAACAGAGTTCTCTGTCGCCGACTGGACCGTTACCGATGCCCCCCTCAAGCCCGGTGATGTGGATTCGCTCGACTTTACTCCCATGGCTCTGGGACTCTCGCGGTTCATCCGCAATCCCAAGACCCAACCGCCCGTCACGATCGCCATCGAAGGCGAATGGGGTGAAGGCAAGAGCTCGGTTATGTCTTTGCTCCGTGGCGACCTCGAAAAGTCCCGCTACCGTCCCGTATGGTTCAACGCCTGGCATCACCAGAGCGAAGAGCAATTGCTGGCTGCTCTCCTGCAACACATCAAGGACCAGGCTGTTCCACCCTGGTGGCATATCGACAATTGGTTCTTCCGCGCCCGCCTCTTGCACTTTCGGCTTCGCGACAAGTGGCCTCTGATGATCCTCCTCTTGCTGGCCCTTTGCGGCTCTCTTAGTTACGAACTTTCCCGTCATGGCGTGAGTTTGCCAGACATCAGAGCCTTTGCCTCGGAGATGATCGCGCTGATCAAGTATTTCCTGCCCTGGTCCAGACAGGACCGCTTGCCAGCGGACATTGGGCATTACAGTCTGGTGGCAACGGTGCTCGCCGTTCTCGCCGCTATCTTCCAAAAAGCCCGTGCCTTCGGAATCAACCCCTCAAAGCTCACCGACAATCTCCGCGATGCCGCCACCATCAAAGACGTAAAACCCGACCCAGGTGTCCGCCCGCGCTTTGCCCGCGAATTTGGCGACTTCTGCGATGCATGGTCCTGGGGAGGCCGCCGCGTGATCATCTTTATTGATGACCTCGACCGCTGCCGGCCCGAGAGCGTTGTCACCGTTCTGGAGTCCATCAACTTCCTGACTACCGCCGGCGACTGCATCATTGTCCTCGGAATGGCCCGGAACCAGGTCACGCACTGCGTTGGACTCGGTTTCAAGGAAATCGCGCTAGCAGAGGCTGCCTATGAAGGGGGCGGCAATACCGAACAGGAAAAAGCGGTTGCGCGGTTCAAGTACGGCACGTTCTATATCAAGAAACTGGTGAACATCGTAGCGCCCCTGCCCAAGACCACATCGGAGCAGCGCCGGCGGGTTCTCGAGCTCAAGGCGGCTGAGATTCTTCGCAAGGAGGAAGAAGAGCAGGCAGTCGAGCGGTTGTGGCGCGTGCGCCTCTGGGAGAGTTTGGCTCAGACCGGCCGCATGACCGCCAAGATTGCTCCGGTTCTGCTGGTCGTTGTCGCGTTCGTGTCGTCTGTCGTTGTCGGCTACCAGAAAGGAGTCATCCAGCCCCTGGCATCTTTGCAGAAGTCGTCAAACGCGGACGTCAATTCCAACCCGTCTTCACAACAGCCTGTTGTCTCTCAGAACGATTTTGGCAAACCGCTTCCCTTCCAGCGTCCGGACACCAAGCCAGGAGATTTGAAGCTTGACGTCGCCGAGGTTGAAGGAAGTGCCTGGTCCTATGGAGTGGACGCGCTATTTCTCCTGGCGCTGTTTGGGATTCTTGCTTACCAACTGAGCGCGCGCACCAACCTGGACGCACAGAATTCGGCGGAGTTCGAAGAGTCACTCAAGCTTTGGGGCCACTACATTGTCATGGTCTGCGACACACCCCGCGAAATTAAGCGCGCCCTCAACGATCTGCGCTACCAGGCCATGACGCGCCGCGTCAATGGCCCCAGCACCACACGCGCGGAACGCCTGCTGCGAACGCTCCGCCAGCGCGTGACCGGCTTCTACCAGCCTGCCGCCGTTGAAAAACGCGTCGACGAAGCTGCTTTGCCTCCCCACAAAGCCGCCGAACTGGCCAATCTAACCGGTCACGACCTGCAGCTCTTCCTGGACCCGGATTACAAGGAAGTCGGCGGATCCGAAAACCTGAAACTGCTCATGGAGATCAAGCTGAAACACATCAATCAGTTTCATCGGTGGATACCTCAAGCAGCGCCCGAAAGCCAAACCATCCACGAGGCCGCTGCCGAGAACTACAGGAACGCGGCCTCCTAAAACAGCTCGGCGCTCGCATTTGCAGTTGCTTTTACCCTGAGTCTGGTAAGTCTCCTTTTCTGCCGCTCATTTTCCTTATTCTGCGCGCAATTCTTGGAGCCGCCGCCAACGTGAGAGCGGGCCAAGCAGAGTTTGCCAACCGTGCGCACCCGTCCCTTACGAATCGCCCGTCGTAGGACAGACCGAGCGTTTGCTGTTGCGCGGGTATTTTTTTCTTTTTTTCCACGCCCGCCTTGTCACACTGCTATCGGTATTCCCCTTTTTCCCCCATCGCTCTCAAGCACCGCGGGCGACGGAGAGGCTGCGCCGCCCTCGACCGCTTCGAACGCGAATCGAGCTGATGCTCCCGCCTTCCTGAAATATTGCCCTCTCTGCAGCTTAATTAATGCTTAAGCACGTGCTTCTCGTCGGTCAGGTGGATACGGTTCGGCGTTCTCGAATTGGGACATGTCGGAGAGGATCAGGAAGGAACTACATGGGAAAAAAGAGAAGTTGCTGATTGACCCAGCGATAGATGACCTGATTCACCGTCCGCAGGTGATCGGCAGGCTCGGCTCTCTTTCCTCCTCAGGCGGCCACGCGGAATGAAATCCGCACGCGTGCTGGAAAATCTACCGGGTGCCCGTCCCGTGTTGCTGGCTTGAAGTGGATTTGTTTTGCCGCCTGGACTGCTGCTTGATCAAGACCGTGGCCCAGACCGCTCACCACACTGTTCACCTGAAGTTGGCCGGATGCGAGGAAGACCACATCTAGAATTACGTCGCCTTCGATTCGGAGAGTACGGCCTTCTTCCGAATAAACGGGGTGCGGCCTATCCAAAATGCTAACAGGAGTGTTCCCGCCTCCCTTGCCGAGCGCTTGTCTATTCGGCGCCTCAGCGACCGTGCCGCGCATGCCGTTGGCGCCGCCACTGCCGTTGCCATTGCCCGGGCCGCCGGGCAGAAGAGGCGACCCGGCTTGATTGATGTTGGCAGCGCGGTTCGGATTTCCGGGCCCCGCGATTCCGTTCCGGTCGCCAAAGCCGCCGGTCTGCACTTTGTTCGCTGCAGCAACCAGCGTTCCCGGCGCCGTGCCGCCGGACCCAAGATTCTCGATCTTCACTTCCTCTTTCGGACGCTTGGGCTGCGTGGTCGGAAAATCCACTTTGGCGACCTCAAACACCGGGTTGAGGTCTATCGGCTTCGCGTCTACCGTGCGTACCTTAGGTGTCTCAGGCTTCAAAACCATAAAGATGTGCGGCTGCGTAGGGTTCAACTTCACCGGCACCAGTTCCGGCACCACTTCCGGCAACACCGGCTTTAGTTCCAGCTCAGCAGGCTTCGGTGGAGGAACTTTAACTTTGGCTTTTATCTTTGGCGGCTTTGGAGGGGGAGGTGGTGGCTCCGGCTCCGGCTCCGGGGCGACCGGGATTTCCGTGACGGGCTGCATCAACTCCACGTAAGTATATTTCAGGGCGGTATTCATCTGGTCCGGGAAAATCTGCGGTAGCAAAAGCAGGACAGCTAGGATTGCCAATTGTCCGCCAGCGCTCAGCCCGATGCGGTCCCAGCGTGGCTTCGCCTCAGGGAGAAGCGCTAAGCGGGCGGGGACCATTTTCGCCCCGATCGCGTCTTTCCACGCCAGCTGGTTGACGCTTTTGTGCTTTGGGTCCAGCCCCAGGCCTAAGAGCAATCCTCCTGGTTTTGGTCCGAGAATCGGTTTTGATCCGAGATTCGGTCTTGATCCGAGATTCGGTCTTGATCCGAAATTCGGTCTTGATCCGAAGGTCCTAGTCCGAGATTCAGTCTTGATCCGAGATTCGGTCTTGATCCGAGATTCGGTCTTGGTTCAAGATTCGGTCTTGGTTCAAGATTCGGTCTTGGTTCAAGATTCGGTCTTGGTTCGAGATTCGGTCTTGGTCCGAGATTCGGTCTTTGTCCGAGAATCCTAGCCATCTCGCCGGGGTACGGGTGTCGTTTACCAAGCTCACGTGAAGGAGAATCGCCCATCCTGACCAACCTACCAATCCAGGGGACCAAGTGTCATCTGTACATGTGTTCAGTCTAAGGACAGGGTTGTCTGTTGAGCAACAATGGTGCATACCGACAACTTCATTCAGCTTTTTCAGCCCAATGTGGCAATGCGTTACGTCCCTATCGCTTGGTTAGGCACGTTCTCAGGTTCACCTTCTCGAAAGTCGCTGATTTCAAAGGCGTTCGCGGCGGATGACATTTTCGGTAGGGACAGGCGATCCGGGCCAGACGAAACAGCGTACGTAGACTGCGCTTGGCCGCTCGACGTCTCCCCAAATCTCCTGAACCTCTTGCCAGCGCGCACTTCGAAATTACGCTGACCACCTTCTGGGATTTCTGGGAAGAGATCGACTCGCTCGCAGCCTTGGACCGCGAATCAGGCATCCTTTGCAAGCCAGCCCTTGAATTCAGGCTCGGATCGCTTCATAGGCAGACTTCCAGAACTCCTTGATCGCTTTCGGCGGATCGGCGGACTCAAAGGCACGCTCGCTGAGGATGATCGCGATCAATCCCTCGCTTGGATCGTTCCACCATGAGGAACCGAGCCCGCCATTCCATCCGTAGCGGCCCGCACGAGTCGCAAGGCCATCCGGTTTGGCCAGGACCGATAAGCCAAATCCCCAACCGGTGTATTCTCCCAGGATCAGACGGCCCATCTCTACTTCGTTTTCTCTTTTTTCATCCCTACGATGCTAAGGTTCCACTAGACGCTTGCGGAGCGCGGCAAGATTCGAATCGGAGAGATGCAGTGCGTCGCGCAGATAATTCTCGAAAGACCCGTACTCGTTGTCAATGTGGCCGAGGGCGGCTTCCAAGGTCTCCGGTTTTGAGCTCATGATCGTTCTCACGGTGGCGATGTCCGGCAACTCTGGTAGCCCGAAGGCCCGCTGCAAATCCGCAGCAGTATTTTGGATGGTGTCCGGCGCAAGCAAGTATTGGTTGGACAGCAGATAATCCTGAATGACCACCTCGCGGGGAACACCGAGCGCCGTGAGCAGAATAGCGCTGAATACACCGGTTCGGTCTTTCCCGGCCGTACAGTGTTCGACGGCGGGCAGATCACCGGAAGCGAGTCGCTGCAGGATTTTCGCGTACTGTCCGGCATACTTCGTCGCGTACTCGTAAGCGCGAACGGAGTCGTTCGCCTGACCGTTGATGGCCGCGATTCTGCGTTTAAGGTCCTCGGCACTTGGGCTGGTGATCAAATTCGAGCCGATGGGCACAGCCAAAAACTCCGGTGTGGTTCCAACCCAATGATCGGGCGCCCTCGCACGCTCGCTGTCCGAGCGGACATCGCAGATGAGGCGAATCCCTAGGCTGTTGAGGTACTCGAAGTCTTTGGCTGTCAAGTTGACGAGGTGGTTCGAACGATACACCAAACCCCAGCGAACATAATGCCCGTCAAAGGTTCGGTAACCCCCGAGGTCACGAAAGTTTTTCGCTCCTTCCAGCGGCAATCTTCGAATCGAGACTACCCGCGTGGGCCCTAATGCCGGTTTCAAATGAAAATAAATACGGCCGGTTTGCCCCGGAATTGAAACTTCAGCCGGCGTCTTTCGAATCGTGAGTACCGGTTTAGCCGAATCAATGCGGTCAGGCCGCGAGCTTGCGAACACCTCCACGCCCCCTGCTTGGGAAGAAGCCTGATAATCCAGCCGGTAAACGCCGGGACTAATCAGCTCGCAGGTGGGATTCTCGATGCCGCCGACGGCTGCATAAGCGGCAGCAAGCATCGAGCAACTTGTTATCGCGGCGAACAGAAGTGGCCGAGAGGGCAAACGCATCGGCAGCTTCATCACGGTTTCTCCTCCACTGAGGCGCACGCTCCTGTTCATTTAGCGTTCAACGACGTCCAGCACAAGTCGAGCGAAATCGTGCGGCTGTAGTATTCGCTCTGGATCGGATATTATTCGCTGCCGAAATGCCAGACGCCAGCCGTCATTGATCCTCCAAAGAAACCTTGTTACTTCGATATGGCTGGAATCCCGTTCCCCAGTCGACACCTACAACCTCCATGTTAAGCCTCTCGCCATCCACCCGCACGATCAGGTAGTGGTAAGGATTCGAGCCACGCTCTACTCCCGGTTTCACCAGATGGTCCAGCTTCACTTTGCTCGCTTCATTGGCCTTCAAATAGCCTTCGAGGTTAGATTCGCCGGTGTAGGCGTAAATCGGAGCCCCGCCACCGCCGGACACGACGAGGTCCATCCGATGTACGCCGCTGGCGTCGGTGTAGTGCTCAACCCAGTGTTCAAACAAATGTTCATGTCCGGAAAAAACCGCCCGCACATGGGTCGCCCGAAAAAGAGGCATGTACCTGTCCCTCAGCCCGACAGTTTGCCCTTCCATTTTCGGCCCACCATGTGGCCCCGAAGAGAACGGTGCCTGATGACAGAACACGATGATGTTGACGTACCGCTTGTGATCGAGGCCTTCGAGTTGGCTCTTGACCCACTGGAACTGTTTCTCATCGCCGACGATGTTGGCATCAAATGCAAGCACGAACGTGTTGCCGTAGGCAAACGAATACGTCGGGTAACCGCTCAGCCGATGCGGAGAGCCATCGGGAGGAATCAACGCTGATACTGCATCGAAGTAATTTTTCAGCGGAGAATGCCGTTCTGGTGCATCAGCCGTCGTCGCCGGCGAAACGTCATGATTTCCTGGCGCTAGGAAATACGGCACTCCACCTTGCGTCGTCAGGCGATTGATCACAGGAACAAAGCTCATATTCCATTCTTGGGGATTCTGTCCATGCGCCACAGCATCACCTGACTGCAGTATGAATCGCACTGCGTAATCTGTGTTTCGGAGGCTGTTAATCTGAGCGAGCATGGAATCAACGATCAACGAGTGCTCATATTGAATCGCTACTCCGTCGCGCCGGCCCCGCGTATCGCCGTACGCGATGAATGAAAATTTGGTCACACCTTGAGACACCGCCTCGTTCGGCAATGGCATCGTGGGGGCGGCTATGGCGGTTACACGGTCCCCCTCCTGGGCCTGTCCAACGACACCGATGGTCAAAACCGGTGCCGCCATGAGTAAAGTAACTAGCGCGGAGGCCGCTCGACGGTTGAATTTCACCATTCCTGCCATTCCTCTCTCTGCATGAAATCCTAGCTCGTCGACTCTTGCCTCGCGGATCTTCTTGGCTGAGTTCCACAACTGCGAGCACAGGTGGCCCGAGGATCCGAGAAGACCGCCAGCATAGACCGCACAAAGGTGCCAAACTAAATCATTTGATACAGCACTAAGGCAGAATATCTTATTCCCGATGAAGGGCTCCGGTCTCGGTGGGTAGCCCAATATTCGTCGCCTGAAGAAAGCCCCAAGAATCTCTTTACTTCTTACTTCTTACTTCTTACTTCTGATTTTCCCACAAAGGCGACCAGCGGAATCCGGCCGCGATCGTAGGCCTGTAATATTCGCGCTGCACCATGTATTGCGGGCTTCCGTTGTAAAACCCGAAGACCTCGTTGTTGATGTTGAGACCATACATGACAAAGCTGAGTCCATGAGCAAGGCGGAGGCTTCCTTGGGCGTCGAATTGCAGGTGCGGATAAAAATAGTTGTCGCCGAATGGACCGGGCGTGCCGTCTCCATAGCCGACGATATTCTGAGCGTTATAGGAGAGTCCCACACGAATCGATACGCGACCGCGATCATAGGTGGGGCTGACATTCCATGTGTGAGGCGCGTTGCGCACTAGCCGAGGATGATCAGTACGGCCAAAGTCAGGCCCAAAAGAGGTGCGAGAGGCCGTGTAGCCATAGTTTGCGGAGATCCCGAGACCAGCGAACGCGCCGGGCAGGAAGGTGAGGTGTTGAAGGTAGGCGGCCTCGAAGCCGTTGATCCACGCGCTGCCGGCATTCACAGGCTGAGAGATCCGACAAGTTACCGTCGTCGAGCAAGTAGAGCCACCAAAGGTCCCTGTGGTGACATTATTAAAAGTGTGGGAAATGATGGGGTCGGTCAGATTTTTGTAAAAATACCCCGCAGTGATGACTCCGAAGGGATTCAGATAATGCTCGAAGAGCACGTCGATGTTATCCGCGGTTTCAGGCCTTAAATTCGGATTGCCCAGGCTAACGAGGATGGGGTTGCCGGTATTGTCTACGGAGAGCGCCTGGGCGATATCCTGCGGATCGGGGCGGGAAAAACCGCGACTGTAAACTACGCGCAGGTTTGTGTCGTGCTTGAGTGCAAAACGCAGAGAAGCACTCGGTAACACTTTGACGTAGGAACCGTTGAGCTTGGTGTTACCAAGGAAATTGCCGTTGGCATCGAAAACCGGGGCCACAGTATCCAGATTGGTGCCCTCGAAGCGAACCCCAGCAACCAGGCGGATTTTGTTGAAATCAACGGTGTTCATTACGTAGCCGGCGCTGACTTTCTCAATCAGGTCGAATTGGCTGGAAATGTCTGGGGTCAGCGTGTAATTGCCGGGATTCGTGGCCAGGTCGGCGGTGAAGGATTTATAAATATCAAAGAAATTGGGGTTGGGGCCCAATTTGTAAGCACCGTTGTAGTAGTTGCTATTCGAGAACTTGCTGGTGAAATCGGACAACAAGATAGGTGTTCCCGTTCCGCTGGGAAAATAGTTGTCCCTGAAGCTGTTGGCGAACTTATGGGCATTGCGGAATTTTCCGCCGATTTCGATAGTGGAAGGATGGGAGCCCAAGTGATAACGCTTGGCCGCCGCAGCGGAGCCCTGGAGATTCAACTGAGCGGTGAGTCCGTGACTTATCTGCATGCGGCTCAAAGGGAAATTGCTCTGGTTGGTGTAGGCCTCGGTAAAGCAGGAGGGCGTCCACTGGGGGAGGTAGAGGCTCTTCGTGTTGGCCAGATCATACTGGCAGGAACTCGATGGTAGACCGTCCGCGTTAAAAGATACGGTGCGGTCGCCGATTTGGTGGTCTTGACTGGACCGGGACGCGGAAATGTCCCAGATATACCAGGTGGTTGTGAGCACATGCTTCCCGCCGAGCAGGATGCTCCCGACGGCATAATCGGGACGGCGAATTTGGTCCCTGAAGGATGGCACGCCGGTGCAGGACTCCACCCCTGTGGTTGAGTCAATACTGCAACCGTTAGACCCTTGAAGCGTGATGCCGTTCGGGTATTGGGGTGGGTTGAGAATCGGTGTGTTGTCCGTGAGGGAGTAGACCCAGACGTCGCCGTAGTTGTGAAAATCGGAGTACAGGCTACGAATATAGATGGTCGATCCGTCTGACGGCTTGAAGTCGACACTTCCCGCCAGCCCCCAGCGGCTACGATAGTACCGATATTCTCGAACGTCGATGGCTTCGAAATATCGAGCCTGGGTTCCACCGGACAACGTAGCGAGATCCGGTACTGGCTCAATGTCGTCAATCCCGCGGCCATTCCAATCGTAAGAACCACCAATGAGAACTCCAAAGCGCTTGCTGGCACCGAAGCGCTGCCCGACAGTGCCGGTTGTTTCAATGAGCCCGCGACCGCCGAGAATCGGAGTGTATCCACCCATTCCGCTTATATTCGCAGTGGGATGCTCACCTGCAGTCTTGGTCACAAGATTCACGGAACCGCCAATACCATCCGCATCCATGTTGGCTTGTAACGTCTTATTGATTTCTACGGACTCGACGATGTCAGCCGGGATGGCATCTAACTTGATTTGACGCACACCGGATTCGGGGGAAGGAGTATTCACGCCGTCGATGGTGACGTTGGCAAGGCGCGGCTCAGTTCCGCGAATCTGCACGTATTTGCCTTCGCCTTCGTCGCGTTCAATTGTGACGCTGGGCAGGCGGCCGAGGGCATCGGCCATGTTGGCATTGGGCAGACTGCGGATCACTTCATCCGGTAGCACTTGAAGCACGTTGTCGGCGGTCCGCTCGCGATTAACGGCCTCGGCTTCCGCTGAGGCGCGCTTAGCGGTAACCAGCACCTCTTGGTTTTGTGAGGAAACAGAAAGTTGCACGTCCGCATTTGCAACTTGGCCTGCCGCTACCGTAATGCTCTTTGTAGAAGTCACGAAGCCGACGTAGCTAATCGTCACGGTGTACGTGCCGGCGGCGAGGCCGTTCACAAGAAACTGCCCTTGAGCGTCGGAGACGATGTTGACTCCGCCAGGTTCAACAGTGACTTGCGCACCCTGCAGTATGCCGCCACCTGTGTCGGTGATGCTGCCGCTGATTCCTCCCCTGCGTTGTGTTTGAGCTTGGGTAGGTGTGGATAGCAATAGAAGGCAAACAAGGACAAACAGGGAGGCCGCAAAAGTTCGCATGGTTACTCCTCTTATCTTTTGATAGATGATCTCTGGAGTGCGGGAACTGGAGAGACTCGGGCGTACCGGAGACATACTCTAACCCCTTATTGCAAACGATTCCGAATCCTATTGAGAGGTTCTGGCCAAGTCAAGCTCTTTTTTCTTTGACAACCCTCCAGAATTGAAGCTAGAATTGCAAACGATTGCAGACCAGTCTCCGAGCGCAGTTTTGGACTTACACGACGAGACGAGTCGATCTGGGGCGCTTGGTCAGGAGCACTGCCGGCTTCCGAAAACCGTGAACTGGCCTCCCAACAAATGCTAACCCCAGCAACTCCGATGGCCTCTCATGAAGGAATTTTCAATCACATCAATGCGTGGAAGAACTCACGGTAATGGCCATAACGATCAAGGATATTGCGAGAGAATCGGGCGTCAATATTTCAACCGTGTCGCGAGCCTTGAATGATGCTTACGGCGTGCACCAAGAGACTCGCGGGCACGTATTGGCGGTGGCCGCCCGCCTCAATTACTATCCGAATCGAGTTGCCCGCGGACTGAAGACACGACGTTCCCATACGTTAGCTCTCATCGTTAGCGATATCCGCAATCCTTTCTTCGCGGAAGTTACGAGGGGTGCAGAAGATGCGGCGCGCGCTGGCGGTTACGACCTGGTGTTGTGCAACAGCGACCTAGACCCCCGAAAACAGATGGAGTATGTCGCTTCGCTGCTCGAGAAGCAGGTCGACGGCATTCTGATGAACTCTGTAGCGGATCTCAGTCGGAAGCAGCAGGATCAGTTGGCCGCGTCTGGTGTACCCATCGTGCTGCTGAACCGCTCGACCGCAAGTAAATCGTTCTCCACGGTTTGTGCCGACAACGAAGCCGGCGGTGCGATGGCTGCGCAGTACCTACTACGGCTGGGCCACGAAAACATTGCCCATCTTACCGGGCCTCGTCGCCACGGCAACCTGACCGACCGTGCTCGGGGGTTTCTCCGCTTCCTGAAGGCTGCCAATGCGAAGCAAGGGATCACCGTGCTACATGGAGAGAACAGTTTTTCAGGAGGTCAGACGCTGACACAGAAGTTACTACGGCAGCAGCCTGAAATCAGTGCCATCTTCGCCGCAAACGATTTGATGGCTTTTGGCGCCATTCGGGCGATGCTAGAACTGGGCCGGCGGGTTCCGGAAGACATTTCGCTAATCGGTTTCGACAATTTGGAACTGGCCAGTGTGGTACACCCTCCGCTGACGACGATTCATCAGCCCAAATACGAGATGGGGCGCGCAGCATCGGAAATGCTGCTGCGGCTCGCCCGTAACCAAAGCAAACCAGGCTCCCAACATCTCTTGCTCGGGGTCGAATTGATCGAACGGGAATCCTGCCGGAAGCGGTTATGAATCTGCTCAGCAGACGCGAATTCATACAATCGGCGGGCTGGCTGCTGATGACCTCACAGCTGCGTGCCGCGCGGCTGCTCTCGGCGGCCAAGAGCCCTGCATACGAGTGGATTCGTAGTCCCCGGATCCTCATCGCCGAAGGCTACAACCCCCCTTTCTATCCTTCGCTCGAGTATGAAGCGGAGAAGGCTGTGCGAATCGCACAGGAGTTGAACGCGGATTCCTTGCGCTATCCGGCAGCCTCCTATTATGCCTATTTCCCCAATAAATCGGGTTATCCGATTCATCCGCAACTTAAGGGAGATCCGATGCGACAAACGCTAGATCTGTGTCGCAAAGCCAATCTCAAAAATGTGGCCTACGTACCTCTGAACCATCCCTTCATGGAAGTCACGTCGAAGGACCCGCGATTTGTGGATTGGGCCAAGAAGTTTGCCGACGGGCGGCCGATGATCACTGAGCACTACGGATTCGCAGAATATTACGAGGGCTGTCTCAACTCGCCAGTGCGCGATGTCATCAAGGCCCTGGTCCGCGAAGTCCTCGTCGACTATCCGTTTGACGTCATGTATTTCGACGGTCCGTACCAGGGCATGCAGAACGCCCAAAGCTATTGCCACTGCATTTATTGCGACAGGGCCTATCGCAAAACATTCCATAAGCCTGTGCCCAAGCAGGATGACACATTGAGTCTCGAAGATGAAATCCAGTACACGAATTGGATGGCGAACGATGTCGTTATAGCGTTCTTGCGCGAGATCCGCGACATAATCCAACAGACTCGCGATATTCCGGTCCTTTACAATGATACTTCCCTGCTAAGCAAACGCGAGTGGCGGAGCCGAGCGCTTCCGGTTGTCGACGGCTTCATGTTTGAAGCCGCCGAGACCCCCGAGGAGAAACTTTTCAATATGCAATTGGGCCAGTCCACCGGAAAGGTGACCTGGACTTACGTTGGCACGCATACGCAGTACAATCGGGAACACCTCAAAAACGAGCGCGTGCGCGGGTGGTTCAGCTATCCATTGGAAAGCCAAGAGTTGCTCCTCGATGGTGCGACGGCGCTGGCCGCAGGCGTTGGGCTAGTCTACTGGGGGCTCTCCCGGTTTTTCTTTCAGCCGGAACAGCCGCTCTCGTACGAAAGCGGTCGGTACGTGAAACGAATTTTTGACTTCCAGCAGGAAAATGACGCCCTCCTGCGCAGCGTCCGCAGCCAACCGCTGGTAGGCCTCTTGGTTGGAAGCCAGACCAGCGATTGGTATGCCGGTAGGCATTCTTTTGGCAAGGCCTACCAGAATTGCTGGCATGGCGCTTACCAATTGCTGAAGGCAAACGGTTACGAATCCGAGCCATTCCTAGATTGGCAGATGTCGCCACAACTGCTCTCGCGCTACCCGATGCTGTACGTACCGAATGCTGCCTGCTTGAGCGATAGTCAATGCCTGATGCTGGTCGACTACGTGCGGAGAGGGGGGATGCTGCTAGCGACTCATCTTACCTCGGTGGCCGACGAATACGGGCGCGTGCGAAAAAACTATGGCCTGGCGGAAGTCTTCGGCGCAGACCTCATTGAGCCCGAACCGGTCGAAATCCCAGACCTTTATTTGAGGTTGTCCTCGGGCGAGGAAATTCCCCAGGACCCTCAGGTCCTGCCGTTTCGGGCGAAGGCTGGGACCGTTCTGGCCGAGACACTTGATCGCGGGCATCGTCGGATCCTGGGGCCCGCCATCATCCAGCGAAGCTTCGGCAAAGGTAGTGCCATTTACATTGGCTCCAGTCTCGAAGCGGTGTACGAAGAGACGCGCATGAAATCGCTGCGCATCCTATTCAATTCATTGCTCTCTCACTGGCTGTCCGGCCAGCGATCATATGAGATTGAGTATCAATCTGGCGTAACCCCACATTTCATGGCATCCCGCGACGTGCTGCTTCTTCACCTGCTCGCAGATACGGGAAATAAAAATAAACACCTGCGCTCCCGCGAAGAATTTTTGCCTGTGGCGGACGTCAAGGTAAGAATCCGAATACCGCAGCAGCGCTCCGTTCGCTCCGCTTTGTTGTTACAGTCCGGGCAAACCTTGCCGTTGACCGTCCGGGACGGGTGGTTGGACGTGGCCGTTCCGCGCGTGTGGATTCACGAAGCCGTGAAAGTAGACTTGGCGTGAACCCGTCGCCCCGCCGGTGGATCATGATCAGCTTCGCTTTCTCTGCGACGGTCATCAACTATCTGGATCGCCAGACACTCTCAGTGTCTGCACCGGTGCTGCGCGAGCGGTTCCACATGAGCAATACGGAGTACTCATACGTGCTGTTCGCATTCCTGCTGGCCTATACGATCATGAACGGCGTCTCGGGGACTTTGATTGACCGGATAGGCACGCGACTGGGATACGCCGCATGCGTCGCCTGGTGGTCAACGGCTGCAGTGCTACATGCTCTTGCTCGTGGCGCGCTTAGTCTGGGTTTTTTTCGTTTTTTGCTAGGCATGGGAGAAGCCGGTAACTGGCCGGCCGGCGTGAAAGTGGTGGCGGAGTGGTTCCCGGAACGGGAACGTGCGCTGGCTTCCGGCGTGTTCAATAGCGGCTCAGCAGTGGGCGCCATTCTGGCGCCACCAATTGTTGCCTATATCCTGCTGAAGCTAGGCTGGCGGGTGGCTTTCGCGTTTGTAGGGGCCATGGGTTTTGTATGGCTGCTGCTTTGGTGGCCCACTTACCGCCCACCCAGCGACGCCGGGAAGGAAGGGAACGCTCTTGCTACACCGGTGTGGCGGCTCATTAGGACACGTTTCGTTGCCACCTTTACGCTTTCCAAGATGTTCATGGACCCAGTCTGGTATTTTTACATTTTCTGGTTTCCGGAATACCTCAAGCGAGCACGGAATTTTGACATGGCAGCCATTGGGAAGTACGCGTGGATTCCTTTTGCGGTGGCGGGTTTCGGAAATCTCTTGGGCGGGCTCCTGTCGGGATTTCTATTGCGTCGCGGTTTTTCAGTCACCAGCGCTCGCAAAGTATCGGTAACTTTTTTCGCTTTATTGATGACTTCCGCTATTCCGGCGGTAATTGTGCGCGATGCCGGATCGTCGATCGGTCTGGTCTCACTGGCCATGCTGGGCTACACAGGTAGCTTGGCAAATATGCTTGCTATGCCTTCTGACGTTTTTCCCAAGAACGCTGCGGCTTCCGTGTACGGCTTGGCAAGCACGGGCTCCGGCTTCGGTGGGATGTTGTTCACCCTCATGACGGGCTGGGCGGTAGATCATTACTCCTACAAGCCCGTCTTCTTTGGCTTTGGGATCATGCCTATCATTTGCACGCTCATCCTGTGGACCATGCTGGGTCCTTTGTGCGCGACGAGGCAGACGACAGACGCGATACCTTTATAGATCTATGGACAACGTCATAAACTTTGGGGGGATGACGGCGCTCATTACGGGCGCCAGCAGCGGCATCGGCGCGGCGTCCGCGACCGCCTTTGGCACGCGGGGCGCTCGTGTGCTGATACATTACAACCGCCAGGAAAGCGAGGCACAAAGAATCCTCGAGCGCGTGCGGGGTGCCGGAGGACAAGGAGAACTACTGCGGGCGGACCTCACCACGATGGACGGCGTACGAAGTCTGGTACGAGCCCTAGCCGGACGGCGCATTGATATTCTAGTGAACAACGCCGGCTCGTTGATCCAGCGCACCCCGGTGTTAAATTTCACGGAAGAACTTTGGGAACAAGTGCTGACGCTTAATCTGACTAGCGCCTTTTTCCTGGCCAAAGCTGTTCTTGCGGGCATGGTGGAACGTAAGAGCGGTTTTGTGGTGAACGTCTCGTCTGTGGCGGCCCGAAACGGTGGAGGTCTCGGCGCGCTTGCGTACGCAAGTGCAAAAGGCGCCCTATCCACCATGACCATGGGACTTGCGAAAGAATTCGCGCCTTTTGGGATTCGCGTCAACGCAGTCTCACCCGGTACCATCGACACCAAATACCATCGGAACTTCTCGAATGATCAGATATTGAATGCCGTCAAAGCGGCGACTCCGATGGCACGACTGGGCACCGCCGAAGAAGTTGCAGATGTGATCTTGTTTCTCTGCAGCCACGAGGCCCGCTTCATTCAAGGGCAGGTCATCGAAGTAAACGGCGGATTCTCATGATGTCACTTCCGTTCAGGCCAATGGCGCGGGATTTTTCAGATACCGATCGACGATGGCATCGGCGGTGCGATAGGTGAGGGCTAGGATTGTTGGTGTGGGATTCGCAGCGGCGTTCTGAGGGAACGAGGATGCGCCGAGCACGAAAAGATTCGAAAGTTGCCAGTGCTGCAGGTAGGGATTCACCACCGAACGCTCGGGAGAACTTCCCATGATGGCGCCGCCTTGGACGTGGGATGATTGGTAGCGCGTTGCATCGTAACTTTGCAGGCCCGAAAATGGAGTCACATCTTTCGCTCCCATCTCACGAGCGAGTTCGATTGCTTTCGTGATTACATAATCGGCCATTTTTCGCTCATTCTCTCGCCAGTCGAGCGTGAGACGCAGCAAAGGGTCACCAAAATGGTCCTTGTAGACTGGGTCCAGGTCCATGTAGTTGTCCCTATAGGCAAGATGCTCACCTGAGAAGCCGATCCGGCCGGTACGGTCATAATAATGGAGTGCCGCCTTTTTCCATTGGGGGCCCCACGTAGCTTTCACCGATTCTGGAACGACACCCCACTCGCCAATGGGAAGTGAGCGTGCACTTCTAGCACTCAGAGTGCCCCCACGCAGGAAGGGAAGTTTGCTGTGGTCAAATAGGTCACCGTCCAGGTCACTGAGCATGATTCCTGACGCGCCGGAGCCCATGAAGCGGTTGAGCGGCCTTTCGAGGAAGGCGGTGGCAGCGGAGAAATTGACCTGATGCGTGAGGTTGCGTCCTAACGCTCCTTTCCCGGTCGTGGGATCGTATGCTTCCCCAATGCCGGATAGAAGAAGCAAGTGAGTATTGTTGAGAGTCCAGGAAGAGAGAAAGACCAACCCCGCAGGCTGAAAGACTTCTTGACCATTTGCATCAAAATAGATGACACCGCTGGCTTTTCCTTTGTTCTCCGACGCGTCGTGCACGATGCGGCGAACCCAGGCACCGGTGCGAATCGAAACGTTTTTGCGCTTCTCGATGACGGGGAGGAGAGTGTTGGTAGGCTGAGACTTTGCGCCAATCATGCAGCCGAAGGTTTCGCAGTAGCCACAATAAGTGCAGCCGGAGCGCGAAACACCATCGGGATTTGTGTAGGCGCGGCTAGTGGTCGCCGCGGGCACCGGATAAGGGTGATAGCCGAGAGACTTCGCGGCTTCGGCGAACATTGAGGAAAAGTAGGGGATCTTGGTTGGCGGCGTAGGGTATTCCGCGCTGCGCCAGCCTTCAAAGATATTGCCTCCTTCGATCTGTTTCCCGCGAATGTTTCCGGCTTTGCCCGAGATGCCGAGAAGCAAGTCGACGCGTGTGTAGTGTGGTTCCAACTCCTCGTAAGTGACGCCCCAGTCTTGAATCGCGTGATCCTCGGGTAAGCGTTTGGAGCCGTATTTTTCAATACTGTGGGTGAGCAATTCGAAGCAATCCGGCAGATATCGGGGGCACACGCCGCTCCAGTGCTCACCCGCACCACCGACACCGGAGCCGGGAAGGAAAGAACCGTGCTGGCGGAGAGGAAGAGCGCGCCGGCTCGAATCGTGCCGGAGCGTCACCGTTTCCTGGGAGACATCCTGCATCATGCGGAAGCGAATGGTGTAATCCAGTTCATCCATGTCGTCGCCGTAGTCGTTGGTCTTTCTGGGCCCTCCGCGTTCCAGCACGACCACGGAGAGGGCGGTACGCGAGCCAAGTTCCTTGGCCATGAGCAGGCCGGTCCATCCGCCACCGATAATCACCACGTCCACGGATGGCAGGGTTTTCATTCTAGATCCTCGCTGGGACGGACTTTACCCCGCGTCACCTGGCGTAAGCTGGCGGGTTTCGGGCGAAACGCCTCACCAAAGTGCGTGTCGACATCCTCATAGTTGCTCATTCGGGGGCCGGGGAAACCAATTAGCTGCCAGCCCATCATGTCGATGTTTCCACCATGCATTGGATCGCAGAACATGCCTTCGATGGTGTTCTGCCGGAGGAGCGAAAAAAACAACGTGGCCTCGATCTGCTTCAACTTTTGGTCCTGCTCACGAGGTCCCAGGCGATGGAAGCCCTTCAAGTCCTTCAGCCCCTGGCGGTAGATCTGCTGCGGCGTCGCTTTGCCTTGATAGCCGAACTCCGCCGGGGCATTCTCTTCAAACGGCACTTGGGTGTAGCGATAGCGGTCTCGTCCCCAGGGTCCAGCTAACTGCCGGTCGATATAGACAGCGACGCCTGCTTCCCGCGCGCCAGGACTCGTTTCATCGCTCGGAAAGATTCGTGAGGAGGCGGCGGCAATAATCAGAGCTTCCGCCTGAGAGAAAAACCGAAGAGGAATGCGAATGGACTGGTTTGCTTGCGCGGAAAGTCTGAAAACTTGGCGGGAGTAGATAAGCACTCCGCCAATGCTGGCCGCTGATTGGGTGAGGAACTCACGGCGCCGCATGACGCGGTAGCTTATCAGATGTCGCTGCGCGCTGCAGGGGGCATGGTTGGCCTGCTCCTGCCAGCCAAATCGCCGCTCACTAAATCCACTTGCATTCCCTGATTACTGCACGTTCGTCACTGAGCACCGCATACCCGGTTTTGAGGCCAACGCCACGCAGTTCAAGCTTCTCGCCAAGCAGTAGACCTTCGCCCCTTCGACTCCTCTTCGGCGTCGCAATTTATCCTCCCAGATCGACTGCGACATCGAGCAGCGTAATCCACGCACCGCGCCTGAGGACAACCCTAAATCCGTCATTCGTACCTCAACGCTACCACCGGGTCCACTGCAGCCGCGCGGCGGGCGGGCAGAAGTCCCGCGAAAATGGCAACACTCACGAGAATTAGCGCCGCGATTATAAACGAAAGTGCGTCCGCCGCGCCCACGCCATAAAGTTGTGACTTCACCAAGCGCGTCGCCGTAAGAGCCACGGGAATCCCAATGGCCAGACCCGTCACGAGAAGAGTTATCGTATGGCGCAGAACCATCCACAAAATGTCTCTGCCCTGGGCACCTAGCGCCATTCGCACACCTATTTCGTTCGTACGCCGCGAAACGCCCTGCATGAAAACTCCGTAAAGCCCCACGCAAGCTAGCAGCAGCGCGAGTCCGCCAAAAAAGCTAACCAGCTCCGCGGCGACACGCTCGACATCGAAAGTCGCGGCAATCTGGTTAGTCAGGGTTCGGGTTCCCGTCACAGGCAGATTGGGATCCACTTCCGCAACGGCCTGGCGCACCGTGGCGGCCATAGATGTCGGGTCGCCTGTCGTTCGAAGGATGACACCGCCGGAGAGAGCGGTTTGACTGGTGTCCTGTAGGATGGCCGGAAAAACCATCGGCCTGATTTTCCCCTTCACATCGTGAAACTGCGCGTCGCGCAGTACGCCCACGATTTCATACTCGCCCGTGTTTTTGGGTTTGCCAACGTCGAAGTGGTGCCCGAGCGGGCTCTCTCCCGGAAAATACGCGCGCACGAAAGCTTCGTTCACCATGGCGACTTTAGACGCTCCGGGAGCGTCCGGCAGACCGATTTCACGGCCTTGCAGGAGCGTCATTCCCATCGTCTCCGCGTAGGAGGGTCCTACGAGAATGTTTTCGGCAGACAGGTCTTCGCCTGGTTTATCCGCGTGACCTTGGATACTGATATTGTCTGTGCTGGAAGATCCGCTCATGGGACTGTAGCGGGCCAGGGTCGCGGTGCGCACACCGGGCAGCGTGTTCAATCGCTCGTAAAGCTTGCGATAAAGCTCGGCCACATTTTCGGGTTTATAGTCCGCCATCCGCGGACTAACCCCCACAAGCAGGACGTGACTTTGGTCGAAGCCCAATGGCTGCTTTTCCAAATTGAGCAGGCTCCGCGCCAATAGATTCGCACCTACCAAGAGAACCAGAGAGATGGCGATTTGCGCGACGATCAATGAATGCGCCACGCCGACTTTTCTGCGGTCACCGGTAACACCTCGTACGCCAGCTTTGAGCGATGTAGCCAGATCCGCGCGTCCGGCAGAGAACGCGGGCGCGAGGCCAAATAGGATTCCGGCAATCATGGTGATGACAATGGTGAACGCCAGGACGAGCGCATTCAAATGCGGTTTCATTGGCGAATTTCCCGCTACCAGCGTAAAGAGCACGTTCACGGCCCAATGCGCAAGCAAAAGACCACAGGTCGCACCCAACGTTGCGAGCAAAATGCTCTCGGTCAACAACTGGCGAATCAGCCGGAGACGGCTACCGCCGAGCGCAAGGCGGACGGAGATTTCCGTCTGACGTATAGCTGAACGGGAAAGCAGCAGATTGCCCACATTCGCGCACGCTATCAGCAACACCATGGCGACGACCGCGAGCAGGATGTGCAGTGGTTGGGAGTATTCGAACCGCAACCAGGAAATCCCTCCCGCACCGTCAACGAGCTCGACATGCGACCGGGCGATGTCGCGCTGGAGGGCGTCGGTCAATTTCGAGCCTTCTTTGTTCATCAAAAACTGCTGCAGCGCCGCGGTGGTGGCCGCCTGCGCTTGGGCGCGCGTTGCCCCGGGAGACAACCGGCCCATCAACAAGAGCCAATACTCGTCGGTGCGTTCCAGATACGAGGGGAGCAGTTCAATCTGCGGCTGAAAGACGAGAGGCGTCCAGAAATCCGGCGACCGGCGGATGCGTTCGCCAAAGAATTCCGGAGGTGTGACTCCCACGATGGTGAACGCGGAGCCGTTGAGATAAGCAATTTTCCCGATGACAGTCGGATCGCCATGTAATCGCTGCTTCCAGTAGCAGTAACTCGCTACGGCCACCGGCGGAGCGTTGGGCCGGTCATCCTCCGGACTGAGGGTTCGACCCATAACGCTATCCACGCCCATGGTGCTGAAATAGTTTCCGGAGACCAGATGCACCAGGGCTCGCTCTGCTAGACCACTTGCAGATGGTGAGTCGGCCAACCGCGCAGTTACCGTATCTTCGCCACTGCGAAACGCCGCTAAAGATTCAAAGGGAAGCGGTTGTTTGCGAATGTAATCGGAGACCTCGGTCGAAAAAGCGTCCCAGCGGTTGCTTGGCGGATCGCCGCGATATGATCCTTCGCTCAGGTCGTCTGAGAACAAAACTAGCCGAGAGGGTTCGCGCACCGGGAGCGATTCGAGCAGCACGGCGTCAAATATGGTGAATATCGCGGTGTTGGCGCCTATGCCGAGAGCCAGCGTGAGTATGGCGACGGCCGTGAAGCCCGCATTCTTCCGCAACATACGTACTCCAAACCGCAGATCTCCAAACAAATCCTCCAGCCATCTCCAGCCCCACGCAACCGGCACCGTTTCTTTGACCATCCCCACATTACCAAACTCGCGCCGCGCCGCCGCGGTGGCTTCTCTCTCGGTCATTCCGCTAGCTGTCAGCTCCTCGATCCTCTGTTCTAGGTGCAAGGCCATCTCTTGATCGAGCTGGTCGTACAAGCGTCGGCGGGAGAAGAGTTGTTTCAGCCAGTTCATGATTCACCTAGCGCCAATACGCGGGTAATTCCTTACAGCATGCACGCTTAGACGGTCACTTTTTTCACTTCATTCGACGCAATCTCCATGGTCTGCCCTTTCCTTAGATACGGTTTGAGCACTCCCTCCTCAGCCCATTGGAGTTCCCAACCATCTTCAATGGCCGTCAGCACGTATCGTCCAGGAATGATAGTCACCAGCGCGAACGTCCCATCAGTGTCGCTCTGGTCCATCCGCGCCTCTTTCTCCACATCTTACCCGGACGCCGGCACCAACAAAACCATCACGCCGGCCGCCACTTTCCCTTCGAGCCTCACCACGCCAGCAACTTGCCCAGCCCTCGTCCCATTGTAATGACGAGCTGCACCTCGCCCGCGCCTTTAATGTCCAGTTCCCTCCCGGACGCCTTCGCTCCTGTTGCCACAATCCCCTGCACGTAATCATGGTTCGACCCCGGATTCACGACTACTAGGACTAGGTACGTCCCGGCCTTCATGCTCGGTAAAGAGAACGTTCCGTTTTTCATCAACGGCGCCGGTTGCGGTCCGGAATATTGGCAAGGCCCCGCTGAACCGCGGCCTGATCCGCGGCGAGGAGGCAATCGATTGCCGAAGTCTGGTTTGCCGCATTAGCTGGCAGAAAGGGCCCGGACCAAACTAGCCCGAATTGATCGTTCGGGCCCTGATCATTCGTCCAAATGCTCTTCGCGTTGGTGTCAAGGAAAGCTTTGTATTGCGGCAAGCGGAGTTCTGAATCGAGCGCCGCGAGGTTTCGAACAAAAATACCTTTGAACTGCACGCCGTCGGCGCCGCAGTTTGGCTCGCAGGGCTCGTGGAAGATTCCATTCGCATCGGCCGCCCACGATCACGCCCTGGTTGTAGCTCCACGTGATTTGCCCATTGTTCTGGCAAGAAGAATTCAGTCCGTCGTTGATGAGGCTCTCCGAGTTGATCATTCCGGATCCGGAGAACCATGTCCATGCCCTTTTGGCCCACGCAAGGTTGCTGGCTTGCTGCGCACCGGTGGTTCGCGCCGCGAGGCCAGCGGCTACAGAGAGGAAGAGTTCGTTGGCAATGGCATTCTTATACTTCCGGTTCTTGTTCCACCAAATGCCTCCGCCGCAAGTGCTGTCCCATCCGGCCGACATGTCCGCGAAGATCTGTTGCGACATGTTCAGATATTGCGCATTGCCAGTCCCGTCGTAGGCCGCGATCCAGGCGAGCGCCCACCAGCCCTCATCGTCGTAATAATTGTTGAGGAATCCACTGCCAGCATTGACGCTGAAGGTGTTCGACACAGCAGCCAAATACTGGGATGAGCCGCTTAGCCGCGAGTAA
>QHYZ01000160.1 GCA_003225295.1 Acidobacteriota bacterium | reverse complement strand
CGGAGGTGGTGAGAGCCGGAGCAGAAGAAGCCGTCGAGGGCGTTGCCCTGGCCGTTGAGGTTGAGGTTGCGGAATTCGAGGTAGGCGGGGTTAGAGGGGAAGCTGCCGCCATTGAAGCGGAACATGACCTGGCCGTCGGGGGCGCCGGTGTAATTGATATAGACGGGGCTGTCGCCGTAAGCCTTATAGACGATCCAAGAGGATGGAGTGCCACTGGCGGGCGGCGAGAAAGTGGAAGAGAAGCTGTAGGTTCCGCCGAGGAGGCAGACGACCGAGCCGGGGCCGGTGGCGGAAGCGGCGCCGGAGAAGGATTTGGGCGAAGAAGGACTGGTGCCGGAATTGCTGCTGCTCCCAGACGGAGAAGCATACAGCGTGCAATCGGAGGCCAAGCTGCCGTTATTGACGTTCAGATCCAGCAAAGAACTTGTCGCTGTTCTTCCCGAGGGGTCGGTCACTTTGGCGCTAAAACTATGCGTACCATTGGACAGGGCAGTCGTGTTCACAGTGAGAGTCCAACTGGTTGTCCCTGAGGCATTTGCATAGCTGCCGCCGTCAATGGAAACCTGAACGGACGTGATTCCCAGGGTATCGGTAGCGCTACCGGAAAGGTTGACCGTTCCAGAGATCGTGGAGCCATTCACGGGTGTGGTGATGCTGACCATGGGCAAAGCTGAGGTCCCGATATTCATGCCAAGGGGGGCTGAAGCGGTTGCGCCTGTCGAGTCTTTGACTTGAACGGTGAAGGAAGAACTAGCCGCTACGGTTGGCGTTCCGGAAATGGTTCCGTTGGAAGATAGAGCCAGTCCAGCTGGCAATGAGCCACTGGAGAGCGACCAAGTGTATGGCGAAGTCCCACCGCTGGCCGACAGAGGCTGGCTATAGGAAGCCGACACAGTTCCGTTGGGGAGAGACGTGGTTGCCACTGCTAAGGGGCTTCCCGTGGTGCCCGTGTTCGGGGTAAAGACCAAGTCCACCCAATAATTCGAGGAGTTGTACGTGTATGTGGGGAATCCGCTGCCGCTGCCATACAGGTACACTCCGTTACCGCTACCGTTCCCGTTCGCAGGGGCGCTCAGGGGGCCATTAGACAACCCGGAAGTTGCGAAATAGGAAGGATTTACGCTCAAGTGAGCGGTATTCGTGTGATAGGAGGCTACGTAATTCGCGTTCGCTGTGATGGCTACAGGCTTGGAGAAATTCACCTGCTGCCAGCCCGAGGCAGTCTCGTTTGTAAAAGTGGCACTGGCTAGCAAGCCACCCGCACTGCTCCACAAGTTGCCCACGTGGGTTCCGGTATTGAGAGGACTCTTATAGAAGCGAACGCCAGTAATGTAGCCACTGCTGTTCGCACGAAAAGTCACGCCGAGTTCTACCGCGGAGTCGGCCCCTGCGTCGATCTGAGAGGGTACCGCCGTGCTTGGCCAAAGCGTATAGCTATTAGAGGAGCCGCCGTTGCCCGAAGTACCGGTGGAGCCTGGCGTGAAAGCGACATCCACCCAATAGTTCGTGGAGCTGTAGGTATTCGCGGGGTAGCAGCTACTGGCGCCGTAACAATAGGGTCCGTTTGGTGTCGAAGCGGTGTTTCGGATGGCGTGCAAAGGCGCGTTATCGGCGCCGGAAGACGTGAAGTAGTTGCTGCTGACACTGTAGTGCCCGATAGTGCTGTGGTAAGAGGCTCTGTAAATAGTATTGGCTGTGATGGCCACGGGCGTGGAGAAATTCACCTGCTGCCAGCCCGAGGCAGTCTCATTCGTAAATGTGGCGCTGCCTAGTAACGTGCCAGTGCTGTTCCACAGGTTGCCTACGTGAGTGCCCGTGTTGTTCGAGCCCTTATGGAAGCGAATGCCTGTAATATAGCCGTTTACATCCGACTTAAACGAAATTCCGAGCTCAACCGGTGAATCCGGGCCCACATCAAGGTTTCCCGGTACCGCAGTGCTTGGCCAGATTGTATACTGAGTTTGTGCGGCTGAGACTCCAGAATAGGTTAAGAGAAGAAACAGGGCTGCAAGGGCAGCTTTGACGTATCTCAAATATTGTCTGCTTGAAAGGACACTGGGGAGGATTACCCCAACACGAGAGAATGGAGACCGCAGCGACCACAAGGACAAAAAGATATCTTCGAGGAATGGCACCAAAGAACCTCCCATAGGCTTTTTGTGGGCTGGGGATCGCCAGCTCGCCGGAGCTGAGAGGCTGGGTGGGATTAGCGGCCGTTTTAGAAGGACAAGATGCCGGTTCTTGCGACTTTAAAGGAAACTAAAGATCAACGAGCCCCGGCGAAATTCCTATGCGCTTCGAAGCATTCCGCCCACAGGAGAGAAGATAACTTCTAGTAATCCTGATTTATGTCGGTTGGATTATGATTCTAGCGTCAGACCTTTGGTTCTAAGCGCGTCTGGCTTAGCCCTACAGGCGGACAGGGACTATCCGCCCTAAATGCCGATGAGACATATCAAATGTAGAGCGAATCCTTGAGCTGACTTTTCAGGGAATGGAGTAAGTCGAGGCAGGTCTTCGCCCGATTGCCTAGCAGAGCGAATCCGCTTCACGGTAATGGGGAACAATGACTGCGCGCCGAATTGAGGGGCCCGAGGCCCACGCTGTAAAATCAGCTCTGAGTCATCCTAAAGAAGCGATTGTCCCGCTCTATCCCGAAATCATGAGAGGCCTGCCCATAGGCGTGCTTGTGCTGCACCTCGAAAATCCGCAAGACGTCAGGAGCTACAGGATCATTGACGTCAATCCTGCGGCGGCTGAAATCACGGGGGCAACCTTGGATGATCTTCGTGGCAGGACGCAGGCGGAATTTCCGGGCCTTTTGAAGGGCCCGTTTGCCAATCGGTGCCTCGACGCGATTCGTGACCGAGAACCAAAGAACCTAGGCGAAATATCCTACGGGGATGAGCGCATTCGCCAGGGCATTTATTCCATCAATGTATTTCCTCTTTCCGGCCATTTTATGGGAGTGGCCTTTGAAAACGTTACGGATCGCAAGGCTGCGGAACAGGCTGTGCGGGATAGCGAGGAACGCTTCCGCTTGCTGGTCGAGGCGGTGCAGGAATATGCGATTTTCCAGTTGGACCCCCTTGGGCACGTGGTTAGCTGGAATGCCGGCTCCGAACGCCTGAAAGGCTACAGCACGGATGAAATCATCGGAAAGCACTTTTCCGTGTTTTATCCGCCAGAAGATGTGGTGAATGGCAAGCCAGAACAAGCATTGGCGGAAGCAACCCAGCGCGGCCAAAACGTGGACGAAGGATGGAGAATCCGCAAAGACGGCTCGCGGTTTTGGGCCAACGTGGTGCTCACGGCGCTGCGGGATACGAAGGGCAGACTGCATGGGTTTGCGAAGCTCACCCGGGACATGAGCGAAAGGCATGAGAAAGAGGAGGCGCTGACAAAAGCCAAAGAATTACTGGAGCTTCGATTTGAGCAGCGGACGACTGTTCTCGCCCGGGTGAACAACGAGCTGCGAGTTGAGATCGCGGATCGCGAACGGGCCGAGCAACAGCTCAAAGCTTCGCTCGATAAACTCCGCGCTCTCGCGGCGCGTCTGCAAAAGGTGCGCGAAGAAGAACGTACCTCGATCGCGCGCGAGATTCATGACGAGCTCGGCCAGGCTTGCACGGCAATTAAGATGGATCTGGCCTTGATCAGCCGGAAAACAACCAAGCGACAAGAACAGCTCCGAAGCAAAATCGAGTCAACGGTCCACCTGGTGGATGACATGATCGTTACACTGCGAAGAATTGCGTCGGAATTGAGACCGAGAACTCTGGATGATCTGGGCTTGACGGCGGCACTGGAATGGCACGCGCAGGAATTCGAAAGCCGCACGGGTATTCGCTGTCGCGTTATCGTGCCGCAAGAACGGTTAGATTTGGATACGGAAAGATCCACAGCCATCTACAGAATTTTTCAGGAATCGCTCACCAATGTGGTGCGGCACGCGCAGGCGACGCGCGTGGAGGCACGCCTGCAAAAGGACGTGGATGAGCTCGTCTTCCAAGTTCACGACAACGGCAGGGGGTTTGATCCCGACGAGGCCAAGGCGCGTAAATCTCTCGGGCTGGTTGGAATGCAAGAGCGCGCGCTCCTGCTCAACGGGGAGCTCAAGATCGCAGGAGCCCCCGGTGCGGGAACCACCATGACGTTGCGGATTCCGCTATCAACGCAGGCTGCGCGAAAACGAAAACAGGACTAGAGATGAAAGTCTTAATAGCTGACGATCATGCTGTTGTCCGCCGTGGGCTCAAGGAAACGATCAATGAATCCTTTCCCAAGACGACCTTTGGGGAGGTGGAGACAGCCCAGGAAGCGATCGAATCCGTACGGCGCCAAGATTGGGACGTCGTCATCCTGGACATCAGCATGCCGGGGAAAAGCGGGTTAGACATCCTGGATGACCTGAAGCGTTTGCGCCCCAAAGTACCGGTTCTGTTTTTGAGCATGCATCCTGAGGAGCAATATGCGAAGCGGGCGCTCAAGGCTGGGGCGGCCGGTTACCTGACCAAAGAGAGCGTGCCGGAGGAACTGAAAACGGCGGTCAAACGGGTGCTTGGCGGAGGGCGATATGTGAGTGCAACGCTGGCCGAGAAGCTGGCGTACGACTTGACGCGCGGAACGGACGCCCCAGTGCACGAGCTACTCTCGGACCGCGAGTTTCAAGTATTGCGGATGGTCGCTTCGGGTAAGACCATCAAGCAAATCGCCGGAGAGATCTCCCTCAGCGTGAAGACGGTCAGCACGTATCGTTCGCGGATTCTCGAGAAGACCGGACTCAAAACAACAGCGGAGCTGATTCGCTATGCTCTCCAGAGTCAGCTCGTGGATTAAAGAAGTTTCATGCGCATATATCGATAATAAAAGCAAGTAATGTCAGCTGGGTTGATTTGACGCTCGAAGCGCTGTTTCTGTGAGATACTTTCGCACATAGGTAGTTCTCTTTGTCCTACAACAGAATACTGTTTTCACCGGATGTTTTTCCGTCCAGATTTGTCATTCACTAGAGTCGCATGAGTGATCCTCGAGGAGGAAGAAATGAAGGTCTTTATCGCAGATGACTCGAAGGTAATCGTCGAGCGCCTTGCCGATCTCTTGCGGGATATACCAGGTGTGGAACTCACGGGGCAGGCCGGCGATGCGCCGGAAGCAATGCGCTGTATTGAAGAAAAGAAACCAGACGCTCTGATTCTCGACTTGCAAATGCCAGGAGGCTCTGGACTTGAAGTTCTCCGCGCGATTCGTCCGGACCATCCTGCCCTTCAAATCTTGGTCTGCACGAACTACGCTTACCCTCAGTATCGTGAAGAATGCCTCTCAGCCGGCGCGAACTATTTTCTCGATAAATCGGCCGACTTCGAAAAGATACCAGCTATTCTCGGCGAACTGATCAAAAACTTCGCGAAGAGCGCTCCCGCAGCAAGGCAGACCTAACTCAGATTTTTAGCAGGTCTTTAGGGAATTGTTGGTGACACACCCCGCCTTAGTGCTGGTAGGCCCCCAGATCGACGCTGCCGCCTTGTGGGCGAGCCTTACCGTTGATGTCCGTGTAGATATATTTTTTGAGGTCAGAAACGATGGCTGAAGCCATGCCTGACAAAGTACTGGGGTCAATGCCGCGGCTGTAGGCTGGGCTGAGAGGCAACAGTGTTAGCGCGGTGCCGAGTTGTGAAGCA
>QHYZ01000383.1 GCA_003225295.1 Acidobacteriota bacterium | reverse complement strand
CATTCACCAGCAGGAAGGACCGCGCGCGGCATGGGAAGAGTGGTCCCAGTCCGCTCCTTTCACGGCGGTATTGCAACACCGCATGCGTGCGGTGGGAGTTGAGCCGAGACTATGGGCCACCCGCGTACATCTGGATGCTGCACTGCGGCTCGCGAAATGTTTGATCGAGGGGGGCTCGCTAAAGCTTGGCAAAGAGGCCGGCGAATTTCTCGACCTGTGCGAACGCAACCCAGAACAGATCCCTTCCGATTTCTGGACCGCTCGCGAGACGCAGAACTCAGAGCAGATGCTGCTTCGCGGGGCGGTGCTGCTGAAGGCCACCGGTCCCCTCCCGAGGGTTTGCTTGGAGCCGCTGCCCGAATCACTCTCCGCCGTGCTCCGCGAGCCGCCCCCGCGCGTGTGGTCACCCGTCTGGGGCGCTATTCGGGCGAGCGGACGGCTCTTGCCGGCCATGACCGGCGTGGCCCTGCTCGCCGCGGGCGCGAGCACGGCGTGCGAAGGCCTGCTCTTTCGGGGATTTCTTGATCTCGGCCGTCATCTGCATCTGAGTGGCCAGCGTCTGGCCGCGTTCGCGGTGATGATCGCCTTCTTAGCCGGGGTGCTCGCCTTGGAGTGGCCGGCTTCGCTCGGACTTCTGCGGCTTGGGCGGCATCTCGAATTGCGCTTGCGCTTGCACTTTTTGCGGAAGATTCCTCTCCTGAGCGACCGCTATTTTCAATCCCGGTTGATTTCGGACATGGCCCTTCGCGCGCACATGCTGCAAGTATTGCGTCAGCTTCCGGAAGTCGCCGGTATGTTCGTGCGCTCGGGCGCGAGCTTGCTCTTTACGGTGGCTGGGATCGCTTGGCTTTATCGCTCTGCCGCCCTACCGGCCATGCTGATGGCGTGCATTGCGGTCGGTATACCGCTGCTGTTTCAACCTCCATTGATCGAACGCGACCTGCGGTCTCGGGAAATGACAGGCGCGTTGAGCCGCTTCTACTTTGACGCGCTTCGGGGAGTTCGCGCCATCCAGGCGCATTGCGCGGAGCGCACTTTACGCTCCGCACAGGCCGGCCAACTCGAAGAATGGGCAAAAGCGTCCTTCCGGCATCAAAACCTCTTTGTGCGCGCTGAAATTTTGCAGATGGTGTTGACCTTCGGCCTCACGGTTCTGATCGTTTATCAGCAAGCGGCCCGGACGGGAAACATGGCCGACCTGCTGTTGCTGGTTTATTGGGCGCTTTCGATTTCCTTCACCGGTCAACAATTGGCTTCCATCATGTGGAGTCTGCCCGCTCTCCGCAACACTTTGTTGCGTTTTATGGAACCCCTCGGAGCACAAGAAGAAACTGTTGCAGAAGCCGCCCCGGCGACCCACCCGCGCGGGATTCGCGTGGCCATCGAAAAAGCTTCGGTCGTCGCGGGCGGGCAGCGCATACTCGACGACGTTTCACTCGAGGTGGCGCCCGGCCGCCATGTGGGAATCATCGGGCTGTCAGGTGCCGGCAAGTCCTCGCTTGTCGGCTTGCTCCTGGGCTGGCACAAACCCGAATCCGGGAGCGTGCAGATCGATGGCCTGCCCCTGGACGCCGCTCGATTGTTTCAGCTGCGGCGCGAGACGGCTTGGATAGACCCGCAGGTACATCTGTTTAACGCATCGCTGTTGGATAATCTGGTTTATGGAAATGGCGAAGATGCCGCGACGCATCTGGACACAGTTCTGGAAAATGCGGACCTGGCCGGTGTCCTGGAGCGCTTGCCCAACGGGATGCAGACCTCTCTTGGTGAGGGAGGCGCGCTTGTGTCAGGAGGAGAAGGGCAGCGTGTTCGCATGGGACGGGCGCTGGGGCGCCCGGCGGTGCGCCTCGCGATCCTCGATGAACCCGCACGCGGACTCGACCGGGACCGCCGGCAGAAATTCTTGCAGCGCGCCCGCCGACACTTCGAATCGGCCACGTTGTTCTACATTACCCACGACGTGACAGATACGATGGATTTTGACCATGTTTTGGTCATCGAGCAGGGCCGTGTTTTTGAACAGGGCTCGCCGCGCGAACTCTACGAGAAAGCTGGTTCGCGCTATCGCGCCTTGCTGGAAGAGGAAGAAATCGTCCATCGCGCATGGTCGGATTCGAGCTGGCGACATCTGCGAATCGCCGAGGGTTTGCTGAGCGAATCGGCCGAGGAACGTCCATGGATTCAAAACTAGCCGCTTACATTGCGAGCTTGCCTCCGAACAGCGGTTCGCAGATGCTCGCCCCGCTTGCGGGAACGGCTGCGCCTAGCGGTTCCTTCTGGCAGCAAGTCCGAGCGGCCGGCTTGGTTTGGCGATCGGGAACATTGCTTGGTGTACATGCCCTCGAAACGGTCTTCCTGTTCGCGAGTTGGGCCGCCGTGGGGTCGGGTGCGCTGAGTGGGCGTGTAGATAAGGGTTGGCTCGCAGCGTGGGCTTTGTGCCTCGCGACCGTGGTACTTCTGCGAGCAGCCGCAAGGTCCTCGGAAGTCGCCCTGTCGATTGGCTTCGGCGGCTTGTTGAAGGAACGCCTACTCGTCGGTGCGATGGCCTTCGATGCCGACGCTCTGCGACGCAATGGTATCGGCGAACTACTGAGCCAGGTTTTCGAGGCGGAAGCCCTCGAAGGCGTCGCAACGGACGGTGGCCTTCAGATTGTTCTGGCCGCGCTGGAACTGTTAATTATTCCTTTGGTTTTG
>QHYZ01000159.1 GCA_003225295.1 Acidobacteriota bacterium | reverse complement strand
CCGCGCTTAGCAATTGCCTGGTCCCCGTTCTCATCGAAGACTACCGTGATCCGCGCAGGCTTCGGGTTGTACTACGCACTGAACGACAATCTCAGTTATCGCCTCGACCAGAATGGTCCGTTCAACACCGTCTGGGCCCTCAAAAGCGTCGCGCTGTCGAGCATCAACATCGTTCCCGGAGCACCCATCCCCGCTGGCGCAAAGATTTCTCCTAGCGGTGTACAGCCGGACCTCAAGACCCCCACCGTGGAATCGTACTCTTTGAAAATCGAACAGCAGGTTACGCCAAACACCTCTTTTGCGGTCGGTTACGTGGGATCGCACGGTTATCACGAGCTGCTGTCGATGGATGCCAATGTTCCGGTCCCGACCATTTGCCCGGCGTCTCCCTGCCCGGCTAACCTTCCTGCAGGCACTCTTTACAATCCCCCCAACGCTCCTTTGGCCAACCCGAAGGTCGCAAATACCGCCAGTTGGTTCTCCGAGGGGATCAGTTCCTACAACGGTCTCGAGGTGGATGTTACCCATCGCTTGAGTCACGGCCTGCAATTCCGCGGTGTCTACACATTCTCGAAAAGTCTCGATGACGGCGACAACATGAATACCAGCATCGCCACGAATTCTCCCGCGTTCACCATGAATCCGCTTCAACCCAAATGGGACTACGGCCGCGCATCCTTCGACATCCGGCACGTGGCAGTCATTAACGCCATCTACGACCTCCCCTTTGGACAAAACAAAGCATCCGGCACGAGTCCGTTCTTGAACAAACTGACCGGAAGCTGGCAAATCAGCGGAATCGAAACACTACAGACCGGGTTGCCTTTCACGCCGCAGATGAGCTTCAACCCCGCCAATGACGGAGACAGCCGCAACCCGATCCGGCCGTCATGGAATCCAGCTTTTACAGGGCAACTAGTTCTCGGTGGAGCGAACCGATACTTCGATCCAAGCGCCTTCGTTGCGCCTGCCAATGGGACCTACGGCAACGTAGGACGCAACATATTGCAAGGATCTGGATTGGCCGAGTTGGACCTGGCGCTCGCGAAGAGACTCGCACTGTCGGAGCGCTTTAGCGCGCAATTCCGCGCCGATTTCTTCAACGTGCTCAATCACACGAACTTCAATACCCCAAACACGATTGTATTTACTTCGGCAGCGGGCGGACCGTCGCAGACGGCCGGAGTCATCACGGCGACTTCCACGAGCTCCAGGCAAATTCAGTTGGGGTTGAAACTGCTCTGGTAATAACAATAACGAAGGTGGGACGGCAGCACGCCCTGAACCGATAGGCAATCCGGCCACGCGGATTCCATTGCCAGCAAAACGGTGATTTCGGCCGGTGGCATCACGGCCTCGCCCCTCGGGAAGATCCTGGCGAGCCGGGCGAAAGCCCAATTCGACAAGGGCGGAAGGGTGATGGTAAAACCCGACCTGACCATTGACCTCGATCGTTCGCCGCGCGCCACGCTGTCAAAGTCTCGGGGCAATTAGGCGGCACCAAGGATTTCGTCCCATATCAATGTTTTAGAAGGCCACGGTGACTGTAAAATCCCTTGGTTTCCAGTCAAGTAAATCGATTCGATTACTACTCCTTACCAAAACCCTCCAAAGAACCGGGCTTTTAACGCCTCTGGATCATCTGGCGGTAACTTCCGAGCAGTCGGAACTTCCCGAAATTTCGTCAACAGCTCTTCATAACAGCCACATGTTCCGCCCGTGTTTTTAATATTTTGCCTTTTGGCCATAGTCGTGCAGCACCCGTCGTCAGTGGTTTCCGGCCTCACGAAATGGTTGCGGGGGCCCGATACGTACCGAATACACAATTTTTGAGCATACCCTTCCGCAACGAACTGATCCATTCCGCCGCGCAAGTCTCAGAACTAAGCGACTGCACGCGTGGTTTCGTTTAGCCGGAAATCCGGGGGGCCAGCCCTCAAGATAGCCACAAGCGCGTTTCACAGGACTAATGTTGAGTTCGGTAAACATTGGTCGCTGAGCGCATTGGCCTGAAGGCAACAGTTGAGCCAAGGGTCACTTAGCCGGAAATGCGGCTATTCGGCCAAGCGGCGAGAAGCCCGTTCTAACGAAGCCTCCGCCGCCGGCCGTAGCTGTATCTCGTGCGGGACGATCGTCAAAACTCCAACTTCTTATTTCGCCTTCGCTAGCCCCGCAATAACTGCGGCAACTTTTTCGAGGATCTGATTCCAGCCCTCGAGTTGCCCGCTGTTCTTTGCGTCTTCCATGGTTTCATTGCCAATCATGGTGAGTTTCGTCTGGCCGTTCCCAAAATCCTCAAAAATAACCACGTCGCGCGCATCGTCTATGGCCTCATGTTCGATTCCATACTGCGCAGGCTCAACCTTGTTTCCCTTCGAGTCGGCAAAGTACAGCGAGTAAACGATCTTCTCGTGCGGAACAATCTCGTGGTATTCCCCGCCATTCCAGCCTTCCTGCCCATCCGGCGATTTCATGCAGCAGAGAAATTTTCCTCCCACGCGAAAATCAATCTTGCAAAACGGCGCTGTAAAACCCTTCGGCCCCCACCACTGCATCGCATATTGCGGGTCTGTCCACGCCTTCCAAACCAATGCGCGCGGAGCGTCAAAAACTCTAGTGATCACCATCCGCTCTTTCTCGTTAACCGTGTTTTTTGTCATTTCTGACCTCCGCTTTCTTCATTTGATTCACAACCACATCCAACTTGTCGAAACTCTCTTCCCAGAATCGGCGATAGTTAGTCGCCCAGTCGCTGACCGTCTTGATCGCCTCTGGCCTGAGCGTGCACACGCTCTCTCTTCCGCGCTTCGTCTTGATCACAATCCGCGCCCGCACCAGGTAGGCGATATGTTTTGAAATCATCTGCTGCGATAGGGCAAACGGTTCCGTCAATCCATGCACAGAGGCAGGCCCATGGGAGAGTCGTTCGATCATCGCCCGGCGGGTTGGATCAGACAGAGCCGCAAACGTTGTATCTAGCTTATCCACAACCATATGGTAGTGAATTATCCGCCGGTGTCAAGTGTGGATTTTGGAGTTCCCGATTTCTGTTTCCTGATCTCTGAACCCTGACACCTGCGCTAATTTATGCTTCCCCATGCGCCGCGCATCGCAGCTGGGTGCATGGTTTAACAAATAGACTTCCTTAAGCAATTAGTCATTAAACTGACGATTACAGTGCCACCGCAACCTGCGCAGGAGCGCGAGCCGTCACGGCGAAGGCCCTGGCATCAGGGGCCGGGGGATGCGGATTGCCGTTGGAACCTGTTCTCGATGTATTGCCGGCCCGTTCGGAAGTGGTCTTTGCCAATTGGCTTGCTACGACCTCCGCGATGAGTGGTAAATCGCCAATCCACTCATCGAGGAGATAGTACCGGGAAGTCGGCTTGTATGAAGTCACCGCATTGCTCCGGAGTCGCGGGCCACTTGCCTACATACTCATCCTCATCGCCGAGACTGAGTCTCACATTCGCGGCCTTGACGACGTTGAGCAGGGCGGATTGTCAATTCGGATGGTTGCAGGGTATCGCGAAGCAGCTGAAAGGAAAATACTTCTAGTTGCGGAGGCCTGTTGAACAGCGAGAGTGTCAAGCCTTCGACTGAACTTCCAGGTTCAACGCCAAACGAGCGATGACAGGTGCTTCATTCGAGATCTGTGAACTTTCTGCCGCGCTCGTTCGTAGCAACAGTCATGACAAGCACTAGATCTGCGCCCTCTAACCAGCCAATGATCTTTCCGATGATGCTCCTGCCGCTAAGCGTTATCTCCAGATTCCTTCTGTTCGTTTGGCTAGCGGTCCCCCTTTATTCACAACAATCCGCCGCTTGGCGCGACCCATCCCCGCATAGAGTCCGATTTGTATCGGTAGATAAGAACGTCCGACTGGAGGTGCTCGATTGGGGAGGTTCTGGCAGGCCCCTCGTGCTCCTAGCCGGAGGGGGAGACACGGCGCACGTATTTGATGAATTCGCGCCCAAGCTAACGACCAGCTTCCATGTTTACGGCATTACGAGGCGCGGGTCTGGCGCCTCCGGCTATGCAGCCACCGAGCACCCGTCCGACCGCCTCGGCGATGACGTGCTGGCGGCGACTGACGTGATGAAACTGAACAGACCGGTCCTAGTAGGACACTCGATCGCAGGGGCGGAATTGAGTTCGGTTGCAAACAGCCATCCAGACCGGCTTGCTGGTCTTGTCTACCTCGATGCCGCATATTCTTACGCCTTCGACAACGGCAAGGGAGCGAACATCAAGGAAATCCAGGAACTCCATGGACCTCAACCTCCGCCACCAAGCGGCGCTGATTTGGCCAGCTTCAGCGCACTACAGAAGTATTATGAGCGGGTGAATGGGTTCCGAACTCCCGAAGCGGAGCTCCGCCAGGAATGGGAATCAACTCCTGCCCGAGCGGTCGGAAAACAGCGTGACTTTCCCGGCGGTGCCATGTTCGAGTCGCTGATGATGGGCACGAAGAAATACACCGATATTCCAGTACCTGCATTAGTCATTTTTGCAAATCCGCACTGTCAGGGAACCTGGGTTGACGATAATACGGACCTTCCGGTGCGAGCGGCAGCCAAGGCTTATTCCACGGCGTTAGCAGCTTTAACTGAAAGACAGGAGAGGGCAGTTGAAATTGGTGTGCCTACAGCGCGTGTGATTACGTTGCCGGGTGCGCATCATTACGTGTTTCTGTCAAACGAGGCGGACGTGCTGCGGGAGATGCGTGCCTTTCTCGCCGGACTGCATTAGTAGCACGATCATCCGAGCCGCGACCCAAGGCGGGCCAAGATTGCTCCGTCAGAGTTCGTTTTCGCTAGGAGACTTACGCTGCGGAATGGCGGAGCTCGCTTCGAAACCGTATCGAGAGTAATTGTGTATTCGGTACGCATCGGGCCCCCGCAACCAATCGAGTAATTATGCAGCAAGGGCTTCCGGATCTCCACCGGAAGCCCTTTTTGTTGCTGAGGGCCAGCGACATTCAATTTGTCACCGCCAAAATCACGTCCTAAGCGGCCAGCCTGGATCCGCCAGTGCCGGGCTCCCTACTCCGGGCAGACAGCGGTTCAACGCGATCCGGCTCGCGAAAGATTCGGCGCGGGCGGTGCATTCGGAACTTCCTTTCGTGTTGGTTTGACGGATAGCACAATGATATGTATCATGTGGTATGTATCATGTGGTATATATCATGTGGTATATATCCTGCGAAGGTGGGCCAAAGGAGGATTGCATGGCACGTCAAGCGAAGAAGCGCGGCGCACGCTCCGCGGCGGTCGCGGAAGCCAAGGTATTCATGACCGGCCGGAGCCAAGCCGTAAGGCTTCCGAAGGAGTATCGCGTGGCCGGCGACAGCGTTTACGTGAAGCGCCTGGGCAACGGCATTCTGCTCCTACCCAAATCAGGTGACCGGTGGGCCGGACTCTTCGCAGCGCTCGATCAATTTCCCCGGGACTTCCTACTCCCCCGCGACCGGCGTGGGCAAGAGCGTGCTGGGCTCGAGAAGCTTTTCGACGGGGAAAAGGACTAGTCTGCGTGTACCTTCTCGATACCACCGTTTGGATCGATCTGCTGCGCACCAATTCTTCGGCCATCCGCCGCAAGCTCACGGCGCACACCAAGAACACCATTGGCATCTCCATCATCACCTTGTGCGAGCTACAGTACGGGATCGAGCTTCACGCGGCACGGCATCCGCAGCTACGAGCGCGGAATGAACATTTGCTCTCCGTGATGGTTGCGCCGCTCGACGTATTCCCGCTCGACCACCGCGTGGTAGACCCCTACAGCAAGGTGCGCGCTGCCCTCGCGAAGGCACCAATCGGCCCGCTCGACACGCTCATCGCAGCCCACGCACTCAGCCTTGGGGCCATTTTGGTAACCAGCAACGGCAAAGAGTTTCAGCGCGTGCCTAGCCTAGTTGTTGAAGATTGGCGATAATCTTCGGCCTACTTACCCGGGATTTCTTCGGATACCCAAGCCTAGCCGCGGATGCGTAGGATCACTCCAACGGAAGGTGGCGAAAAGCCCCCAAAAGGCTTGGGAAAGATTTGGGAAAGAACTCCAGGGTTCGGAATCGAAGCTAAGTTGTACAGAATCAACGGGCCGCATGTTCCTGTACGTGCTCATAACCCGAAGGTCGTCAGTTCAAATCTGACCCCCGCAACCAAAATTTCGTTTCAGTGAGTTCTGCGTATCCCGCAACCATCCGAGTTGACAATCCTTCCCTACGTTGCAAATCGAGAGTCGAGTTCTCCTTGAAGTTCAAAGGCCAACAACCTGGTGATCAAGACGGGCAGATAGTTTCCCGTCAGCCTCGTTTGCAGTCAGCGCCAAGCTGCAATGGAATTTCAACACAACAAGATGGGCTTCGGGGCGCTCTTAGGCTTTTCACTTCTTTGAATAAATGACTTTCCCGTCTCGGATTGTGTAACGCACTCGTGAAAACGCCGAGGTGCTTTGCGCCGGGTCGCCGTTCAAGACCACAAGATCGGCATTCATTCCCTGCGCGATGCGTCCGCTACGGTTTGAGTAACCGAAGCGCTGGGCGGGACTTGTGGTGAGAGAAGCAAGGATCTTCTGAAACGTCATGCCCGCGCGGGACATCCATGTGAATTCCTCCGAAGTGTCAAACTGTTCGATGTAGCCGACGTCAGTGCCAAACAAGACTTGCCCTCGTGCTTGGGAGAAAGCCTTCAGTTGCTGGGCTGCTCTGCTCATTCCTTTCTCGATTTGGTCAGATGAGGGGTTGCCCTTCCTAGCTTCGACATCCCACAGAGTCAGTGTCGGAGTCAGAGCCATATGCGCTGCCGTCAGGCGTTCGGCAAAAGGCGAACTCCAGAGATCATCGCTGGGAGTGGTATGGGCCAAGATATCGACCCCGCTCTGAACGGCGACTTCGATTCCTTGATTGTTGGAAACGTGGGCAAAGACAGGTTTCCCAGCGCGGTGGGCTTCATCCACGATCGCCTTTGCCAGATCCAAAGGCATGGTCAAAATGCCATTTTGCTCGATGGAATTTGCAAAAATCTTGATGCCGTCCGCGCCGTCGTGAATCTGTTGCCGCACTCGCCCTATCGCTTGCGCAGTTGATTCGATTTCGGGAATGCTGATGTGGTTGGTTTCGAGAAAACTCCTGACATAAACAGGTGTACCACCCTTGACCCAGAAAGGCTCCCCCACGGAAAGAATCTTCGGTCCGTTCACTTCGCCGCTTTCTATGAGACGGCGGATGAGAGCCGTGTTCTGGAGCACGGACGCAATGTCAAAGACGGTCGTGAAGCCCCATCTTGTGAACATCTCTTGGAGTTGAGAAGTGACCTCCTCGGGGGAGAGTTTCTCTGCGTGAAGTAAGCCCGCCGTGAGGATGTGTACGTGGCTGTTCCAGAAACCGGCAGTCACAACGAGGCCCTTGCAGTCAATTACCGTAGCATCCTGTGGAACTTTGATCGTAGCAGTCGGTCCAACGGCCAGAATATGGCCGTTGTGTATGAGGATTGAGCCGTTTTCGATTGGCGGCTCAGCGGGGGAAGGATAAATCCTTGCTCCAACCAAGGCCATGTCAGAGGCGAGGCTGGGGCTGCCTACAAGAAATACGCAACTCAAGAGAAGAGGCAAAGCGAATCGGATTCGCATACCACCAATGTACGATCTACACGAGAAATTGTTCAGAATTTCCCTTACAAAGGTGGGCGTCCCAAATGGTTCGGAAGAGTGAAAATGCGTATTCACGGACTCCGGCATTTGGCTCGGGAACGGGCTCGTTAAGGAAAACGAGGTCCGGCAGGTGGCCAGCCTCGCGGAATCTAGCCCTTTAACTACTGTCGTTGTTAAATTTTACGCAGTGCAATGGATGAGCTCGCTGCGGACGGAAATAGATAGGAGTTGTGTATTCGGTACGTATCGGGCCTCCGCAACCAAAACCTTCCTTCCTTTCAATTTCCACGAACCCCGCAACCATCCGAATTGACAATCCTCCGTCTGGCAGAGAAATCGAGAAGCTTGGGAGTCTTCGCGTACTCCTCAAAGCTGCATTGACCCCGGACGTGACATAGTAGAGCAGGTTGCAGCGAAGGGCCGTACCTCAGGCGAGTTTCATGGGCAAAGGAGAGAAGGTATGAACTCAACCAAAAAGACAGCGCGGATCGCAGGCGTGCTGTACCTCGTGAACGGAGTGACGGGCTTCTTCAGCATCATCTATGTTCCCAGCAAGCTGTTCGTATCTGGAAACGCGGCGGCGACCGCCCACAACATCCTCGCTTCCGAGAGGCTTTTCCGTCTCGGCATCGCCTCCGAAGTGATTTGCGCGGTCGAATATATCTATCTGCTTTGGATTCTTTACCGATTGCTCAGCGGGGTGAGCAAGACGCATGCTTCGCTGATGGTGATCTTCGGTGCGGCCTTCGTTCCTATTATGTGCATGAATGCGGTAAGCGAGATCGCCGCCCTGATGCTCTTGCGCGGCGCGGATTTCCTGTCGGTGTTTAATCAACCGCAACGCGAATCCCTGGCCATGCTGTTCCTCGGTGTGCGTCGCTACGGGTACGATGTCGGCTGGATCTTTGGCCTTTGGCTTTTCCACTTCGGTGTGTGTGTGTGGAAGTCGGGTTTCCTACCGCGCTTCCTGGGCGCGTTGCTGATTGCTGCGTGCTTCGGCTACCTGTCCGTAAGCCTTACAACGTTTCTTTTACCGAGTTACGTGAATATCGTGAGCCGATTAGCAAACATCCCATTAACGTTGGGCGAACCCGCGGCTATCTTGTGGCTTCTGATTCGCGGAGCAAAGGACCAGCCATTGGAGGTTGGAGCATAAAGTGAGCCAAACTCCTGGCGTTGGGCTTCACGTTCGGCGGATTCCCAGCGAGTAGTCAGCTACACGGAAACTGCCGCTGGAATTCCCTTTCGATTTGGTGTCATGCAGTGCAGTGAATCAACTCACTTCGAAACGGAATTGAGAGCAATCGTCTATTCGTATCGGGCCCCCGCAACCACAATTTCATCTACGAGTGAAGCTCAGCGAGCTTCTGACGTCAACGATTAACACCGTGCCCAAGCGTCGGTGAAACCGTAACATCTTACATTTCGGTACTTACATTTCCCTGACGATCCTTGCTTGTTCCCCGTGTACCGGACACCATGCAAAGAAGGGTCCTTGAGGCGCAAGATCAAGAGTCTGAAACCGTTCACCGGAAAAGAGTCTGCCGGGATTCTTTATCGAAAGGGCGCTAGAAGAAAACTGCCGGTGAGACGTGAAAACGCTGGCTGAGTCTTTCCA
>QHYZ01000074.1 GCA_003225295.1 Acidobacteriota bacterium | reverse complement strand
GAGCATGGCGAATGGTTCGCCGCAGCAAAGTGCCGCGCGCAATCTGAGTGGGGTCCGGGAGCCGCCGGGCTAGCCGATCGCGGGAATCGAGGATGTTCTTCTGTTTCATTCTATTGTATGAAACACAACTGCGAGCTTTGTGTCAACACATTTTTACATTTTCCTCTTTGCGGGTACTCGGAAACTGGGGGAGGGTAAGGAGGTTTAGTGGCCAGCGCCAGCGGCGGATTGTCCGGACTCTGTGGACGCACTTCTTTGTCGTTTCATGGAGTAAAGCGCCGAATCTGCTTGGGACAAGAGGCTTTCGATCGAATTGCCATTTTGGGGGTAGACGGCAACACCAAAGCTGACGGAAATCCTTGGTCCTTTGTCGTCGTCGGCAACGCTTTCGCAGATACGCCGTGCCACCAGGCTGGCCGCCTCTGCGTTCGTCTCCGGTAAGACGACCGCAAACTCGTCTCCGCCGAAGCGCGCAGGAGTATCAATATTCCGGCAACACGAGCACAAAGCGTCGGCCAGCCGGCAAAGCGCTTGGCTCCCGATCATATGTCCGTGGCGGTCGTTGATTCCTTTCAGTCCATCCAGATCAAAGAACAGCACGGCGAACTCCCGGTTCGTGCGCTTGCTGCGCTTGATTTCCGAATCGAGCACATCCACAAGCCTGCGATAGTTGGCCAGACCCGTCAGCGAATCGCTGGCTGCCTGCCGACGGAGGTGATCCTCCAATTCTCGCTGTCTGGTGACGTCCTCGGCGATGACTTCATAGGCTTCCAATTCTCCCTGTTCGCTGACGACTTCTCGACCGCTGAGGCGGGCCTTGAGGGTCGCATGGTCCTTCTGCTTCCATTCTATTTCAATGGGATTGGCTAGAGCTCCCCCGCCCGATTGACCCAGCAATTGTGCCCGTCGACCCGGGTCTTGAATAATGTTGCGCATAAGGCCTAAAGCCAGGAGCTCCTCTCTTGACTCATAGCCGAGCATCCTCAACAGCGCTTCGTTCACTTCCAGAAACGTGCCGTCGACACTGCAGCGGCAAATTCCAAAGCTTAGATTTCCTGCCAGCGCGCGGTAACGCGCTTGCGAATGCCGCAATTGCTTTTCGGCCCGATCGCGTTGATCGCGCAACGTTTTCTCAGCGAGAGCCCGATGAACAGCTACAGGTAGATGGCCAATGCTATCCGCTTCAATACAATCGGCAGCACCTTTTAGGATGAACTCCGCGGCGGTTTCGCGCTTCATGCCCTTGACCAAGAAGATGAGCGGTATGTCCTGCTTCATCTGGCGCATGAGGTCCAGCAACTGCGTTTCCTGCCAGTTTGTGCTAGGGTATTCGGCCACAACAAGGTCAAAGAGCTGCGCATGAAGTCGGCCCGCGCATTGCGCGAGAGTCGCAACTACATCTGAGCTGACCGTGAATCGCACCCTGTTGAGCTCATATAGGCAGCGCTCAACATCTGCTATGGAACGATGAACAAAGAGAATTCGCACAACATTCTGTTGGCGCCCAGGGGGTTCCTGGGCAGCAAGTCGAGCCACTTGCTCGGGGATGGGTTGAGAATTGGAAGACATAGTCAGCGCAAATCGCCCGGGGCGACAGCTCCTTTCCGCGCCCAACTGTCCCCCCGGGCCACGTCGGAGTTAATTCATAAGAAGAATGTCGAGATAGTTTGTTCGTCGCTGTTCAATATTAGACATCTGGTACTATCAGTACAAGTTGCTGTTAACTGATACTGCACATCCCCTGGGGGTACCGTCCCAAGCGGCGGCGAACACAAAAGTTACGTATTTCATCGCTGTTCTTTGGTAGTTTGTTCCCGGTGAGTTCGATTCTCAGATCCGAAGATAGGGCTGGGCATGAACTATGACTCGTCAGGCCCTTGTGGCCTGGCCTCGTTCACGTCGGACAACTCATATTCCGCTTCATATGCAGGTCGATTTGCAAAGTATAGCCCATCCTCCTCGAGCCGGACCGCTCACACGGCCGTAGGAGGAGGTACACTTAAGCGCAGCTGGTTTGGCCAGATGGTTGAAAGTGGGGACAAGGCGTCGTGGACTAAACTGAGCGGGATTTCTTCCAGTCCAACGACGGCAGTTCTAAGTTGCCCGCATTCCGAAGATATGCCCTAGCGTGTGCCGCCGCCCTGTCTTTTCCCTGTTCGATATCATCCACGGGCTCAGAGGGTGCGATCCAGTTCTTTGCCTTCACGTTGTACACAGAAGCCTGAACTCCGATCGCGTTGTGCTCAGAGAATAATCGCAAGTGTTCGTCACCCACTTTGACTTCGGCCCAAACACCTTGATCCAACATCCAGGATCTCCGGAAAGGCGAGATTTCACAGCACCCAGTCTACTAGTGAGGCTTTCAGGAAGGTATTATTGTTTATTCAACCGAGAGATTCCATGAAACTGAACCGGTAACCCGACTCAATGGTGTTTTGCCGCGATTCCCCTAGCTTGGACGAGATGACGCAATGAACAGAACGCGGGGCCCAACTTCATCCTGCAATGCCGATTTGAGGTACGCGGCGGCAAAATCCGGGTTCTTCCGAAGCCGTCGCATGATGGCCTCGTCGTGCGAGATGTTGGCTTTGCGTTTCATGGGGTTCCGGTCCATCTTTGTAATCTTTAAGATACTCCAACGCCCGCTAGAGTGTCCGCGGACTGTTTTCGCCCGCCGCTACCGCAGGGAGGCCATACGCATCCCCCCTGACGATCATCGCGTAATAGACACAGTAGACCGGTCTCCCATCGATCCGTACCTGGAATATACCCTGGAAATGTGTTTGGGGAATTGTGGACAAAAAAGAAAAATGGCTCAAAGGGAACATGCTTTGCCAAACTTCTCGCCGCCAAGAAATTGCTCGGCTTATCCGCGATCAGGTGTGCTTCTTGGCGTAGCCGCAGTGGGCCAAGGCCGCTTCGATCTCAGCGAGGATAGCAGGATCGTCGATGGTGGCGGGCGTAGCGTACACGTCCCCGTTGGCGATCTTTTGCATGGTGCCACGCAGGATTTTGCCGGAGCGCGTTTTGGGAAGGCGCTGCACGACGACGGCTGTCTTGAATGAAGCGATGGGACCGATCTCGTCGCGTACCATCTGCACGACTTCGCTGACGATCGCACCGGGATCGCGCTGGACTCCGCTCTTCAGCACGAGCAAGCCAAACGGTATCTGGCCCTTCAGTTCGTCGTTCACGCCGCAGACGGCGCATTCCGCGACGTCCGGGTGGGACGAGAGAACCTCCTCGATGCCGCCCGTGGATAAGCGATGACCCGCGACATTGATAATGTCGTCAGTCCTCGACATCACGTACACATAACCGTCGTCATCCATGTATCCCGCATCGGCGGTCTTGTAGTAGCCGGGGTAAGCGGTGAGGTAGGACTTGAGAAAACCTTCGTCGTTGTTCCAGAGCGTGAGGAACGTTCCGGGCGGCAACGGCAGCTTGATCACCAGAGCGTCCACGTCGCCACGCTTCACTTCCTGATTTCGGTAATCGACGACTCGTACATCCATGCCCGGAACCGGCTTCGTCGGCGACCCCGGCTTGACCGGCAATTGCTCGATGCCGAGGCAATTGGCGCAAATGGACCAGCCGGTTTCCGTCTGCCACCAATGGTCGATGACCGGGACGTTGAGATTGCTGGCGGCCCACCGCAAGGTGTCGGGATCGCAGCGCTCACCCGCGAGAAAGAGCGCTTTGAAATTCGAGAGGTCGTATTTCCTTTTGAACTCGAGAGAAGGGTCTTCTTTCTTGATGGCGCGAAACGCCGTGGGTGCCGTGAACAGCGTTTTCACTTTGTGCTGAGAAATCACGCGCCAGAATGCACCGGCGTCCGGTGTGCCCACGGGCTTGCCCTCGTAAAGCACGGTGGTGTTTCCGTGCAGCAGCGGACCGTAAACAATGTATGAATGGCCAACGACCCAACCGACGTCGGATGCGGCCCAGAACACGTCGCCGGGATGGCTGCCATAAATATTTTTCATTGTCCACTTCAGCGCGACCGCATGGCCGCCGTTGTCGCGGACGACACCCTTGGCCTTGCCGGTCGTGCCCGAGGTGTAGAGGATGTAAAGCGGATCGGTTGCTGCGACTGGAACACAGTCGTGCGGCTTGGCCGCGGCCACCGCTTCATTCCAATCCAGATCGCGTCCAGCGACAAGCTCGGCATGCTCCATGGGGCGCTGAAGGATGATCGACTTCTCGGGCTTGTGGTGTGCCAGGCGGAGAGCTTCGTCGAGGAGAGGCTTATAGGGGAGGATGCGCTTCCCCTCCAGGCCACACGAGGCGGAAACAATAGCCTTAGGCTTGGCGTCGTCGATGCGTATGGCAAGCTCGCGCGAAGCAAAGCCGCCGAACACCACGGAGTGGACCGCCCCGAGGCGCGCACAGGCAAGCATCGCCACTACCGCTTCGGGAACCATCGGCATATAAATGACGACGCGGTCGCCTTTGCCAACGCCTAGTTGTGCCAGCACGCCCGCAAATCGGGAGGTGGCGTCGCGCAATTCGCGGTACGTAAACGTTTTGGTTTGATTGCTGACGGGGCTGTCGTAGATGAGCGCGGTCTGGTCGGCGCGGCCGGTTTCGACGTGCCAGTCCAGCGCGTTGAAGCAGGTGTTGAGCTGGCCGCCAGTGAACCAGCGGTAGAAGGGGGCGCGGGAATCGTCGAGGACCTTGTCCCACTTCTTGTACCAGTGGATGGCCGCGCCAGCCTCGCTCCAGAACGCTTGGGGGTCGTCAATCGAACGATTGAATGCGGCCTGCCACGCGCCGCTGGTGCGGTTTGCGGTCATCATAGTTGCGCCCCCATCACTCGTTCTTACGAGGAACCGGCGGAGTTTGCCGGGACCGAAATCACCTGGCGCTGTGATGCCGGACACCTGGGGATTTACCCGGAACTTGAAATCGGATCCACTACCGGTAACCTTCCCGGGCCATGCTGACTCAACTTTTCTCTCTGCGAGATTGTTTCCGAACTCGGGTCCTTCTGCAAGCAGAGATTCTTGCACTTGGCCATCAGCTCTTCGTCCGGCAGCATTCGAGCCGGGCCATAGGCTGCGTCTCCCTCTTTTCTGACCGAGTCCCGTCGGTTTGGCTCTCACGCTGTGAAACGATTGGTGTTCGGCACCCACTTCTGTGAGACGGGGAAAGGATGGGCATTCAGGAAGTACCGGGCGTGCCGCGATCACCACGCAAGATTCCCTGCGGAACGACTGGAGGCCGGCGCGAATGCCTGGATCACGCCATCGTTGTCCACGCGGCCGGGTTGCACGGATCCTGAAGGATTATTTCGAACACTAGGAAAGATGCCGTCTGCATCAATCGCTCGAAAAAGATGCGCCTGTCAGCCGACCCGTCGAGCTTCCTTTGCTCGGTCAGGGCCTTGACCCGCGTCACCTTCTTCGAGGGCCATGTCAAACTGCTGGATCAATCGTCGAATGACTGGCTCACGGAGTACATCTCGCCGGATTGCCCGCTTTCGGCGGGGTGACACGCCCAGAGGATTTTCATTCGGCCGTTAAAGGTAAAGGTTCGCCGAAGAACCCAGCCGCCTGTGCGGAGGCGCTCCAGGGTTTAGACGATGTATCTCCTATTCAAAAAAGCCAGAAAAGGCAGTACACCTCGCTGCGCTTTATGCCCCTAATACTTTGAGCCGAGATACGACAGTCTTCTTGAGTGCCAGACCCAGCAGAGCGAGCATTCCAGTGGCAAGCAGCATCAGGCTGGAGGGCTCGGGGACGGCCGTTATCGTAAGTGTTGCCGGTAGACCATTCGCATCGCTAGCATAATCGGTCAGGCCGAATGTACCCGTCAAGAAAGTAGGAGCGTCCTCGGAACCACCATAAATCTGGAAGTCAGAAGCGATTATAGGAGAGATACCTTGAATTAAATCATTCAAGGAGAGGCCACCCCCGAAAGTAAGCGAAAGGAAGTTAAGAGCGGCTGGGTCTTGTGGAATGTCGTTTTCGGAATAGTTAACGTCTGTGATGCCGAAAGCAAGACCCGGAAGGAAGCTGTCCGGCGATATTGTTGGTGAAGACGGCAGTTGCCAGGTATATGTGTTGCCCCCGGCTTGATAGATGAAATTATCGATTGAGTCGGCCTTAGCTTGGGTGGCCAACATTAGGGTGAAAACGGCCAACACCAGGCAACTGGTGATTAGGTAGCGTCGCATATTTCTTCTCCTCTTGAATTCCTGTACATACAAAAAATCGCTCATACCGCAGCGGACTATTCACGCTTCGGATATACCAGAAACGCGGATACTCTTTAATGCATTGGCATTTTCAGGGCCAAAGTTGACTAAAGGTGGGCGTTCTAACACCAACAAACTTCATCTCTTGGCGGGGAACGCGCCGTATAGGTCAGAGAATAAGGAAGAACTTTGCGTATTGTGGGAAGAATGCTGCTGATGGGTCCGGGAACAAGGCATGAACTTCGCTGGGACTAGAGATAAAAAGGGCATTTTCCTTGAGCGCCCATGGTTGCGGGGGCCTGCAACCATCCGAATTTGCTAGTTCTACCGTTCAGATTGGAACTGATTCCGCTCGCAGCGCAGCCGGTCCGCAAGGCCGAAGATTGACGGTCGCCTCCGGGTAATAATTGACCATCCACCGCCTCCGGAAATCTTTGAAATCAGTGCGCCAAATCGAACTCCTGCCTGTTTCCCACCGTTGGGGAACGCCAGCCATGATCGACTGGTACTCCGGATCAGCCCGCAGCTTGTCGCAGGTTTTGTCGCGCTGGAACCACGGATAGTGCGCATCTCCCAGCTCGACCGTCCGTCTGGAGCTACTTCAGCGCAGCTCCCTCTGTCCAAGAAGTGCCTTAATTCCTCCCTGATAGTACGCGACATCGCCGTCGATGACTTCTTCCGGCCGATACTTTGGAGTAACCGAGGATCGGATTGTATCTGTTCTGCCTGGCATGCGTCAGCCAACTCTGGTGATGACCCTCTGGCAGCAGACGGTGTTCCTGTATAACTGTGTTAGTCAGTTGCTATACCGATGTACGGTAGGGAGGCCAGACGGGAGGCGAAGTCCGGTTCGAGCGAATGCGGGCGCTTTGCGATGCTCAGGGACCAGTTGGCCACGTCCTGGATGATCCTCCACGAACGTCCGAGGCCGCAAAGCGTCTAAGAAAATGCGAGATGTGCAGGGCCGCTATTACCGGTCATTATCCGGGAGAACGCCGGACCAGTACGGGGCATGTGTAAGTAAGCAAATTACCTCTGGATGCCGACCATCCAGACGCCATCGCGTTTAAAATCGCGTACCTCTGTGACGAACTTAGGCTAGCCCAACTTCCACGGTTTTCAGGGTCGGAGGCTTTGTTTTCTATAACTTACGATTTTTTTCGTCACTACGTGCGCTGACCTGCCAGGCTTTGTGTCCGCCAGCACCGATTGGAGTTTGTGCGCCAGTGCCAGCCAGTCTTCGACCGGAGCGGGTTCTAGGCTTCCGAGCGAGCAAATCGTGCGCTGGCGTGGGCCCTTAGCGGTTTGGACGGATTCGACAAGAAGGTGATTGGTGTAGGTTTTGCCCTTGTAGGTGCGCGTTGATTTTCGAATGTACATTGGCCACTACACGTAGCAGTGTCTCGTGACGATGTCAAGAGAAATCGCAGTCACTTTAGTCACTATTTTGACCAATTTATGCAATGCGCTGTGAAAACAAACCACTTCTTCAAGACGATGCTGGTTTTTTGCAGAAAATCACCCCGATTGCCGTGGAAGTTGATACCAGGACAAGGCCTCGGGCTTGGAGCGAAGGGTTTACAAGGCGGACGGTCGGCGATGCCAGCGCAGCAAAGTCACACGAATCCGATAAACCGTCCTGCCGCAACAATCCCAATCCATAACAAGATCGAAACGAAACCCGCAACCTTCGCCCCCGCAGGCAAGACCCCGCTGTCATCCCAGGACGCCACATCCCGATAGACGCCCCAATGGAAAATCAGCGCATGCACGCCAGCCAAAAATATCAATAACATCTTCACTCGAAACGCGGGATTGGTGTACACCTTAACCGCTTCCGAAGTAAATAGCAGTGTTCCCGTAACCACCTGCAGCGCAAATCCCGCCCAAGTCCAGGGAAGCAACCGCCCCGCCAGCTCCGAAACTCGCTCCCGCCGCAACATCCACCCCAGAAGGCGCAAATCAAAAACTGCGGCAGTCCCCACCAGTGCCGTCATCCCCAGCAAATGCAGGGTCTCGATTGCCGGAAACAGCCACAGCGATTCCCGTACGCCCGCGCCCACCGAAGTCTGTTCCAGCCACCTACAGAATGGCAACATGTCGAGCGTTGCTATGGAGACCCCCGCATTGACTGACCGTTGGGAAGATCGATGCTTACCAAACACATATAAGGCGAGCCGTTTTTAGCCCGAAAGCCCTCAGCAGTCACCTGGTCCCCGCGCTTCACCGTATTGCGGCTCCATCCAAACCGACTTAGCATCCCCAGACTTCCTAACTCCAGCGCCCAGTTCGCAACCTTACCTTTCTCGTCTTTCAGGTCCGCATGAATCAAGGCATGTGGGTTGATCCACTGGAAATCCTTAACCGTCCCTTGCATCCTCACGGTATGCGTCATATCAAACGCTGCATTCCCATGGTGCGCCCAAAGCGAAGATCCGCCCAACAGAAGTCCTGCCACCACCAGAACGACACCCACCTTACGATTCATCACCGTCCTCGACGATGGTCGGTGAAGGCATCGCATCAGTTTCATAATCTGCATGCTCCTCCTCTGGGCCGGCATCCTTAATCTCGAAGAGACAGTTTACCATTTACAGGAACAGGCCACACGATGGCAAGATCGCTCTGGGCTCTCGCAGGATAATTCGCGCGTTTCCTCCGCATATCCTACCTCGGTTGGCTTATCCCGTGGACATTCATACCATTTGGCTGCGTAGAGGGAAGCAGTTGCGCAGTAATGATAATGAGTCAAAAAGAGGCCTCCGTGCCACCAGTCCGGATTCTGGTCGAGTTGCTGGATTCTTCCAGCTTCTGGACTGCCGACAATCCTTCCGGAATCGCCGGATTTGCTGGACCGAGATGACCGTAGTGAGAAGGCACTTCGCTCGCCATATACGTCAGATGCGAATGCTTTATATGCATCGGCGAAGGGCGCCGATAAAAGCGATCCACATGCAGATGGGAGATATGCTCGAGGTCATTGGTGCCGAAGCAGGAATGCATCTGGTGGCACTGCTGCCGCTTGGCGCCAATGATGTGGCGGTTTCGAGGCAGGTTGTCCAGAAGGGTATTTCCGCAATACCCTTGTCCATTTGCTAGGTGACACCACCGGCAAGGGGTGGCCTGATTCTTGGCTTCGGAGGCGCGAACTCACGTCAAGTCTACGACGGCTCCGTGAAATGCGATTCAATACTCGGCGAGCAGCCGAACCCACGCGCGTCCAGGAACCTGCACTGTGCCACCAATTGGTTTGCCATCCTGGCTGAGATGAACGCCGCGCCCCTGCGCCGGTGGAATCGAGATGGAAGCGGAGCGCCGTGCTGCTGTCGGGTTATACAAAATGAAATTGAGCTGGCGAGGGGGGAACAGGTTCGCATCAAACGCATCAAGCAGATCGAGATTCACCAGCAGGAGTTCCCGGTCGCTAACTTGACCCAGGGCCTCATACATCAGATACATCCATAACGACTCTCCAGCACCGTAGATTTCCTTGCCCACATTTCCGGTTTGGCCGCCAAGTTCGAGGGTGCCGAGATTCTCGAAAGGAATAAATGCCATGGAGGGTTGTTGGCGGTTCCCGGTGCAATCCTGAAAGAAATAAAAATTGTTGCGCCGTTGCTGATCCATAAAACGAAGCAATCCCTCAAAGATGATTCCGCGTTTCAGGATGCCGGTCCAAGGCAGAACAGCCTCGACATTCTCCTTGAACGCTGGATACAGGATGGAGGCGGCGGCCTGGACCATGCCACGAACGTCGTGGGACTTCTGGCTGGGATCGGAATACCAATAAAACATACGCAACTGTTGGTAGAGCAGATAGTCGGCCTGATCGCGCATACCGAGTTCCGCCGCAGCCAATGCGCCGTAGGCAAGTTCCTGCGGCTCGTGGAACAGGCGATCCGCCGGCACGGTGTACAGAACCTGGATGGCGCGCCGCGCTTCGTCCCGGTAGTGCTCTTCTGCGGTCAAACGGTGAGCAAGAATCGCCGCCCATGCATAGAGGCCGCCTATGGCGTAATTCGTTCCGGCTCCCTCGGCAAGAAGTGTGGAAACCTGATAGTAGATGGGGAAGAGGTAGTCATACTGGCGAGCCATTTTCTGTGCGGTCTGAAACGCCTCCAGAAAATGATCCGTAATTTCCTTGGATCCCGCCAAAGACCCTATCGCAGGATATTTCACGAGCCCATTCTCAAAAGGATACCAAGAGTCAGACCTCTCGTTCGGTTTGCGCACGAAGTCATTGCTGATGCTCTGAGTATCTTCGTGATAGAAGGAGGGCAGCGCCGCGAGAAGTTCAAGGCACTCCGTTTCGTAGCTCGACGATGGATGCAAACGCAGATAGAGAAGCGATGGCCACAGGACATCCGCGATGGTCATAAGCTCGAAGTTGTCTGCAGGCTGTTGCCAAATCTGAGAGCTATCCTTGACGTATGCTCGTAGACCGGCGCGTCCACCCACTTCCACCCGAGTCATACTCTTCTCCTGCAAATCCCCTACCGTCGCCGCCGCGAACTGCTTCCAAGTAGTGGCGCAGCCAGGCCAGGCAAACCTTTCCTCGAAAAGAGGAAGCAGTGCGGGCATCCAACGCCGTACCGCCGTTTGCTCGGTAACCAACTCTTTGAGCGGTCGTTGAAGCAGAAAGCAAGTGAAACGCACGTCGCCTGCCGGAAGTGCGTTGCCGGTTGCCTGATCGGCGATCAAGCCCACACCAAGGCGTTGGCTACCGTCACGTTCAATTTGTGAGATGGTTGCGCAGCGATAGACCAGAAATCGCGGAAGATTTTCGATCGACATCCACGCCATGTCGCTGACGTCGAAATACATCATGGTTTCGATGCCAGCGTTCTGATCCAGAAGGTAAACCGCAGGCAAGTCGTTACCGTAGGTGCCTAGCGAGTTCCTGGTCGGCTGGGTGAGCGCGACGCGGCGCCAGCTTCCCGACTGGCCTTCCATCAGCGTGGAAGTAGAGTTCAGCCAGGTGATGATTTGCGGTTCTATTTTGCCGTCTTGATGCAATCGAATTGGCTTCGGAAGATGGAGCGTGGTTCGGAAACGAAACCATGGACCAGCATGGCTTATGGCTAGAGCGTTGATTTCCGCGGACCACTCATATTCGAAGCGTTTCCCGTCCAGGCTGTCCGCGGCAGCTGTTCCTTCACAGATGATTCGCTGCCCTTCGTGGCGCACATGAGATGTCATCAACGGGAATGAGGCGCCGGTCACGAGCTGGACACCTGGCAGTGTCGCGGGTTTCCATTGGCCCTCAACAAGCAGGAAGTTTTGGAACGTCAGTGGCGTGCCAGCAGGCGAAAGGTGGAGTTGCTGCGCGCCGCTTTCAAGAATCGTGGAGGAAGAAGAGCTTGTGTCAGCGGAGGCAGGAATGGAAACCGCGGCATAGAAACCAGCGCACACGGGCGAACCGCTCGCAGCGGTTGCCAAAATCGTTTTCACGAAGCTGCGCCGATGGAGAAGAGTCATTTGGCCGAGACTGAACCGCTGGCCCTGCCCGAGATCGTGCCCGGGCAGGCCTACGCGGTGTTAGTATTGGATCTTCAAGCCAAATTGAATGGTCCGCGGTCCGCTCGAATCCGTGATAGCGCCGAAGCCACAGGCGAGTGGTCCCGAACACCCAGGACCACCGGCGGGAACAAACGGCGTCTGCAGACTGGGACCGAAAACGTTGCTGGGCGCCGAGTAAATGTGCCGATTGAACATATTGAAGAAGGAGGCACGGAAATCGATTATGGCCTTCTCGCCAAGGAGGCGCGTTTTCTTCCCTAGCGTGAAGTCCTCGTTTCGGCCCCCAAACGAGCGCGCCAGAGGAAGTGAGCGGGGCTCATTGCCAAACGTGAAGGGAGCCGCAGCCGTGAACGCGGCGGGGTTCCAGAACGGCATGGTCGTTGGACTGAAACTCGATTTGTTCGTCTGCGGCACTCCGGGCACGACGTTGACACGGGCACCCGCTCCTGTTGTGTTGCATCCGCCAAACAGGACATCGCCCGCAGTGTTCTGACAGTTACCATAAACCTCCGTGGGAGTTCCGGAATGGTAGCTCAGGATGCCTGAAACGGACCACCCGCCTAAGACGCGGTCCGTCACACCACTCGAATTCATGTAACGCTTTCCATGTCCAAGGGGCAGTTCATAGAAGAAACTGGCCACCAAGGATTGCGGAGTATCGAGCTGGCTGACCGCCTTCTCCGCGCTCCGATTGTAGGAATTCTCGCCGATGAAACTGTTCGTGCCGATGAAGCCAGATACGCCCGGCCCGGCTGAATCGGCATCGGTTATGTTCTTCGAAACTGTATAGGAAACCAGAAAGCTTAGCCCCTGGGCAAAGCGCTTATCGACTTGCAACTGCATGGCGTGGTAGGTGGAGTTGCCCGTGCGATCCGGGGTAAATGAATTGTCTTCCTGGTTAAAGTTGCCGTATTGAGGGAAAGGTCGAAGGGCTTGGTTGATATTTCCAGTAAAGCCGGCGTAAGGCAATTTGACACCAGCGGCAACCGAGTTCGGACAGGTATTGGCAGCAAGGCAGGTCGCCTTCATTGTCAGTTCGCTACCCAGCGAGAGAAATGAAGGATTCACCTGGTTGGGAATGATGTTCAAGGCCGGCAAGTGCGTGCCCTTGGAACCCACATAGGCCACGCTCACCATTAGATTGCTTATGACCTGCCGCTGTATGTCCAGGTTCCACGTCTGAATATCCGCCGGGTGTCCGGAGTCGGCCGGAACCAGGATGACGCCGCCATTGCCGTTTTGACCTTCCGGGGTAAAAGGCCCGAGAGTCGGAAACAGATGCGTCACGCCGTTATCGATTTGCGTCGGGCCTCCGTTGGCAACGGTCACCGTCTGCTTGTTGAAGAATCCCAGTCCATCCTGGTCGGCAAAAGATCCTTCCTTCAGAGCCTCATAGAAAATGCCATAGCCGCCCCGGAGCACGGTCTTGCTATTGATGCTGTAAGCGAACCCGACTCGTGGACCAAATGCTTTATGGTAGGTGTCCTGTGGACGCTTTCTTCCATTACGCCCTGTCCCCGTCCCGAAGTAGGTGTAAGCTCCCAGGATGTTTCCGGCTCCAGGATTCGGGAGCGTTGGATCAACCGCGGAAAAGCGATTGAATGCTTCGGTAGCGGGCAGATCGAGATCATAACGCAGGCCGTAGTTCAGTGTGAGGCGAGAGCTAAATTTGTACGAGTCTTGCCCATAGAACGAAAAGTCCTTGTAGCGAACACCGCTGAAAGCCCCGTAGTTCAGTGTGGTGGTATCCGACAGGCCAAAGAGTGAACTGGCCACCGCATCGCCCCCCACTCCAGTCGCGGTGCCGGTACTGCTGGTCTGGGCGGGACTAAAATCAAACTCTCCCGAACCTTGGGTCAGCCGTCGCACGTTAAATTGGAGCATGCGGACTTCGCCGCCAAACTTGAAGTTGTGTTTGCCTTTGACCCAGCTCACGGAATCATTGACCTGGTAGACGTTATCCGCAAATTCAGAATCACCGCAGTTGTTCACATTGTAATTGAAGCCGCCCCCCCACTTGATGCACGGAAAAGTAGCGTTGCTGACTCCGGTTAGTCCGATTTTCGCCGGAAACCCTAGGCCAATACTGTTCGAACCCTCGGCACGGTACCGGCGGCTAAACCCGAAGAGGAACTGGTTCACGAGTGACGAGGTGAAAATGTAATTGTCGCTGAAACGCGCGTAGCGAGTGTGCTGGGGAATGCTCTGGCCGAAGATAGGTCCCAGATCGGAACTTCCGCCTGTCCTGGTGTTGTCGTAATCAAATCCGCCGGAGACACGGTGCTTATCAGAAAAGACGTGATCGATCTTCACATCGTAAAGGTTCGCCGTGGTGCTTGAAACGGTGTGGTCGGCTACGTTGTTGGTGAGGCTGCCGTTTGTGGGCGGCAGTAGTGCAAAAACCTTCGTCATCACCGCGCTGGCCTTGAAATTCGGGTCGTTCGTCAGAATGTCGCCAGGGATCGCCGCGTGCGTGGTCGGATCGTAAAGCTGTACGGTGGGGAGCAGGGCGGAGAAGTCACCCTTGCGGAAATTTTCGTTGGGAAGGCTTTGAGTTCCCGTCCCTCCGTTTCTCAAGCGGAATCCCTCATAATCGAAGAAAAAGAAGGTCTTGTCTCTTCCATGATAAAGTTTGGGGATAAACACAGGGCCGCCCGCGGTTGCGCCGAAGTCATTCTGGGTATCCACGCTCCTCGGTGAACCGAGTAGGTTGTTTTTCCAGCTGTTGGCGTCAAGATCGCGATTGCGCAAGTAATCGTAGGCAGAGCCGTGAAACTCGTTAGTTCCGGATCTCATCGTGAGGCTCACGATGCCGTCGCCGGATTCTCCATATTCGGCAGAAAAGTTACTCTGCAGCACCTTGAATTCCTGCACACCTTCCGTTGAAACACCCTTATTCCACTGCGTGTTCGCGGATACCAGCGAGATGGACACGCCATCGACTAGCACGTCAGTTCCACCTTCCTGACCGCCGTTCACTTTGAAGTCGTCACTCGAATTGCTTCCGGGATTATTGGCAACGCCGCCCACAAATCCGGGAACCAGCTCGATGAACTGCACGGGGTTACGGATTGTACCGGAGACCTCCAGGGGCAAATTGGCCACCAGCGTGGACTGCACGGTTGCTCCGATCTCGGAGGTCGCGGTTTGCAGCTGACTGGCGTCGGCAATAACCGTGACGTTTTCGGAGACCGCACCAAGCTGCATCTGAATGTCCAGCGTGACGGCGGTTCCTGTTGCCACGGTGACGCCTTCCTGCGTGTATTTCTTCAGGCTCGGTGCTTCCGCGCTCACCGAGTAACGTCCCGGCGGAAGGTTGGGCACGGAATACAGGCCGGCGTCGGTGCTCGCCGTGGTAATGGACAAACCCGTATCCATGTTTCGTGCGGTTACGGTGGCTCCCGCGAGCGTGGCCCCGCTAGGGTCCGTTATCGTTCCCCGGATATTGCCCGAGTTCGTCTGCCCCCAAAGAGAAAGCGCAATAAGGCAACACGCCAAACAGCCCACAAGACATAGAAAATATCTCACTCTAGTCCTCCCCCAGTCCCACCCTTTTGGAATCAGGTAAGATTTGAATCTGGGCGTCACAGACGGAAAGCGGTGCTGAAAATTCTCCGCCCCATTCTGCAGCCTGCCTTCCGCAATGAGCTGGCAGCCTGTCCTCGCCTTACTTAGAATTAGAACTGATCGTTAAGGGATGACTGGAATACGCATCTTCGAGCGCCCCCAGAAGCACCAGTCGCTGGTGCAAAGGTGATGGATACCCACGGGTCCATACCCTTCCGGGGCGCAATTATGCAACTTGAACCATACCCCAAACGATCTGGCCGGAATGTACGCCCACCGAGAGCTGAAAGTAAAGGAGCTAGCTTGTGAAAACATTGTGATTCACGGGTCATGTAACATTGCGACATGGGCGGAATGCTCTTGCTGGACACCGGCGCTTGACTTGGACAGACTGCGGGGCTAAAAATGGGTTTCGTCTATTGAATTCTGGATACGGCAGCCTTCCGGGCGCAATGTTAGCTCCAAGCCCAAAAACGACAACCGATATTCTTGCCGACGAGCGTTGGCAGCTTGTTCAGAGAATTGTGTCCAGTCCGCCCTTTCAGAAGAGTACGCGACTACGCGAGCTGTTGGAACATGTCACTGAGCGGACCATCCATGGCCATGCTCACGAATTAACGGAACAGCAGATCGGCAGCACACTGTTTCACAAACCCTTAGGTTACAGCTCCTTGGAAGATAGCTCGGTTCGCGTGCACGCTCGCCAGCTGCGCTTGAAGCTTCACGAGTACTTCGATGAGGAGGGGCGCAACGAGCCGCTTATCCTGAGTATCCCGAAGGGAAGCTACACGCCAATGTTCAAGCCAGCCACCAAGGCGGCTAGTCCGATCGCGGAAGGCACACTCGGCGTTAGTACGGCCGCGTCCTGGGGAAGCGAGGCGATTCTGGCGTGGACACTTTGCGGGATATTGATAATAGTATGCACCGTGTTGCTCTATCGATCTGTTCGGCACGGGACGCCCGGCTTGACAGAGAGCGCCACCAAGCCGCCGTGGCCATTTTCCCAAGTTTTTGATTCCCGACATCAAACCTTGATTGTTGTTGCGGACAGCAATTACGGGATGTTCCGGATACTCACCAGCCAGCGAGGCTCCCTCGATCAGTATCTTCGTCGAGATTTTCTGCGATCCTCTTCAAAGCTCAAGCCCGTGGGAGCCGACTTACGGTTGAATGAGTACATGACAAACTCGATGCTTACCTCGTTTGCCGACGTAGCAGACGTGGCCACATTGCTTGAGATGGCTGGGCCGCTTCAAAAACAGGCATCGGTCCGGTACCCGAGAGACTTGGCTATGCGCGACTTGGATCACGATAACTACGTTCTTATTGGAAGCCCTGGGTCGAACCCTTGGGTGTCCATCTTCCAGAACAAGCTAAATTTTCGCGAGAGCGAGGGCATCGTAGGCAACAGCGCGAAGGCATTCGTGAACACGAATCCGCTACCCGGTGAGAAAGCCCGATACGAAGGCTTGAGATGGACCGGAGCGATGGGAGAAGACTACGCCACCATTGGGCTGCTTCCGAACGTCACCCACGACGGAAGCGTGCTAGTCATGCAAGGACTTCAACAAGAGGGAACGGAAGCCGCGGGCCGGTTTCTGGCCGACCCGGAAAATCGGCGGCAGTTGAAAGCGGCGCTTGGGATCACAAGTTCAAGAGAGAACTCTTTTGAGAGTATTTGGTTTGAGGCGTTGATTCGCTCCCGTACGGTTGCCGGGGCTCCCAATTCAACGACTCTTGTTGCGGTCCGCCGCATTGACTAAGAGATCCAATTCGTACTCCGCGCTCGACGCCGTGGGCAGTGAGTAGGCACCCTTCATGCACGTTCATGCTCCGCAAGTAGGGGTGTTTGTCTTTCCCGAGCGTGGCCTCGAGCGGATTGCTATACTTTCACGTGTATTTTATTTTGTTCCGAGGCCCGCCACCTGCTATGCCTGTCGGAAATGGTCTGCTGGTCGAAATCAAGATGTTTCTATCTTTTCCTAAATTGCCGCGCGGTTTGCGCCTGTGGGCCGTTCGTGTGTCCCTGATTGCAGGGTTCCTGCCCGTAGCGCTAGTTGTCAGCGCGCAGAGCAGCGAAGGAACGCTTCTCGAACAAGCGCGTGCGGCTGAAAAGACTGGAGATTACCAGGCGGCGGAACGGGCTTACCTGCAGGCGCTGGCGATTGCTCCCGGCAGTCTTGAAACCCTCAAGCGCCTCGGCGTGCTGCAACAAACCGAGCTGAGATTCAGCGAATCGGTCGAGAGCTTCAAGCAGGTTCTCGCCCACGATGCGCACTATCCGGACGTGAATTTTTTCCTAGGCGTCTCCTATTTCGGCGAAAACGAAATTAACAAGGCGATCCCATGGTTCGAGTTGGAACTCGCAACTCCTAAACCGCATCCCCGGTGCCGCTACTACCTCGCGCTGGCGCTGCGGGCTGCTGGCCGGATCGAGGAATCCATCTCGCAACTGAATCGCACGGTAGCTGATAATCCCAAGGACGCGGATGCACTTTACCAGCTTGCCCGCATTTACAAGAACGCTTCTCTTCAGGCGATCGAGAGTCTAAAGGCTCTGGACCAGGATTCTTTTCAGCTGCACGCCCTGATGGGAGAGGTATACGCTGATGAAGAACGGAACCCGGAAGCTATCAAAGAATACCAGGCGGCACTCGCGAAACGGCCCGACGCCTCGGGAATACATTATGCCATTGGGGTTGCGTATTGGGTTCAGCATCAGCTGGATGCCGCCAAGAAGGAATTTATGGATGCTCTGAAGGAAAACCCCAACGACGCGCTGACCAACTTGTACCTCGGCGACATCGCAGTTCACGACCAGCGCTTTAGCGAGGCACACGGATACCTCAGCGTAGCCGAGAAGGGACAGCCCAACATGCCTCAGTTACACGTGCTGCTCGGGAAATGCTATCGGGGCGAGAACGCACCCGAAAAAGCAAAGACTGAATTCCTGGCTGCGATCCAGGCGGACCCCACTGCCGCGCAGCCACACTACTTGCTGGCCCAGGTCTATCGGGAACTTGGCAACCCACAAGCAAGCTCGAAGGAGTTCGCAGAATTTGAAAGGCTTTCACAGCTAGAGAAGGATAAAGCTCTTCAGCATGGACCCCAGAACTGACATGAATTGCAGGCCAGGGCCGAGAGTTGGATCCAACTTATGACTATCCTCCCTGGCTACGTCCGGAGACTTGCGGCCGTTGGGAGTGCCTCTATTACAATCGGTCTACTGCTCGCCGCTGGCCCATGCCCAATCGCTGGACAAACAGACGCCTCGCACCCGGCCAATGCTTCAGCTGTCGAAGCGCACTTTGCCGCTGCCGAACAGGCCCAGAAAAACAGTGACTATGTTACTGCCGAGCGAGAGTACCGGGCGGTGCTTGAAATAAAGCCCGATTTTGCTGAAGTTCATATGAATCTCGGGCTAGTCTACCAGCTGGAAGACCAGATTTCCGGGGCCATGAGCGAGTTTCGGCGGGCGCTTCAACTTAAGCCCACGCTAGCGGGTGCGAATTTCTTCCTCGGGGTTGATTACTGCAAGAACGGCGAAGGGCTTAGGGCGCTCCCCTATTTGAAGGCTGCCGCCAAGCAGGATTCTCAACAACCCGACATCTGGTCTTGGTTGGCGACCGCCCAGGAAATGTCCGGTGAGTTTCATGCTGAATTAACGACGCTTCGGAAAGCACTCCATCTGCAACCTCAAAACGCTGATTTGCTCTATCTGCTTGGTCAGGCTTATGAGCGTTTGGGAAAAGAGGAGGTCGCGCGACTGCAAAAAACGGCACCGCACTCTGCGCGCTCCGAGCAACTGCTAGCAGAAAGCTACGCCGCGAGCAGTGAGTGGCCATCAGCGGTGATTCATTTTCAGAATTCATTGGCTGCATCGCCTGGTACTCCGGGTTTGCATGTGGAGCTGGGCGAAGTGCTTTTGCGAGCAGGGAAACTGACGCGGGCCAGCCTTGAATTTGAACAAGAGTTGCAACATGCGCCTCGTAGCTTGCGGGCAATTGTGCGTCGGGGGGAGACAAAACTCATCGCGGGCGACCTCGAGGGTTCACTTCAGGATTGGAACGCGGCTATAACCGTGGACGGTCCGCAGGCTGAGAGAGTCCTGGGTATCCGAGAAATTGGATTGGGCGATGCCGCGTTCGAGCAGCTCCCGGACGCGCTGCGTGAACAAATCCAGAAATTGGCCCCCGAACTGCAACGACGTGAGGCGCCGGCCGCGCACTTAGCTCTCGCATTTCTCGCCATGCAGAACGGGAATTCTTCCCTGCAAGTCTCCGAGGGTGAACGAGCCCTCTTTTCCGAGACCCCGCTCTCAGCGATGGACTGTTCACAGGCCAACATTCAACAGGCGCTCCTGCACGAGCAATTCTCAGCGCTTGCTCATTGCGCGCCGCAGATTTTGACGCCTCGGCCATCCTCCAACTCCAGTTACGCTCTCGCTCGCGCATTGTTTGAAGCGGGGGATTGCGAGGCGTCTCTCAAATTGCTTTCCAGACTGGCTCCCCCTGATCAGCATTCCCCGGAAGCGTCATATTGGCGGGCGCGTTGTTATGAGAGGTTAGCCACCGCCGCCTATCTCAGTCTCTTCCAGGCAGACCCGAACTCCTATCGCTTGCATCAGCTGATGGGTGATTTGCATGCCGCAAAGGGCAACGATGGAAAGGCCATAGAAGAATATCGGCTAGCTGTTAGGTTGAAACCGTCTCTGCCAAATCTGCATTACAGTCTGGGCCATCTGCTGTGGAAGGATCTCAGAGTTGGAGAAGCACGTCAGGAGCTTGAGGCCGAGCTGGCGTTAAATCCAAGAGACGCGGGCGCGCTCATCGACCTTGGCAATACCTACCTTCTGGAGCACCAGCCGGACAAAGCCCTCCCCTATCTAAGCCGGGCACTGGCAGCGAATCCTCAAAATCCTGGCATACATCGTGACCTGGGCACTGCCTATTCCGAACTGGGCGACTACGCGAAGGCAGAAGTGGAATTCAAGATCGCCGTCTCCGCTGACCGTGATGGCTCGGTCCACTACAAGCTTGCCAAGGTCTATCAGGCACTTGGTCAAAAAGAGATGGCCGCGCGTGAGTTTGAACTCTCGACGGCGCGGAACGCGGAAACACACAGGAAACTTGAGCAGCAAAGGGAACGATTGGACGAAGTTGAGAAGTCGACCCAAGATCCGTAGGAGACAGGCAATCGGCAAAACATTGTCGTGGCCGGCGTCAGGGGCAGTTATCCTGGCGAGCTGTGAGGCCGGAGTTTGGACGAAATGGCGGAGACAGCAAGTTCGCTGCTTCTGCCTGCGCCGATATCAATTGACCCTCACATGAAATTGAAAAATCGATTTCTTGGTTTTGTTTCTTGCCTTTGGGCGACTGGACTGTTCCTTCCTCCTACTTTCCATTGCGAGTCGGCTACTAGTCAGCAGGGGATGCCCAATGACGGCTCAATTGCCCAAGGAGAATCGTTCAAGAAAGGCCTCACGGCCTTAAAGGAGAATCGACTGGAGGCAGCGCTCGTAGAATTAACTGCCGCAGAACGCCAGGACGCCAACGACCCCCGTGTCCACAATTTCCGGGGGATTGTACTGGCCCGCTTGGGCCAAACGACGGAGGCTGCTGCCGAGTACCAAGAGACCATTCGCTTGGACCCTCTCATGGAGGATGCGTACCGGAATCTCGGGCACCTGGAGTGGACTGAACACAACCTCGAGCGAGCGCGTGCGGCACTCTTGCGCGCGGTGGGACTCTCGCCCAAGGACTCTTTTGCCCATTATTATCTCGGCAGAGTGCAACTCGATGGACGGTTCTACGCTGAGGCGTTTCGGGAGCTGGAGCTCTCGGATGTGCCGTGGCCGGGTGAACCAGGCTTTCTCATAGAAGCCGCGGAGGGATATCTAGCGCTAGGGCGGCAAGAAGATGCACGGAGGACGCTCCATCAGCTGGCATCACTCCCACTCGCTGATGCTCCAGCGGTGCGCGTCGCTTCACTTCTCTTGGCCGTCCACGAGAATGACACCGCCATCGGTCTTTTACGAAAGTTGTGCGCCCGCCAGGGTGCTGCCCTTGCTGCCTGGGCTCAGTTCGACCTGGCTCTGGCGCACCTCCTCGCCGGGAGATACGACGATGCAGCTGATCAAGTCCAACTCTTCATCAGCGCCCTCCATGCGACACGATCGGAATCTGACCACCTAGTCCCGTGGTGGTCGTTGGCCGGGATTGCCTACGCCCGGCTCGGCCTGGGTGATCGGGCAGCTGATGCCTTGCACCGCGCAGCTGCGCTGGCCCCGGACCGCGAAGAGCACTGGCTCAATTTGACACGCGAATTGATGGAATTGAGCCGTTACAGTGAAGCGATCTCTGCGGTTCAGGAGGGTCTTGCAGCTAGTCCCAAGTCCTACGCTCTGCATCTGCGGCTCGGAGCGGCGGACCTGTCGGCTGGGCGTTACGAGCAGGCGGAAACTGTTTTTCGGAATCTCGTGGAGGCCGGTGACCCCCTGCCCACGAGTTACATCGGATTGGCTCAGGTGTTGCTGCGCATGGGTCGGGCGGAAGAGGCGGCCTCCGAGCTCGCTGCCGCCCAGCGCAAGTTGGGAGCAATATTCCTCATCAGTTATTTTCGAGGTTTGTCGCTCGATCGAGCAGGCCAGCAGGGGGAGGCCGTCCCTGCCTTCCAGGAAGCAATACGACTGAATCCGGGTAGCGCCGAAGCTCACTTGGAACTGGGCAAGACCGAGCTGAAAGTGGGGCGCGTAAATGATGCAATCGTTGAACTTGAAGAAGCGCTGCATCTGAGCCCGGGCAACGTACAGGCGCGGCGGGTGCTCAGCCAGGCCTATCAACGGGCGGGGGACGCCAAGCGCGCCGCAAAGTATGCCGAGACTTCAGCCGAGTCGCGGCCAGCCACAGAGGGCGATCTGTTGGGTGAGTTCGTGCTACCGGAGTGGCAAATGCCTGAGGAAAGCAAGAAAGACTAAGCTTTCCACCAAGAGGACCTTTTTGAATCGTCAAACCGCATTGCTTCACGTATCCATCGTTTGCCAGCTAGTCCTAGGCTCGGCCGGTTTCCGCGTGCTGGCTGGCGGTTTGGTTCCCGCTCAGGAGCAGGCAGCTTCGCAGAACTCCAAAGCTCCGTTAGCCAATTTCATCGATATTGGAGAGAAGGCTGGGCTAACGATGACAAATGTTTTCGGCGGAGTGGACACCAAGAAATACATCATCGAGACAACCGGAACCGGCATCGCCATTTTCGATTATGACAACGACGGGTGGCCCGACATTTTCATCGTGAATGGCACAACGCTGGAGGGCTTCGCCGCCGATCAGGCTCCCACGAACCATTTGTATCACAACAATCACGATGGAACTTTCACGGACGTGACTGAGAAAGCGGGACTTGTCGCGACGGGTTGGGGCCAGGGAGTTTGTGTCGGAGACTACGACAACGACGGATGGGAGGATCTCTACGTCACCTATTACGGCAAGAACCGGCTCTATCACAATAACCATGGTGTTTTCACGGAGACGGCCGAGAAAGCCGGGTTAGCCGGATCAGGAAAAGCTTGGAGTACCGGCTGTGCGTTTGTTGACTTCAACCGTGACGGACACCTGGATTTATTCGTTGCAAATTACGTGGATTTTAATTTGTCCACGGCACTTGTACCGGGCGAAGGGACTTCCTGCACGTGGAAGGGAGTGCCGGTGATGTGCGGACCGCGTGGACTGCGCGGTTCGAAGAATATCCTTTATGAAAACCGAGGTGACGGCACCTTCGCGGACGTCACCACCAAGGCCCACATTGATCGCACCAACGGGCATTTCGCCTTCAGTGTTTCCACACTGGACTTTGATGACGATGGCTGGCCGGATGTCTACGTGGCCTGTGACAGCGTGCCAAGCATTCTTTACCACAATAATCGCGATGGGACTTTCACGGATGTTGCGGTTATGGCTGGCGTTGCATTTAATGAAGACGGACGCGAACAAGCCGGCATGGGCACTACCGTGGCAGATTACAACGGCGACGGGCGGCTCGACATTTTCAAGACCAATTTCTCAGATGACACTCCAACTCTGTATCGCAACGACGGGGATGGAGTTTTTTCCGATGTCACGTATAGTGCCGGCTTAGGACACCATACGCAATACCTCGGTTGGGGCACCATGTTTCTTGACTTCGACAAAGATGGCTGGCCAGATCTGATCCTCGCTAACGGCCACGTCTATCCGGAAGTGGACAAGTATCACTTGGGGAGTACATATAAGGAGCAGCGCCTCCTCTATCACAACAACGGTGACGGGACTTTTAGTGACATTTCTGCGGGTGCCGGCCCCGGTATCAATGCGACGTCGTCCGCGCGGGGTTTGGCTGTGGGTGATCTCTGGAACGATGGGCAACTCTCAGTGGTGATCAATAATGTGTATGCAACTCCGAGCTTGCTGGTGAACAGTATCCATTCCGGGAACCATTGGATCGCGTTTAAGACCATTGGTACCCGTTCTAATCGTGATGGGATCGGCGCAAAAATTAGTGTGAAGAATGGCGACAGAATCCTTGTCGATGAAGTGCGCAGCGGGTCCAGCTATATTTCGCAAAATGACATGCGGGTGCATTTCGGTCTTGGGGCGGCAACCAAGACGGGACCTGTGCAGGTACGCTGGCCGAGCGGACTTACGGAGCGTTTCGACAATTTATCGGTAGATGCGATCCACACTTTGAAGGAAGGTTCGGGCGTGATAGTCAGCACGACTCCGAAAAAACCATGAGGTAAGACAGCGGGCCGTTGCTTTTTATTTATTATTTGACTGTACTGGTTTCCTTTCCCACCCCGCTGCCAAAAGATTCGTCGACCTGAAGAATTTGGTCGGTGCGGACATTCTTCAGGGTTTGACGGATTCCGCTGGGCCATCGAATTTCTATCGTTTCGGCGACGGTTTCTGTTCCCATGCCAAAATGGACGCGCTTATCGCTGGAGGAAAGATAGCTGCTCGCGGTCGTTACAGTTGCGACTTGGGTGATTCTCCCAGTCACAACTCGCACTTCCGCTCCGATGGCATCCCGGTTGCTCTTATGCCCGACGAGTTTCAAAATCAGCCAGTGATTAGTGGTTGAGGTCGCATTGTGCAGGACGTAGAGGGGTCCATCATTGGGGGTTACGACTGCGTCTAGTCGACCGTCATTATCAATATCCCCGATCGCCATACCACGTCCCACCCAGGCTTCTCGAAAAACGCTGCCGGCAGCCGCCGAGACGTCTTCAAAGCCGTGGCCCATGTTCCGTGCCAACAACAGGGGTTCGCGGTAGCGGAGATTTGGAAAGGTCAGTTCGATCGTGTCCAAGTCGTGCCCCTGAGCGATTAGCAGATCTTTCCATCCGTCGTTGTCATAATCCAGGAAGCGAACGCCCCATCCAGAATGGGTCATGGTCATGCGGCCGATGCCGGAGGGATAACTGTCGTAGGTAAAGGTGCCGTCGGCGTTATTCCGGTAGAGGGCATACATCTGGGTCGCAAGATCGGTAATCACCAAATCCGGGAAGCCATCGTTATTGTAGTCCGCGAAATCGACTCCCATTCCCGCAAACGTATGGCCCTCTCCATCGACGGCCACACCCGATACAAGGGCAACCTCCTCAAACGTGCCATGGCCTTTGTTGTGATAAAGGAATTCAGACATGGAATCGTTGGCCACAAAGAGATCGATATGCCCGTCGCGGTCGTAATCCGCAATGGCTACGCCCAGGCCTTTGCCCGGCTTTGCCAGGCCAAACTTATCCGCAACTTCGGTGAAGTGACCGTTGCCATCATTGTGGTAAACCAAGGGGGCAATAGGCTTGAAATAGTCGGGATGACAGTACGCGCGATAACCTTCCTTACGTTCGCCGCACCAGATGTCGTCAAAGTCCCACGTGAGATACCGGAGGACGACTAATTCGAGCACACCATCGCCATCCAAGTCCACCCATGCGGCGCTGGTGGACCAGCCTCCACCGCCTACGCCCGCTATTCCCGTAACATCGGTAAAGGTCCCATCACCCTTGTTGTGATAGAGCTTGTTGCCTCCGTACGCCGTCACATATAGGTCTTCGTAGCCATCATTATCGTAGTCTCCCACCGCAACCCCCATTCCGTATCCGACTCCCTGTAAGCCGGCCTTTTCCGTCACATCTTCAAACGTGCCGTCTTGCTTCTGGTGATAAAGGCGATTCCAGTACTTGGGACCCGGCTTCTGCGGGATAGCTCCCTTGGGCGTGGGGTCGGAGAGCGGCGCCCCGTTGACCGCGAAAATATCCAGACGCCCGTCGTTGTCGTAGTCAAATAGGGCCACACCGGGGGCCATCGTTTCAATCAGGTATTTTTTCGAAGTGTGCGAGGCCATGTTCCGAAAATTAATTCCGAGTAGGGAGGTCGTATCGATAAACTTAGGGGAAATTTGTTTCGCTTGTTCTTCCACTGAGTCGCGCTGGGCTATGACTGGAAAAGCAAACGACACGACCATCGCCAAAAAGAATGGGAGTTGCCAGGGCAGGTGAAGTCTCATGTATCCCATCGGCTGTCCTTGACGCGAGCGAACGCATGAGATCGCAGACATCTTACTTTACACGTGTTTTTCTCCATAGAGCGGCAATGCTGGACCCTGGTTCTTTGCCCCAAAGCGCAGTATTCGGCGCCGAGGACGGGCATAGCCCGTCACCGTAATCCGCGCCGCGCATTCAAGCTCAACCAACCGGATCGGCCCGATGAAAAGAGAAGAAATAGGTGTACAATTGCCGCGCTTTCGAAGCTAACGTACAGGAAATTCCGGTTGCCAAAGTCGATCATGCTTGGACCATAGCAATGAATAAGAGGACTTTTATCAGGCTCTTCTCTGCGATGATGGCCAGCCCTGTTGTCTCGCCTCTCTTGGCCCGGGCGACAAAGGACAAACTGTCGAACTGGGCGGGTAATCTCGAATACAGTACGGACCGTTTGTACTCCGCCAACTCACTTGAAGAAGTGCGGAAGTACGTTAAGGAACAGCACAAATTAAAGGTGCTGGGAACGCGCCATTGCTTCAACAACATAGCAGATAGCACCGACAATTTCCTGTCCCTGAAGCCGCTGGATGAAGTGGTTGCGCTGGACCCGCAGGCGCATACCGTAACGGTCCGTGCAGGGATGACATATGGTCAACTGTGTCCGCTCCTCCATAAGAAGGGCTTTGCTTTGCACAATCTTGCCTCGTTGCCCCATATTTCGATAGCGGGAGCGATCAGCACCGCAACGCATGGTTCGGGCGAAAAGAATGGCAATCTCGCGACGGCGGTATCAGCACTTGAAATCGTAACGGCGGCCGGCGAAGTGGTTAAGCTATCCCGCCAACGAGACGGCGAGGCGTTTCTGGGAGCTGTTGTTGGACTTGGTGCGCTGGGCGTAATCACCGAGGTCACGCTCGATATTCAGCCATCCTTCCTGATGCGGCAGTATGTGTACGAAAACATGCCGCTTGCTGAAATGAAAGATCACTTTGATACTATCCAATCCAGCGCTTACAGCGTCAGCCTGTTTACGGACTGGCAGAACAAGCGCATCAGTGAAATTTGGCTCAAGAGCCGCGTTGAAGATGGACATACGTTTGACGCGGCCCCGGAATTTTTCGGTGCGAAACGTGCTACCAAGAATCTCCATCCCATTGCTGAACTTTCCGCCGAGAACTGTACTGAGCAGATGGGCGCTCCAGGTCCTTGGTACGAACGACTGCCGCACTTTCGTATGGGCTTCACGCCTAGTGCGGGTAAAGAGTTGCAAACGGAGTACTTCGTGCCCCGCCAGCATGCCGTCGAAGCAATTCTGGCAGTTGAACGACTGCGCGATCAGATCAGTCCGCACTTAATGATTTCGGAAATCCGGGCGATCGCCGCCGACAATTTATGGTTGAGTCCTTGTTACCAACAGCCTTGCGTGACCATTCACTTTACCTGGAAACAGGACTGGCCAGCTGTGAAAATGCTGATGCCGTTAATTGAAAAAGAATTGGCTCCACTTAAGGCCCGGCCGCACTGGGGAAAACTGTTTACCATGCCGCCGGCGGAGCTGCGCTCTATTTATAAGAAGTTGCCCGACTTTATCCAATTGAGCAAGAAGTACGACCCGCACGGCAAGTTCCACAATGAATTTCTGGGCACCAATATCTTCAGCAGTTAAGACTCGGTTCGCGCTGAGACACACAAAATAGCAAGTTTTGAACTCGCTGCCTCAAGAACGGTTTGCGCGGTCTTCTCGTCAAGAGATGCCTGCGTCAAGCATCTCTGAACGTAACCGTTCCAGGGTGCACTCGAAATGAACAGACCGATACAGCCAGTGCCTCGTACCGCTGTACGCCTGCGAGCCGGATGGACAAACGCCGGCGGATTCAATTAACGATTCCTCTGTGGGATCCCGGGTGGCTTGACTCACGAGCCAACAGGCCCGACACGCCAAGGAGTGTCCTCAACGAAACGTGGAAAGCATGTCGCAAAGCAGAGCTGAGCTCGCGGCAAAGTTTGGCTGCGCCTATTTTTGATCGTGACGAGCCCGTCACCAGCTAGGACTCGAAATGAATTAGGACGAGTTCCGGAGATGCGCCAAGTCGCATGGGCGGGCCCCACGTGCCAGCGCCGCTGGTGGTGTAGACCAGGAGACGTCCGAGACGCTTCAACCCGTAGACGAACGGTCCGTAGATGCGAGAGGTGACCCAGGTCCAAGGGAAAAACTGCCCCCGATGCGTGTGCCCGGAAAGCTGCAAGGAGACGCCCTCCTCTTCCGCGATCTGCAGTTGATCGGGAGCGTGCGCGAGCAGAATGCTGGGGCGCTTGGGGTCGAGCGATGCCTTCCGCAGAATGGAGCGGAAAGTGTCGGAATGAACGAGAGCACCATGGTGCACACCGACGAGGTCCACGCCATCAAGGGATATCTTTTCGTTGTCCAGTACGCGAATACCGGAAGCGCGGACCGCGTCGAGGTATTTCGAGTGGTTTGAGAATTCTTCGTGATTCCCTGCGACGAAAAACGCGCCCAGCGGTGGTGCCAGGTGCACCCAAGGCTTGGCCACTCTTTCGAGGTTGGCGGACGTTCCGTCAAAGAGATCACCGGCAATAAAGACCACGTCGGGTCGAAGCCGTATGAGCATGTGGACGATGCGCTGCGTGAAACCGCGGCCCCGCACATGTCCAAGGTGCACGTCACTGACCAGAGCTGCCACTCGGCCTCGCCAAGATTCCGGGAGGTTCGCAAGTTTCACGGAGATTCGCCTCACGCGAATCCAGAAGGCATTGATGATGGCGCACGCGCCGGCACACGCGGCGAGGACAAAAAACAAAAGCGCGATCGTTTGTTTGTGAACCGGGAGGCCTAGAAGCATTGTCGCAGTACGCGTAAACCATGATAAGGACGCTGCCAGGAAGAAAAAGCTCAGCATCCCAAGCCAGACGGCAGAGATCGTGTAGAAGATTCGAATCAGCATATTCGAGTAGCGGAATGCAAGAAGAGAAGTGATGACAAAACTGACCGAAAGCAAAACCAGAATGATCTTCGCCGCCGATACACCTGGAGTCTTTGCAGCCCCCCTGAAACTCATCCAAGTGGCGTAGACAAACCAGTGTACCGCAAAAAGAATGGCCTGAATGATGCTCGTGAATATCGTAATGCGGACGCTCATTTGTGAAGCCTCGTTTGCAGCCTACTCTCGCCGAGCAACTGAGGGACGGCCGGGTATTGCCGCAGCTATCTGCCTGCCATTCGTTAGATGTTTGAAAATGAAATCAGACACATCCTCATAGGAAGTTCTCTTGAGCATGTTTATGCGCAAGCCGGTCCCCAACGGTAACACTCGTGCAATCAGCGTAACGGCTGGAACCGCGAAGCTCGAGCCGCCAAAGTCAATGAGAACGGAAGTACGCGGTGTAAGACGAGGCGGCCAGCGGAATCATTTCTCCGTCCAGACTTCTGGTCTTCAAGTGATTGCGTCCCTTATCGAGCGGCGAAAACAATGCGCGTGACATTTGGCGCGGAGAGCAAATCCGTGTCCAAGCACTTTCCTCGTTGACCGTGACTCGCTAAGATAATCGCCATGTCCTATCAACTCAATCGTCGCAGCTTTATCCTCGCCAGCGGGATCACCGCGCTGGCGTCAACCCGAGTCCTCGGCGCCAACGACACCCTGCGCGTCGGAGTAATTGGCGCTGGCGGCCGCATGGGCGACCTGCTCAATGCCGCCGACCACTTCGGCCACTACCAGATCGTCGCCGTTAGCGATGTTTATGGACCGCGACGCGACGCCGTCAAACTACGTTCCAATGGCATCGCAACCACCCATGTGGATTATCGCGCAGTCCTCGAGCAGCCGATCGATGCCGTCATTATCGCCTCGCCCGACCACTGGCATGTGCGCATGGCGGTCGACGCCCTGGCAGCAGGCAAAGACGTCTATCTTGAAAAACCGGTCACCCACACCATTGAGGAAGGCGCCGCCCTCAGCCGGGCAGTCCGCTCCAGCAAGCAAATCCTGCAGTGCGGCATGCAGCAGCGCAGCTGGAGCCACTTTCGCGATGCCGTCGATCTCATTCAGGGAGGAAGCCTGGGGCGCGTACCCCAGGTCAGAACCTATTGGTGGCAGAACTATCATGTTTTCATGGCCACCAGACCGGTCGATACCCAGGTCCTTGATTGGAAGCAGTGGCTCGGCGGCGCTCCCGATCAGCCCATCAGCGAAGAAAAGTTCTACCGCTGGCGGTGGTTCTGGAATTTTGGTGGCGGCGCCATGACCGACCTCTTCACCCACTGGATCGACGTCGTGCACTGGGCCATGAAAACCGATCAACCTCGCCATGTGCAGATGCTCGCCGATAAATACATCTTCGAGCAATGGGATTGTCCCGACACCGTTCAGGCAGCTCTCCGCTATCCCGGCGTCGATGTCCTCTACGAGGGCATGATGGCCTCCTCGATCGACGATGGCGGCCTCGAGTTCCGCGGCACGAACGCAACCCTGAAGCTCAACCGCAGCGGCTTTGGCGTCTATCATGAGGGCGTGCCGGCCAAGGACAATCCGGTCGTCAAGGCAGACAGCTTCCGCGATGGCACCATCGACCACATGCAGAATTTCTTCGATTGCATCAAGACCCGCAATGAGCCCAACGCGCCAGTGGAAGCCGGAGTTGCCGCAGCCCGCGCCGGCCAGATCGCCAATCTGGCCTACCGCGGCACCGGCCAGATAGCCTGGCCGCCGAAGAACCTGGCTTGAGCCTGCTTGCGGAATTCGCCCAGAGCACTCCGATAAGGCGGCGCGAACTCCAGGTCGCTCCCGGGGGACCGCGGAGAGGCAAACACAGATGTGTGACCCGCACCACCGCGCAATCCCGCGCGTCATGGTATAGAGGGCCGTCGAGGTCACGAGCGTTTCTGAAGTCAAGGACTTCCTGGTCCAACAAACGGCAGAGCAAGCGCTTCTGGATGGTTTATCACTCGCGGACCTGGAGTGACGCGACGGGACCAAGAAAACAGAGTACAGTCAAACCATGACAACCACTAAGCGACAGCCGACAACACTTGTGCTTTGGGCGGTCATTTGGGCGCTTGCCCTTATCGTCTCCGCTTTCGTCTTTAAAGGCAATCCCATCAAGGACTGGATTCAATCAGTTCTGTTTGTTGTCGGAATTACTGTTTGGCTCTGGCAATCTCGACGACAAGCTCGCCTTCGCGGCTGACTAGAATCTTCAGACTGCATCGGATCTTAAGACGTTCGAGCAAATGGGGCTTATGTTTGACGGAGTGAAACCACAATTCACTGCCGTGTTGAAGAAATGGCTCCTCGCGGCCGCGCGCGAAAATTCGAACAGCGCCTGATGACAAAGATTACGCTCATGTTTAGAGGCGCTGAGTAGGCCAAGTCCGCTACCGGGCAACCGTTGTCTGAAGTGACCTCGACACCCATGTCCCCGATTCCCTTGACACGGGTTGCTAACGATTCGAAACTGGCATAGTCTAACTATGTCAGGAGTGGCGACTTGCATCGAGACGAGATACCTCCCGGAACACTCTATCTGCTGATCTTGAAGACTCTGGCGCGATCGGGTGAGATGCATGGATATGAGATCGCCAATTCCATTCAGCGGATATCGGATGACATCCTCCAAGTCGAAGAAGGCTCCCTGTATCCCGCGCTGCAGCGGATGCTGGTCAAGGGCTGGGTGACCGCGAAGTGGGGCACGACGGCCGGAAACCGCCGGGCCCGCTACTACCAACTAACCGCGGCGGGACGGAAACAATTAAACGTGGAAATGTCGCAATTTGAACGCGTCATCGGAGCGATCACGCGGGTGATCGAGGCCGTCTGAAAGGGGCTCCCTGATGGACTGGCTGCGCGAACTTGCAAGACGGCTCAGGATGCTGATTCATCGGCGGCAGTTTGATGCGGAACTCGAAGAGGAGATGCGCCTGCATTTGGAATTGCGCCAACACGAACAGCTCCAATCCGGAATGACGGAGGGTGATGCTCGAGCCGCAGCCCGTCGCCGGTTCGGCAACACAACGTACCTGAAGCAAGAAAGTCACATAGCGTGGGGCTGGGAATGGTTCGAGAACCTGGCGCAGGACGCCCGCTACGGTCTGCGCATGCTGCGCAAATCTCCAGGCTTCAGCGCCGTCGCCGTCCTGACGATTGCCTTGGGCATCGGAGCGACGACCGCGATTTTCAGCGTCGTCGATGCCACGCTGTTGCATCCCCTGCCGTACCCCCAACCGGAGCAGCTCGTAAGTATCGAGGATGATCTTCCCGGTGTTGGCGCTCAGGACGTAGGCATGTCCCAGCCTGAATGGCAGGATCTTCAGCGTTCCGGCATTTTCGAATACGTCTCGCCTACGTGGTTTGACGAAAATAATCTTACAGGCTCATCTCAACCTGCGCGCGTCCGTTTGCTCATCGTCGCGCCGAATTATTTCGCGCTTCTGGCCGTCAAGCCGCAGTTGGGCCGCGCCTTCAATCCCGGGGATCACTCGCCCGGGCTTACGCCGGAGGTCCTCATCAGCGACGGTCTGTGGAAGCGGGCGTTCGGCGGCGACCCGCATATTTTGGACCGCAGCATCCGGCTCGACACCGACTTGTATCGGATCGTCGGCGTCATGCCACAGGGTTTCGACGCCCCGGGACGAATTACGGAAGAAAGGAACATCGAGGTCTGGGCCGCCACTAGTTTTTACGGCCCGCCTATGTCTGATCACCCGCCGCGGAGCGGGAGAAACCTCCCGACAGCCGTCGCCCGGCTGAAGCCGGGATTGACGATTGCGGCAGCGCAAAGCCGACTGGAGGCGCTCGTCGCCGCTTTGCAGAAGGAATTCCCGGAGGATTATCCGAAGCCGAGCGCGTGGACTGTGCGGCTGCTGCCGCTCAAAGAAAGGGTAGTCGGCAATATTCGACAATCATTAATTCTGCTACTTGGCGCCGTGGGATTGGTCCTGCTGATCGGCTGCGTCAATGTCGCCAATCTGCTGTTGGCTCGCGCCAGCGCGAGAGGACGCGAAATGGCCATTCGCCAGGCGCTCGGGGCCGCGCGGCTGCGGCTGACCAGTCAGTTGCTGACGGAGAGCTTGTTTCTTTCCCTGCTCGGCGGGATTGCCGGTTTAGCGATTCTTTTCTGCACCAAGGGATTTCTGCTGCGATTCGTGCCTGACAGCCTGCCGCGGCTCAACGACATATCGATTAGCTGGAGCGTTTTGCTGTTCGCTCTCGGCGCTTCTGTCGTGGCCGGCGCTATTTTCGGTCTGGCTCCTGCTTTACATGCGGGGCGGGTCGACCTGACTCATTCGCTCAAAGAATCAGCGCGCGGCTCGACAGGTTCCGGGGAGCAAGCGCGATCTCGCCGAATTCTGGTGGTAATCGAGTTTGCTCTCTCGTTGGTGCTGATGGTTGCTGCCGGACTTTTGCTCCGCAGTTTCCGGGACTTAGTGAATGTGCGGCTCGGATTCACTCCACAAAATGTAATGGCGGTCCGGACGAGGCTGCCTTTCCCCAATGATCCAAAGACTGACACCTACGCTACGCCTGCACAAGAGGCGTCGTTCTTTCGTGGATTGCTTCGCCGCAGTAGAGCGCTGCCGAGAGTCGAAGATGCAGCCCTCGGAGACACCGCGTCCATTCCGTTAGACGAGAGTCTACGGGATCTAAAACTAATAGCCGAGGGCCAGTTCTTATTCACAGTCGAGGGACGCGACATTCAGAGCGACGAGCCTGCCGTGGTAGAACGGTCAAGCGTTACGCCGGAGTATTTTCATTTGCTGAACATGCCTTTGCTGCGCGGCCGCCCGTTCGACGAATCGGACAACGATAGGGCCCCGCAAGTCGCCGTGATCAATGAAGCCTTCGCGCGGACGTACTGGCCAAACCAAAATCCCATCGGCAAGCGTTTCAGGAATGCCAGAGCGGACTCGCCCTGGATTACCATAGTGGGCATCATCGCCAACGCAAGGACAGAATCGCTGGCGGAAGCGGGCGTTCCCAAAATCTATCTAGACTTGTATCAGACCGGGGGAAAACGGCTGGCGATATTTCTACGCGGACATTTGGACACCGCTGCAATTCCAGATGAAGTGCGCGAGCAAGTGCAATCCGTCGATCCGGCGCTTCCCGTTTTCGGTGCACAGGCGCTCAGCGATACGGTATCCGCGTCTCTCTCCGAGAGGCGATTCTCGATGGAAATAGTTGCGCTGTTCGCTCTGATCGCCTTGCTGCTCGCTGGGCTCGGAATTTACGGAGTGATTTCGTACCTCGTAAGCGAGCGCACACACGAGATCGGGATTCGCCTCGCACTTGGTGCAGAAAGGAGGAGCATCCTGCAGATGGTCTTGGGTCAAGGATTAGGGCTCGTCATTGTCGGCGCTGCGGTTGGACTCGTTGGTGCCGTGGTCGTGTCACATCTGATGACCGGACTGCTGTACGGCGTGAGACCAACAGATCCTCTGACCTTTGTGGTGGTCGCTCTTCTTCTCATCGGTGTCGCTCTGCTTGCTTGTTATATTCCGGCGCGGCGCGCGCTACGCGTCGATCCACTGGTCGCGCTGAGATACGAATAGCTCAGGCCAGAGGCGGCGGAAAGCCAACGGGCGAGTGGCGCACACTTTTTCGACGTGACAGTCTTGACTTTTGTGTGCGACACGAAACCGCGGAGTGCCGCGCACTTCGCAGGGATTCGAAGGGCGCGCGTTCTGAGTTCATTGCCAATCGAAAGGAAAAATTTACCATGGAGCGGTCCTCGCTTGGGCTAGTTGCGGTCCCTCTGCTTACCGTCATGGGAGCGAGTATTCACAGTCTGGGCCAATCGCAGAATCAAGCTCCACATCCTGCGCGCTCCCGGGCAGACGAGACGCTGGAAATGTGGAACGAGATCGGGAACAAACTCATTACCATGGCCCAGGATTTCCCCGAAGACAAGTATGACTTCCAGCTGCAGAAAGACCAGCGCACCTTTGCGCAAAATCTCCTACACGTCGCCGGAGTCGATTACGACCTGATGCGTTCGATTTCCGGATCAAACATCGGGCCCGACTTTGGCAAGAACAAGCACAACCCGTCGCGAGATGCTTACAAGACGAAAGCCGACGTTGTGAAGCTGATTCAGCAGGCGGTCGCGGACGGAGCGAACCTGATTCAACAGCAGGGCGACGCAGGACTGGACAAAATTGCGGCATATGCGTGGGGGAACAGGCTAGTCCACAATTCCTACGCCTGGATGTTCGCCATCGAGCACAGCGGCGAGCACTATGGCCAGCTCGTGGTCTACTATCGCGCGAACAACCTGGTGCCGCCGGACTCGCGGCGGTAATGCGGTAATAGGTCCTTGAAAGTTCCGGGCTGCAATTCCTAACTCCCGTATGTCACCGGCTCGGAAGCAATCGTGACTTGGTTTGTGGAATTCACACGGTCCAATAGTCATTTCCGAGGGATGCCACAAGTTTTTGAGTTCAAACAAATTGAGGAGGTCGCTCCAATGAAACAAATACGAATCTTCTTGCGGTTGGCAGCATTCATCTTTGCCATCGCCGCTTTCGGACAGGGCACAAAGAGCGCCGCGGCCGCGAGCGTGCCTCGGGCGCAACAGTCGCAGCCTCCGCCGACGGTAGCTTCAACCGTGGACCGCCAGATCAGCATTATCGAAAAGCAAATTGTGGAAGCTGCCGAAGCCATGCCGGAAGATAAGTTCAACTTCTCTCCTGAGAGCTTGAACATTCCAGGGGCCGACTACAGGGGTGTGCGCACGTTTGCCTTGCAGGTCAAGCATGTCGCCGCTTCCAACTACTTCCTATGGTCGGGGCTTACCGGCGATAAGCTCCCGGAAGACTTCAAGGGCGGGAACGGTCCTGAGGACTTGAAGGCCAAAGCCGACATCGTTAAGTTCCTGAAGGACTCTTTTGCCTTGGGTCACAAGGCGGCGGCCACGTTGACTACTCAGAACATGTTGCAGACCGCTGAGCACAGCAAATCGCCCCGCCTGTACTTGGCCACATTCGCCGTCGCCCACGCATTTAATCATTACGGACAGATGGTGGAGTATTTGCGGATGAACGGAATTGTGCCGCCAGCCAGCCGAGCAAAGTCAGACTGATGGCCGGAATTGCCATGACCGTCGCATGCGTCCGACGACTTTTCGCTGATGAAGCAGTGCCGGGCGTTAGCAGATTCGATCATTAGGCAATGGGACGAACTACTGCCGTTTATGCCACCATTCACGAAGGGACCGACAGTGACCCGCCGAGTCCAACGAGATCAGGAAGATGCCGTCCAGTGTCGTTTCTAGGCCAGGTGGCACGCGGACAAAGGACGCCCACCACCTGGCGATACCATGCTCCTCAGTGACTGCGAGGATCTCATATTCGAACTGGATTTTTTCTTCGGTTCTCGCTACGCCGGCCCAATATTCGTAGATTGCGGCCCGACCACGCAAGGGTTCGTCGAAGGGCGTCACTTGGTAAGTGGCATCGTCTGCGTACAGCGAGGCGGCGGCCCCCGGGTCACGGCCGGTCCAAGCGCTTCCATAAGAGGCCAGCCAACGATGGAAGGTTTCTCGATCCATAGCTATTTTTGTACACTACTACACCTGCGCTGACCTCGTCGCTCCGGGGCACAGCGGCGAGACCTGGACGCCCGTTCGGCGTTGCGTGTTCAATTTCCTGAGTTTGTCGTCGGCTGAGTTGACTCGATTGTTATGTTCTTGAGGGCGTGAGCGACAGCATCCTTGACGACGACCTCATTCCGGCCGTGGTCGGTGATGGCGTCGTAGAGCAGTTGCGTCGGTCCTGGGTTTAATTCCTTCTTGTATTCATCGGTGATATCGGCGGCCATTTGTTGGAGCATCTTGCTGGACTCGGCATCCAGATCCGTGCCGGTGATGTCGACTTGTCTGCCCATGTATGTCGCGGCGATTCGCTCGGCGAGTTTGTCGGCGGTCTGGTAGTAATATTCCGAGACTTGGCGATGGCCTTCCTCATGTTCGATCACATGTTGGGCTACCCCGGTCGGCACCCAGATGTTGATGTTGAGTTGTAGCGTCACCTTGATCTCCGTGATGGTGACGGTCGCGTGTGTGGCATCCGTTTGTCTAGACTCCCCGCGGACACTGGCGTTGGAAAGGAAATTGGAATCGCACTCCGCTTTTTCCCCCGAGGCCAGCGGTGGCATATCGGCCGGCGGTGTGACCGGGTCAAACGTGCGGTTCGCGAAAGCAACCGGCTGCTTGTTGATGGTCGCGACAGGAGCTTGCCTAAGCCGCCGTCTCGATGAGAAGTCCCGCCACGTGAGCCAGCCGAAGAGAAGCACTCCCAGCAACACGCAAAGGACAATTAAGCCGCGCGAGGGCAATACTGCCTCCGCATTCCATTTTCCAAATAAGACCGCCCCCAAACCATGAGTTTGTGAGTGGCGAATGACGCGAAAGGTACTCTCATCGAGCCGCCAACCTGATACGAACAGCATTGCAAGAGGGCGCCGAAAGGAAAGTCTATCTTGTCGCAAACGCCAGGGCTGAGTATGGAGAAGTCGAAATCGTCCTTTAGCAGATTCGGCTTGCAGGAATCGCGAGCATCGTTATTCTTGCAAACAAAACCCTGCGCCCTACCATCTGATTCTCAAGTCTGGTAAACGCATAGACCGGTTGGGTGTGCAACGACTTTCTGTCTGAACTCGCTAGGCCAGTGGTGAGCAACATAAAATAGCGCGAGCCTGGGGTGGGGCTCGCGCTATGAGTGGCGATTTGCTTCGGAGGCTTGGCACTTACTTCATCGCCACGAGGATTCTTTCTGTCGTTACAGGAGCCTGAGCGAGTTCGGCTTCTTTCGGGGCCTTTGGCACTGCGTAGCGCAGCCGCAGACCGAGTTGAGCCATGTACAGTTCGCGTACGATGGACTTGCCGGCGCGATGCTCGACGATCAAGACGCTAGGGCCGCTGATTTTGTCCCGATCACCAACAATCGCGGACACGAACGAGGAGCCGCTGGGGCCGTCCAGGACGATGAGGTTGGGGGCGGTGACGGATTTCATTGTAAAAGTGTATTCGCCTGCTGGGAGTGTCGCGCCTTGCCAGCGCACCTCAGTGGGAAGTGTGAAACTGCCTTGGAATGCATTCTGGGCGAAAGCAGGGATCGCGTTTGTGCAAACGGCCGCCAACGCGACCGCTGAAACTACCAACATACGACAGCGAAGTGACTTCATGGGATCCTCCTGTTTAAACTTGACTTCGGTGGCGGCCTCTGAGCGTTTTAGTCTGGGGACGCACGCCATGCACAAGTGCATGTGCATGGCCACGCAGGGGAGCGGGCACGAACAAAACAGCGGTGTGCCATGGAAAAGTTTGGGGAGCAAGGAGATACGTTGAAATGGCGGGTGTTTTGATCGCCAGTGAGTGGTTGGCAAGCGCGCGATTTGCTATCCGATCGGATAGTGGGTGCTATCCAGTCAGATAGACTGGCCGGTGGCGTACCAGTGATCGAGATGGACGTATAACGCTGGCTCTCTATCGGAGGTGTTCCGGCAGAGGAAGCCAGAGCGGGACGACGGACTGATTCCGGAACACTTTCGATAGAACCGTTTCTATTGGGGGAAGCCACTGGCGTTGGCGGCGGATGCCGAAGTGCTGGGCACGATGCATTTTCCATCTGTTCCCAATGAGTTAATGAAGCTAGATGGAACTGAGTGGGAGTAGTCGCTCGTTCTGGACTCATCGCGTTGGGGAATGTGGCACGCCTCGCGTCCGCCGCGCAAGCGGCTTAGTCCTCGTCGAAGTCCAGGGAAAGCGGACCGGACTTGTCCGATTTAGCGATTGGACCGATCGGGCACTGCCGGCAGTTGAGAGTATGGCAGCTTCCCAGAACGGGAATCTGGGTTGCTTATGTCCATTACGTTGAAGACGGGAATCAAAATCGATCCGCATGGAAGTTCCCGAGCCGAATCCTACGGCAACTAAGCGGACCCTTCAGCACCGTGGAGCCGACGGCGATACTTGTGGGGCGTTGTTCCCACGGATCGCAGGAACGCGCGTCGCATCGAATCAGTGCTGCCGAATCCGCAGGCGGCAGCGATTTGTTTGAGGCCTTGGTCCGTTCTCTCCAGCTGCCGGATGGTTCACGCGCGAGTTGGAAAAACGCCATCCCACTATGTTTTGCAAATGCGAGCCGAAGCTTCAGGTTTGGATTGCTGAAAACCTTCACAACAATTTGTCAATACAGAGGCTAGCAGACCGAACCGCAATGAGCGTTCGGAATTTTGCATTGATTCAATCGAAAGATTCGTTTTGACAGCCCCACGTGGGCCGTTCTTAATGTCATCACTAATGTACCTCCGCACTTGTCCTAACCGAAGGAGTGGAAATGATGAAGAAGATCTTACTGGTCCTACTCGTCGTGTTCCTTGGCACGCTTAGTTCATACGCACAGTCCACAACATCGTTACGAGGAGTCATCACCGATTCTTCTGGTGGAGTCATTGCGGGAGCGTCTGTAGCCATGGCCAGCACGGAAAATGGCGGCGTGCGTACGAGCGTTACCGATGCCAACGGAGTCTACAATTTTCCGCAGGTTGTCCCTGGAACCTACAGGCTAGTGGCGGAGAAATCCGGCTTTGCCAAGATGACGCGCACTAATATCACGCTTCTCGTGAATACGCCGAGCACGCTCGACTTGGTCATGGTCGTTGGCGCCACTGGAGACGTGGTGAATGTGCAAGCGGAGGTTTCACAGATCAACACTACCGACGCGAGTCTTGGCAACCCATTCAGCGAAATGCAGGTGCGACAAATCCCTTTACAGACGCGCAATGTGGTGGAGCTGCTCAGTGTGCAACCTGGCGTGACTTCGAATGGAGAGGTGCTTGGAGCGCGCCGCGACCAGAACAACGTCACACTAGATGGCGCCGACGTAAACAACAACCAGAACTCCGGATTGATCGCGCAAAACACGACCACCGGCCTGGGCGGATATCAGGGATCAAATGCCAACGGGGCAAATATCAATTCCGGGTTTAATGCGGTGCTGCCGATTCCGCTGGATTCCGTCGAGGAATTTCGTGTCACCGTGGCTGGCCAGGGAGCCAACATGGGACGCTCCTCGGGAGGACAAGTCGCACTCGTGACCAAAAGCGGTACGAATAATCTCCACGGCTCGTTATACGAATATAACCGGAATTCCGCTACCGCCGCGAATACCTGGTTCAACAATCAGGCTGGTGTTGCCAGGCAACCGCTGGTGCGCAACCAGTTCGGTGCGTCTACGGGCGGCAAAATTGTCCGCGACCGGGCTTTTTACTTCTTTAACTACGAGCAGCGCCAAGATGCCAGCGGTGTAGCCCAGGTGCGGGCCGTGCCATCCGACTCGCTGCGCCAGGGAATCTTCAAGTACAGGATGTGCAACAATCCAACAGGTCCTGGTGGTGTTTGTGATCCAGTGAACGACCAAATTTTTGTGCAGGACATCTCGGCGAGCGACATTCAAGCGGTGGACCCCATCGGAAAAGGCGTCAATACCAGCATGCTTCCTATATTGAACCAGTATCCGAGTGGCAACGCTCCGTCTTTTGGTGAGGATGGCGGACTAAACTTCAGTGGTTTCCGGTTCAATGCCCCGAGTCATCGCAGCGATCACGCCATCGTCGGAAAGATCGATGTTCATCTGGACCGCGCGGGCAAGCATACCGTGAGTCTGCGTGGCACCCTAGCTGACAATACCGACGACCAGATTCTCGCCCAGTTCCCGGGGCAAGCGCCGGCGTCCACTCTTCGGGACAACAGCAAGGGTTTTGCGGCGCAATATACAGCGATTTTGCGGTCCAACCTTGTCAGTGTGCTGAATCTCAGTTACACGCGATTTGGTCAAGCCTTGTCCGGTGTAGCCGGTCCCGTGCTGTTTCAGACCAGTCTCGACCCGCTCCAGAATCCCTACGCGCGTCCCCTCTCGCAGCGCCTGCCAACCCTGAATCCCAATGAGGACATCGCCTGGACCAAAGGGGCGCACACCATCACAGCAGGGTTTTCCGCCCGCTTCATTCACAACAACACCCGCTCGTTTGCCAATTCGTTCGCTCGCTATGGGTACGGCGCAACGGAATTAATCGGCCTCGGAGCAGACATTGACAGTGCGCTCACAAATTTCATGTCCACTAATCCGATGCGCTTCGGGCCAAACGTGGGGCTGGCAGATCCCGTTTCAGTAACCAATGGTATGGGCGCCATCCTCGGTTTGGTGAACGACGATTTTCATACCGATCTGTTTTCGAAAAATGGAACTCCCTTGTTGCAGGGTACGGTGCAGGCCCGCAGGTTTATCGAGCAAGATTACGGCCTCTATGTTGGTGATACGTACCGCGTCTCGCGCGAGTTGACCTTGAGCTTTGGTTTGCGGTGGGAGAACTTCAGGCCTCCTTACGAAGCAAACGGATACCAGGTGATGCCCACTGTCCCGCTCAATCAGTATTTTGCGGAACGCAATGCGGGACAAAGCCAGGGTCTGCCGCAGAACGCGCTGCCGAACGCCAGACTGAAGTGGACTCTGGATGGCCCTGTCAATGGCAAACCGACTTGGTGGCAACCTTCCAATCTAAATTTTGCACCCCGCTTTGGACTTGCCTACTCTCCCTCGAGCCGCGGGGGCTGGCTTGCAAAGATGTTCGGGAGAGGCGGAGCGTTGCGAGTCGGTGCCAGCATGGTGTACGATCGATTCGGTAGCGACCTAATCACGCAGTACGATCAATTCGGCTCGATCGGCCTCGCGTACAAGGCGAATTTCCCAGATTCCTACAGTTTCAGCACCAGCCCGCGATACGGCGGATCATCGCCCACGTTGCCCGCTCCTCCACAGGAAACCTTCCCCTATCAGCCTCCTGACATTGCCGCCATCATCGGCGATTTCGAAGGCATTTCACCAAATCTGAAGCCCCCGTACGCTTACGTTTTCACCGCCAGCTTCGCGCGCGAAATTCCCGGCAAGATGACTCTGGAGATCGGTTATGCGGGTCGCCTCTCTCACCGGCTGCTCATGGAAGGCGATGTCTATACACCGCTCGAATACTTCAAGGATCCCAAGTCCGGAGTCACTTGGGAACAAAACGCCGGCATCGTGCGGAAGCTATTTGATTCTGGTTTGACCCCTGCCCAGGTAAAGGCAAATCCGAGCTTGGTGCCAACGCTTCCATTTGTCGAGGACATATGGCCCACTCTCGCGAATGTCGACGTTCCTGGAAGCGCTTCAGCCAACTATTTCATGTGCGTATACCAGGATTACGGTGGCAGCTATCTTGACTGTTTGCATGCGCTCGATCGAAACGTGACAAGTTCCTACCACCCGGGGAAATGTCTCACGGTCACAGGATGTTATACCTTCTTTCCTATCCAGGGCAGCTCACTGCCCACTTGGATGAATTCCGGCACCGCCGCCTACCACGGCCTCACCGTTTCCTTGCGGAGGAGATTCAGCGGCGGACTCTCCTTTGATTTCAACTACTCGTGGTCGCACTCGGTTGATGATGGTTCGGCGGCTGAATCAGGAGCGGGGGAGCAAGGGGCCGCCATTCAAAATATTTACAACACCAAGGAATTCCGCGGCTCGTCGGATTTCGACATGCGGCACAACATCTCTGGTAATGCTCTATTCGAGCTGCCGGTCGGGCGCGGGAAACTTCTTTTGCGAGACGCCTCGCGCTGGCTGGACTTCATGGTTGGCGGCTGGCAGGTTTCCGGGCTGTCTCGCTTCCGCACCGGTTTGCCAACCACCGTGGCGGGAGGCTTGGAGTACAACGCCAACTATTGGCTGAGCTCACTCGCGATTGTGACTGGGCCCATCAACCAGGGCGTGCGCATCGATCAGAACGGCAACCCCAGCATTTTTGGGAGCACCAGCACCTCGAACTCCTTCGCCGACGAGCTACCGGGCCACACCGGCAAACGCGCCGCCGTTCGCCTTCCCTCCTTTTTCAACACGGATCTGGGAGTGACAAAAGTGTTCAAGCTGCCTTGGGAAAGCCAGCGAATTCATTTCCGTGCCGAAGCCTTCAATGTATTCAATAATGTCAATTTCACGAACCCCAGCCTGAGCTTAACCTCGCCGGGCACTTTTGGAGAATTCCAGGGCGTAATGGAACCGCGGGTAATGCAGTTCGCGCTACGCTACGAATTCTGAGCACGTCCTGGAAACTTGCCCGATTCGGTTGCAGCACTTTGCTTCAACGCCTATCCCAGGGGCCTTCCGGAAAATCTTTTCGTAAATTGTTGGTTTCAACGGTCATCTAGCATCGGCAGCTAAATCTCATTCGGCAGAAGATCCTGGGCGGCAGCTAGGTCGTGCGGAGTGGCACCCCCGATAGTCGGGGTGAGTTCCTCGGACTCGCGCGTGCTGCCGGCAGCGCTGTCCAGCCGAGCCACGAGCCGGGAAAACTCGTCTGCGGCACAAGAACTCGAAACGGCGAGGTCCAAGACAACACGCGAACCGTGGTTCGGCGTTTCCCGGGCCAGCACGATGACTCGAGTTCCGAGCTGAAGAGCTTCCTGGGTGTTGTGAGTTACAAACACTAATGTCACCCCTGTGCCCTGCCACAACTGGCGAATCAAAACTTGCATATCTCTGCGCGTACCTGGGTCAAGGGCGCTGAAGGCTTCGTCCAAAAGCAAGATCCTTGGCCGATTGACCAGGGCCTGCGCAATAGCGACGCGCTGCTGCATCCCACCCGAAAGCTGGTCCGGATATTTGCCGGCATCCGCGTCTTGCAAACCGATTCGGCGGATATACTGCATAGCCTGCTGGCGGAATTCTCGGCGCTGGCGGAAATAGCGCGGAGTCAGGCGGGTTAACAGGTTGAATTCACTGACCTCCGGCCCAAAAGTGATGTTGCCCATCACGGTTTTGTCTGGGAAGAGAGAATACTTTTGCGGTACATAGCCGCAGATGGGATCTGGCTGGTCGTGTTCGGTTCCATCGATCAGGACGCGGCCCTCGCAGGGTTGTTCCGAACCAAGCACGAGCCGCAACAAGGTCGATTTTCCGCAACCGGTCTGGCCCAGCAGGCAAACAAATTCACCCTCTTCGATGCTCAGATCGATGCTGCTCAGCACCGGGTGCGACGGTGCACCATAGCTCACGGAAACTTTTTCGAACTGAATTAGAGCCATATCCGCTATGCCTCTCGGAACCAGGGGTGGAGCTTGCGGTTGATGAGCCGCATCGTCATGTCTACCAGGAAAAGCAACAAGGCCACCCACAGTACGTAAGGAATAATCACGTCCATTCCCATGTGCCGGCGCAGCAGTGCGATGCGGTAGGCCAGCCCGTCTGTCGAGGCGATCATTTCTCCTGCAAAGAGGAACAACATGACGGCCTTCAAATTAAGCCTGATGCTATTCAGCACGCGCGGCGCAATCTGCCGCAAGACGACGCGATAGGCCACGTCGAAATCTCCTGCCCCAAGCGTGAACGCCTTCACCACCTGCTCTTGGGGCACACTGCGCGTCAGGTTAAAAGTGTCCAGAATAATTGTTGGAGTCACGCCGATGACGATCAGCATGATTTTGGAGAGCTCATCGATGCCGACCGCGATGAACAGAATCGGTAATAGAGAAAGCGCAATGATCTTATCGAAAAAGAGCACGAAGCGCGAGAAAAAGACCCCCACGTACGGAAACAGGCCCATGTGTAGCCCGAGGAAGATGGCCGGAATAAGCAGCAGCAGGCTGTAGAAAAAACGCCGCGCGCTAGCTTTGGTGTCCTTCCATAGCATGCTGGCCAAGAAGCGTTGCGGCATGTTCGCGTTTTCCCCCATCGTCGGTTCGTCGTCTTCCGCCGGTCTGAACGCCGCTTCGTAGGTGCTGTGAAGCATGTGCGGGATGGTGGGCACCACACGGTCCTCGGCGTTCTCCTGATGCCGCTTGTGCGCGGCGTGAACGTAGAGCCCGATTCCCAGCACAAACAAGAACCACGAGAGCAGGATCGCCGCCGTCCGGCTGGGCTTGGCATGGACGAGTTGGAATCTGCCGCCCATTTTTTCTTCAAAGTCTGCCTTGCGCTGCCATTTCCATATAGAGGTTCTCGAAACGCAAGCGGACATGGTCCGTTTTTCCCTGTATTGAACCATCCGGATAGCGAATCGCTACGTCGTCCGCTGTGCCGGTCTTCTCACCCAAGAGGCCGTGGTCAAAACAGAATTGCCTCACTAGCGCCATCTTCTGCTTGAGTACTGGCGAACTGCCGAATTCCGCCGCGGACTTGGGTTCGTAGAACATCCGAGTTGTACTGAGTTGCTCCTTGTACGAGGCTAGGGAATCTGCCGATCCTTCAGCGACGGCCGTCAGCACGCTGTCTGCCGCGGCGCCTTGCGGCGACATCAGTCCCATCATCTCGTACCAGGCGCCGGCAAGAGCTTTCGCGAATTTCTGCCCGGAGCCGTCTGCACGCTCCAGCACGTCTGTGCGCACTACGGTGAGGTCGAGAATCTCGCCCGGTATTTGCGAGGAATTGAACAACGACGTCACGCCCTTCTGCTTCAACAACTGCGAAAGCATCGGTTTCCAGGTGACCACGGCAGAAGCGCTGGAATCGCTGATGAATGCCGACTGAATATCCGAATCCGAAGTGTTGATTTTCCGCACCTGCTTGATCTCACCGGTCTGCCCATTCAAAGTAAAGGCGCGGTCTAACAGGTACTCCGAGACCGTTTTCTCCACCAGCAGCAACTTTTTACCGGCGAGGTCTTTGATCTGCAGGCCATTTCTCACCAGCAGCGCGTCATTCCCATTCGAATAGTCTCCGATGATCAGCACCGTGGTGGGGACGCCGGAGGCGGCAGGCATATCCAATGCCTCCATGTTGGTCATGGCGCAGGCATCGATGTTGCGAGCGACGAAAGCATCGAGCGACGGTGCATAATCGAACCGCTGAACTTTGATTGTGACGCCGTATTTGTCCGCCCATTTCTTTAGGATTCCGGACTTTACCAGGTAGTGGTAAGGCGTCCATCCTGCGTAGATGGACCACCCAACCGTGAACGCCGGCTTCTGAGCGGCAGCCGAAGTCGTAAGCAGCAAGAAGAGACAGACAAAACGCGCTGTCATTTAATCGTCCGCGACGCGTATTCCGCGCAGGGAATGAAGGTCGTCATATGCTGAGGAATTCTAGTCCTACGGCGCGGCTATACCCTCAGTCATTATTTCTATCGGTGGGATTCACATTTTCGATGATGCTAGGTAGGCGCGCCAGCCCCCGAACTGCGTGATTTCAGTGGCGCTGGCAAGTGCATAAGACTCGCAGCTAAAGCCTATGACCAATTCGCCGGAATCCAGCGAGAGGTTGCCGAGGCCGAGCGGCGCGGGGACTTCCGCCGCAAAACTGCCGAACTTGTCTTCCGGTATCGTCCAAACTTCCACTTCAATCCCCGGTCCCTGGAATTGGTCATCGCGCACTAGGCCCGGCTTGGGTGGCTTTGTACCTGCCAGCGCATAGAGCCGGTAACCAGGTGCAGTGCGGCAGGTCTTTTTCAGGCGCGCGCCGCGCTGGGTTAATTTGCAATTGAGCGGTTGGCCGCTGAGATGCGCGCCAACGACGGCTAGATCCATGCAGCCGGGAGTTCTCTCGAGCAGGGGAGTCTGCGCGCCGAGATAGCGATGCGCGAGTGAGAGAAGACCTTCGTCGGAAAAAGCCAGTCCTATCAACGAAATTCCAAATGGCAGGCCGTTCGAACGAAAGCCGGCCGGAGCTGCGACCGCCGTAAGGTCCATGAGGTTCACGAAATTCGTGTAGTAGCCGAGATTCGTGTTCATCTTCACTGGGTTTGCAGCCACTTGCTCGTGAGTGTAGATAGTTCCAGTGGTAGGCAGAACAAGGACGTCCATTGCGGTCCACTCTCTGACGGCGGAGCGGCGCAACTCCAGCAGGCGGTACTCGGCCTGGAACGCATCGACCGCCGTAAAGCTCCTTCCGCCAGCGATAATGCCTCGCACGACCGGGTTCATCTCATCGGAGTGATTCTGCATGAAGGATTGGATCGCCGCGAGGCGCTCAGCTACCCACGGTCCTTCGTAAAGTAATTCGGCCGCGCCGCGAAATACCGAAAAATCAATCTGCACCCTTTCGCCGCCCACCTGCTCGAGTTTCCGCACCGCTTCCGCGTACAGGGCCCGGGCTTCTTCATCGCCGAAAAACTCGAGTTGTTCAGATCGGGGCACACCGAACCGGAAAGGGGCGTTCAACCACGGCGCGGCATCTTCGCTAGTGCGAGGTTCGCGTGAAAATGGATCGGCGGCATCTAAGCCCTTGGCGGCGCTCCAGACTCTATGCGCGTCCCGGCAGGTAGTTGCAAAGATGGAGACGCAATCGAGCGTGCGGCAAGCTGGAACCACGCCTGCCGTGCTCAGCAGCCCGCGGGTCGGTTTCAGGCCGATCAAATTGTTGAATGCGGCAGGCACACGGCCCGAACCTGCCGTGTCTGTGCCGAGCGCGAAAGTAACATGGCCTTTCGCCACAGCGATCGCCGAACCGGAGCTTGATCCTCCAGAGATAAATCGTTCGTCGAACACGCTTGAGCAGGCTCCGAACGGCGAGCGCGTGCCCACCAATCCTGTAGCGAATTGGTCCATGTTGGTCTTGCCGATCAAGATTGCACCGGCTTCCTCCAGTCGCTTTACCACCGTCGCGCTTGAAGCTGGGGTGTAGGCATAGGTCGGACAGCCGGCGGTCGTCGACATACCGGCAACATCGATGTTGTCTTTGACTGCGAAGGTCATTCCGGCAAGAGTCGTTGGCGAAGAGTTTTCAATGATATGTGCCCGCTCCAGAGCACTTTTGCGCGGCACTAAAGAGATCCAAATCGGGTTGAGCGGCTGTGCTTCCAAACGGTCGTATATCGCCGAGACGCTTTTGGAGATCTTCATACGGCTGCCTCCGGGCGAAATGCCAATAATATCTGCCCCGAGGAGACCAACGAACCTTGCGCGCAGTGCAGTCTTTCAACGGTACCTGCGCTCGGCGCCACTACCACAATCTCCGTTTTCATCGCTTCGAGCACAAGCAATTTCTGCCCGGCTTCCACCCTCTGACCAGCTTCTACCCCAATCGTCCAGACACTTGCGCCAATCGGAGAACGCACGGGCCTGCAGCCCTCAGGAGTTTGCAAATCGCTAGGTGAAACTCTGAGCTGATCCGGCGGCCCGACGACTTCGACCAGCCCAGCGGCACCCCATCGCTCTCGTTCGGCCTCAAATGCTCTTTGCTGGCATGCTTTGAATGTGCCGGTATCCGCCTCGATCGATTTCAAAAACGCGCGGTATTCGCGCATGCGAAATTGCGATTCCTCGATGGGTAGCGAATAGCGTCCGCGAGGGAATTCGTCGCGAATGTCCACCAACTCCTCCGCGCTCGCCGGGAAAAACCGAACTTGATCGAAGAAACGCAATAACCAGGGCGTCCCCGGCGCAAACTCTGCGGTAGATCGAAAAGTGTTCCACATCTGCACGGTGCGGCCGACGAATTGGTAGCCGCCCGGCCCTTCCATGCCGTACACGCACAGGTAAGCGCCGCCAATTCCCACGGCATTCTCAGGCGTCCAGGTCCGCGCCGGATTGTATTTCGTGGTAACCAGACGATGGCGCGGATCAAGCGGCGTGGCTACCGGCGCTCCCAGATAGACGTCGCCCAGTCCAAGCACCAGGTAGCTGGCGCCGAACACGATGCGGCGCACCTTATCGATCGAATCGAGGCCGTTGATGCGGCGAATAAACTCGATATTGCTGGGACACCAGGGCGCGTCCGGCCGCACGCCCTGCATGTACTTGCGGATGGCCAGCTGGGTAGCCGGATCGTCCCAGGACAGCGGCAGATGAACCACGCGCGAATTCACTGCAATGTCGTCCAGGTCTGGAATGCGGCGATCGCAATCGTCCAGAGCTTCGAGCAGACCTTCGCGACCAAGGCGCGAATCGTAATGCACGTGCAGTGAACGAACCCCCGGCGTGATATCGATGATCCCCGGAAGTTTTAGTTCGCGTAATTGTTGTTCCAGAGTGTGGACGCGGAGGCGCAGATTCAGATCCAGCACATTCGGTCCGTACTCCACGAGCAAGCACCGGTCGCCGTCAGCTCTATAGACCACTGCCGGCGCACCGTTCGATTCGAATCGCCGCAAGACGGGACTCTCACGAGAAATGGTGGTTGGCAGTGCGGGCACCTCTCCGGCAAGCGTTTCGAGGTTTACTTGCTGTGCGCGGCTCAACTCTAAAGCCTGGTCCAGCGAGAGTGCGCGAAACTGCACCACGTCGTCAGCCTTCAGTTGCCCTATCTTCCAAAGCTCGGCGTCGGCGATGGTCGCCGGACACACGAAGCCTCCCAGGCTCGGACCATCCTGACCCAGGATCACCGGCATATCGCCGGTAAAGTCGATGGTCCCCACTGCATACGCGTTGTCGTGAATGTTGGAGGGATGCAAGCCGGCTTCTCCTCCATCCCTACGCGCCCATTGCGGCTTCGGACCGATGAGTCGCACCCCTGTGCGGTCGGAGTTATAATGTACCCTCCACGCAGTAGAAAAGAATGTGTCGATGTCCTCGGGAGTGAAGAAGTCCGGTGCGCCGTGCGGGCCGTAGAGGGCGCCAATCTCCCACTCATTTTCATATCGCGGGATCAGCTGTTCCGGCAATTTGGCGGCTTCTCCCGAACTGCTCGCAGCATTGCCTATGTGTAGAACATCTCCCGCCCGAAGGGTGCGGCCAGATTGACCTCCGAATTTACCGAGAATAAAGGTCGAGCGGCTGCCAAGATACAGCGGAGCTTCAATGCCTCCCGCGACCGCAAGGTAAGCCCGTGTACCTGTGCCCTTTGCTGCTCCCAATTCGAGCACCGAGCCTCGACGAACGAATACGGCCTGCCATAGTGGAATCGGTCGGTCGTCTAACCGCGCACCGAAATCCGCGCCCGTCAGCGCCACCGTCGCGTCGCAGGAAAAACGCAAGGTCGGCCCCGTCAGTGTGATTTCTAACCCGGCAGCGTCACGTGCATTACCCACCAGACGGTTGGCAAAGCGAAATGCCAGCGAATCCATTGGACCCGAGGGAGGAACTCCAACATGCCAATAACCGAGCCGGCCGGGGAAATCCTGAATGGTAGTTTGCGTGCCTGGCTCAAGCACATCAATAGTTAGGGGGAGATAAACGAGATCGCGCAAGAACGAAGTAGTGACACATCCACGAGCCAGAGCCGGACCTTCGCAGATCTGTCGCAAGTACGGTAAGTTCGTCTCCAATCCCGACAGCTCGGATTGACGCAAGGCAACGCGAAGCTTGTGAAATGCGGCCTCCCGGCTTGGCGCGTGCACGATTATTTTCGCCAGCATGGGATCGTAGAACGGCGTCACCTCAGTCCCGGCTTCCACCCAGGTCTCCACCCGTACTTTCTCAGGCCAGCTGACGTGCGAAAGTCTCCCCACGCTCGGTTGGAAATTCTTTGCTGCGTCTTCCGCGTACACGCGCGCCTCGATGGAGCATCCAAAGCGGCGAGTCGTGAATTCCTCAAGCGCGAGCTCTTGCCCCGCCGCCTGCCTGACCATCCACTCAACTAGGTCCACACCTGTCACTTCCTCCGTGACGCCATGCTCGACTTGCAGGCGAGTGTTAACCTCTAGGAAATAGAAATCGCCGCTCTCCATATCGTAGACAAACTCCACCGTTCCCGCAGACTGGTATTTCACCGCCTTCGCCAATCGCACCGCCGCGCCGATAAGTTGTTCCCTGACCGCGCTCCCCAAACCGGGTGCGGGCGTTTCCTCAATAACCTTCTGGTTTCGCCGCTGCACGGAGCAATCGCGCTCTCCCAGGGCGGCCACCGAGCCGCGGCCGTCCCCGAAGACCTGCACCTCGAGGTGTCGGGCTTGCGAGACGAATCTCTCCAGGTACACGTCTCCGCTTCCAAAATGCGATTGGCTAAGGTGCGCGACCGCGTCAAACGCCTGGCGCAATTCCTCACCACAACGGCACAAACGGATCCCGATCCCACCGCCTCCAGCGGTACTCTTCAGCATCACCGGGTAACCGATGCGTTCGGCGGCTTCGATCGCGGTTGGTACGTCTTCGAGCAGTTCGCTGCCCGGCAGGAGCGGCACGTTGTTCTCGGCGGCAATCCTACGCGCCACATGTTTCAAACCAAAGTCGCGCATCTGTTGCGGAGTCGGCCCAATGAACACAACTCCGTCCGCCGCGCAAGCCTCTGCGAAGCCCGCATTCTCGCTCAAAAAACCGTATCCAGGATGAACAGCGTCTGCTTGTGCTTTGCGCGCAGCCTCAAGCAAGACCGGTATAGAGAGATAGCTATGCGAGGGCTTTGGCGGACCGATGCAAACCGCTTCGTCGGCCTGATCCACATGAATCGAGTGGCGGTCAGCTTCGGAATACACGGCAACCGAGCAGACTCCCATCTTACGAAGTGTTCGAATAATGCGGCATGCAATCGCGCCGCGATTGGCGATCAGGACTTTACCAAACATCACGTCTCGGGCACATTCCAGATCAGCACTTGGACCGGAGTCGGGTTGTAGGCATTGCAAGGGTTATTCAACTGCGGGCAATTGCTGATCAAAACGAGCACATCGATTTCCGCTCGCATCTCGACGTACTTGCCGGGCTCGGAAATGCCGTCTTCAAACGTGAGCTTGCCCTCCCGCGTCACCGGCACGTTCATAAAGAAATTAATGTTGCTGACGATGTCGCGCTTGCTCATGCCGTGGTCCCACTCAATTACCGCTTTCATGAAACTGTTGCGGCACGCGTGCATATGCCGCTTTTCGAGAGCGTACCGTACCATGTTGCTCTCGGTTGCGCACGCTCCGCCCAGCGTGTCGTGGCGGCCGCAGGTGTCCGCCACGATCGTCAGCAACACGGTGCCACCGGTTGACATCAACTTTGTGCCGGTCGTGAGATAGATATTGCCTTGCTGCTGGATTGTGTCTTGCGCGCTGTAACGGTCGGAGTAATCATGTTCATTGTAAAAGAGAGTATCCACGGCCTGGTTTCCGTGCAGATCAACGATGCGGAAATACTGCCCCTTCCTCAGGGGATGGATCCAAGGCTCTCCTGCTGGAATCTCCTGGCTATAGACGGCCCTTGTTGGCTCAAGTTTGCTTTCAACTAGATCTAATCCGACCATAAACGTTGTATCCTCATAGAAAATATCTCTCCGTCAGCGTGAAGCCCCGTCCGTTTTCCGCCCGCGAAACACGGCACGGATCATCCGCTCCTGGCACCGGAGCCCGCCGGACTGACAAGCGCACTGGTTTTGGTTCGTACCGTGGATTTGGATCGAGCGGATGTGGGCAGGTGTTGAGAATCACGAGAATGTTCATCTCTGCGCGAAGCTCAACAAAATCGCCAGCCTTGGAGTTGTCCGGACCAAAGCTCACGCTGCCATCCTCCGCGACGTCAACACGGGTGAAGAAATTCACATTGGCCGTGAGGTCGCGCGGGCCGAGCCCCCACTTGCCCATCTCGATCAGGAAACTGTCCCGGCCGTTCTTGTGATAGTCGTTGCGTTGTTCCTGGTAACGCGAAGACCCGTACCTCGCTTTCACCAGTTTGGCGTTGGAAGTTCCGCCGATCGGGTCGTGCCAGCCAACCTTGTCCTCAACAATGGAACATAGAATGCGTCCCATGTCGGAATACAACACGAAACCTTTGGTGAGCCGCGCTATATGCTGCGCCTTTAGCGTATCCGGCATGTTGTATCGTTCCACCGGACAGTCGAAGTTATAGAAAATCGCGCCAACATTCGCTCCGCCTTCCAAATCCACAAGGCGTAGCGCTGTTCCGCGCTTCAACACGTGCGACCACGCCGCTCCCGGCTGAATGGTCTCCTCCCAGAAAACGGAATTCTCCTCCATTTACACTTCCCCTCTTCTGCCCCTGCGTACTTTGCTGATGGGATGAATCAAAGCGAGGGAGGCGGACCGCAGCAGACATCCATTCTCGTCAGCCGCAGGTACACTGTTATCGAAATGAGCGCTCGAGGATCACGGCCTGAGTAACTGGATATCATTGCGCGTAGTCTCGCACACCCGGCTCAAGCATACAAGGAAAAGCATCGCAGCCATCGCCCTGCTCGCTGACCGTGCTTTGGGAAGCATGCGAGGTCACCGCCTCGGTGCCTTGAGAGGCAGCAGCATTTTCGAACCTCCTCGATGATAACGAAATGCGATCAGCCCGGTCACCAATTCTGGCTCGCTTCCCGGGATTTCCTATTGACGAACTACATCATGCACGCGCTCCGTCATCTGCTTTGTGCCTAGCTCCACACTCACCGAGCATTTTAGGCCATGTCGTTAGCCGCCGCTAATCGCGGGCACAATCGAAACTTCTGCGCCGGCAGGAATAGCCGTCGCAAGTCCACCGGTGTAACGTACGTTCTCGTTGGCCACAAAAATATTCACGTGTTGTCGAGTTTGGCCGGCTTCGGTTAGAACTCTGTCGCGAAGTCCCGGGTATTCAACGAATAGCGCTTGCAAAACTTGGAGCAGATTGGCGCCTGCTTCCACCTCCACGCGCACGGCGCTCTGATTCGCTGTGAACTCACGAAGCGGACCCGGAATTGTGAACAAGACCTGCATCAGCCCGATCTCCCGCGCCTGATTCTTTTCGTGCGCGCAGTTTTCCGCTTTTTCGAGATTCTTGATTTCAGATTCGGTTTCGTTGTCGGCGCCCCATCCATGTGGACGACAGCGGCCTTCACGCACAAGATCTGCGGTAATCCTTCGACAATTTTCTTCCAGCTCTTTCCTTCGTCTCTCGATCCGTAGAGCTTTCCGCTCCGCGTTCCAAAATAAATCCCCGCCGGATCAAGCGAGTCGGACGACAAGGCATCTCGTAATACTGTTTCGTATGCTCCTTTTTGGGGCAACCCCCGGCTCAGGGCCTCCCAGGAACCGCCCGCATTTCGCGTGCGGTAAACGCGTAAACGGCCCTCCGGAGTGCAGCGAAACTCATCCGATTCCACTGGCACTATGTATACGCAGTCCGCATCGTGCGGGTGCATTAGCATCGCGAAACCAAAATCCGAGGGCACCCCACGCGCGATGTCCTGCCACGAATCACCACGGTTATCGGAACGGTACAGCCCCCAGTGATTTTGCAAGAACAATCGCTCAGGCCGCGATTCATGGAGCCCAATTTTATGTACGCACTGCCCGAACTCTGGATACTTCTCTGGCAGAAACATCACGCGTACTCCATTGTTGCGGGCCAGCCATGTGCTTCCCGCATCCTCGGTGCGGTAAACACCGCCGGCAGACACAGCCACGTACATCCGCTCCTTATGGCAGGGGTCCGGCACAACTGTATGCAGAACCAGCCCGCCATTGCTGGGCATCCAACGTGGCCGATGCGGATGATCGTACAACCCGCGGACCATTGACCATGATTCGCCCCCATCCCCCGATTCGAACAGGGCCGCAGGTTCCACCCCACAATAGAGTTTCTCGGGGTCCTCGTTTCGGCCCAGGCAAATTTGCCAAATGTTCCTCAGTGAAGCACCGGACTCCGTGGGAAACCTGATGCTCGCCTCCAGAGGATTGGTCCAAATTCTGCCAAAGTCATCGCTGGACCGCAGAAACGCACCCCACATCACGTTGTTTGCCGAAACCCACAAGCGGTGCCGGTCGCTTCGTCCGTCATAGGCCATCGCATAGATGCCTTGGCCATGAAAATACGGCCCCGCCACGTCCCATCTCGAGCGGTCGCGGGACGAGCGTAGAAAAAACGCTCCCTTATTCGTGCCTACGAGCAACAGCACGTCTCCGTTCTTCACAGAGAGGTGTTCCATCCCCCGGAGTACGAGCGTTCGAGGCCCGCGCGTCTCCTCCGAGGGATGTCGGCTTTGCAGAACCGCGCCCTGAACCGCCTCGAGCGCCGCGCGGACTTCACTGGCGCGCTGGTAACGACCGGCGCGTTCCTTCATCAAGCAGCCCAGGATCACCACCGCCAGCCCGTAAGGAACGGTTGAAGGCAGCGGGGGAGGCGGCTCGCGCAGGATCGCCGAGGTCACCTCGAAGCCGGTGTTCCCACGAAACGGTAGCTTCCCCGCTGCTGCTTCATAGAGGAGCACCCCCAGCGACCACAGATCGCTCAGGTGATCACCCTTTTGCCCGCGCAAAACTTCTGGTGCCATATACGGAAGCGTTCCCACCAGCTTGCTTTCCAGGGAGGCATAAGAAAGTGTGAGCTCATTGATTTCCTCACAGTCGAGCCGCGTGGCCAGCCCGAAATCCAGCACCTTCACACGTCCCTCGGGCGTTACCATCACGTTCGAGCCCTTCAGGTCGCGATGCACAATGCCGCGGTCATGGGCATGGGCCAATGCGTCCGCGATTTGCGTGCCGTAGCGCGTCACTATTTCCATCGAGAGGCCCGTCGCCGTGATTAAATCGCTGAGCGACCGCCCCTCAATCAGTTCCATCACCACGTAGAAGTCGTTGCTGGTCTCTCCCACCTGATGAATGGTGCAAATATTCGGATGACTTAGGGATGACGCCGTCTGAGCTTCGCGAAGCAAATGGCCGGGGCTAACTTTGTCGATTGCTCCGTGGGCAAGCAGCTTTAGTGCCACATCGCGGTTCAAAACTTCATCCCGCGCGCGGTACACGACACCCATGCCGCCTTCGCCAATCTGCGCAATGACTCGGTAGTGATCTAGCGTTTGTCCAATCATGGAATCGATCAGCAGGCCATCCTAGCATGCTCGCAGCCCCAATCAGGACTTTGGAAATCATTCAGGCAGAGAACAAACCAGCACGGGCGGACAGGCAGCTATCTTCGACGCGATGGCTCCCGAGGATGAACAGAACTCGTCGAACAGGCGTGACAGTGGATTCGGATTGCGCCCCCTGGCTGGACGTTCCCGAAATCCTCGCCACTGAGTGACCTCCTGTTTGCCCACCAGCGGTCGCACGAAAAAGGCCGGAATCCTGGTACCGGCCTTGCGCATCGCGAAATGGTTGCGGGGGTCAGATTTGAACTGACGACCCTTCGGGTTATGAGAAGGTACTAGAAACATGTGGCCTGTTGATTCTGTGCGACTTAGCGGGTCTTCTAAGATTTTGAGTTCTTTCCCAAATCTCTCCCAAATTCTTTTTGGCCTCTCAATACTGGGGAGCCAAAGCTTTCTTCTGCGGATTTGCATCTGTGCTCTCCGACCAAGAGGCCGCGGATCCCAACTGACCACGTCGATTAGAGTTTAGTGCGATGCGAGCTACAGAGTTTTCTGCCGACCGTGCGCCGCAGCTTCTTCTATAAGAGCTGCAACCTCCTTCGGCCTGGAGACATAGACCGAGTGGCTGGCGCCGGAGACTTCGACCTTGTGGCTTTTGGCTCGTGTTGCGTAGCAGCGTTCGACGTGATGCTCTGAAATTTTCAGCAGCGTTGAGCACCTGCGATCGCGGCCTGAAAGCGGCTCGCTCAGCAGACAGGTCGGCTGCGAAGTACTCATGAAATTGCGAGGGGTCGAGGTAAGTGAAACCGTCTGCCGTTTTCTTTATCGCAGTCGACTTGCTGAGCACAACAGGCGGTCCCCGGGAGGTCAATTTCGGGCGTTTTCTTGCGGACCTCTGAAGTACGCCGATTTGGTGGCGCAGAGCCAGGTTCTCGAGCCCGAGGGCAGCACGCGAACGGAAGATCGAGGACAGAGTGGCGAGGAGTGTCGTGAGAGAAATGGGCATCGCCGAGAATTATGAAAGAAATATAACCCCACTCCGCTCAGACATTTCGAGACTTTCGGGAGGCACAGGATGGGTGGTGCAATTAGCGATGAAATGATGCAAAACGTTTCGACCACCTGGCAGGAATTTGCGATTGCGTCCTAGTCGAATAGACGAGCAGCGACGCTCCACAGCCCAGAGCCACCGCGCAGAACAAAAATCCCAGAAAACCGCATATAAAGCGGGCAAAATCCTCCGACACACTCATTTGCTGGGCCAGGACAACCAGGATACTTCCGACAAATCCTGCGGAGACGGAGGTCTTCCAATGCAATACCCGCGAGAAATTCTTGGACCACCAGAGGTCCAAACCACGACTCCAATTGAGCGTTGGAATGGAGCCCAACCGTGACGCGCCTCTTCTGTTCGAGGAGCTGGATGCGACAGCCACTGAGGAACGAACCGGAGATTGCTCGGCCTGCGTTGCTTGCGATCTGTGAAAGGCCCTCCTAGCCGGAACGATGTGAGACGCGGAAGAGGCTAGCGCGGCACTTCTTCCGAAACGAACTTGCTGGCTCTTCTTCAAAATTATGATGCGGAGCATGGACTTGCCAAGCCCGCTCATCGAAACCGTCATATTCAGCGTGTCGATCCTCGCAGCGAGCCTTCGTAGAGGCAAAAAGAACCTATTAACCCTCCGACGAACTCCTGCCAGTGCTTCTGCGTCACGGACGCCCCAGAAATCTACCAGTCGCCTTGTCTTGAGGTCGAAAGCGAATCTCTGACCGCAGTCCAAGCAAGTGACGTAGGTTTCTCGGCCACAGGCAGATAGGCATCCGGATAGGTTAGATGGCATTGTCTGGCGCAGTGTTAGCGGAGGACCCTTATGCCGATGGGGGCACAGGAAAACAAGACGAAGCAGTGTCCGCAGAAAGAGTGGGGCCGCGAACACCATACTCCACCGAGGCTCTGCACTGAGGAGCGATCTTTCCGCTTTGGGCAGGCTCCTCCGTGCGAACCTATACCGGGCTACAGATCTCTCGCTTCTACATGCCGGGGCCGCCATTTTCTGCGCCTGTGCTCCCACTACTGTTTGTCGTACACCGCAGTGCTGGTGTTCTTCTTGCCTGTTGAATCAGTTCCGGTGAGGGCGACTGTGCGGGTCTTGCCGTCGGCTGACACCACGCCACGACCGCTCATGGTAACCTGGTCGCCCTTCTTGTTCGTAAACGTCAACGTATGGTCGTTGACCTTCCTGCACGAACGCGTATCCGCGTTCAGGTCGCCTGTAACCGAGTAGTCTTTGCGATCGAACTTACCCGTCCCCTCGATATGGGCTGGCTTGCAGTCGGCGTGGGTGCCATCCACTGTGACTTTCACGTTGTCTCTCATTCCTCGTACACAACTGTGGCGTTCTTCGGTAATCCTGGGCTCAACTTCGACTTGGCCTGGTTCCTGATTGAGAAAGGGTTGGGTGTCCAATCGTGAGAAGAATCAGATACACACTCGTCCCCAAGACGGCCAAGATTGACACGGGGGAACAGAGCCGAGAGCCGAGTCAGTCGAGTCAGCCGAACTTCGCCGCGCGCAAGGAGGGAACGGCGCGGTTCGGCTGAACATTACGACAGTATACCCAGGGTCAGAATTGTCAAGAGAAATAGTTAAAATCTCGAATGCCTAGGGTACGACGGATCGAATTCCGACGCCGCACCACTCGCGAAAAGGACTGCGACCGCCACGGTCTTTATACTCGCGGGTATCAATCATCGTTTCGATGGTAACATATATTATACCATTGTTAAAGCGTTCACGACGGTCTTTAGCTTTGCGAGGAGGCTTGCCAGGTACACGAAACTCGTGTACACTGCTTTCGTATGAAAAACATTACCCTCAGTGCAGATGAGCAACTGATTGAGCAAGCGCGCCTGTTGGCCAAATCGCAGCATAAGACGCTCAATGCTATGTTCCGCGAATGGCTGGAGCAATTCACAGCACGAAGCGGTGGCACGCAGGAGTTCGACGCTCTGATGAAGCGACTGAAGCATGTACAGGCGGGGCGGCGCTTCAATCGGGACGAGATGAATGAACGGTAGGTTCTTTCTCGATACAAACATCTTCGTGTATTCCTTTGACGCAAGTTCGCCGAAGAAGGCTGCGCAAGCCAGAAAGCTGATCAGAAGTGCAATTGAGACGCGCGGCGGAATTGTTAGCTATCAAGTGGTGCAAGAGTTCTTTAACGTTGCACTGCGCCGTTTCTCAAAACCTATGAGTGCCGTCGACGCAGAACAATATTTGTCGACCACGTTTCGTCCGCTCCTGTCAGTGCACTCTTCGCAAGCTTTGTATGGAGAGGCGCTACGGGTTGGAGCGAGGTTCCAATTGCCTTGGTACGATTCGTTGATCGTCGCTTCTGCCATCGAGGGTCAGTGTGGAGTTCTTTACAGTGAAGACTTTCAGGATGGACAGCAGATTGGAAGCGTCACGATCTCCAACCCCTTTGCCTGACAGACGGACATCTTTGGGAATCGAATCGCTACCGAAGAAAACAACGGCTCAGAGGGAGCATCCTCCAAGCCGTTTCAAGTCATTCAAAATTGGTTGCGGGGGTCAGATTTGAACTGACGACCTTCGGGTTATGAGCCCGACGAGCTACCAGGCTGCTCCACCCCGCAGAAGCATCATAACACACAACTTAGATTTTTCTGCAAATGCCCGTTTGCAGCTGTCGTTATAGTTGCCCGACGAGCGACTAGGCCGCTCCAAGCCGCGCGTTGATATTACGTGACTTGGCACTCTTCTGCGCTTTTCAGGTGCCCGCTTAGTGCCCAAAATTCCGAGCGACCAGCGTATTACTTCCGGTTTGCCGATTATTACCGGTCAGAATCATTGGCGAGCACTAACGGAAACCTATATCGGACGAGCAAGCTTCCGTCAAAATCAGTGCAACGTGCAGGCAGCTGGCGCAATGATTTTGTAAACCCGTCAGAAGGAACTACCACTCGTTGTAGGGGGTGTTCTCGAAGGGAGAAACTCTGTCGGAATTCGAATGAATATCAATCATGCCCGTTCCCGATTGCTCTGCGCTTAACACCACGCTATCGAACTGTGGCACCCAGTCTGCTGCCCCCGTCATGGGGTCTGTGGGAACCTTCCGCAGATACCCCGCCTGCACCAAATCTTCCAAGGACTGCGGGGCGGTCTGTTTGTCCAGCGTGTAATTATCGATCGCCTGCCGCATGACCCAGAGATCCTGCTTCATGGTTGCTTCGCGTGCGTGCTGCACCGATTTCTCATAGCGCTGTGCGGCCATGCCGATGAGGATAAGGATGATCGTAATGACGATCATCAATTCGATGAGCGTAAACCCCGCTTCGAACAGCCCGATGCGACGCGTCCGCAACGACAGCCTGCCCGTTCGAATTTGCGACAGCATTTTCATTTCAAATCCTCGTTCGATCTACCAATCGGAATACTTGGTGCCATCGAGCGCCGTACCCATCGACTTCGAGTATACGTCAAACACGTTCTTGCCGCCCCAGCTCGTCGAATCGGGATCGTCTTGAACGGCACGCAGTCCCCAGTCGGCCTGCCCCGTCATGGGGTCCACCGGGACCTTCCGCAGAAAACGAATCTTCCGATCGCTGCTGGCGCCGAGTTGCACTCCCTTCACCAAAGTCTCCAGATCTGGGGGATAGCCTTCGCTCCCGATTTCCACGCGGATCTGGTTTCGGTCGGCCGCGTCTTTGTACCGGTCGATGGCATCCTTCATTTCGCGGAGATCACGCCGAAGCTCAGCTTCTTTCTGACGAATGACAGTGTACTTCGCGATCGGCAGGGCAGCGGATGACAGAATCAGCAGAATGGCGCAGGCGATGATCAACTCCAGCAGCGTCATTCCAGCTTCGGAGAAAGACGGCCTCCGGTGGACTCTTCTGCGGCTTCGTCCGCGGTATGAAATCTTGGGTAACATCGTTCGCATAATTCGACTACTGCTGGACCTGCAGCGTCGCCTCTTGTGTTATCAACGGTATCAGCTTCTGCTCTGAATCTTTCGCATTCACTTGCACGATCGACAGGTTTGACGAGCCCGGCGCCAGCGCCTTGACGACGATGCCGATCAGCGTCCCGCTTCCGCTCACTCCTGGTGTGTTGGGCTGGCGCGTTGCGGAAATTATCGCTTGTCCTTTTTCCTTAAAGACCTGCTGCACGATAGCGATTTCCTGGGTTCCGCCTGAGAGGAACCCGCCATGCTGCACCTCTTCTACGCTGATTACCGCGGGGTTGTACTGGAGCAACAGCGGGATGGAGAAGAGGTCGCTCACGTTGTCAACCACAACGCCGATTGTTGCTGTCTGCCCGGCCTTCAACGACAAGCTCTGCGGCTCAAACCGAATCTTTGCCGCGGGAGCTCCCTGAGCAGTGCCAGCCGCGGGGGCCGTGGCACTTGGCGCAGAAGTCGGCGTTCCCGCTCCCGTATTTTGATTCGTCTTAGGTTGTGGCGATGATGCTGGTTGCTGCGCAGGTGCGCGAATCTCACTCTCCCGCTTGACTTGCACGTTTGTGTCAGAGCCAGCATACATCGTCCGCAGATTCGCTTTGGTCCATTCGGGAATACGCACGATCCGGGGTGTCAGGACGATCAGCACTTCATCTTCTTGGTGGTCCGTCTTGTCATGTGAGAAGAGATATCTCAGCAGGGGTAGCTTCGCGAGTCCCGGCCAGCCTTCCAGGGTTTTGCTGTTAGTTCGTTGGACCAGGCCGCCAAGTATACTGACCTCGCCCTCTTTCAAGCGGATGTCATGCTCGATGACCCGCTGGCTGATGATGGGTTGCGTGATTCCGCCAATCGCCTGATCGCCGGTATGCGAAGAGACTTCCACTTTTAATTTCAGGCTGACGTCGCGATTCGGATGCACACGGGGCGTAAGGTCTATATTCACCCCGACGTCCAAATATGTGAATTGCGTATTCACCAGTGGGTTTACAAAACCTGCGCCGCCGGTCGAGCCGACACCTACACCCGCCTGAAAGCTGCCCGTGGCAATAGGGATGCGGTCGCCAATGCGCAGTTTGGCGGTCTGGCCGTCCACCGAGCGGACTTCCGGATTTTGGATAATCCTCGTGCTCGTATCACTGAGGATTGCGTTTGCTGTCGCGCTCGGCAGCGTGAAGACAAGATCACTTCCATTCAGGTGGCGAAGTTGGTTTAGAGTGATTCCGCTGTTGCTCGTCGTGGAGGTGGTGCCTGAAGAGCTGCTCGTCGTGCTACTGTTCGGGTTGATGGCAATGCTGGCCGTCTGCCCGGGGAGAATGCCCAGGTCCCGCAGGCGATCCGTGCGCGCCTCCAGCACTTCGACTTGCACCACCACCTCAGGCTTGGCTTTGTCGATGTCCCGGATCATCTTCTCCGCCAGCAGCAGCTTGTCCGGCGTGTCGCGGACAATGATGGCGTTCTGCGAGTTGAGCTGCTGGATTCGTTTCAGATCCAGCAATTGCCGCAATCCGGTCACAATTTCGGTCAGATCCTGCGGCTGAACCGTGTTTGAAACGTAAAATGTCTTGACTACTTGCTCTTCGTAGTCCCGGCGTTTTTGTGGCTGATCCGGAATCACGAAAATAATATTTTCCGTAACCGGCTTCACGAAAGCCTTGGTCTCTAACGACACGATTTCCAGCGCCTGCTCCATGGTCACATTGTTCAATTCCACCGTGATGCGCCGGGCAGGGAAGTCCGGGTCATAGATCACCGTCAGCCCCGCGAGTTTCCCTATCGTGTCGAAGACGATCTTTGCGTCATTGGACATTTTCAGATTAATGGGAGCTCGCGAGAGCGGCTTGATTTCAGGCGGCATCGCAGCCAGGGGTGGCTCGTTCGGATCAGTCGGCAGCTCAGCAGCCGCATCGGCCGCGCGGTTTTTCTCCGCGATCATCTCGACCGTCTTGCGTAATTCCTGGTCCGCGACAGGGCTCGAAGGATCCATGGCCTGCGCCCTTTGGAATTCGCCCGCGGCGCCCTGGAGGTCGCCCTGTTTCCGTAGTTCAACACCGCGCTTGACGTGCAATTCGCTGGCCTCAAAGCGTACCCGGTTCAGCTTGATCTTGTAAGTGGCGTTGTACGGGTCAGCCTTGGCGGCCTTTTGGTAGAAGGCGAACGCGGCGTCGTAATCCTGAAGCGTCTCCGCTTTCCTACCTTGGTTGTAATCGGGTTGGCCCTTGGGACAGCCCACGGCGAGCAGTCCGAGACCAACACACAGAAATAGGCTTCCCCAGCGGCGCATGCACTCTCCGAGGCCTCGACATGAAGCCTAAACAAGCAGTCTAACATTCGATTTAGAGGCCCGGCAAGGATGCTGGGTTGGCCGCCTAAATGAAACAACCTTGCCTTGTGTCGAGAGTGACAAGTCTTAATACTGAAGTTATGATGGAAAGTTGTGGCCAAGCCTGCCAATAAGACAGAGAATTCAGCGAAGTCCGGCGAGCACATCGTCGCACAAAACCGCTCCGCCTCCTATAACTACCAAATTCTTGAGAAACATGAGGCTGGCCTGGTCCTTCATGGCACCGAGGTCAAGGCCCTCCGCGAGGGCAAAGCGAACATTCGCGATGCCTACGTCGATTTCAAGGCCAACAGCGCATGGCTCGTTAACGCGCACATTGCACAGTACTTACCCGGGGGGCCTTGGAATCATGAGCCATTGGGCTCGCGAAAGCTCCTGCTTCACAAGAGGGAAATCGACAGGCTTTCCGGTCGCACCGAGTCCAAGGGTCTGACGGTCATCCCCTTGAAGATCTACTTTCGTAACGGCATCGCCAAGATCGAAATTGCTCTGGCACAGGGCAAGAAGTCGTGGGATCGCCGCCAGGACGAACGTACCAAGGAAGCTCGCAGGGAAATTGAACAATCCATGTATCGCAATCGGAGGCGATAGCGCACCATGCAGATCACGCTCGTTACCCAGCCGTTCGCAGCAATCGAAACCGATGCCCTGGTTTCCTACGTATTTGAAGAGACCGACCTTGTTCAAGGCCGCATCGCCGAGATCGACCAGGCGGCCGGAGGACTCCTGCGCAAGCTGGCGAAAAGCGGGGAATTGACCGGCAAAATGTTGGAGTTCACGCTGGTCCATGCGCCCGCGGGCCTCAAGGCCGCACGCTTACTGCTAGTCGGAGTAGGAAAGCGCGAGCAATACAGCATTGCAGCGCTTCGCAAAGTCGCCGGCGCCGCCTTGCGGCATCTGAAGGCGCGCTCCGTCAAAAATCTCGCTTTCCTCGTTCGAGAGGGCCACGCCGCCGAAGAATCGGCCCAAGCCATCGCCGAAGGCGTGCTCGCTGGCAATTTCGAGACGGACAAATACAAGACCGAAAAGAAAAACGACAAGAACATCGAAACTGTCCTGCTCGCTGGTTCCTCAGACGCCGAACGTGCGTCGGCAGAGAAGGGCCTTTCGAAAGGCCGCATCATCGCCGAGGCGCAAAACTTCACTCGCGACCTCGTCAACGAGCCGTCCAACAAGCTCACGCCGCGCATCCTGGCCGAAAAAGCCGAAGCCATGGCCAAGGGAGCCGGACTTTCCGTAGAAATTCTAGATGAAAAGAAAATCGCTGACCTCAAGATGGGCGCTTTGCTCAGCGTCGCCCAGGGTGGTCCCGAACCGCCCCGCGTCATCGTCGTCACCTACACTCCCGCGAACTTGAAACCTGGCGCACCAGTGATCGGTCTCGTCGGCAAGGCCATCACCTTCGATACTGGCGGCATCTCCATCAAGCCCGCCGACGGCATGGAAAAAATGAAATACGACATGGCCGGGGGCGCCACCATGCTCGGCGTGATGCGAGCACTCGCTGCCCTCAAGCCCAGTGTCAAAGTGATCTGCGTCGTCCCGTCTTCTGAAAACATGCCCGGCGGCAAAGCTCAGAAGCCCGGCGACATCCAGACCGCCATGTCCGGAAAGACCATCGAAGTCCTCAACACGGACGCGGAAGGCCGCCTCGTCCTTGCCGACGGTGTTCACTACGCCAAGCAGCTTGGCGCCACGTATCTCGTAGACGCTGCGACTCTCACCGGTGCCATCGTCGTAGCGCTCGCCAACGTCAACGTCGGTGTCTTCGGCTCCGACCAGCCCTTCACCGACCGACTGCTCGCCAGTTCGAAAGCCGTCGGCGAAAAAATGTGGCAAATGCCCATCGACGACGACTATCGCGAATTCATCAAGGGGACTGTCGCCGATATCCAGAACATCGGCAGCGGCAAAGGCGGCGGCGCCATTGCCGGCGCCATGTTCATCAAGGAGTTCACCGGCGACACGCCGTGGATTCACCTCGACATCGCGGGCACCGCCTGGAACGACGACGCCAAGCCCTGGCTGGCCAAAGGCCCCACCGGCGTGGCCCTCCGCACCCTCGTCCACCTGGTGTTGTCGTATTAGGTGCCCGAGGTCAGTTCGGTGTAGGGGCCTGCCTCAGTGCAGCGCACGCTTGTCTTCTGGCTACATTTTCTCCGGCGCTGCAATCCCCAATAATCCCAGCGCCTGCACCATCTGCGCCTCCACCAACTCCGTCAGCCGCAGCAGAAAGGCCCGCTTCTGCCCGTCCGCTTCCGACAGGATATGATGTTGGTGATAGAAGTTATTGAACGCTTGCGCCAATTGAAATGCATATTTCGCCAGGAACGATGGCTCTTGCGTAGCAATCGCCGCATCCACCGCGTAGTCGAGCGAACCCCCGGCGACCAGTAACTCCCAAAGAGAATCTCCCTCCGCACCCGAAAGTAGTTGACTAACGGATTCCCTAGTTACGTCAACGTTGGTCGCCCCTGCTTCCGCACCCTTTCGCCTGATCCCGCGTATCCGCACTACCGCATATTGGCAATATGGCCCTGTCTCTCCCTCAAAACTCAACGCATCTTTAAAGTCGAACGCAATAATCGCATTCCGGGTAAATTTCAGCAGAAAAAACCGCAACGCCCCCACGGCGATTGCCTGGGCCGTCAACTCTTGTTCTTCTGCTCTCATCTCCGCGTGCCGCTGCTGCACTTCCGCCAGCGTCGCTGCCACCAGCTTGTCCAGCAGATCGTCCGCTTTGACACCAAAGCCTTTGCGTCCGCTCACTTCCACATACGGCTTCTTGGCCTCTTCGGGCGTAAGCTCGTAGCCCATTTCCGCGGCACATCGCGGCGTCAGCGCCACTATTTCATACGACAAGTGAATCGACTGCTCCGCCTCTTTCCCATGCCCCAGCGCTCGCAACCCCGCCGCCACTACCCGTTGCAAATACGACTGCCGTGCATCAATCACGTTGTAAACGCTCGATGCCGCCTCGCCAAAGTGCGGTGCGCCCGGATCATTCGACCCACTTGTGGTAGCCCAAACCGTTGGCCCCCGCGGCGCATTCGGCCACTTCCGGTAGTGAAAATCCTTCCCCAACAATCCGAATTTCCAAAGTTGGTAGGCAATGTCCTTCCCAACGTAGGTCACCGTCCCATTCGAACGCACAATAATCTTGGCCTGCGAATTCTCCTCCTCTTGCTCGGGAGTCTTTTCCTTTACCTCTTTGACCGTCTTTACTTCCTGAACCTCTTTTACCTCTTCTTCCCACGGCATGATCCAACAACCCGCCATCTTCCCGCTCGTCGCCAATTGAATCGCGCCCGATTTCTTCAGCATCTCGAACGCCGCATCCCAAAACTTCAGATGCAGAATTTCGCTCTCCCGCGCCAACAGCTCGTAGCTGATACCCAGCCGCGCCATCGTCCGCAGGTGGCATCCGACAATCGCATCCGCCACGACTTGGGCAACCTCGGCGCCCTCCCCTTGTCCTTCCTCGATCGACTTCAGCGTCTCCCCGCGCAACTTCGCCGCGCGCGCCTTGTCCGCCCCAAAGAAGCTCGTCGCTTTTGCATACAGCTCCCAGCAGTAGTGATCGAACTTTGGTTCCGCTGCCCGGTTCCGCACCCAAACCGGCGTGACCTTTTCCATTTGCAGCAGGCCGATCACCACATCCGCCACCTGCACGCCCGTGTTATCGATGTAATTCTGAATCTGCACCCTGTTACCTGTGTGCCGCAGGATCCGCACCATCGTGTCGCCCAGCACCGCATTCCGCACGTGTCCGATGTGCGCTGCCTTGTTCGGATTGATGCTGGTATGCTCGACGATGATTTTGTGGGACTGCCGGCCCTGGCCGCCCTCTTCTTTGCCTCTTCCGATTGAATCACGCGGCGTAGCTTCTTTGTGGGGGGTACCTTCAGGTGCGGCGTCATCGCCTACCGGCAAACGAGGCTTTGGCCCGTGAAGGTCCGCGGTCTGAAGTCGGGCCGCCTCTGCCTGCGCGCTCTCCCAAAATCCCGCTCGGTCGAAGTAGGCATTCAAATACCCTCCACCCGCCACTGCGACTCTGGCGATCCCATCGATCCTGCCCAAACCATTCGCAATCTCCTGCGCAATCTGCCGCGGCGCGCGCTTCAACTGCTTCGCCAATTCAAAACAAACTGGTGAAGCCGCCTCGCCCATCTCAATCTTCGGCGGCCGCTCCAGCACAATCGCCAGCTCCAGGCCGTATTGCTTCAGAATGTGCGCCGCCAGCGTCTCGCGCAACCGGTCCGTCAGTCTCTGATACACATGTCCTCGTTCCGCCCAGCGATCATCCTCAAGGTTTCTTAGTATAGAGAGCCCTGCAGCTCGCGGTCAAAGAATCACTCTTCTGACGGTGGTGGAAAGGCCTCTTGCAATGAAGCAGGTCCCTACCTATTCCAATAAATAGCCGGGGTGTACCCCGGCTCCTCCCACTATCATGACGTTTCAAAGCCCCCGCTGTCGCAGTCCCATCACCAATCACAAGTCAGCGCCAGCGTTTGACACCCTCACGCTCCGCCGATAGTATCAATCTGCACCTGGCGGAGAGCCGTTTCAGGCAGCAATCCCACCCGCACGGCGGCATCCCATGAAACTCGCCTATTTCGACTGTTTTTCCGGCATTAGCGGTGACATGACCCTTGGCGCGCTGGTCGATGCCGGCTGTGACGAGGAACAGCTTCGCACTGAACTGGGCGGCCTCCGGGTCCCTGGCTGGGGACTTACGGCCGAAAGAGTTTGGAAGAACGGCATGGCCGCCACCCACGTTAAGGTGAAGACAGAAGATCAGTCGAAGCATCGTTCGCTCAGCGCGATTCTTGAAATTCTAGAGAAATCGCAGCTCGCGCCTGGTGTGCGCGACCGTGCCGCCGCGATCTTCACAAAACTTGGCGAAGCCGAGGCCCGCGTCCACGACGTGCCTCTCGAGAAAATTCATTTTCACGAAGTGGGAGCCGTTGATGCCATCGTGGACATTGTTGGCGCGTGCATCGGATTTCACGCTCTGGGCATCGAAGAGTTCGCTTGCTCCGCTTTGAACGTCGGCGGCGGAACCGCAAAAATGGCGCACGGAATTTTGCCTGTCCCCGCGCCCGCCACTGCGAATTTGCTGCAAGGCAAGCCCACCTATTCCAACGGCGTACAAAAGGAACTCGTCACCCCCACCGGCGCGGCCATTGTTGCCACGTTATGCGAGTGGTTCGGTCCGCAGCCGCCGATGAGCGTCACCGCCATCGGCTACGGAGCGGGCACTGCTGATCTCGAAGGCCAGCCCAACGTTGTCCGCCTCATGATCGGGGAAGCCTCGGGAAAATCGGTCGCCGGCTTCGACGAAGAAATTGCCGTGATTGAAGCGAACCTCGATGACATGAATCCTCAAATCTACGGCTACTTCCTGGAAAGGGCTTTGGCCGCAAGCGCGCTCGACGTTTACACCACACCGGTGCAAATGAAAAAGAATCGTCCCGGCACGCTGCTCACGGTTTTGTGCAAGCCGCAGGATACCAATACGCTCATTTCGCTGATCTTTGCCGAAACCACGACTTTCGGCGCGCGCACCTACCGGGCGCAACGCCGCACGCTGCCGCGCGAATTCCTGAATGTCACAACAGCTTTCGGCGACGTGCGCATCAAGATTTCCCGCGTGAACGGCCGCATCCTGCACGTCGCGCCTGAATACGACGACTGCCGCAAGCTGGCCGTCGAAAAAAACGTGCCACTGCAGCGCGTGATCAGCGAAGCCCTCCGCGCCTATGAGGCGCATTCGTGATGATGCTTGGTTTCGTCAGGGGCGCGATACATCGTAGCCTCTTCGATTTGATTTCGGTTTGCCGCGAGGCAGCCGGCCGCGGTAGGCTGCGCCCCAGCTTGGCAAGGTGTCGCGAAGGCCATGGGTCGTAGCGGGGCCGCCCGCTTTTCTTACCTAGAGCTGAGAACGGAAGACTGAATACTCAAAAAATGACAGGAAAACCAAAATATTATCTGACCACGCCGATCTATTACACGAACGGCTTACCGCATATCGGCCACACCTATTCGACCGTCGTGTGTGACACCATCCGCCGCTACAAACGCATGCAGGGCTACGACGTGCTCTTGACCACCGGCACCGACGAACACGGCGTCAACGTCGAGCGCTCCGCCAAGAAGGCTGGTGTTCCCGAATCGGAGTTTGTCGCAAAGATGGCCGCCGAGTGGCGCGCCCTTTGGGACGAACTCGGTGTTCAAGGCGACGAATTTATCCGCACCACTGACTTAAAGCACGCACATACCGTGCAGTGGCTTTTCAAGCAATGCCGCGAAAACGGTTTCGTCTACCCCGGACACTACACCGGGCAATACTGCATCTACGATAATGCCTACGTGGACGTGAAGCCTGGCGAGAACTGTCCCGATTGCGGCCGTCCAACGGAAACCGTTACGGAAGCAAATTATTTTTTCAAACTCTCTGCATTTCAAAAACCGCTTCTCGACTGGTATGCTAAGCATCCGGCCTTCATTCAACCGGAAGCCCGCCGTAATGAAGTTCTCAGCTTTGTCGAAGGGGGCCTCCGGGATCTCAGCATCACACGCACCACGATTCGCTGGGGCATTCCCGTCCCTGGCGAAGAACCGCATGTCTTTTACGTCTGGTTCGACGCGCTCACCGCGTACCTCAGTGCTGTCGGCGGGCCGCAGTATGAGAAAACTGGTTTCTGGCCCGCGGATGTTCATCTCGTCGGCAAGGAAATTATTCGATTTCATGCCGTCTACTGGCCGGCATTTTTGATGGCGGCCGGCCTCCCATTGCCCAAACAAATCTGGGCACATGGCTGGCTGCTCATGGACAGCACCAAGATGAGCAAGTCGCTCGGCAACGTTGTTCGTCCGCGGCCGATCGTGCATGTCCTTGGCATGGATGCTCTTCGCTACTATCTTCTGCGCGAAACGGTCTTCGGCCAAGACGGCAATTTCAGTTACGAGGCCCTCGTCCAGCGCTACAACAGCGACCTCGCCAACGGCCTCGGAAACCTCGCCAGCCGCACGCTCACCATGATTGAAAAGTATTTCGACGGCAAGATTCCTGACCCGCTATTGGGGGACAAACTTTCAGACAGCGAAGATCAAGCTGGGCAGAGTATCCGGCAAATCGCTGAGCTCATGACGGTAAGTAGTCCCAGCGCGGGGCTGGCAGTCTGGAGCATGGAAAACTTTCACTTTTCACGGGCCTTGGAATCAATCTGGACCTTGATCTCGGCAGTCGACACCTACTTGACCACCAACAAGCCCTGGGCTCTGGCTGAGGATGACACCAGGCGCGGTCGTCTATCCAGGGTTTTGTACAATGCCGCCGAAGCTTTGCGATTTGTAGCAGTTTTAGCTCATCCCGTTCTTCCGGAGTCGACAACCAAACTCTGGAAACAGCTGGGCCAGCCAACCACTTTGGGTGATTGGCCGATAGACCAACTCCGCTGGGGACAGCTTATGCCGGGTACGCCACTTGGCAAGTCTCAAGCGCTTTTCCCGCGCATCGAAAAAGCAGAAGCAATCGAGAGGATGGAATCCATGGAAAACGAAGCACAAAAGCAGCCGTCGCCCGTTACCGCGCCCACGCCCGCGAGCGCGTTGGCCGCCGGCAGCACCACTGCCGCATCGCCAGGCGCGGCGGAGAAAATCGGCATCGAGGATTTCGCCAAGATCGAGATGCGTGTCGGGCAGATCAAAACCGCCGAACGCATCGTTGGCGCGGATAAATTGCTCAAGCTCACCGTCGATATCGGCACCGAGATTCGCCAGATTTGCGCCGGGATCGCGCAATACTACGAACCGGAAAAACTGATCGGCCGCAAAGTCGCCGTCGTGGTCAACCTCGCGCCGCGCAAGCTTCGCGGCGTCGAATCTAACGGCATGATCATCGCCGCCTCCGTCGGCCCCGAAGGCCGCCCTGTCCTCGCAGGTTTCCCCGACGAAGACGTCGAAATCGGCGCCCGGCTCAAGTAGGTTTTTGGCACAGCCACTCCGGGGTCACAAAAATCATGTTGCCCTCCATGGAACTGATCGACTCACACGCGCACATCGACTTCCCGCAATTCGCCGAGGACCGCGAAACCGTGCTCGATCGCGCGCGTTTGGCTGGCGTCTCGACGCTGCTCGCCATTGGCACCGGCCCCGGCCCGCAGAAACTGGATTCCGCATTACCATTTGCCGAGCAGCATGATTGGATTTACGCCACTGTCGGCATACATCCCCACGAAGCGAAGGAGGTAATGCCGCAACATTTGCATGACCTGGCCCGACTGGCCAAGCATCCCAAAGTCATCGCCTGGGGCGAGATCGGTCTCGACTACTACCACGATCATTCTCCGCGCGAAGTCCAGCATCGCGTATTCCGCGACCAGATGGATCTTGCACAGCGTGCAAAACTGCCGATCGTCATTCATTGCCGCGACGCATGGCCCGATTGCCTGAAGCTCTTGGAAGAGGTCTGGCGACCAACTGGACTCGGCGGCATTCTGCACTGCTTCACCAGCACGCTCGAGGATGCGCGGCGCGGAATCGAGATAGGTTTCCTGGTTTCCTTTGCGGGCAATTCAACTTATCCGAAAACGCAGAACCTTCGCGACGTAGCGAAGGAATTGCCGCTGGAGAAGATTTTGATTGAGACGGACGCTCCTTATCTTGCGCCGCAGTCCCGACGTGGCAAGCGCAACGAACCCGCCTACGTTGCCGAGGTAGCGCACATGCTCGCGAGTGTGAGAAACTTGTCGCCGGATGAAGTTGCCGCCGCCACATCCGAGAATTTTCGCCGCTTCTTCGGTCTTGTTCGGCCAGCAACTCTGGCGACCCCAGGTCTGAAGGACAAGGGTTAGATCAGGAGATTTGCCATCGCGGTTCTCACGGCTAAAGAGATTTTTGATCTCGTCCGCGACGACCTCATTTTGGTCGAGGAAGAGCTCGCGCGACAGAGTGATGCCGCCTTTCCACCTGTCTCTGAAATCGTCGCCTATCTGCTGGGCGGGGGAGGGAAGCGCATGCGTCCCGCGCTCTTGCTTCTTTCCGCGAGCTATGCGGGCCGCAGGGACCGCAGCGCCATTCGCCTAGCCGCCGTCGTCGAGCTTCTTCACAGCGCGACGTTGATCCACGACGACGTCATCGACAGCGCCGACACACGCCGCGGCCGCCCGTCCGCCAATTCCAGATGGGGCAATCATCGCAGCGTGCTGACCGGCGACTGGTTGTACATGCAATCCTTTCAGATGGCTATGGAAGAGCGCAATTTTCGTATTCTCGACATTCTGATCGACCTGACTCGGAAAATGGTCGAAGGCGAACTGATCCAACTCGCGAAAATCGGCCGTATCGACGTGACAGAAGACGACGCGCTGCGGCTCGCTACTTACAAGACTGCCTGTCTCTTCAGCGGTTGCGCGCGGCTAGGCGCGGTCCTGGGCGGTCTGGAGGGTAAAGAAGAGCAGGCCCTGGCCGACTATGGGCGATACGCGGGCCTAGCGTTTCAACTTGTCGATGACTTGCTTGATTTTACGGCGTCAGCGGAGCAACTCGGCAAACCTGTTCTCAGCGACTTGAAAGAGGGTAAAGTCACGTTGCCTCTGATTTACGCGATGGAAAACGGCCACCGCGACGCGCGCGAGCTTGTCGCCCGCGTGCTGGAAGAAAAAGAATTTAATTCCGTGCGGCCGGAAACCATCGTTTCGTTGGTTCATGAATCCGGCGCGCTCGGCCGTGCCCGCAATCTGGCGCAAGACTTCGCGCATCGCGCCAAGGGGTGTCTCAACGGCCATCTGGACTCCGAGTATGCCCGGGCTCTCGCCACGCTCCCCGACTTCATCCTGGAGCGCGAGAATTAGTTCCTAAGGGTTTCCGACTAGCGGCGCAGACGCCAGAATCGATTGCTTCTTGCCACATGCTTCCATTTAAGTTGGTATATCACGAACGCTACGACCTGAACCTCGGTCCGCATGTCTTTCCATCGCAGAAATTCCGTCTCATCCATGAAATGCTTCTCCGCGAAGGCGTGGCCACGCAGAAAGATTTCTTGCGTCCAAATCCTGCGACAGACGAAGACATACTACGTGTTCACACGCCAGACTGGCTGCGCAAACTGAAAACCGGCACGCTTACCGCCAGCGAAGTGATGCTGCTGGAAGTGCCGTATTCGCTGGAACTGGTCGAAGCGGTGTGGCTTGCCGCTGGTGGAACCATCCTGGCCGCGCAGTCAGCGCTACGCGACGGCTTCGGTTCGAATTTGAGCGGGGGATTTCATCATGCGCATCCCGAGCATGGTGAAGGATTCTGCGCGATACATGACGTGGCCGTGGGGATTCGAAAACTGCAGGCGGACGGCGCGGTGAAAAAGGCCATGGTTGTCGATACGGATGTGCACCAGGGTAACGGCACCGCCGCCATCTTTCAAAACGATCCTACGGTATTCACGCTTTCCATTCATCAGGAGAACAACTATCCGGCGCACAAGCCGCCATCAAGCATCGATCTCAACCTGGCCGACCGGGCCGATAACGATGAGTATTTGGGAGTGCTGATTCCGGCGATGCGGCAGGCGCTGGACGATTTTCGGCCGGATATTCTTTTTTACGTTGGCGGCGCCGACCCCTACTGCGAAGATCAGCTTGGAGGACTGGCGTTGACGAAAGAAGGTTTGAAACAACGCGATCGGCAGGTTTTCGAGGAAGCGCGCCGCCGCAGGATTCCCGTCGTGACCACACTTGCCGGCGGCTACGCGCGACGGGTGGAAGACACCGTTCGAATCCACGTCAACACCATCTTGGCCGCTCAGGAAGTGGCCGAGAAACATCCGCAAAGTTCATCGATGCGCGGCTAGAGCTCGGCGCGCTCAGGGGGTGGGGTTTCCCGCAGGCGGTGACGCGCGGGGCAGAGCCAGCGCGCGGCGGACGGCCGCTTCGAGGTTGGCCTCAAAGGTGTCAGGTTCGAAACCATCCGAGCGATAGGCAATTTTCCCGGCGCGATCGATCACCATCACCGTCGGGAAAGAGTTGACGGTGAAGAACCGGTCGAGACCATCTGCGAATACGACCGCCGTGAGAGGCTTGTCCGCCGCCAGATAGGGAGCCACCAGAGACTCGTCTTCGTCACAGTTGGCGGCCAGAAAAAACACATCCGGATTCGGCTGGAAGTCCGCAGCGACACGAGCGAAGGAAGGTTCAAGCACATGGCAAGGGCCGCACCAGGTGGCCCAGAAATTAACGACCAGGACTTTCCCCCTGGTGTCTTTCAGCGGGAAAGCCGGCCCTTGGGGCGCTCTCCTGAGCGTGAAATCGGCGATTTCGTGGGCGTCCGCATTTCTCCTCGGCTTGGCCGCCATGGAGGCCTGCGAGGCGTCATCGTAAGTGCGGAGCAAATAATCGCCCAGACCATCGTCCGAGCCGTGGGCAAGCCGCCAGACATTTCCCAGTTTTTGCCGGATCTCGCGGCGGCTGGCGTTTCCGTTCGTTGCGTCGGCCAGCGCGAACGCGCGCGCGTATTGCTGGATCGCGCCGTTCGAATCCTTCTTCAATTCGGCGATTTCACCGAGCTGCTCCGCGGCCGTCGCGCTGGGCAGGACCGCGTAACTCGCCGCCAGATCTTTTTGAGCCGCAACGGTGTCCTTCAATTTCAGTTCGAGTCTTCCGCGCATCGTCAGCACGGACATGCGATCCCGGTTCTTCTCCGCGGTCCACTCTTCCTGGGAAACCTTTGGCGATTTCGCGGACGAGCTGCGTTCGACAAATTCCAACACGCGGGTGGCATAGTTTGTGGCCCGGCGGAGAGCCGCTTCGTCGCCGTTCTGTTCGAGCAGCTGAATTGTCAAGATGGTCATGGAGATGTCGTCAGGGCTGAGAGCGACGATGCGTTCCGCGTAGCCGGCGGCGCGCGCGTTGTCCTGCAATTGCATGCTGGCTTCCACAAGAGCGCGGTAAATCTGTGGCCGCTGCTGCGAATCCGGATATTCTCTTAGGAACGCCTCCAAATTCCGGACCAGTGCCGCGCGGTCGTTCCCGGAGCTGCTGATGGCTTGCTGCAATTCTACTTCCGGCGAGGATTGCTTGGCGGGAGCGGTCTGCCCGGAGGAGACGGCTTTGGACCATGGCGGCAATGGGTTCTGATTCTTTTCATCTTGCGCTGGGGCCTGACCGCAGAGTGAAGAAGCCGCCGCGCAAAGAAAGAGAATCGAAATCGCGCACCTGGAGAAGGGCTGAGGAGCCATACAGGTGAATTCTAAGGGTATCGGGAAGAATTGTCGCTAGCTCTTAGCTGTTTTTTCGAGAACGAGGACCTGCAGGTACACAAGCCTATTTCGTGCCGCTCACGCGAATTTCGCCCGAGACGGTATGCACGTCCACGCGGCCGCCACCACTGCCCATGTGGGCCCGAAGAGAATGCTTGCCTTGTTCTTCAATGACGATCGGAATATCGGTGCGAATCTCGCCGGAGACCGCTTCCGCCGAGAGATGGAGATTCGCAGAGGCCGGTACGCCCAGTTGAACTGCACCGGATACTGTCCTAAGTTCCCAGTAGTTGTCCGCGCCTGGATTTCCCTGCACGAAAACGCGTCCCGAGGCTGCATGTGCCTTCACGTCTTTTGCTGCCCCATGAATCTCGACTTCGCCACTGGCGGTATCCGCTTCGATTCGCCCCCCGGGATTCGATACGCTAATGATGCCGGAAATGGCGTTCACGCGCACGTCGCCCCGGGCGTTCGACACCGTCACACTTCCCGAAGCGGACGATACGCGGACATCGTCGCCAATGTCAGTGGCCGACACGGTCCCGCTGAGGGTGGTAAGTTGGGTGTCGCGCTCTATTTTTTCCACACGGATGACCCCTGAAGCGGCCTGCACTTTCACCGGGCCGCGCACGCCACGAATCGTCTGAGCTCCGGATGCCAGGGTGGAACTGACTTCCGTGTCCCGCGGCACCTGAATGGTGTAAGCGATGCTGATATTGCGCATGCGAGACATTTCTTTTCCGATGCGAATGGTGTCGCCTCTTTGTTCGATCGGGGGATTCGCGAGCGTATCGTCCAGGCGCGTCCGCGGATTTTCAAAGCCGAATCCCGATGCGCGGACTTCGCCGCGCACGTGCACCTTGCCATCGGCGCTGCCGGTGATGTCCACGTCACCGGAGGCGTTGGTGAGTTCCAGGCGAATCGGACCGCTCACCTTATAGTTGCGATCGAAGGTGCCGCTAACCGAAGCCCCGCTGTTGCAGCCGGCCAGGACCACGGCGGCCGAAAAGAGCACAAGCGGTAAGCAAACGTTGCCGTGGCGCGCCATTCATCCTCCGTAACGGTCGAGAGACGTGTGCCATCCCACTTATAGTTACGCACGAGCAGGGAATTATGTTCCCCGGGCAGAACGCGGGCCGGCGGGAGAAAGGGTCTCGTTCAGAGAGCCCTGGCGATATCCCTCCAGGTCCAGGGCGACATAAGTAAAGCCTGCTGCTTTTAGCCGGTCCGCCATGGCGACCGCCATTTCCGGTGCGAGTGCGCGGGGCATTTCTTCGGGCGATATCTCCACGCGCGCCAGCCGATCGTGGAGCCGTACGCGGAATTGGCGGAATCCAAGCCCGCGCAGCGCTGCTTCGCCGCGTTCCACTAGTGCCAGGCGCTCCAACGTTACTTCCGTGCCATAGGGCAAACGCGAGGCCAGGCAAGCGGAGGCCGGCCGGTCCCAGGTGGGTAACCCGGCACGGTGTGAGAGAAGCCGAATCTCGGCCTTGCTGAGGCCGGCATCGAGAAGAGGAGCAAGCACCTGATGCTCTCGCGCGGCGCGATGGCCAGGACGAAAATCGAGCGGGTCATCGGCATTGACGCCATAGGCGACGATGGCAAAACCACGGGCATGCGCTAATTCGTCCAACGCGGAAAACAGTTCGTCTTTGCAGAAATAACAACGGTCAGCCGCATTCGCGCGGTACGCGGGATTATCCATTTCGTGCGTTTCGATAAATTCGTGGCGCACGCCCAACTTGTTCACAAACTCTTCCACAACGGCGCGATCGTGGGCGGAGTAACTCGGCGAGAGCGCCGTGACACATAGGGCTTGGGCACCTAGCGCCCGGTGAGCTGCCCAGGCCAGGTAAGCGGAATCCGCGCCACCGGAGAGCGCGACGACAAGAGAAGGGAAGCTGGCGAAGCGAGCGAGAAGAAGATTTTCTTTTTCTTCCGCGGACACCGTGGAGCCCTGCTGATGGCGAATGTGAATAAGCTCCTTCATTCCAGTGCTGAGTATATCTCAGAGTGCCGCTCACGTCGCAGCTCGCACCGCATCAGAAATTACTTGAAATCCAGCAGCACATCAACCGTTCCGCTTCCCGCATCCGTCTGCAGCCAATGGCCCACGTTCTCATAATGCACCGGTAACTCGCCGAAGACCTGTTCTTGGTGCGTTTGCAGCTTCGCCAACAGTTCCTCGAACTTTGCTTTGTCGAAAATCTCACCCGCAGCGATGGGCCAGGCGGCGTGCAGCTTTCGCTCGGCAGCAGGGGAAATTCCAGTGAGGACCATTTTGCCAAAGTGGAATTGCGGTCCTTCTTGAATGCTCACCGAGTAGGAGACGGTATGCGCCTGATCGTCATATGCCGGAAGCGCATCAAGCTTTGCTTCCAGATAGCCGCGATGAGCGTATTCTTCGCGAGCGCGATCCCAGCCTGCTTCGATCTGCATGCCATCGGCGATCTCTCCTGGCTTGATCCCGAGCAGGCCGTCCAGGGTGAATTCCGATACCAGCGTGTTTCCCGTCCAATGGATGTCTTTCCAGCGATAGACCGCGCCCGACGCTATCGGCACATAGACAGGAATCTGCGAGGGCAGCTTAGAATGGGGATCACCCGTGAGCCGAACTTCCGGCGGACCGAGCTTCGCGCGCAGAAACCCCTGCTGCAGATAAATGGGCCTTACTGCTTCGGAGAGAAAGAGATCGATGGTTACCCGCGAATACGGCTTTCCAAGGATCTCGGATAGATGTTGCTGTACGGCTTTGGAGGCGGCCAGGGAAGGGTCGCCGAATTCCAGCTTCGCGATTTGGAGTGCCGCGCCTTCGACCATGATTTCCTGTACGTTACCTTCACCGCTCGGATTTGCGATTACCGTGTGCGCGAGCGTCACTTGCAATCCGCGCGTCGAGAGTAAATCCTTCACAGCTTCGCTGGCCTGATCCACCACGGCCCCGGCTTCCGGGAGGGTTCCGTCGAAGAAAGGAAATTTATTGCGGATGGCATTGCCCAGCTCTGAATCCAAAAACCACGGAATGTTGTCGAAGTACACCGGGATTCGCGGGGCTTCCTGCACGTGATAGGTCACTAGGATGCCGGCGTACTTCGTCTGGAAGTTGTAACTTACCTTGGCGAATAGCCCGCTTTGCACGAGCCTGTCGGCGCCGGTTTGCAAATCATTCCGGCCGATCTGCGCGCCGGTGACCAAGCCGGTTATCGCGATGACCTGTGCTTCGTTCAAGAGTTTTTCGCCGTCGGCGTGGACTTCGTGCAATGGTGCGGTGACGGCGTCCGGAGCCTGAGTAGGAAATCCGGCCGGCAGCAAGAAGAACGAGATAGCGCCGAGACACGGGCGAAAATAACGAAGCATATTCCTATAGTAACGGAAACGGCCCCGACTACTCCACGGTGACGGATTTCGCCAGGTTGCGCGGCTGGTCGACGTCGCATCCGAGGCGCACGGCGATGTGATACGCGAGCAATTGGAGCGGGATGATTTCCAGTAAGGGCACCAACAACTCCGGCGCGGGAGGAAGTTCGACGATGTGATCGGAGGCCTCGCGTGCGAGATGATCTCCCTTGGTGACAATAGAGATGACGATACCGTCGCGCGCCTTGACTTCCTTGATGTTGGAAACGCTCTTCTCGTAGCGCGTCATTGCTTCGGGGTCGGATTCGTCGCGTGTCGCCAAGACCACCACCGGCAGATTCTCGTCGATCAGCGCGTTGGGGCCGTGCTTCATTTCGCCGGCCGGGTAGCCTTCAGCGTGGATGTAAGAGATTTCCTTGAGCTTCAGCGCGCCTTCGAGCGCGATCGGGTAGTGGATTCCTCTGCCAAGGTAGAGAAAATCGGTATAGCGAAAGAATTGCCGCGCCAGGTTTTCGTAAAATCCAGATTCATCCATTTGCAGAACTGCCTCGATTTTGTGGGGAATGCGCGTGAATTCCTGCATTAACGTTCTGGCGGCACCTTCGCTTAACCTGCCGCGAACCTGGCCGAGATAGGAAGCGAGCAGGAGCAGCGCGGTTAATTGCGAAGTGAAAGCCTTGGTGGAGGCCACTCCGATCTCCGGCCCGGCGTGCGTTGGAATCGTGCCATTCGCTTCGCGCGTGATCATGGACCCCATCACATTGCAGATCGCCAGTGAGGGCGAGCCCTTGAGTTTTGCTTCGCGCTGGGCGGCCAGCGTGTCCGCGGTTTCGCCAGATTGGCTGATGCACACGGTCAGCGTTTTCGAGTCCAGAATGGGGTCGCGATAGCGGAATTCGCTTCCGTAATCGACTTCGACAGGAAGACGGGCAAGACGCTCAACCATGAATTTTGCGGCCAACCCGGCGTGCCAGCTGGTGCCGCAGGCGACGATTCGAACCTGCTGAAATTCGCGGAACTGCTTTTCCGTAATCGCCATTTCATCCAGAAAGACTCTTCCCGTGTCCTGCGAGATCCGCCCGAGCAAGGTATCGCGCACGGCCCGGGGCTGCTCAAAAATTTCCTTTTGCATGAAGTGCTTGTAGCCGCCCTTTTCCGCCATGATAGGATCCCACGCTACGTGGTGCGCGGGACGCTCGACGGGGCGGCCGTCGTGGTCCATGACGCGCACGCCTTGTGCTGTCAGCACGGCGATGTCGCCGTCCACGAGGAAAAAGATCTCACGCGTGTGCTGGAGCAGTGCAGGGATGTCGCTGGCCACGAAGTATTCTTTATCGCCGAGTCCAATTACCGATGGCGGGCCCAGGCGCGCCGCAACAACCTTTTGAGGATCTTTCGCGGAGACGAATACCAAGGCGTAGATGCCGCGTAATTCCTTCAACGACCGACGCACCGCTTCCTCAAGAGGAAGGCCGCCTTGCGAATGTGTTTCCACGAGGTGGGCCACGATCTCAGTGTCGGTCTCGGTGACGAACTTGTGGCCATCCTTCTGCAGCTTCTCTTTCAGCTCGAGGTAGTTTTCGATGATTCCGTTATGTACAACGACGATTTGGCCAGTGCAGTCGCGATGGGGGTGGGCGTTCTCTTCGGTGGGGCGGCCGTGGGTGGCCCAGCGCGTGTGCCCGATGCCGTAGGTGCCTTCCAGCGGCGACTTGGAGATAACCTCTTCGAGATTACGAAGTTTGCCCGGAGCGCGGCGAATTTCCATTTTTCCGTCCTGGGTTACGACGGCGATGCCCGCGGAATCGTAGCCACGGTACTCCAGCTTACGCAGACCTTCGATGATAACGGGAACAACCTTCCTGGGCCCGATGTAGCCGACTATTCCGCACATGCGCGGCGTCTCCTAGAGAGAGTTTCTAGCAGCGTAACATGCTGGCAGTCTTACCAAGACGAATTCCAGGCAGCGCGTCGTGAATCAGATTAAGGTTGGGAGAGAGTGCCTGCCGCGGTCACAAGCTCGTAGGACTTCAGATTGTTACGGGTATCAAAATGAAACGTGACGCGTGCGGTGGCGGGCTGAAGCGTGTCCGTGTCCACGTGATGAACGATGGCCACGATTTCGTGGTGATCGCGGGTGTCTTCCACGGGAAAATTCTGAGAACTCAGGTAAAAGGTTACTCGCGATCTGGCGGCGCCCGAGGGCAACTGAGAGTCCGGCATTTCGTCGATCTGCCGCAAGCGCGGATCGGAAGTGTGCCCGTTCTGCTTGCAGCCGGCGAGCGCGAGGATGGTGAAAACGCCAAACCAGAGGAAGCCGGCGGAACTCCTTGGTAGGTGGCACAGGTTTTTCATGAGACCGGCGGCTCAGTCCACGATCTCAAAGCGATATTCCTCGATGACCGTGTTGGTGAGCACTTCTTTTGAAATATGCTCGAGCTGTTGCTGCGCTTCATCGCGGCTCCAGCCATCGAGATTCAAAACGAAGAATTTCCCTTGCCGGACGTCGCGCACCGCGGAGTAGCCGAGCCCGGAGAGGGCGTGCTGGATCGTCTGTCCCTGGGGATCAAGTACCGTGCGTTTTGGCATTACCCAGACGTGTGCTTTCATGCCGTCAGTATAACATTGCCTCCTCCCGCTTCATGCCCCACGCCTTTCGCCCGCAGGCATAAAGGCGCATTCGAAACCCATGGCGACGATTTGCGTCAGCTCGTGTTCTCGTAATCCCATGCGTGCGGCGTTTACGTACTCTTCGTGAAGCGTCGTCTGAAACATGGCCGGGTCATCGGTGGAGAGCACAATGGGTATTCCGTGGCGCAGGAATTTTGGAAGGGGATGATCTTCGATCCTTGCCTCTTGGCAACGAAGTTGCCGGGCCAGGGCCGCCGTTTTCATGTTACTCGTCGGGCATATCTCAAGCGGGATGTTTCGCTCGGCGAGCAAGTCCATTAGCTCGGGATCGTTGATCGCGGCTATTCCGTGGCCAATGCGCTCCGCACCCAGCAATTCGATGGCTTCGCGAATTTTCTCCGGCCCGCCAACCTCGCCTGCGTGCATCAATCGGTGCAGACCTACTTGAGCGGCCCGGTTGTAGACGGGGCGGAATTCCCTTGTCTGAACGCTCAACTCATCGCCGCCGATGCTGAAGGCCACGATGGCTTTCGAATCGCAGCGCTTTGCGCATTCCACGACTTCCATCGCTCGGTCTGCGCCAAATTGCCGGGCGGCATCGAATACCCACTGGAATCGGAGTCCGCGGCTTTGGAACGGCTCGGTGGCGCGGAGAAGGGCTTCGAAATTTGCTTCCGGCCGCTGTTTTCGCAAAAGCATCACACCGATGGACAGGGTTACTTCCGTATAGACCACCCGTTGCGTGAGCAAGTGCTCGGCGAGGTCGCGCGCGATGAGCGCATAGTCCTCAGGTTCGCGCAAGAAAGAAGTGACCCACTTGAAGGCTTGAATGAATTCGGGAAAGTTGGCGCAGGCGTAGCGCTGGCGAACTTCCTGCTCGGTCATGACGAGACCGTGACGAGCCGTCAGCAAGCAGACGGTGGCAGGCTGGATGGAGCCTTCCAGATGGAGGTGCAGCTCCGCTTTGGGCAGCAAGGCAATTCGGTTGGAGAGCAAGGGCGGCGTCATCCGCGAAAGATCAGCGCGGCAGTTGCGGCCGGCCAGCGTTTACCCACGCCGTTAGCCAGAAAGAGCCCACATCGGTTGCCGCGTCGGAGAGTTGACGAATCAATATTGCCGCTGCTTGGTTATAGAAGCGATCGTAATACTCGTCGGTGAAGGAGTTCTCCCCGTGACGCGCGTTGCGGTCAGCGAGAAGAATAGTCTCCAGCCAGCTATGAGAGCTGAGGCACGCTTCGAATGCGCGATCGGTAGGGTCGTTGATGAAAATCGCGTCGTTGGGGCGCATGGGGAAAAATGACGAATAGCGGTCGATCAGCGTAGTCGCGAAGCGCTCGTTGACTCCCGGTTGGGCGCTTAGATGTCCGTCGAAATTGTCCGTGGTGTTGAACGGATCGTGCGCTTCCGCGACATAGTTCGCGAGGATAGCCGCGTCCAGTCTTGCTTCGTCCCACTTGCCGGCCTTCATCGCTTCTGTCAGCTTCTCGCTATACACGCCGATTTGCCAGGGAAGAAGTCCGTTGGCATCGAGTTTCGCTTTGCCAAATTTGGTTACCGCGGCTTTGTAGTTGCGAGGCAGAGCTTCGAACGGGAATCGTCCATATTTGTCGAGAAGAATGAAATGGTTATGCCTCTCAGCGGGAGACTTGGCGATGGCATCCAGTGGATCGGTAACATGCTGCGAGAGCAAGGCGAGGTTGGATTCGAAGAACGGGCGAATGTCCTGGGGCAAGGTGTCGATGGCTTTGTTCACGACTAGCCTGTGCCCATTCTTTCCCCAAGCGAATGCATGATCGGGGAGCGATAGTCCGAGCGCGGCACAGAGAGCTAAGGCGCTCTTCCGTCGCCACGTCCGCCGAATGACCGCTCGCCCCATCACGCGATTCCCCTATGCCCGGTTGGCCGCACGCAATGTGCTGCGTTTGCGTCCGTAGTTGTAATAGATCACAAGACCAATGGCCATCCATGCGAAGAAGCGGATCCAATTCATGATGGGGAGGCCGGCCATTAGCAGGAGACAAGTAAGAATCGTCAAGATCGGAGCAAAGGGCCCTCCGGGTGCACGAAAAGCACGATGGCGATTCGGTTCGCGGTAGCGGAGAATCAGCACGCCTCCGGCCACCAGCGCGAAAGCAAAGAGCGTTCCGATGTTCGAGAGATCAGCGAATGTTCCGATATCGAGGAGACCTGCGGGAATGCCCACGACAAACCCGGCCATCCAAGTGGAGAAATCCGGCGTTTGATAGCGCGGATGGACGCGGCCAAAGATCCGGGGGAAAAGGCCGTCACGGGACATGGCGAACCATACGCGTGCTTGCCCAATCTGGAACACGAGCAGAGAAGAGGTCATCCCCATTAGTGCGCCGATCAGGACTATCAGCCGTATGCTGGAGATGTGCAGCCTCTTGAGCGTGTTGACGACGGGAGCGGCATCATCGACGAGGGTATCCCAGCGAACGAGTCCGGTGAGCACGACGACGACCGAGATATAGAGCAGGGTACAGACGACTAGTGTGGCGATGATGCCGATTGGCAAATCGCGCTGCGGCTTCTTGCATTCTTCCGCCGCCGTAGAAACCGAATCGAAACCGATGTAAGTGAAAAATACGATCGATCCGCCCGTCAGAATGCCAGGCCAACCGTTGGGAGCGAAGGGATGCCAATTGGACGTATGGATGAAGCGCGAGGCGAACGAAACAAACACAAGAATGGCAATGATCTTCATCATCACCATCACGTTGTTGGTCTCCGCCGACTCGCGGATACCACGAACTAGGATGACCGTCAGGAGCATCACAATTATGAACGCCGGCCAGTTGAAGCCGAAATGCCACCCGGGCCCATAGAGCACGTTGCCTTCGAGGTCGAAGAGTCCACTGGGGAGGTAGGCGGGCGAAATCCAGCGAGGATTCGGATGCACGCCGAACCAGTCCAACAAGTTGACCAAGTGCTGCGAAAACCCAACGCTGACGGCCATGTTGCTCACGGCGTATTCCAGAATCAAGTCCCAGCCGATAATCCAGGCGATGAGTTCGCCCATCGTAGCGTAGGTGTAGGTGTACGCGCTGCCTGCAATAGGAATCATAGCGGCAAGCTCGGCATAGCAAACCGATGCGAATCCACAGGCGATAGCGACCAGGATAAAGGATAGGGCGATCGCCGGTCCCGCGCCAGGTCGTCCAAACGACGCCGAGCGGTGAATGAGGTATTCCAGGAGCGGAGCATTCAGAATCGACGAGGCTTGAAACTTCTGTCCGGCGATCGCCGTGCCGACGATGGTGAAGATTCCCGAGCCGATGACCGCGCCGATGCCGAGCGAGGTTAGGCTCAGCCATCCCAGAGATTTTTTTAATCGGACCTCAGCGTTCTCCGAATCCGACAGCAGTTGATCGATACTCTTGCAGCGGAAGAGGTGTGATCCCACCCATGCTCTCCGATCGCATCCGGGCAAACCGGAAGCTGAAAATACTGGCTACGCATTTAAGGAATGAAAGCGCCTCACTGTACCCCGAGACGCCCCATCACGCAACCGCCCGGCGCAATCTGCGCAATCTGCCGGCGCATTGGTGTTCACGGGCAGGTTCCGCACGTTATGCCTGTTCGAGTTGTGCGTACCGCTCGATAAACTTTTTCGTGCCGCGTCCGGGGAAGCTCACGGATACACGGCGGTCTTCGTCGTCGCCCTCCACCCCCACGATGGTTCCCACGCCGAAGCTCGGATGACGTACTTTGCGTCCCAGCATGGGATTCGAATTGCCGCCGCGTTTTACAGCGGGGCGCCCGGAGGAACCTTGAGCCGGCTGGCGGCGCGGCGCGGCTTCTGCCTGCTTTGGCCCGCCGCGCACACGGCGGAGAAATTCTTCCGGCGAATAGGAATACTCGGGGTCGGGTTCGTAGCGTCGGGTCTCGCCAATTTCTGCCATTGATCCGCGAACTGTGTCCACCAGTTCCCTTGGAATTTCGGCAAGGAAACGTGACGGCAGGGAAGCGCGCAGTTGCTGCTCATTGCCGAAGATGCGCCGGTACACGGCGCGCGTCAGCGTGAGCGACTGCCGGGCTCGAGTCATCCCAACGTAAACGAGACGACGTTCCTCTTCGATTCCTTTTTCTTCAGTTATGGATCGGCTGTGAGGGCAGATGCCTTCTTCCATGCCCGTGAGGAAGACGTGATCGAATTCCAGGCCCTTAGTGCTGTGCAAGGTTATCAGCGTCACGCCGGGCTTGCCTTCAAATTGATCCGCGTCACTTACGAGTGCGGCGGCATCGAGAAAGTCGGCGAAGGTCTCTCCAGCTTCCATGCCTTCGGCCACGGCACGAGCAAGCTCTTCCAGGTTTTCCAGCCTGGCCACATCCTCCGGGGTGTTGCGGTCCTTGATCATGGCCAGGTAACCGGATTCCTCAAGAACGGCATGCAAGAATCCGGGCGGTTCCTGGGTGGCAAGCGCATCCTGTAATTTGCGGATGAGCTCCTGGAACGCCCGCAAGGGAGTCACCGCACGACCCGCCGATGCACCGGAGATAAATTTCTCAATGGCCGCCCAAAGCGGCGTTCCGTCAGCGCGTGCGGACTCGCGGAGCGCATCCACGGTGGTCTTGCCGATGCCGCGCGGCGGCACATTCATGACCCGCAGTAGCGAAATGTCATCCTCCGGATGCATTGCCAGGCGCACGTAGGCTAGCGCATCCTTCACTTCCGCACGATTGTAGAAGCTGAAACCGCCCACGAGTCTGTAACGCACGCCGCGGCGACGGAAAACCTCTTCGAAGGCGCGCGACTGAAAATTAGTGCGATATTCCACCGCACACGTTTGGTCCGAATCGTCGTTGAGAATGCGCTCGAGCTCACCAGCCACAAATTCTGCTTCAGCCTGCGCATCCCGCGCCTCCAGATACTTCAGATTCGATCCCGGGCCTTTCTCCGCGCTCAGCGACTTGCCCAGCCTCTCAGGATTGTTCGCGACCACCGCGCCGGCGGCGTCGAGAATATTCTGCGTCGAACGGTAGTTGCGCTCCAGTTTGACGATTCGAGCAGCGGGAAAATCCCGGGAGAAACTCAGGAGAATGGAAACGTCCGCACCTCGCCAGCGATAGATCGATTGATCTTCGTCGCCCACAACACAAACGTTTTGCTTCGGCCCGGTCAGCAGCCGCAGCAGCTCATATTGCACGCGATTAGTGTCCTGATATTCGTCCACGTGAATGTATTGGAAGCGTGCTTGCCACTTTTGCCGCGTCGCCGTGGATTCGCGCAGCAAACGCGCCGATCGCAGGAGCAGGTCGTCGAAGTCCAAGGCTTTGCTGTCGTGAAGGAGCTTTTCGTATCCCACGAAAATATCGGCGATGCGCCTCCCGTTTTGGTCGAACGCTTCGGCGCGCAACTGCTCGGATGTCTGGCCATGATTTTTCGCATGGCTGATCCGGCTGAGAACATTCCGCGGCGTCAGACTTTCGTCTTCGATCTGCAGCTTGGCCATGGCCAGCTTGACTGCCGTAAGCTGGTCTTCATCGTCGTATATCGCAAAACCCCGCGGCAGATCGGCGGCAGCCGATTCGCGCCGCAGCAACCGCGCGCAGAGCGAATGAAACGTGGAAAGCCACGGCCCCCCAGGAGGGACCCCGGCGCGCAACAGGAGGTCCGAGACACGATTGCGCATCTCTTCCGCGGCTTTGTTGGTGAACGTGACCGCAAGAATGGCTTCGGCGGGGACTCCGCTGGCAATCAGATTGGCCATGCGATACGTGACCGCACGGGTCTTGCCGGTGCCGGCGCCGGCGAGGATCAGCACCGGGCCTTCCATGGTTTCGACGGCCAGCCGTTGTTGGGGGTTCAGATCATCGAGAAGAGCGAGCATTTGTCCAGTGTGGTTGGAGAAAGTTTGCACACGTCATGTTAGCCGACGGCGGCGACGCGCGCAAACCGGTGTGTTTGAACTGTAAGTCCCGGGTCGTTCAACGTTCCGCGGACCGGCTCAGGTCAATTTCGAAGTACATGAGGCTGCGATTCTTTTCGAGGGCCACGATCTCGGGCACATATAGATGAGCGCTATTCAGAAGCTCGAATTGGCTTCGCAGGTTGAAATAAAGAAGCCCCTGCACCGTGCCGTGCGGCGCCACCACGCTCGCTTGCACTCCCGCGTCGCGTATAGACTGTTCCACTTCCGTCCATTTCTTGTCCCGTCCGGTCTTCGGGCCGCCCAAGGGGATGGGCAATCTCTTACTGGTTACGTTTTTCGTGGAGGGATGGGTGATCACGTCGGCCGCTTCTTCCGGCGACAGCGGGTACAGCGCCTGATGTTCTTCTTCCGACAGGATGAGGTTTAGTCGAATGCGCTCCAGGTTGACCTTCATGCTGTCGTCGGAATCATTTCGAAAAACGACCTGCACGGCGATGATGCCTGCCGCCACGGGCGACTTCTTCGGGAACTTCTCCTTGTAGAGCGCGGGGTCGGTCCATGGCCGGGCCGTAATGGTCATGCCTTCGTGGGATTCCAGAGAAGTGGTCTTGAGCAACGACGGTTGCTGCGTGGCTCCCTGTTTGGCCGCCAGCAGCGAGACGGCAACAAAGGGAAGGATGAGGGTTAGTTTTCGCATCGGGTTATAATAGACTTTCTCATCTTGAGGCCTTCGATTCCTGGGGGTTGTCCAGGGTTGCCCTGCCTCGCACGCCGCCTGCTACTGGCGGAGCGCGGACAGACCGGAGCCACGCTTAGTGTATTTCATTTATAGCCTTCTCATGGGCCTAGCGGCCTTTCTGCTAGCTCCCTATTGGCTGGTCGAGGGAATGCGCCACGGAAAGTACTTCTCTAACCTCGGAGAACGCTTGGGATTCTCCTTTCCGGGGCTCGCCAAGCTGCCCGCGCAGTCCACGGGCGCGATCTGGATTCATGCCGTGAGTGTCGGCGAAGCCCTTTCCAGCATTACTCTTGCGCGGCGGTTGAAAGAAGCCTACCCCAAGCGGCCTCTCATTATCTCCACGACCACCAAAACGGGGCAGCAGCTGGTGCGCGAACGCATGCCCTTTGCCGATGCCATCATCTATTTTCCGCTGGATTGGGCCTTCTGCGTCCGTCGCGCCCTCGGTGCCGTGCGACCGTCGGTTGTGCTGGTGCTGGAGACCGAGATCTGGCCGAATTTCCTGCGAGAAGCCGGACGGCGCAAGATTCCTGTACTTTTCGTTAGCGGGCGCATTTCTGACCGCTCGTTTGCACGTTATCAGAGCTATCTCGGTGTTTTTGCTTTTTTTCTTCGTCCCTTCCTGAGAAACGCATTGTCCAACGCCAGCGCCTTCCTCATGCAGAGCGAGAAAGACGCGGAGCGCGTGCGGGTCCTGGGCGCCCCGGCGGAGCGTGTCCGGGTTAGTGGAAATTTGAAATACGACCTGGAGCTTCCTCGGCCCACGCCATTGTCGAATTGGCTTGCAACGGAGATCAAGCGCAGCGGCCGATCACCGATCATCGTTGCGGGAAGCGTCGTCGCCACCGAAGAGCCGCACGCGCTCATCGCGTTTGGAACTTTACAAGGGGAGTATCCAAAGGCGCTGCTTGTGCTGGCGCCCCGCAAGCCCGAGTGTTTTGATGAAGCTGCGGAGTTAATCGATGAATCGCATCGCAAGTTCATCCGGCGGTCGCGATTGCCAATCCCAGGGCCGGCACAGCCGCACGCCATTCAGTCGTCCGATCACTCCACCATCCCCGACGACGTAACCGTTCTCCTGCTTGACAGTATTGGTGAGCTGGCCTCGCTTTATGGACTGGCCGACGGTGCCTTTGTCGGAGGCTCGCTCGTTTCTGCCGGCGGTCACAATATCCTCGAACCGGCGGCCTTCGGTAAGATCCCCGTGTTTGGCCCGTCGATGGAAAACTTTGCGGAAATTGCCGCGCGTTTTGTTGCGGCGGGCGCCGCCGTGCAAGTAGAGAGCCCCGAAGATGTCGGGGTGGCCTGGATTGAGTTGTTCCGCGATCCACCGCGGATGAAAGAGATGGGCGCGACGGCGCGACGGCTCGTGGAGGACTCTCGCGGCGCGACCGATCGCGCCATGACCGAACTGGCCAAGCAGATGGATGGTGCCGTTCGATGAATGTTTCGTCACTATTGCGGCGACTGCTGTGGCCCTTCTCGCTGCTCTATGGTGGCGGAGTTCGCGTGCGGGTTTGGTTCTATGCCAACGGATGGTTCAAAGAGAAGAGCCTGAAAGGGACGGTCATCAGTGTCGGGAATCTGACCGTTGGTGGTACCGGCAAGACGCCTATGGTTATCTGGCTCGCGGAGAAGTTCCTGGGGGACGGGAAGCGCGTTGCGATTTTGAGTCGCGGCTACCGAGGCACGAATGGGACAAGCGACGAAATCGAGTTGATGAAGTTCCGTTTGCAGGGCCGCGTCACATTTGGAGTTGGCAAAAACCGCTTCGCCGAGGGGCGCCGGCTCGAATCGCAGCAGTCCATCGACGTTTTTCTTTTGGATGACGGTTTTCAGCATCTCCAGCTTGCCCGCAACCTTAATATTCTTTTGATGGATGCGTCGCGACCGCTTGCGGGGGAGTCTTTACTACCGGCCGGCAGACTTCGGGAACCACTGGTGGCCATGAGCCGCGCAAATTTGATTGTTTTTACCCGCGCCGAAACAGCATCGGGAACGCTTGAGGCGATCGGGAAGCTCAATCAGTATCCGGTTTTCGCTGCCTCGACGCGGCTGCTGGGATTCCGCCGCTTCGGAGGTGAGAGCACTCTTCTCTCTGCCAGTGAAATCGGTGCCGGTCCGTTTTTTGCCTTCTGCGGCCTCGGCAATCCCGACGCGTTCTTCCGCGATCTTGGAAATTGGGGGCTTGCCATTTGCGGCCAAGCAATCTTCCCCGATCACCACCGCTATACACAGCGTGACATCGTGGAGGTCAGGCGGGTAGGGAAGCAGGCTGGTGCAAACGCGTTTGTGACCACCGAAAAGGACGCACAGAATTTGCACGATCCCAAGTTTGAAGAAGTCCCGATCTACATCGCGGTGATCGACCTGGCAGTGACTCCAGAGGCTGATTTCAGAAACGTTCTTGATCAAACGCTCGCAGCCGGCGCGGGAGCGGCGGTGTGAAGATTCTCATACGCGCGACGAACTGGGTCGGGGATGCCATCATGGCGCTTCCGGCGCTTCGCGCGGTGCGCAAGCGTTTTCCTGATGCGGAAATCATGATCGTCGCGCGACCCTACGTCGCGGATATATATCGCGATCAAGAGATATGTGATCAACTCATCCCCTACGACCCGAAAGGCTTGCACGCAGGGTTTTCCGGCCGTGAGCGGCTGGCAGCGGAACTTCGCGCGCGGAAGTTCGATGTCGCGTTGTTGCTGCAAAATGCGTTCGATGCCGCGTGGCTGGCCTGGCGCGCGAGAATTCCAGAGCGTATCGGATACGCGCGCCACGCCCGTAGCTTTCTGCTGACCCACAGCGTACCCCTCCCCCGGCAGGGGGAAATTCCTGCGCATGAAACGTATTATTATTTGGAACTCCTGCGCCGCGCGGGATGGGGGCACTCCGTGAAGGACGACACGTTTATTGGCCTGCGCGTTCCCGACGAGAAGCGCCGGAGTGCCGATGAATTTCTTTCGAAATCCGGCGTGCGCCAGGGTGCCATGCGGATTGCCGTCGCGGCCGGCGCGTCCTACGGATCAGCAAAGTGCTGGCCGCCTTTGCGCTTTGCCGAGGTGGCAAATCGGCTACAGTGGGAGACGGAAGCCGAGATTATCCTCTTTGGAACTGCCGCCGAGGCCAACGTTTCGACGGCCATCTCCGCCGAAATGCCCCGGCCGCCCATTGATCTCACCGGGAAAACCGCAATTGCCGATCTGCCTGCGCTGCTCTCGCAGTGCCAGCTCTTCATCGGCAACGATTCCGGCGCGATGCACATTGCTGCTGCTGTTGGCCTGCCCATCGTCGCCGTGTTTGGCCCCACCGATCCGCACGGAACGGCCCCGGTCACGCCGCGCTGCAGCATTGTTCAGCAAAAGCCTTACTGCAGCCCATGTTTTCTCCGCCGCTGCCCGACCGATCATCGGTGCATGACCGCAATCACCGCCGACATGGTGCAGGCCGCGGCAAAACCCTGGCTGTCCTCGATCCAGGTGCGGCGTGCCTGAGCAATCCTCGTTGCGACCCGCCGTTTTCCTCGATCGCGACGGGACCATCGCCGAGGAAGTGGGCTACTTGAATCACGCCAGCCGTTTTCGTATGTTTCCCTTTGTCGCGGCCGCCATTCACCGGCTCAACGAAGCGGGCTTGCCTGTCATTGTGGTCACCAATCAGTCTGGCGTCGGGCGCGGTTACTTTCCGGAATCGCTCGTGCACACCGTGAACGAGCTTATGACGAAACAACTTGCCGAAGGGGGCGCGAATATCGACGCGATCTATTATTGTCCGCACATCTCCGCAGATAACTGTACCTGCCGCAAGCCAAGAACCGGCATGCTGGACCGCGCGGCGTCGGAGCACGCGCTCGATTTGCAACGCTCCTTCGTAGTTGGAGATCGTCACGGCGACGTGGAACTCGCGCGAAACGCCCGTGCGCGCGGCGTGCTCGTCCGCACAGGTTACGGTGAAGGCGAGCTTGCCTGGCATTCGGTGAAGTGGTCCAGGCAGCCCGATTTTATCGCCGATGACCTCACCCAAGCGGCGGATTGGATCCTGAGGCAACAAAAATGAAGCGTTCGCGCGCGCAAAAACCAGCTTCAACCTCCGTCGACCTTCTCGCCCTCCGCGAGTGCGTCGAGCAATTCACCAGCAAGACCGTGGTTCTCCTCGGCGATTTCGTAGCCGATGAATTCCAATATGGCGAAATCTCTCGCGTCTCTCGTGAAGCACCGGTCCTGATCCTCAAGCATCGCGAAACTAAAATTGTTCCTGGAGGCGGCGCCAACGCTGCCAACAACCTTGCGTCTCTCGGCGCGCACGTCCTGCCTGTCACGGCGGTGGGCGATGACTTCGCCGGAGACGCGCTGATCGTTCAGTTTCGTCGCCAGGGAGTCGACATTTCCGGGATTTTCCGTGTGAAGGGCTGGACGACGCCGACCAAGAGCCGCTTTCTGGCGGGCTGGGCGCACACTGTGGGACAACAGGTCTTGCGCGTCGATTACGAACCGAAAGGGCCTCTGCCGGACGTGGTTCGAAAAAAGCTCCAGCAGCGGCTTTCGGCAAGTCTCGGCCATGCGCACGCACTGGCGGTGTCCGACTACGGCTTTAACATAGCGACTCCGGAGCTTGTGCAGCAGGCATCCGCGAAGCGCAAGAGTTCGCTGCAGGTCACACTTGACGCTCGTTACCGGCTGCACCGTTATGCGAAGGCAGGCATCACTTCCGCTACCCCCAACGAATCCGAGCTGGAGGCGGAGCATCACACGGCCATCGGTCAAGATACCGGCGAGCTCACGCGCGCAGGCCGCGAAACTCTTTCGGAGATGAAATTGCAATCACTCCTGGTCACCAGAGGACGGCACGGTGTGGCCCTTTTCGAACCAGGCGATCGCCTCGCGCAGATCCCCGTTCACGGCAGCGATCAAGCCGTGGATGTCACTGGTGCCGGAGACACCGTTCTTGCCGCCTACACTCTGGCTCTGGCCTGCGGGGCATCTCCTCTGGAGGCTGCGCACATCGCCAACATCGCTGGCGGCTTGGTGGTCATGAAGCGCGGAACGGCTACCATTTCGCGCCAAGAGCTTCTCGACGCCATCCGCGGCGAGGCATCCGGAGCTGGCTCTTAAGTTATGCGTGAAGCCGCTTCCAAAATTATCGCGCGAGCTGCGCTGGGCGAGAGCCTTCAGAAACACCAGCGCCGCGGCCAGCGTATTGTTTTTGCCAACGGCTGCTTTGATACCCTGCACGTCGGACATATTCGTTATCTTGAAGGTGCCCGGCGCGAAGGCGACGTTCTGGTTGTCGGTGTGAATGCTGATTCCGGCGTCTGCGCACTCAAAGGGCCCGGCCGCCCCATCCTCGATGAAAACGCGCGTGCCCAACTCGTTGCCGCGCTTCGCTGCGTGGATTACGTCGTGCTATTCGGCGAACCCAACGTCGAAGCTCTTCTGGAAGAACTGCGCCCTGATGTCCACGCCAAAGGCACCGACTACGCCGCCGAGAGTGTGCCGGAGCGTGCCGTCGCCGCACGGCTTGGCATCCGCGTGGCCATCGTGGGTGACCCCAAGGAGCATTCCACGCAACAGCTGCTAGAGTCTATTCGTAAGGCGCCGCATGCCTGAGCCGCGCCTCCTGGTCGTGCGTCTTGGTTCCCTCGGAGATATCGTCCACACCTTTCCCGCCGTCGCCGGTCTGCGCGAATCGTTTCCGGAAGCTGAAATCGTTTGGCTGACGCATCCCCGCTGGAAAGCGCTGGTCGAAAGCAGCGAGTTGGCAACGGACGTCTGGGAGACGGAGACTCGCTCCTTCCAATCTTTGCGCGAAATCATCGGACGAATCCGCAAGGCGCACTTCACGACTGCGATCGACTATCAAGGGTTGTGGAAGTCTTCGGCACTGCCGTTCTTCGCCGGCGTTTCACACCGAATCGGATTTTCCTCGCAAACGGTTCGCGAGTTCGGCGTACCGATCCTCTACACCGATGGCGTCCATTGCACACAGACCCACATCGCCGATCAGAATGGAGAATTGTCGCAGCGCGCTGGTGCTCGCAAGGGCGTGGCGTCCGTCGTCCTCTCGGTGCCGTCGATTCAGGAAGTGTTTGTCTTGCAACTCCTGCGAAGCATGGCTATCGAACGGTACGTCGTATTGAGCCCCGCCGGGGGCTGGCGCTCGAAATGCTGGCCGCCGGATCGCTACGGCGCTCTCTGCCAGAAAATCCGCGGCACGCTCGGACTGCGTTCGGTTCTGAATTATGGCCCCGGTGAAGATGGGGTAGTCTCCGTGGTCAAAGCCGCCAGCGGGGCAGCCGACCCCATCGCTTACAATGGTTCAATCGGCCAACTCATGGCTCTTCTGCGCAATGCGGTCTGCATCGTCGGTGGTGATACCGGGTCGCTGCATCTGGCGGCCGCTCTAGGAACGCCTGCCGTCGCCATCTTTGGTCCAACAGACCCGGCGCGAAATGGTCCCTATCGAATGAGCGACGGCTGTGGCAACGCTTCTCCCATCAACATCGTTCTGCGTAGTCCGCACGCGGTGACCACCTACAAACGAGGCGACCAAGCCGCTGCTTCCATTCTGGAAATCGCCGTCGACGACGTGTTCGACGCGGTTCGCCGGCAGGTTGAGATTCGCCGATGAGCGGGGTCGGCAATTTTTTTGTGCGTTGGCGTGTACGGCTGGGCTATCCGCTCGCGATAGCAGTTCTCGGTTTCTCCAGGCCCACACCTGGCAGCATCTTGTTGGGGGCCCTGGCGGGAGCTGTCGGTCTGTCGGTACGCGCGTACGCAGCCGGCTATCTTCACAAGCAGGAAGTCCTCACCGTCACCGGCCCTTACGGTTACACTCGAAATCCGCTCTATCTCGGCAGCGCCATCCTGGCTCTCGGAGCCGGAATTGCCACGCGCTCGTGGATCTCAGTCTCCATCCTTTTTTTCTACTTCGCGATTTTTTATTCCATCGTGATGCGGAGGGAAACGACTGAACTCCACCTTCGCCACCGGGCATCTTTCGAAGAGTATGCACGCGCCGTCCCGCTTTTTATTCCTCGTCTGACCGCCGCGAGACTGCCTCGAGACTCGGCCGGGTCCTTCTCTCTGACCCAGTACAAGAAAAACCATGAGTGGCAGGCCCCCGTTGGCTTCTTATTTCTACTCTTGGTCTTGCTGGCCATCTGGCGTCTCCGTCCGCACTGACGCGGTAGCGTTTGCAGTACCTGGACACGCAACGAAGCAGATGATTTCCATCCGTCAACATATATACCGCGCCGGCCGCGAGGAATTCCGGCGTAGTTGAATTCTTGCCTCCGTGATGTCCGATCTTCAGCGCACCCGAGTGCATTGCTTCCGCGCTGTTCTAGAAGAGAACTTCGCGTTCCACTTGTTTTTCGGATGCTCCGTCCGCCTGGAGCGCGGCTTAGGCACCAGCGAGTCATTGCTCGTCACTCGAGAAGCGACCCCTTCCGGAGGAAACTCGGGCCAGAAAAAAGTCTCCCTCGAAGCCATCCCAGCCAAAAGCATTGCCACCCAGCTCGGGTTCGATGCGGATTGTCGGTGCGCGCCAATTCTTCGCGTCTCGGCGGGGCCGGGGAAGACAGTTCACGCCCGATTCAGAGTTTCGCAACAGGACCATGTTCCCGGATTTGAGAAAGCCCGCCCCGATGCCCGAGCCTGAGGAGAAGGATGGCGGCCAGCAGGAGAACAACTATCGTCACCAAAGAAGAGGAAGGGAGAATAAGAGGCGCACCATTTCGCACCACCGCGGGGTGCAGGTCTATCACCATGCCGCAGGCAAATGCCGCGGTCATCGCTGGGGCCGGCAGCCTCATGGCACTCTTTGCAACCTCGCGAGGGTTTCGATATGAAACGTCTGCGGGAACAGATCGAACAGATGCATTTCCGTGATTTCGTAGCGGATGTTTGGCCCGGTGTTTTCTTTCCGTTTCCGGCGTGAGCCCGTCAGCACCGCCAGATCACGAGCCAGTGTGGATGGATCGCAGGAAAGGTACACCATCTCTTTGGCGCCGAGCTCCGCGAGCTTCTCTGCGGGTTCCGCTCCCAATCCTGCTCGGGGCGGATCCAACACCACGAAGTCTGGTTTTTCTTCGGTTTTTTTCAGAAACTCTTCCGCATGTTCGTTGTGCGATACGATCGTGACACCGGCAACCTCCGCGTTGGCGTAAAGATCTCGTGTCGCGGCGAGGTTAGCATCCACGCTCACCACGTTCTGGAACGTCTTTGCCAGCGGCAACGCAAAGAAACCAACTCCCGAATACAAATCCAGCGCCAGCGCGCCATGCGCATCCGCCGTCACCGTCTTCAGCAAATCCTCGATCAGGAATCGGTTCACCTGAAAGAATGAAAGATGGCTGACCCGGTATTTGTATCCGCCGGCTTCGTGCGTCAAGTAACCCGGTCCCGTCAATTCAAAGCGATTCTTCTTTTTGTCCAGCAAAAGCAAACTTTCGATCTGGGGCAAAACGTCCCGGAAGGTAGATGCAAGCTCCGTGGCGGGCTTCGGGAATTTCTCAAACGCCACGTTCAGCGCAATCTTTTCGTCCAGCGAGTCGGCAAAGGCTTCGATTTCCTGGATACCTTCTGGCAACCTGCCGGAGCGGGCCATTTCCTGAAGCTGGGCGAACGTGCTCGCGAGGCGCGGCGAGAGCACGGGGCAGTCATCAATCGGCACGATTATGGAGCTCTCCGGCAGGAAATATCCCAGCGCCCGAGGCATCCCGCTTCGCACTGCCCATTGCGCGCGGTTTCGATAGCCATAGGGCTCCGCCGAATGCTCCACGATCGCGCCATCCCAGGCAATTCCGCCAAGCCGCAAGAGCGTTTCGCGCAGAATGTCCTTTTTGAGTCTCAACTGCTCCGTTGCCGGAATGTGCTGGTAGTGGCAGCCGCCGCATTTTTGAAAATGAGCGCACTTTGCTTTTTCGCGATCTTTGGCCGGGGAAGTGACCTCCAGCAGTTCGGCCCAGATCAATCTCTTCTTTTTCGATTTCGTGGTTGCCCGCACCTCCTCGCCAGGCAAAACATACGGCACGAAAACGGTATTTCCATCGGCATGCGCCAAACCGTTACCGCCGTAAATGAGTTTTTCAATCGAGACTTTTAGTTCATCAGCCATAATTAGGTGTCCTGTCTTAAGAAAAGGCGCCCTTGTGAGCGCAACTCAAACCGCTCTGTCTTGTTTCCGGATACAGAGCCAATTTGTCGGCTCACGCTAAGACAAATAGAAAAGACTTAGGCGCGGGATTCCAAACTCTTCCAGCAGTCGTTTCTGCACATACTGTTTCTCTACCATCGCCAGTTGCTCGGCCCTCATCTTTCGCCGGTACATCGCCAGTTGCCCATCCACTTCGCGCCGGATCTTGAGCATGAGTTCTCCTGGTGCATGACAAGTCAGCAACGCTTGTATCCTCTCATCCAGAATTGTCAGCCGGCGCTCTAGATCTTCCAGGTCCAGCGCCCCCGGCGCATCGAGGAACTGGCCGCAGGACTTCAGAGATTCTGCAATTTCCGTCAACCCGCCGGCGATCTTTAGCTGTCGTTCGAAACTCTCTTCTGCCGCACGATTCAAATGCACCACATTCCTTGCAAAATACGATTTCAATTCATCTCGCGAAAACGCCTCGCTGGCCGTCGCGGGCGCAGTTTTCGGCGCGCTCCCCGCAGCCGCTTCCTGCTGTTCTTCGGCTGCTTCCAGCACTGCGTCCGTGCAATAAGCCAGGTTTTTCAGCGGCTTGGCCGCTCCCCTTCGCGACCTCTGATAGCTCTCAAATGCTCTGTCGATGCCTTTCAGCGCAGCTTCCAGCGGCACCCCGGCTTTGTGCCACGCCTCCATAATCGCCCAATCCAGCGGCGACACCAGCAGATGCGCCCCGCGTTTCTTCCAAAAGTATTCTTCTATTTCCGTAAAATAATTGAAGTAGTTCCAGCCGTCCATTTCGTTGGTGGGGCGCCGCCGGATACCCGGACGCGGGCCGCGATTCCGTACGCGCCGCCAGTGCCGCGGGTTAGTTCTGCGCCTTCTTGGCCGGCGCCGCTGTCGCGCTCTTGCCGTGTTCTGCCGGCTGATTTTTCGCCCAGATCAATCGCAAGCCGGTCAGGGTTAGGAATTCATCGGTGTGTTGGATGTGCTTCGAGCCTTTCGACACGAGCTTCGCCTGCCCGCCGGTCGCAACAACCTTGGCATCTTCGCCGAGTTCTTTCTTCATGCGCGTGAGCATCCCGTCCACCATGTCCACCACGCCGTAGTACAAACCCGCCTGCATGTGCGTGACCGTGTTTGTTCCGATCACCTTGCCGGGGTCCTTGATCTCCACGCGCGGCAGCCGCGCCGTACGCGCAAACAACGCCTCCGACGAAATCCCCAGTCCGGGCGCGATCACCCCGCCGAGGTATTCGCCCTTCCCGGAAATCGCATCAAAGGTGATCGCCGTGCCAAAGTCCACTACGATGCACGGCCCGCCGTACTGGTGAAACGCTGCCACGCCGTTCACAATGCGGTCCGCGCCCACCTCGGAGGGATTGTCCACCAGGACAGCCATCCCGGTCTTGACACCCAGTTCCACGAAGAGCGCCTTCTTCCCAAAATAAATTCGCGACATTTCTGCAAGTGTCCGATTGACCGGAGGCACCACCGAGCTGATGATCACTCCCGTGATGGTGTCCCGGTCGAGGCCCGCCAGAGTGAACAGATTTCTCGTCAGCACGCCATATTCGTCGATGGTTTGCTCACGAGCCGTCGTCAAACGCCAATTCGCGATCAGCTCTTCGCCGCGAAAAACGCCCAGCACCGAGTTGGTGTTCCCCACGTCAATGGTCAGCAGCATCTAGCGTGCCTCCGCGACGTCGCCCGCGATCACCGTCATCAGCTGTCCGCCGTCACGTTCCACTTGCAGCAATCCCTCCGGCCCGAGGCCTGCCGTTGTTCCCACATAGCTTTCTGTTCCGTTTGTTACGCGCACGCGCTTGCCTCGCGCATAACTAGACACCGATTCGAAGCGCGCCACCACGGTGGCCACTCCTTCCCGCAAGAAACGATTGTAATCGGTCTCGAATTCGTGGAGCAACCGGACCAGCAGCTCCATGCGCGATTGCGGTTTGCCCGTCTCCGCGCGAAGGGAAGTCGCTAGATTGGCAAGCTCGCCGGGAAACTTCTCCTGATTCACGTTCAGACCGATTCCCACAATCACAAATCGAATTTGACCTGGTTCCGCGTGCATCTCCGTTAAGATCCCGCCCAGTTTTCTTCCTCGAACGAGCAGATCGTTCGGCCACTTCAGGTCAACTTCCAGCCCGGTCAGCGCTTGCACCGCAGAATGCGCGGAAAGTCCCGCCATCATGGTTAGCAAGGGAGCTTGTACGGGGGCGAGTTTTGGCCTGAGAAGCAAAGTTACATAAATGCCCGTCGCGCGTTCGGAATGCCACGCGCGTCCCCCTCGGCCGCGCCCCGCAGTTTGCTCTTCCGCCAGGACGACCGCGCCCTCCGGTTCGCCAGCATGCCCCAATTCCAGTGCTACTCGATTCGTCGAATCCGTCCTAAAAAAATGAAAGATGCGCTTCCCAAAAAGACTGCCTTTCAGCCGGTGCTTCAGCATGTCCGGAGTCAGGATATCGGGGATTTGCTCCAGGAAGTATCCGGTGCCCGGTTGGCTCTTTACTTTCACGCCCAATTCGCGCAGTCGTTCCACCCACTGCCACACCATAGAACGCGAGACGCCAACCTCTTTGGCGATTCGCGTGCCGCTGGTCACCATGGTGGCATTTTCCGCCAGCAAGGTAAGCAGTCCCGCCAGCCTCCGGTCGGTTGTGCCAGGTAGGGATTCCTGAGTCATGGGGGTCTCACCGCGCCCCTGGGCGCCGCCTAAGCTTACGTTTCCTCGATGTTGTCTACAAGCAGGCTGAGATTTGCGGCAGGCGCCGAGTGTGTGAGCATCCCGGAAGAAAGAAAATCGGCGCCAGTCTCTGCGTATGCTCGCGCGTTATCGAGGGTGATCCCGCCGGAGATTTCGATCACGCACTCAGCGCGAATCCCGCGCGCAATCTTCACGCAGTCCGCCGCACGTTCCGGAGTCATGTTGTCGAGCAGCACCGCCTCCGCTCCAGCCCGGAGCGCTTCAACCAATTCTTTCTGATCGCGAACCTCGATCTGCACGGCCAGCGGTCCCGGGCCGACGACTTCGGGGTCCAACCCGGCCGCATCGTAGGCGCTCGCAGCCCGCGGCGGCGGCACCTTGGGAGACGTATGGGTATGCGCTTTGTCCAGCGCTTCTTTCATACCGCCGGCCAGCGCGATGTGATTCTCTTTCAACAGAATTGCATCGTAGAGTCCGAAGCGGTGGTTGGAGCCGCCGCCCGTCTTCACTGCATATTTTTCGAGCGCTCGCAAACCAGGTGTCGTTTTCCGGGTATCCCGAATACGGGTTCTCGTGCCCGCCAGTTGTTCCACGAAGCGCCGTGTCAGCGTGGCGATGCCGCAAAGATGTGCCAGAAAATTCAGCGTGGTCCGCTCGCCGGTAAGGATGGCGCAGGCATTCCCGTTCATCCGCACGATCTCCGCGCCAGGTTCTACAAACGACCCATCGTTGTGCGGACAGGTGATGCGGATCTCCGGATCCAGCTCACGGAAGATCTTTTCGGCAATCGGAAGTCCCGCGCAAACCAGGGTTTGCCTGGCGAGAACATGAGCCCGTGCCGATACTCGCGGTGGTATCGTCGCCGCGGTAGTCGCGTCTCCCGTGCCGATATCTTCGTCCAGCGCACGCCGTACAAGGTCAGCGATGTAGGGAGAATTCCAATCCATAAGACCTCGTAGAACTATGAATCTCCGTCGAGCTGCGACAAGCGTTCTTGCAATTTGCGAAGCGCGATGCGCTGTTCCGCGAGTGTAACTTCCAACCCTTTGACTATATTCTCGGGCGCGCGGCTCCGAAACGTCTGATCGCCGAGCTGCCGCTCCTTCGACGTGATGGCCTTCTGCAGACTCTCGATCTCTTTGCTTAGGCGCGGCTTCTCCCCGGCGATATCCACAGCGTCGGAATACGCGATGCGCACGTCAAACGTGGCCGTGGAGCGCACGGCCTCTCTTTTCGTTTCCAACTGCTGGCGCGGAATCAAGCGAAGTTCTGACAACACCGCGAATCTCTCAATCGCCCCGCGATTCGCCTGAGCCAGGTCACCCGTACCGGCATCGCCGGTGGAGAAGTCCGCCGTCACTTTCTTCTTGGGGTCAAGTTTCAGTTCCGCTCGGATGTTGCGCAGCGCCGTGACCACTTCCTGGATGGCAGCCACATCCGCCGTCGCTTTTGTGTTCTTCCAGTGGCCCTGCGCTTCTGGAAATTGATCCAATGCGATCGACTTGGCGCCCACTTTCTGCGGCAACTGATGCCACAGCTCTTCGGTTAGGAACGGCATGAAAGGATGCAGTAGACGCAACGCCGCATCGAACGCAGCGAACAAATTCTTCCATGCTGCAGTTGCCCGCGCGCTATCCGCGCTCTGCAGTTCCGGTTTCACCCATTCGATGTACCAGTCGCAGAAGTCACCCCAGAAAAATTGATACACGCCTTGAGCAGCCTCGTGAAACCGGTAATTCGCCAGCGCTTCATTGACTGACTCCACAGTTGCCGCCAGCCGCGCAAACATCCACGCATCCACCAGCGGAACGCTGCCACCATAGGCGTAGGGCGCCTTTGCACGCACCTCCGGCGCCGCCAGCTCTTCCAAGTTCGCCCCACGCTCCTCGAACTTGTCCAGATTCACGAACAGGAACCGCGCCGCATTCCATATCTTGTTTGCAAAATTCCGTGCGCTTGCCAGTTTGTCCTCGGTCAGCACGATGTCCGTCCCCGGCGCGGCCATAGCCGCCAGGCAGAAGCGCATCGCATCTGTTCCGTACTGCTGATTGAGTGTCACCGGGTCCAGTCCCGTCCCTTTGGACTTGGACATTTTCTCGCCGCTCCCGGTACGCACCAGCGAGTGCAGATAAACGGCACGGAAGGGGATCTTGCCCGTAAAGTGAATTCCCATCATGATCATCCGCGCCACCCAGAAAAACAGGATGTCGTATCCGGTGATCAGCAGGCTCGTTGGATAGTACGTTTTGTAATCCCGCGTGTCTGCAGGCCAGCCCAGCGTCGAAAACGGCCACAGCCCCGAGCTGAACCAGGTGTCCAGAACGTCGGGATCCTGTTCGAGGTTTGTCGACCCGCACGTCGCACACTTCGCGGGCGCTTCGCGCACCACCGTGACGTGCCTGTTTTCCTTGCAATACCATGCCGGGATCCGGTGTCCCCACCAGAGCTGCCGCGACAACGTCCAGTCCCGGATATTCCTCATCCAGTTGAAGTATTCTTCGCGCCGGTTCTCCGGCACGATCAGGATCTCCCCTCGTTCTACCGCCGCAATCGCCGGCTCCGCCATCGGCTTCATCCTGCAGAACCATTGCGTCGATGCGCGCGGCTCGACAATCGTCTTGCTCCGCTCGCAAAGCCCAATAGCGCTGGTGTGATCGGTGACCCGTTCCATCAATCCCAGCGCCTTCAAATCCTCAACAATCTTTCCCCGCGCCTCGAAGCGGTCCATCCCCCGGTAGACTCCCGTCACCGCATTCATTTTGCCATCGTCGGTCATCACGTCGATTTGGGGCAATTTGTGCCGTCGTCCCACCTCAAAGTCATTGGGATCATGCGACGGGGTAATTTTTACCGCACCTGTCCCGAACTTGCGATCGACCATCGCGTCGGGAATGATGGGGATCTCGCGGTTCATCAGTGGCAACAGCACTTTCTTGCCAACCAGGTGCACATACCGCTCATCTTCCGGATTTACCGCCACGGCCGTATCGCCTAACATCGTCTCCGGCCGGGTCGTTGCCACCACGAGAAACTCCGGCGTCCCCACGACTGGATACTTGATATACCACAAGTGTCCCTGCCGCTCCTCGTGCACCACTTCTAAATCGCTCAGCACTGTCAGGCATGCCGGACACCAATTCAACAGCCGGTTCTCCCGGTAGATCAGCCCTTCCTCATAGAGCCGGACGAACACCTCAATGACCACGCGTGACAATTCCGGAGAAAGCGTGAACTTCTCGCGCGACCAGTCGCAGCTCTCCCCAATCTGTCTCATTTGCCGGGTGATCATGCCCCCCGACTCTTCTTTCCACCTCCACACTCTCTTCACGAATTCTTCGCGTCCCAGGTTTCGATAATCGATTCCTTGTTCCGCCAATTGCCGCACAACCACCCGTTGCGTCGAGATCGAGGCGTGGTCCGTTCCCGGCAAATAGAGTGTGTTGAATCCCCTCATCCGGTGCCAGCGTGTGAGGATGTCGATCTCCGTATGGTCCAGCATGTGCCCGATGTGCAGAGATCCGGTCACGTTCGGCGGCGGAATGACGATCGAAAACACCGGCCCGGGCGCATTCGCATCCGCCTTGAACAGTTCTTCTTTTACCCAGAAGTCTGCCCAGCGCGGTTCGATCTGCTGCGGTTCGTACGCCTTGGCTATTTCGCGAGCCATGCGGTGCGCTTCTCCAGTGCAGGGGCTAGCTTGGCTGCCCGCTCTCGACGCATCTCCTGTCGTTCAGAGTAATCTTCGACTATACGAGGGGAAAAGCGGCTGCGTCAATTCGGGGGGCCCAGGCGGGTGAGCGACATGGAGGTGCCATCTTGCGGGATTTCTTTTTTTGTGACATTGTTCTGAACGTCTATATACGTACAGACAATCTGCGGTACAGAAAGGAATCCCTTATGCCTGACGATGTCGATACTTTGGAAACCAAAAGATCCAAGCTCCTGGAGGAG